>NZ_JBBHKX010000007.1:0-5581 GCF_037572275.1 Corynebacterium sp. H78 | reverse complement strand
GGGGCGCGCACGGTTGGTGTGTGGTTGTTGGTGGTGGTGTTGTTTGAGAACTCGATAGTGTGCCGATGTACTTTATTTTGTGATGCGCATGGATTGCGTTGGTGGGTACCTGGGTCTTTTTTGGTGGCCCTTATTTTACCGATGTTGTTTGTGTGTATTGCTTTGCTTGCATGCCCTTTTTTTGGCGCTGGCTTTTGTTGGTGTCATCCCTGTCGGGGTGTGTGAGTGGTGATAGACATTATTTTTTTATTTTGGATGAATGCCAGGCCATGCTTTTGTGTGGTTTGTTGTTTGTTCTTTTTGCTAGGTTTGGCTTTCTGCGGATTTTTCTGATTGAAGGTTTTTGTGGAGAGTTTGATCCTGGCTCAGGACGAACGCTGGCGGCGTGCTTAACACATGCAAGTCGAACGGTAAGGCCCCTGCTTGCAGGGGTACACGAGTGGCGAACGGGTGAGTAACACGTGGGTGACCTGCCCTGCACTTCGGGATAAGCCTGGGAAACTGGGTCTAATACCGGATAGGACCATGTTGTAGGAACATGGTGGAAAGTTTTTTCGGTGTGGGATGGGCCTGCGGCCTATCAGCTTGTTGGTGGGGTAATGGCCTACCAAGGCGTCGACGGGTATCCGGCCTGAGAGGGTGGACGGACACATTGGGACTGAGACACGGCCCAGACTCCTACGGGAGGCAGCAGTGGGGAATATTGCACAATGGGCGGAAGCCTGATGCAGCGACGCCGCGTGGGGGATGACGGCCTTCGGGTTGTAAACTCCTTTCACCATCGACGAAGGTTTTCTGACGGTAGATGGAGAAGAAGCACCGGCTAACTACGTGCCAGCAGCCGCGGTAATACGTAGGGTGCGAGCGTTGTCCGGAATTACTGGGCGTAAAGAGCTCGTAGGTGGTTTGTCACGTCGTCTGTGAAATTCCGGGGCTTAACTCCGGGCGTGCAGGCGATACGGGCATAACTTGAGTACTGTAGGGGAGACTGGAATTCCTGGTGTAGCGGTGAAATGCGCAGATATCAGGAGGAACACCAATGGCGAAGGCAGGTCTCTGGGCAGTAACTGACGCTGAGGAGCGAAAGCATGGGTAGCGAACAGGATTAGATACCCTGGTAGTCCATGCCGTAAACGGTGGGCGCTAGGTGTAGGGGTCTTCCACGACTTCTGTGCCGTAGCTAACGCATTAAGCGCCCCGCCTGGGGAGTACGGCCGCAAGGCTAAAACTCAAAGGAATTGACGGGGGCCCGCACAAGCGGCGGAGCATGTGGATTAATTCGATGCAACGCGAAGAACCTTACCTGGGCTTGACATATACGGGACGGCGGCAGAGATGTCGTTTCCCTTGTGGCTCGTATACAGGTGGTGCATGGTTGTCGTCAGCTCGTGTCGTGAGATGTTGGGTTAAGTCCCGCAACGAGCGCAACCCTTGTCTTATGTTGCCAGCACGTTATGGTGGGGACTCGTGAGAAACTGCCGGGGTCAACTCGGAGGAAGGTGGGGATGACGTCAAATCATCATGCCCCTTATGTCCAGGGCTTCACACATGCTACAATGGCCGGTACAGTGGGTTGCGAGCCTGTGAGGGTGAGCTAATCTCATAAAGCCGGTCTCAGTTCGGATCGGGGTCTGCAACTCGACCCCGTGAAGTCGGAGTCGCTAGTAATCGCAGATCAGCAACGCTGCGGTGAATACGTTCCCGGGCCTTGTACACACCGCCCGTCACGTCATGAAAGTCGGTAACACCCGAAGCCAGTGGCCTAACTTTTGAGGGAGCTGTCGAAGGTGGGATTGGCGATTGGGACGAAGTCGTAACAAGGTAGCCGTACCGGAAGGTGCGGCTGGATCACCTCCTTTCTAAGGAGTTTTTTTCAGCAGTTGGTGTCATCGTGTTGGTGATGGTGGCTGTTTTTATTTTTTTTAGGGTGGATGCTTGCCGCGTGCCGTTGGGGTGCGAGTGGTTGGTGTGTGTCGCGAAGTGTTGTGTGTCGGTGCGCTGTTGGGTGTCTGGAATGGCACGTTTGTGTGTTGTTTCTGCTGCTGTGTGTGCTTGCCTCGTTGTGGGGTGGGTGTGTGTGGTGGGTGTTGTGTGAGAACTGGATAGTGGACGCGAGCATCTTGTTTTTCTAATTTATTCTGTGATTTTTCTAGGTTGTTGCATGTGCTGGCTGTTGCCGTTGGTGGTGGTTGGTGTGTGTGATTGTTCTTAGTGTTTTGTGAGTTACTTTGTGTGTTGTTTTTTAAGGGCACACGGTGGATGCCTTGGCATAGTAGGCCGATGAAGGACGTGAGAGACCGCGATAGTCCTCGGGGAGTTGTCAACTAAGCGTTGATCCGAGGGTGTCCGAATGGGGAAACCTGGCCGTAGTTATGTGCGGTCGCCTGCAGATGAATTCATAGTCTGTGTGGTGGTTACGCGGGGAAGTGAAACATCTTAGTACCCGTAGGAAGAGAAAATAATAATGATTCCGTTAGTAGTGGCGAGCGAACGCGGATGATGGCTAAACCGCATGCGTGTGATACGTGGCAGTGGTTGCGTGTGTGGTGTTGTGGGACGTGTGCGTGCATGGTCTGCCAACTGTGCGCTGGTGTAAATGATGGTTAGTGGAAGTGGCTTGGAATGGCCTGCCGTAGACGGTGATAGCCCGGTACGTGAAAATTGTTGTTTGCCAGTTGTGTGTGTTCCCAAGTAGCAGCGGGCTCGTGGAATCTGCTGTGAATCTGCCGGGACCGCCCGGTAAGCCTGAATACCTGCTGTGACCGATAGCGGATAGTACCGTGAGGGAATGGTGAAAAGTACCCCGGGAGGGGAGTGAAATAGTACCTGAAACCGTGTGCTTACAATCCGTCAGAGCCCTTGTGGGTGATGGCGTGCCTTTTGAAGAATGAGCCTGCGAGTCAGCGGCATGTCGCGAGGTTAACCCGTGTGGGGTAGTCGTAGCGAAAGCGAGTATTTATGTGCGTTGTAGTGGCATGTCCTGGACCCGAAGCGGGGTGATCTACCCATGGCCAGTGTGAAGCAGAGGTAAGACTTTGTGGAGGCGCGAACCCACTTAGGTTGAAAACTGAGGGGATGAGTTGTGGGTAGGGGTGAAAGGCCAATCAAACTCCGTGATAGCTGGTTCTCCCCGAAATGCATTTAGGTGCAGCGTCGTGTGTTTCCTCCTGGAGGTAGAGCTACTGGTTGGTTTAGCGGGACTATCATCTTAGCGACATCAGCCAAACTCCGAATGCCGGTGAGGTGAGAGCACGGCAGTGAGACTGCGGGGGATAAGCTTCGTAGTCGAGAGGGAAACAGCCCAGATCGCCGGCTAAGGCCCCTAAGGGTGTACTAAGTGGAAAAGGATGTGGGATCGCGAAGACAACCAGGAGGTTGGCTTAGAAGCAGCCATCCTTGAAAGAGTGCGTAATAGCTCACTGGTCGAGTGGTTCTGCGCCGACAATGTAGTGGGGCTCAAGTACACCGCCGAAGCCGCGGCACTCAGCATTTTTGTTGGGTGGGTAGGGGAGCGTCGTGCATGTGTTGAAGCCAGGGGGTGACCGTTGGTGGAGTGTGTGCGAGTGAGAATGCAGGCATGAGTAGCGAATGAGGAGTGGAAAACTCCTCCGCCGAATGACTAAGGGTTCCTGGGCCAGGTTAATCCTCCCAGGGTGAGTCGGGACCTAAGGCGAGGCCGACAGGCGTAGTCGATGGATAACGGGTTGATATTCCCGTACCCGTGTTTTTGCGACCATGGTGAATCAGTGATACTAACCTTCCTGAAGCGTGCTGTGATGGAGTCTTTGGCTTTGTTGTGGTGTGTGGATGCAAGGGACCTGATCTGGTAGTAGCCAAGTGATGGGGTGACGCAGGAAGGTAGCCGTGCCACGTGATGGATTGTCGTGGTGTAAGCGTGTGGCCCGTGTGGTAGGTAAATCCGCCATGCATTGTGGGTGAGGCGTGATGCGTACCCGTTGTGGGGAAGTTGGTGATCCTATGCTGTCGAGAAAAGCCTCTAGCGATGTGGGAACATGGCCCGTACCCTAAACCGACACAGGTGGTCAGGTAGAGAATACTAAGGCGATCGGGATAACTGTGGTTAAGGAACTCGGCAAAATGCCCCCGTAACTTCGGGAGAAGGGGGGCCACTGCTGGTGAACGACGTGTTGAGCTGGTGGTGGCCGCAGAGAATAGAGGGAAGCGACTGTTTACTAAAAACACAGGTCCGTGCGAAGACGTGTAAGTCGATGTATACGGACTGACGCCTGCCCGGTGCTGGAAGGTTAAGAGGACCTGTTAGGCGGTAACGCCGAAGCGGAGAATTTAAGCCCCAGTAAACGGCGGTGGTAACTATAACCATCCTAAGGTAGCGAAATTCCTTGTCGGGTAAGTTCCGACCTGCACGAATGGCGTAACGACTTCCCTGCTGTCTCAACCACAGACCCGGCGAAATTGCAGTACGAGTAAAGATGCTCGTTACGCGCGGCAGGACGAAAAGACCCCGGGACCTTCACTATAGCTTGGTATTGGTGTTCGATTCGGTTTGTGTAGGATAGGTGGGAGACTGTGAAGCGGCTACGCTAGTGGTTGTGGAGTCGTTGTTGAAATACCACTCTGATCGTATTGGATGTCTAACCTTGGCCCATGATCTGGGTTGGGGACAGTGCCTGGTGGGTAGTTTAACTGGGGCGGTTGCCTCCTAAAGAGTAACGGAGGCGCCCAAAGGTTCCCTCAGCCTGGTTGGCAATCAGGTGTTGAGTGTAAGTGCACAAGGGAGCTTGACTGTGAGAGTGACAGCTCGAGCAGGTAGGAAACTAGGGACTAGTGATCCGGCACTGGCTTGTGGAAGCGGTGTCGCTCAACGGATAAAAGGTACCCCGGGGATAACAGGCTGATCTTCCCCAAGAGTCCATATCGACGGGATGGTTTGGCACCTCGATGTCGGCTCGTCGCATCCTGGGGCTGGAGTAGGTCCCAAGGGTAGGGCTGTTCGCCCTTTAAAGCGGCACGCGAGCTGGGTTTAGAACGTCGTGAGACAGTTCGGTCTCTATCCGCCGCGCGCGTTGAAACTTGAGGAAGGCTGTCCCTAGTACGAGAGGACCGGGATGGACGTACCTCTGGTGTGCCAGTTGTTCCGCCAGGAGCATGGCTGGTTGGCTACGTACGGAAGGGATAACCGCTGAAAGCATCTAAGCGGGAAGCCTGTTTCGAGATTAGGTTTCATTTGAGGTTCCCTATAGATGATGGGGTTGATAGGCCGGATCTGGAAGCACAGTGATGTGTGGAGGTGACCGGTACTAATGTGCCGATATAGCAACACATGTTGTGATTGTGGTCATGGTTTGTTGGTGTAACGAGTTGTTCGCGTCCGTTGTTCAGTGTCTGGCATGACACCGTGCACCCGTTGTGGTGTGTTTGTGTTGTGTTGTGTTTTTGTCGGTGGTGTTAGCGGCGGGGTCACGCCCGGTCTCATTCCGAACCCGGAAGCTAAGTCTGCCTGCGCCGATGGTACTGCACTCGGGAGGGTGTGGGAGAGTAGGTCGCTGCCGGCATTGTTTTTGTGGGGGTCTGGTCCTTGTGGGCTGGGCCCCCTTTTTTT
>NZ_JBBHKX010000006.1:0-204811 GCF_037572275.1 Corynebacterium sp. H78 | reverse complement strand
CCACCAAAAAAGACCCAGGTACCCACCAACGCAATCCATGCGCATCACAAAATAAAGTACATCGGCACACTATCGAGTTCTCAAACAACACCACCACCAACAACCACACACCAACCGTGCGCGCCCCCTGGCAGCGAAAAGAAACAGTAACAAACCCCGCAGAACAAAGTCAAACCAGACCCGAACCACAACAAGGAACGAAACCATCCCCACCAACACAACAACCACAACCACCGGCCGCAGCCCGTCGCGCTGACTCCGATAACAATACACATACGGCGAATCGGGATACAAATCCCCAGTTCAACCTTGGTATTCGCGGTGCAATACTGACGAGCCGTCGTAAAGCGATGGTCGTGTCAAGACCTAAATTGGCTTGAAATTGAAAAAGAGTCGAGCAGATGCGACTCTGCCCGACTCGAATGTCATCGGTGTTATTTAATTCGTCACCGTGACGTTAATGGGAGGAACTCGGTTAGTTCCGATTTACGGTCTGAGAAACCGTCTATCCGCTGACTTAACCCAAAATGCGCGCTGCGGCGAAATTCTTCTTACCGCGACGCAGAACCAGCCAGCTGCCATGCAACAAATCAGAATCCGATGGTGTCCACTCTTCGTCGGAGATGCGCTCGTTGTTCACGTACGCGCCACCTTCCTTAATAGTGCGACGTGCTTCGCCCTTCGACTTAGCCAGCCCTGACGCAACAAGCAGATCCGTGATTGTGCGAGGCTCACCGGCACCAATCTCTGCGACACCCGCTTCTGCAACCGCGCTAGCCAAGGTCGCTTCATCGAGTTCGCTCAACTCAGCCCGTCCGAACAGAGCCTGCGCTGCCAACTCGACAGCCTTCGTGGCATCAGGACCGTGAACCAAGTCAGTCATTTCCTGAGCCAGACGACGCTGAGCTTCACGCTTGAATGGTCGCTCGGTAACCGCGGTCTCGTACTCAGCGATTTCTTCCTTAGATAGGAAAGTGAACCAGCGCAGGTAATCGATCACTACGGAGTCGCCAGCATTAATGAAGTACTGGTACCAGGAGTATGGCGTGGTCATCTCCGGATCGAGCCACAGCTTGCCACCGCCAGTAGACTTACCGAACTTCTTTCCTTCCGCGTCGGTGACCAGCGGAACAGTAATGCCATGCACCTTTTCGGCATCCAGACGACGGTTGAGATCAACACCAGAAACGATGTTGCCCCACTGATCATTTCCGCCGATCTGGAGTCGGCAATCGTAGTTGCGTCGCAAGTGCACGAAGTCATTCGCCTGCAGCAGCATGTACGAAAATTCGGTGTAAGAAATGCCGTCAGACTCGAGACGTCGCTTGACCGTGTCACGGTCCAACATGGTATTCAGCGAAAAGTTCTTACCCAGGTCACGGAGGTACTCGATGACATTCATCTGGGAAGTCCAGTCGTAGTTATTGACCAGAAGACCCTTGCCTTCGCCAATCTCAATGAAGCGAGCAAGCTGCTTCTTAATCGACTCAAGATTCTCGGCCACGGTTTCGATGGTCAGCATCGAGCGTTCGCCCACATCTCGTGGATCGCCGATCATGCCAGTAGCGCCACCTGCCAGCGCAATCGGGCGGTGCCCTGCCATTTGGAAACGGCGCAACATTACCAATGGAACAAGGTGGCCTGCGTGCAGAGACGGACCGGTTGGGTCGAAACCTACATAAGCAGTGATTGGCCCCTTTTCCGCTTCTTCGCGGAGAGCGTCCAAATCAGTGGACTGTGAAATCAGTCCGCGCCATTCAAGTTCATCAATAATGTTTTGCATAGTCACCCAACCATCGTAACTGTTCGCATTCCGAGTGTGCTCGTTGGCACACCTATGCTGAGGACTACACAAGGGCTCCTGGCATTGGACTTATCCCTGATCTAGTACAAACCCTCAGCCTTCGCGTGCGCCCGGAACTTCGACACGCTTTCATCCTCAAGCCACAAGCGCCACGGCCGCTCCGACGCTCGGCGCACGCCTACTCGTGGTCCTGCATGCACAACCTGCTTCTGCGTGACGACGGGCTTCTCCAAGCGAATCCGACTTCGTGACGAGAAGACGTCAGTGCCGTAGTCCGCCATTGTGATCCCCAACGCTTGCGCAACATTTCCTGGACCTCGACCGATAATGGAAAGCCGGACTGATGCAGGGCGGAATCCTCGTACTGCGTCCGCGCCTTCGCGGATTGACACTGCGCGAATCAGGACACCTCCACCTTCACCTTCGGGGCCGCAGGTGATGTTTGCACAGTGGTGGATGCCATACGAGCGGTAGACATACAAATGACCTGCAGGGCCGAACATCACGCGATTACGGGGCGTCTGACCTGGCCAAGTGTGAGCGGCGGGGTCTGGCCACTGTGAATCCGCTGGGCCTCCATAGGCTTCTACTTCAGTGATCACAGCGCGAATGCCATGGTCATGAATGACCAATTCTGCACCTAAAATATGCTGCGCAGCTATAAGGGGCGCGTCGGAAAGTAGCGAGCGGGAGAAGTTAATGGTTACTTGTTCCACTCAATCGCTTCGTCGGAAAGCATGACAGGAATGCCATCGTCGATTGTGTAAGCAATCTTGAGTCGAGGATTGACCAGTACTTGCTCACCCTCGAGGTACTCCAGCGGGCCTTTGTCTCGTGGGCACGCAAGAATCTGGAGGAGTTGTGGATCTAAGCTCATGTGTTCATCCTAATGAAGCCCGATTACATGTCGAGTATCGAGCCACCAAATTTCTGTTCCAAGTACCGGTTCTGGTCGCGCAATTCTTGCAACGAATGGTCCAGGGCGGCGTTCTCTACCCGTGTTACTTCCTTTTCGAGCAGGGTCAATGCACGCTGATACGCCTGATTCGCACTTTCTCGGCTTTCGAATTGTCGATCACGATGTCTGGGCGGAACATTGAGATACGCATCAGTCGCTTGAGGCAAATAGGTCAGACAAATCTGCTCCACTGCGATTCTTTGGGCAGGTGCTTCAGAAACTTCATCCCAGTGTTCGAAGATGGTTCGAAGTGACCCCGCAATACCGTTGAGTACCTCTCTGAACTCCGTCGGGAACTCTGGATCCCGACGCACCAAATAGGCAACGTCAGAGACCGACTGCGTCAAGGCTCCTGGCGGTTGATTAGTAGCTGTGAGCGGAGCAATCGGCGCATAGCTAATCTCCGTCTTCTTTGCTGGCGCAGGTACCGCGAATACACCCACGCCATACATGGCAGCTGCTGCGACCCACCACAACGAACCGAGCCCGACCAACAGATGCACGATCACCGTGACCGACAGTAGAACGACACCTACGATGTTCTGCCGGGAAGTCAGGAAGTTTGAAAAGCCGTCACCAGCTCCATTCTCAACGCTATTGGTATCCACGAATCTCCTCGAATACCTGTCCTAGGTTGCCGTCGCGGGCGTCGAACACCTTGCCACCAGTCAGCTCGGCCAGCTCAGTCATCTCCCCTTCATCGGCCTCGCCATACAAAATAACGAATACCGGTGCCTTCTTCTTGTCCTCCGGCAGTCGCTTGTACTCTGCTCGAAACGCTTCAAGATTTAGTCCAGACGTCACTTCGCCATCCGACATCAACACCACTGACGAAATGCTCTCGTCGCCGCGTTCCGTTGCATAACCGTTTGCCTTTGCGACGGCGTCGTAAAGCGCAGTTTCACCGGATGCAATCAGCGAGTCGGTGACCTGCTGCAGCGGTGCGTAGGACTCCTGCCGGGCATTGTCGATCGTGGTACTCACCATCTCATGTGCTTCAGTGCTGAACGGTAGATACGAGACTTCTTCTCGGTCGCGGAAGTGTGTGATTCCATTATCGGCACGACCTTCCAGCCCGCGTAGGGTGTCTTGCAGTGCAGACAAGCGATCCCCTTCCATTGATCCCGAGACATCAAGAGCGAAGACCGTCCGCGCAGGTACGCGCAGCTTATTGGTGTAGGAATCCACCAGCGCGTTAGACACCTGAGTCGTCGCAGGGAATGGCAGCTCAATGAGATTCCGCTCCGCCAACTCAGGTGCCGGCGACAC
The DNA here is from genome assembly GCF_037572275.1 of Corynebacterium sp. H78. Lineage (NCBI taxonomy): Bacteria > Bacillati > Actinomycetota > Actinomycetes > Mycobacteriales > Corynebacteriaceae > Corynebacterium > Corynebacterium sp. H78. The sequence continues at coordinate 200,780 of NZ_JBBHKX010000006.1, read as the reverse complement.
CGCAGAGTTCACTGGACGACGAAACGTTTCTGTGGAAATCTGCTGCTGTGTTTCCTCCGTCAAGAGCCAGTCCTTAAATGCCTTGACGCGTGCAGCAGATTGATCGTCCTTCGGCGCTGCCATCGTGGCGAGCTTGTAATCGGCCGTTACAACTCCATCAGATGGGACGATGACTTCGAGATCGATATTGTCTTTGCGCTTCATCGACTCCAACACGGACTCATAGTTGATCATGGCATCAATGCGGTCCGCTTTATCGAGGTAGGAATCACGCAGCCATCCTGAGGAACCTGAGGTTAAGTTCTGTGCTGAGAAGAACTTCTGCATCTCCGGAGCTACTGCTTCGATATCTGAAGTCTGCAACGCAGCGCCAGTATCTGCGAGAGCCGTTGCTACGGAAACCAGAGCCGAAAAACCGGAGTTCGAGCGATCTGGGGCAGTCATTCCGTATGTAAACTCTTTGGCTCCAGCTGCCTGTGAGATCTCTGCCCACGTTGGCTGCTTCTTATCCCACCCGAGCTCCGCAGCCTTCTGCGGGCGAATACCAAATGCCACCGGAGAAAGAGCTGTCGGTGTCGGATCGACAATCTTGCCAGCCTGACCGTTCTGCAACAGGTAGCGATCTGTGGTGAGCCAGACTCCGTCGACCCGACCATCAAACTCGCCGTACCCGATCAAATTACTTGTTTCGATAGTTCCATCGACGAACTGCAGATCGATCTGCATATCCAGATCAGACTCGGCCTTGTCGATGACGGCTTCCATATCAGCAAGCTCAGTCGATGCGACTAGCGACAGAGTTCCTCCAGGACTGTCTATTTCATTAGGTTTCTTGCTCGTACTCGCGATGTCTTCTTCAGAGCACGACACCAACACAAAACACACTGCCAAGAGCAATGACACAACCATTGCTACCCGATTATGACGAACCGACAACATGATGCTCCCCTAGTTTCTGCGTTCCGCGATGAATTCCTTTTAGTTCCGCATGATGCCCGCGGAAACAGCGAGTTGTTCTTCAAGAACACCCGCTGTCGCTGACATGGAGTCAGCCGCCGCACTGCGATACGCATTAATGCCGTTGATTGCTGAATAAATATTGCTAAACGACGACTGCAGCGCAGTCATATCAACCGCTGGCTGATTCAGTTGCGATTGAATGTGCACACCGTCGCGATTGAGAAGCTGCGATGTCGACATGACCAAGTTCGAGGTCGTGTCGCGGATGCCGTGAACCTTGTCCAGGACAATCTTCTGGTTGGCAAGACTCTGAGCAGTCATTATTGCCGTTCGCAGCGCTGAGACTGTGGTTGTCGTTGCTTCGTCGACACCTCGAATGAGCGATGCATTATTCTGCCGCACGATATCCAATCCCAGGTACGCATTCGCGCACACTGCGATTTGGATCAGAAGATTCTGCCGCTTCGCTCGGATTTCGTGAAGCAACGTTGCCTTCAATCGTTCGGACCGTTGAAAGTCGACCATCCCCAGCTCATCAATTTTGAGCTGCATTTGATGGTCTAGCCGCTCGATGAGTTCCAAATACTCCTGCAGCTTGGCCATAGCATCCCAGAGACGACGACGCTGGCCGTCGATGGTTGCATTCTCTTTGCGGAGCAAGTCCCCGCCAGTGTGTAGCTCACGAATCACCTGATCGAGCTGTACTTGCTTCGTTTCAAACTTCGCGAAGTACGCTGCCAGCGGATTCTTATTGAGTAAGCGCTTCAGCACACTGCGGTCATCTTGCATAGTTATAGGGTCGAGTTCACCTACGACGATCTTCAACTTGTCGATTCCCGCAACCACCACAGACTGTCCACCCGCGCCGCGGCCAGTCTGCATCTCGTTCACCACAGCAATCGGCTTGGCCAGAAGCTCAGCGGCGCTCGCGTTCGCAGCATGCATCTCGCGCATACCCATTGCCGAAATCGCATCCGTTAGCTGATGCATTTCTGGACCCATCGGATCAGTCTTTTCGATGGCTTCCATAAAATCACTGCACCGCTTTGCGACGATTGCCTTCCGTTCCTTAGACAGCGGAATCACGATGCCGGCGTGTTGAGGCTGCACCGCGGAGATCTCCGGTGGCGGCGTGAGCTGCAGCCCACCACCAGGCGAAGGCTGCATTGCTTGATTAGTCATGGCACTCTCCTCTTACCTGAGTCACTCAATTTCCGCCGGACACCAGAGAATCAGTGCCAGTTCCATCGGGGTCTCTTTGCGGTGAACTGGAGAACCCATAGCGACGCTCAATTCCCACGATCATTTGCTCCAACGTGTCATAATCCGGAACTTCGGTCGTATCGAGAAACTCCGGCGGCGACTGTGCTGCCTTTTCTGCGATAACGTCTGCGAATACTGACGGATCTTGGGTTCTAAACCCATGTTCTGCGGCAATCCGTTGCAGCTCTGGAGCGTCGGCAAGCAGCCGGGTGATATCCGCGCCACGATCGGTAAGAGCGAGTGCCACGTGTTCAGAATTGACGGTTGGCGTTGGGTATGCGAGACGCATCGAGTCGGATACTTGGTTACCCGCTTCGGTTCCCATGAGACGGCCGTAGAACTGGGCTTCGTACACCATCACCATGGGATAGGCGCTCATCCCCTGTGAGAGATAGCCAGCGAACGGACCAGCCGAGGATTGGCCAGAGCCACCCTGGTCAAGGAAAAAGGGCGCGACATCAGTTACAGCCTGTGTCACCTGGTTTTGGCCGTTGACGATGCTGCCACCATTCGTGACCCAACTGACAATGGACAAATACATCGCAGCAGAGTTTGATGTCCGGATATCCGTCGAGCGAATCATCACTTTCTGATTCGACGGATACGAAACATCCGCAGTTGGCAAACTCCGCCACCTGGTGCCACGCTGAAATTCCTCAACGTAGCGCGTCATATCGATGCGCCACGTGCCTTGTTCCTCTGATGCAATTCCTGCAGCTTCTAAAGCCTGCAGTTGTGGCTCGAATGTAGCGATCGCCATGGGCGAGTAAAACGGCCTCTGCTTATCGACGACCGCTCCCCCGACAACAGCTTCGATTTTTTCGGCTGCCGCTACAGATGATGGAAAGACGACCTCGAACTCTGTGAGATCTGGGCGTTGAGCAATTTCACGTGATCCCGCCGTGTGGATGTCCAGTTCGTATCCACGGTCAGCCATGAAGTCGCGCACTCGTTCGTCTTCGAGGAAGCCCCGCTTCTCGGAGCCGATGATGACCCGAACGCTTTCGGTTTTCCCCATTCTGAGTCCGGATCCAAACACGTTTCCCGGTAGGCCACCTCGGCCCCACACAACAGCAACGATGGCGATAACGAACAGTACGGCGGCCAGAACAGCTTTGCGCAAACCCTTCTTGGAAACCTGCGCGCTTGATGCGCTCACTCGCTTTATCCCCCTTGCTGCAACTGGCGTTCCGGTAAGACCGGAGCACACGTCGCTTCATGAGTCTGCACCGGACAGTTATCGCAAGTAAGAATACGAGAGTTCCTTAACTTCAGCCCGCCAACACGCATGTTTTGCGCACAAAAACACCAACCCGAAACCCCTAGTTAATACACTGTTAACCGTAGATTGGGATTTCGAGTTGGTGTCGTCAGGCGGCGGTTGGAAAGCTACTGTCGAACTGGCGTTTCCGCCCAATTCCGGGCAGCCACGGAACTCTCCTCAACTCGAGCAAGTTGTTCAGCAACACGTACACCGGCGGTACCGCCACGCGTGTCACGCGATGCCACTGCACCATCGATGGTCAATACCTCACGAACATCCGCGGTCAGTGCCGGATGGACGGATGCCAGCTCGTCGTCAGCGAGCTCGTCTAGGCCTATACCACCGCGAGATTCAGCGATGCGTACGCACTGACCGGATGCTTCGTGCGCGTCACGGAACGGTACTCCCTGGCGTACCAGCCATTCAGCAAGGTCAGTTGCCAAGGTATAGCCAGCCGGCGCGAGTTCGCGCAGGCGCTCCTCATGGAACGTCAACGTCGACACCAGGCCAGTCAAAGCAGGAAGCAACAGGGTGAGCTGTTCCACGGAGTCCACCAATGGCTCCTTGTCCTCCTGCAAATCACGGTTATATGCCAGTGGCTGTGCCTTCAAAGTCGCCATCAAGCCGGTGAGATTTCCGATCAGACGACCAGTCTTGCCACGTGTTAGCTCAGCGACGTCAGGGTTCTTCTTCTGCGGCATGATCGACGAACCTGTTGACCAGGCATCGTGCAGAGTGACGTAGCCGTACTCTGGCGTAGCCCAATAGATGATTTCCTCTGCCAAACGCGACATATCAACAGCAATCTGAGCGAGCACAAACGCAGTCTCGGACGCAAAGTCGCGAGAGCTGGTGCCGTCGATCGAGTTGTCAGATGCAGAATCAAAGCCGAGCTCCGCGGCAATAGCTTCCGGATCCAAATGGAGCGATGAACCAGCCAAAGCACCCGAACCGTACGGAGAAACTGCAAGTCGCTTGTCCAAGTCCTGCACACGGTCAAGGTCACGCAACAGTGGCTGCGCATGCGCAAGCAGTTGGTGAGCCAACAACACTGGCTGAGCAGCCTGCGAGTGAGTCTTACCCGGCATGATCGCATCTGGATGCGCCTTTGCCTGACTTACCAGGGCATCAACCAAGTCCGCCACATCAAGCGCAACACCGCGTATCGCATCACGCAGCCACATGCGGAACAACGTTGCGACCTGGTCGTTACGAGACCGGCCTGCGCGCAAACGGCCACCCACCTCAGGGCCAACGCGATCGATCAGGCCGCGCTCCATCGCACCATGGACATCCTCATCGGATGGCTCTGGACCGAACACGCCGGATTTTACATCCGCACCCAACTTATCGAGGCCTTCGAGCATCGTGGCGAAGTCGTCGTCAGACAGAAGGCCACGGGCATGTAACACCCGGGCGTGTGCCTTCGATGCCAGCACGTCATACGGCGCAAGAACCCAGTCAAAATGAGTTGATTTGCTGAGCGCCGCCATGGCCTCGGCGGGACCGCCTGCGAAACGGCCGCCCCACAGAGAACCTTCATTCGTACCGTGCTTCTCCACAGATTCCACTGAAAACCTCGATTTCTAGTTCTTACTGGTGAACGCTGCTTCTTACAGGTTGAAGTCGCGTTTCGCAGCCATCTTCGACGATAGGCCGTGCAGTTCGACGAAACCACGTGCAAGGGTCTGGTCGAAGGTGTCACCTTCGTCGTAGGTTGCGAGATTGAAGTCGTACAGCGAGGTGTTCGAGCGACGGCCGTTAACCGAGCAGTGACCCGCGTGCATAACCATGCGGATATCACCGGAAACGCCCTTCTGGGATTCCTCGATGAAGGTGTCCAGAGCACGCTTCAGTGGAGAGAACCACAAACCGTCGTAAACCAGCTCAGACCACTTAGCTTCGACGCCACGCTTGTAGCGTGCGAGCTCACGCTCGACAGTGACATCTTCCATAGCAGCGTGTGCTGTCATCAGCGCAATTGCGCCTGGAGCTTCGTAGATTTCGCGGGACTTGATGCCGACGAGGCGGTCCTCAACCATGTCGAGGCGACCAACGCCCTGCGCACCTGCGCGACGGTTCATCTCTTCAACGGCTTCCAACATGGTGACTGGCTTGCCATCAATAGCGACTGGCTTGCCGTCTTCGAAAGAGATAATGACTTCGTCTGGGGAGTTGAAGTTGAGGGTTGGATCCTCGGTGTAGGCGTAGACGTCCTTCGTTGGAGCATTCCAAAGGTCCTCGAGGTAACCAGTCTCAATAGCACGACCCCACAGGTTCTGGTCGATGGAGAATGGAGACGACTTCGACTGCTCGATTGGAATGTCGTTCTTCTCTGCGAATGCGATGGCCTTGTCACGGGTCCATGCATAGTCACGAGCTGGCGCGATGATCTTCAGGTCAGGAGCGGTGTTGGAGAAACCAACTTCGAAACGAACCTGGTCGTTGCCCTTACCGGTGCAACCGTGAGCAACGTGAGTGCCGCCATGGGTCTTTGCAGCCTCAGCCATGTGCTTAACAATGAGCGGACGAGACAACGCGGAAACCAGTGGGTACTGCTTCATGTACAGTGCGTTGGCCTTGATTGCTGGCAGGCAGTACTCGTCTGCGAACTCGTCACGTGCGTCGACAATGACGGACTCCACTGCACCAGCGTCAAGAGCGCGCTGGCGGATGGTCTCCATGTCCTCGCCGCCCTGTCCAACATCGATGGACACAGCGACGACCTCGGCACCGGTCTCCTGCTTCATCCACTCGATGGCAACGGTGGTGTCGAGGCCACCCGAGTAGGCGAGAATGACGCGATCAGTCATGAGGTAGTGCTCCTTTAATTGGTGCTTCAGAAATACTAGTTACGATGTTACTTCTCATTGGTGTCAGCCAGTACCTGGGCTAGGTCTTCCCCGCTCATCGGTGCTCTAGCTAGGCACATAACAGTGTCATCTCCGGCGATTGTGCCGACGATGTCTGGCAGTCCTGCGCGGTCAATGACACTGGCTAGATACTGTGCTGCACCTGGCGGTGTTCTCAGCACTGCGATCGTCCCTGAGTGGTCAATTGACACTAGCAGTTCGTCCAGCACTCTCCGCATTCTGGAGACTGCGCCTTCTGATGTCACTGCGGCTCCTTCCACGATGGCGTATCTGGAGCCTGTTTCTTCGGTCCGCACCTTTCGTGCGCCCAGTTCATCCAAGTCACGCGACAACGTCGCTTGCGTGATGTCGATGCCTTGTTGCGCAAGCAAGTCAACGAGTTGCACTTGACTGGACACAACATGGTGAGCCAACAAGTCGGCAATTCGAGCTTGCCGCGCTGTACGAGACCCTGGATTCGTCATTTGTTATCGAGCTCTTACGCCTTCGTGTTTGCCGACGCAGCAAACGCTTCCACCGTCATGCCCTGAGACTTTGCGACGATCCACGTCAGCAATGCCTTCTGTGCATGCATGCGGTTTTCTGCCTCATCGAAGACAACCGATGCCGGACCATCGATGACATCCGCGGTGACTTCATTGTCTCGGTACGCGGGCAGGCAGTGCAAGAAAATCGCGTTGTCCGTCGCCTTGGCCATCAACTCAGCATTGACCTGGTACGGCAGGAAAGGCGTCCGACGGTCCAGCCCGTCGTTCTCCTGTCCCATTGATACCCACGTGTCCGTGATCACAACATCGGCGCCTGCAATGGCCACGTCAACGTCATCAGTCACCGTCACGGTTGCGCCGGTACGCTTTGCGACGGTCTCTGCGCGAGCGACAAACTTCGCTTCCGGTTGGAAATCTGCTGGTGCACAAATCGTGATGTCCATACCAGCATTAGCGAATCCAACCATGTAGGAATTTGCCATGTTGTTGGCACCGTCACCGAAGTAGACAGCCTTCAGTTTTGAAAGCCCTGCTGGACCTTCCGCTGGGCACTTGTGCTCCACAATGGTTTGCAGATCAGCAAGGATCTGGCATGGGTGGAAGTCATCGGACAGCGCGTTAATGACCGGAACCGTCGATGTTTCTGTCATCGCTTCCAGGCCGGACTGCGCATACGTCCGCCACACAATGGCCGAGACGAAGCGCGATAAAACTGCTGCAGTATCTTGCAGTGTTTCGCCCTTACCCATCTGGGAGCTACCGGAATCGACGACAATCGGATTTCCGCCCAATGCAGCAACACCAGCGTCGAACGAGAACCGGGTGCGAGTCGAGGTCTTATCAAAAAGAACCGCGACCGACTGTGGACCTGTAAAAGGCTGGTAAGAATACGGATGCTTCTTCAACACAGCAGCCAGCGTCAGAACCTCAGCCTGCTCTTCTGGCGTGAGATCGTCGTCAGCCAGGAGATGTCGAACCATAACTATCTCGCTTTTCTCTAATAATTCGTTGACTAGGAATTCTTCGCTGCATCGTTCAAGCAGGTATTGACCAACTCAACGGCGCGTTCGATTTCTTCATCAGTCAGTACCAGTGGTGGAACGAGGCGAAGCACGTCCGCTTGTGGAGCGTTGAGAATCACACCATGCTCGTAGCCAGCGGCAACTGCACCGCGAGCAAGAGGGCCGTCCAATACGAGGCCCAGCATGAAACCACGACCACGAACGTGATCGACATGCTCCAACGCTGCGAGCTTCCGAGCCAGCACCTTGCCCTTCTCCGCCACGCGGGCGATGATGCCCTCGTTCTCCAGGGTCTCGATAACGGCGAGACCTGCTGCGGCACATACCGGATTGCCACCGAAGGTCGTGCCATGCGAACCAGGTGTAAACAGCGACGCTGCCTTGCCATTCGCCACAACCGCACCGATTGGCAAACCGCCACCGAGGCCCTTGGCCAACGTCATGATGTCTGGGACAACGTCTTCGTGCTGGTGCGCAAACCATTGACCGGTGCGACCGATGCCCGTCTGGACTTCGTCCAGAATGAGCAAAACGCCGTAGCGCTCCGTAAGCTCGCGCACCTTCTTCAGGTAGCCCTCCGGCGGCGCGATGACGCCAGTTTCACCCTGGATTGGCTCCATGATGACTGCTGCAACGCTCATCGGATCAGACTCGATTGCGGTTGTCAGGAAATCAAGGTCGCCATATGGAACAAATTCAACACCGGCTGGCATTGGCTCGAATGGTGCACGCTTGTCAGGCTGCCCCGTCATGGCCAACGCGCCCATCGTGCGACCATGGAAACCATGGTTGGTCGCAATAATGCGACGACGACCAGTCAGGCGAGCAAGCTTGAATGCAGCTTCGTTAGCTTCGGTACCCGAGTTGCAAAACATCACGCGGGTATCGTCAGTGTTCCAATTCGTCAACTCAATGAGCTTCTCGGCGAGCTGCACCGACGGCTGCGTCGCAAAGATATTGGATACGTGCGCAAGCGTACCGATCTGCTTCGATACCGCCTCTACGATGGCTGGATGAGCGTAGCCCAACGCATTGACTGCAATACCGGACAACAAGTCCAGGTACTCTTTGCCCGTGGAATCGGTGAAGGTAGCTCCAGAACCGGACACTACTTCGATATTTGGGGTTCCGTAGTTGTCCATCATGGAGGACTGCCAGCTAGCTGGGAAATTTGTCATAATTTCCGGGCCTCGTTTCTAAGAAATTAAAGTGGCGTTGAGCGCGGGTTAGCCGACGGCTAGTCCGGCACGACCATTGTGCCGATACCGCCAGAAGTCAACAGTTCCAGAAGTACCGAGTGCGCCTGGCGTCCGTCAATTACGTGCGCGGCCTTCACTCCCGCAGACACTGCATTCAAGCACGACTCCATCTTCGGAATCATGCCGGAATCAAGCGTAGGCAAGACTTCTCGGAGTTCTGACTCAGTAATCTTCGTTACCAACGACGACTTATCTGGCCAATTTGTGTACAGCCCCTCGACATTGGTCAAAATTGCGAGTCGCTCAGCGCCCAGCGCGGCAGCAAGAGCACCCGCTGCGGTATCGGCGTTGATGTTGTACACATCGTCACCTTCGATTGCAGGAGCAATCGTCGACACCACTGGAATACGACCGGCATCGATCAAGTCCAACAAAGCTTCTGGCTTAACCTCAGTGATGTCACCGACCAAACCAATGTCAGTCATCGTGCCATTGACGTTGACTAGTCGCTTCTTCGCTGTGAACAGCCCGGCATCTTCACCGGAAGTACCAACCGCATGCGGACCATAAGCATTGATCATATTGACCAATTCACGACCCACCTGGCCGAATAGCACCATGCGGACAACTTCCATGACTTCTGGAGTTGTCACACGGAATCCGCCCTTGAACTCTCCATCCAAGTTCAACCGGCGCAGCATCGCAGAAATCTGCGGACCACCGCCGTGCACAACAACCGGCTTGATACCAACCGTGCGCAAGAACACCATGTCCTGGGCGAAAGCGCGTTTGAGGTTATCGTCAGTCATCGCGTTACCGCCGTATTTAACGACGACGATCTTGTCACGATGATGCTGCAGCCATGGCAAGGCTTCTGCCAGCACATGTGCGCGCTGTTCGGCAGTGAGATCCTCGGTGAGTTCGTGAACCATTTCTTGAGCTTTCTGAAGGGGCATGGTGTTTAGGTGGAATATGCCGAGTTAATTTCGACGTAATCGTGGGACAAGTCGGTCGTACGAATGGTGGCTTCGTCGGTGTTGCCAGTACCCAAGTCCACTTCTACGTGAATGTCGCTACCCGAGAGGTCAACGTCACGAGCATCTGGAGTACCACCAGTGTCACGGCAGACGACGTGTCCGTTGAACGCCACGGTGATGCGTTCTGGATCCATCGCGACTGGTGCAACACCAACGGCAGCGAGGACTCGGCCCCAGTTCGGATCCGAGCCGAACATGGCGCACTTGAACAGGTTGTCTCGGCCAATGATGCGCGCAGCGACCAGGGCATCTTCTTCCCCACCAGTTCCGCGAACGGTGATGGCAACACGCTTGGTCACGCCTTCGGCGTCCGACTGCATCTGTCGCGCAATTGAGTCACACACGGCATAAACAGCCTTGTTCAGCTCTTCTTGCGACGGGGTCACACCACTAGCACCTGAAGCCATGAGCAGGACAGTGTCATTCGTTGACGTAGAGCCGTCGATGTCTAGACGATTGAACGTCATCTCGGCTGCCTGCGAAATCGCCTCGTGGGCCATTTCTGCTGTGATGTCAGCGTCCGTCGTCAAGATTCCCAGCATTGTCGCCATGGAAGGGCTGATCATGCCTACTCCCTTGCCCATGGCACCGACTGAAAATCCATCTGCGTGGAATGCGGCTTCCTTCGGCACCAAGTCAGTAGTCATGATTGCCGTTGCAGCTGCGGTATCTGATTCATCGTCGCTACCCAGGGCTGCCATCAGCTTTGGCACGCCACCAAGAACGATGTCCATTGGTAAGCGATCGCCGATTAGACCAGTCGAGCACGCAGCAATATCTGTGACCGGAACATCAAGGGCATCTGCGACTGCCTGGCATACCTGCAAAGCATCGTCGAGGCCAGGCTTACCGTTGCACGCATTCGCATTGCCTGAGTTCAGAACCACTGCCGTGATTTCGCCATCAGCAATATGCTGCTTCGTGATCGTCACCGGTGCAGCTTGTACCCGGTTTGTCGTGAATACAGCTGCAGCAGTCTTCTTTGGACCACGATTAACGACGAGAGCCATGTCTGGCTTGCCACTCGCCTTAATGCCTGCGATGACACCAGCAGCTTCGAAGCCAGCAGGAGCGCACACACCTGCAGCCGTGGCGCCGACCTTGACCAAACCTTCTTTTTCTTTTTCCATTACGGTGCAACTCCCACCTGCGGTAGACCCGCGTTTTCTGGCTGGCCAGTAATAATGTTCATGCACTGAACGGCTGCGCCGCCCGTGCCCTTCGTCAAATTGTCAATGGCAGCAGTGATGAGCAGCCGCTTCGACAATTGATCGACCTCTACTTGGATCTGCACCATGTTGGAACCAACGATTGACTTCGTCTGTGGCTGCGCGCCGTTGGTCAGAATCTGTACGAAAGGTTCGTCAGCGTAGTGCTTGAGGTACGCCTCACGTGCGTCCTCTGTGGTGAGATTCTCGTCGACCAGTGGAGCCGTGACCGTGGTCAAAATGCCACGGGCAGTAGGAGCGAGCACTGGCGTAAAGCTGACCTTGAATTCCTTATCGCCGGCGTATGGGCCAAGATTCTGGATAAATTCAGCCGTGTGACGGTGCTTACCAGCAGTGTTGTAGGCCTTGAGGTTACCCATCACCTCGGAACCCAGCATCGGAACAGCTGCCTTCTTACCTGCACCAGACGTGCCGGTAATAGAAACAACTGCCAAGTCTGGTTCAATCAACAAGTTGGCCAGAGCTGGGAGGATGGCGATGGTGCCACCCGTCGGGAAGCAACCCGGTACGGCGATACGCTTCGAGTTCTTGATCTTGACACGCTGGCCTGGCATTTCAGGAATGCCGTAGGTCCAGGTACCAGCATGCTCGGAACCATAAAAGTGCTCCCACTGCGATGCATCTTCCAAACGGAAATCGGCACCACAGTCAATGATGGTGACCTCATCGCCCAATTCACGGGCAATGGCAGCGGAATGGCCATGAGGGAGGCCGAGGAAAACGACATCGTGACCAGCGAGAGTCTCACCATTCGTAGCCTCGATCTGACGGTCCGCCAACGGCGTGAGGTGGGGCATCACATCGCCCACCATAGCGCCGGCATTGGATCCGCCAGTCAAAGCGCCGATGGTCAGTTCGCCAGAAAGGTACGCAGGGTGCGACAACAGTAGACGGAGAATCTCTCCTCCGGCATAACCTGTCGCTCCTGCAATGGCTACGGAAATACTCATGGGAGCCATTCAACACTTTTATTCATCCAATTGCAAGATATGCATGAATATTCAGCGTGTTGAGTTGACTCCCATATGTTAGTGACCCAGTCTAGCCACGAAGCTCCGCATTATGACGCTGCTTCGCCAATTCAATGGCGGCCAGACGGCCTTCCGATGCCTCTTCCTCAGTCAGCGTGCGATCATTCGCACGGAAACGGAGGGAGAAGGTGAGCGAACGACGACCGTCGCCAAGCTGTTCCGAACGGTACACATCGAAAATGCGGATGGACTCCAGCAACTCCCCTGCACCTTCACGCAGTGTGCGCTCCAGTTCGATAGCAGGTACGTCATCGGAAACGACCATCGCAACGTCCTGGTGAACTGCCGGGAACGGGCTCAGCACAGGTGCCGGCAGGTTCTCGGTCAGTGGCATTGCGTCAAGGTTGAGTTCCATCGCGCAGGTTCGCTCTGGCAAACCGGAATCCTTGCATACCTTTGGATGCAGTTCGCCGGCATAACCGACCACGGTGCCGTCGACGCTGAATTCAGCACAGCGACCTGGGTGCCATGGCAGCTGCTCCGCATTGCGCACATCCAATGTCACACCTGCTGCGGCAGCAACGGTGTGGGCTGCGTCAATGAGATCAACCATGGAATAGTCACGTCCGGCACCCCATGGGGTGTCCAACTCGATACGACCGCAAGCGACAGCTGCAACGTGGAGAGGCTGGTGTGGCAGCGAATCGAGCAGAGCCTTACGTTCTTCCCCACTTGGCAGACCAGAGGTATCCAGCATCGGCGACTTGCCAGTGCCGTGATCAAAAGAAACCTGTTCAATGCCGTACAGTCCCACATCAACCTGGCCACGCGAGACATTGCGCTTCAACGAATCCAGCATCGACGGCAGCAAGGTCGAACCAAGCTGACCGTGATCGGACTCAAGCGGATTGATCACCTTGACAGTGTTGCGACGTGGATCGTCCGCATCGAGACCCCACACATCGAAAACATCGTTGGCAATGAACGGTGTCGGCAGAACCTCTAAGTAGCCGGCATGAGCCAGCGCATGGCCTACGAAACGACGACGCAGCTGACGTGCAGTGAGGCCACGGCCAGCTGGAGCGACAGGAAGAACAACTGGAATATCTTCCAGTCCCTCCAAACGCAGTACCTCTTCTACAAGATCTGCTGGCATCGTCAGATCTGGGCGCCAGCTCGGTGGGTTAACCGTGAGTGTCTCCCCATCCTCCGACACCTCAACGGTGCAGCCAACTTCTTCCAAACGCGAAACAACAGTGTCTCGACCGTACTCAACACCGGCTACATCGCTTGGGCGCGACGCGGGCATGACGACGGGTGCCAGTTCAGGTGCATCGCCCACCAAGGTTCGAGCAGTGTCGATAGTGCCACCGGCGATCTCTGCCAACAGTCGGCATGCCAGATCCAATGCTGGCTCGACCAACTGCGGGTCAACGTTTCGCTCGTAACGGCGAGATGCCTCAGACGAGAGCTTATGTCGACGACCTGTGCGGAATACGCGCAGTGGCGACCAAATGGCTGCCTCAAAGACGACATCAGTAGTTTCGTCGGCGATCTCCGACGTCACGCCGCCCATGACGCCTGCCAAAGACTGAATGCCGGAATCATCGCAGATCACGACATCTTCTGGGCTGAGCTTGCGCTCGACGTGATCCAGTGTGGTCAAGGTCTCGCCTGCCACAGCGTTACGAACCGTCAGACCACCCTTGATTGCCGCACCATCGAATGCATGCATGGGCTGACCCAACAGCATCATGACGTAGTTTGTGACGTCAGTAGGCACATTGACCGGACGCTGACCCGAAAGCATCAGTCGGCGGCGCATCCACCACGGCGTCTGCGCCTTCGGATCAACACCAGTGACACGACGCAGGCCGAAACGCACTGCGTCCGTTTCTGGGCGCAGCTCGACAGACAACGACTCGCCGTCAACCGGCAGTGGCTCCACTTCAGCAGGGTCTGCAAAAGGCAGGTCGAATGCCGAGCAAATTTCACGTGCCATGCCACGTGCAGACAGCGCATAGCCGCGGTCTGGGGTGACGTTGACTTCAAACTTCTCGTCGTCAAGGCCGAGGAATGGCTTCGCGTCTTCGCCAGGTTCGCCTGTGCCAGCTGGCAAGGTGATAATGCCGGCCGAAGAATCAGTGAAACCAAGCTCAGCCTCGGAGCACATCATGCCCTCGGAAACCTTGCCGTACGTCTCGCGGGCAGAAATGGCGAAACCACCAGGAAGTACTGCACCCGGCAGGGATACAACTACCGTGTCGCCCTCAGCGAAATTGCGAGCGCCACAGATGATTCCCTGCAGTTCACCGGTGCCATTGGCATCGCCAACGTTTACCTTGCAGAAACGGATTGGCTTCTTGAACTCAGTGAGTTCTTCGATGTTCTCGACAACGCCGAATACCAGAGGACCAGTGACACCTTCGAGTGGCTCATGGCCTTCCGTTTCAAATCCGACGCGGACGAAACCTGCATCGAGCTCGTCTGGAGTAACGGACCAACCTGGGGTCTTCGCGGCAACGATGTCGGTGACCCATGACTGAGGAATGAACATTGCTTTTAAGCTCCTAAAAAGTGGGCCGGTGGACTAACCGCGAATACCAAAAGGCTGGGTGAAACGAACGTCGCCTTCGACCATGTCGCGCATATCGGACAAGCCGTTGCGGAACTGGAGCGTACGCTCCAAGCCCATGCCAAATGCGAAGCCGGAGTATTCTTCCGGGTCAATGCCACAGGCACGCAAGACATTCGGGTTGACCATGCCACAGCCACCCCACTCGATCCAGCCTGCGCCACCCTTCTTATTTGGGAACCACACATCGACCTCAGCGGAAGGCTCGGTGAATGGGAAATAGTTGGCGCGCATGCGGGTCTTCGTGTCTGGTCCAAAGAGCATCTTGGCCATGTGATCCAAGGTGCCACGCAGGTGGCCCATGGTCAGCCCCTTGTCGATAGCCAAGCCCTCGACCTGGTGGAATACCGGAGTGTGCGTTGCATCGAGCTCATCGGTACGGAACGTACGACCTGGGCAGATGACGTATACCGGCAGATCGCGTTCCTGCATCGTGCGGATCTGCACAGGCGAGGTGTGGGTACGCAGCACCTGAAGCGATCCTTCCGGCGCAATATGGAAAGTATCCTGCAGCGTTCGTGCAGGGTGATCTGGCAGGAAGTTCAGCGCATCAAAGTTGAAGTACTCTGCTTCGACCTCTGGGCCTTCGGCAACCTCCCAGCCCATGCCAACGAAAATATCGCCGATCTGCTCAGACAGGATCGTGATCGGGTGCATCGCGCCCTTTTGCGTTCGAGTCGAACTCACGGTGACGTCGATACGCTCTTCCACCAGCTTGCGGGCATTCTCTTCTTCTTCAAGAACAACCAGACGCTCCGCGTACTGCTTTTCGACGGTTCCCCGTGCCACGTTCACACGACGGCCAGCATCCTTGCGTTCAGCCTTGGGAATCGAACCGAGGGCACGACGTGCCTGTGGAATCGGCGCATCATCGCCGAGGTGTGCACGGCGAGCGTCGGCAAGCTGAGCCAAATCGGAAGCCGCTGTAAAGGCATCGAGTGCAGCCTGAGCCGCGGCGTTTAATGCCTCTTCCGAAAGATCAACGGTAATTGGTGAGTCGCTCACGTGTGAACCATTTCCTCTAATGCTCTATCGGCGCTCCGCTCGTGCACAGCGCACGACCACAGAGCAGCCAGTATGGGACGCAACAATCATAGTCTGTTGCAAAACTAATTCAGTGCAACGGGTGGCATGCACGGTACACGCTAGCGAGCGCGCGCGAATTCCCACAGGCACATGGCGGCGGCGGTAGCCAAGTTCAACGACTCGGCGCCGCCACGAATAGGGATAGACACGCTATGGCTGGACTTTGCGACGACCTCGTCACTCAAACCATGCGCCTCATTGCCAAAGAGCCAGGCAATATGCCCAGTCGGGAGCTCGTCCTTTCCAAGAACCACGGCTCCGTCCATGCACGTCGCTAACGTCGCAAAGCCCGCGTCATGGAGGGCAGACAACACAGCATCCACGTCTCGCTCACGCGCAACAGGCACATTGAAGATTGAACCGGCAGAGCTGCGTACTGCCTTACCGCCAAGTGGATCAACGCTGTCGCCTGCGAGCAGCACTCCACCAGCACCGAGTGCATCCGACATTCGAATGATCGTGCCGACGTTGCCAGGGTCCGAACACTCCACCGGCACGACGAGAACTCCAGCATCGACTCCCCGAGCAATGACTTCATCGACAGAGGACAGTGCAGCGTCAGCGTCACACACTGCAAAGAGTCCGGTGCTGGTCACGGTTTCGGCGAGTGCCCTGGCAGCGGAGTCGTCGATAAGTGAGATCGGTGCGCGGGCGCCTTCGAGCAACGAAGAATAACGGTCGATTGCAGTCTCGGTTACGAAAACTTCGTATGCGGCATCAGCGCGCAGCGCAGCGTCAACCGAATTGAATCCCTCAACCAGGAATCGTTCAGACTTGTTGCGTGCTGCCGCCCGATGCAGCTTCGCCGCGTTGACGATGCGCGGAGTGCGACTAGTAAAAGGGTCCGAATCCCAGTTTCCAAGAGAGATATTCATAACATCAAATGTAGTGGGCAATGCCCGAAAGTAGGTCTAACGTTTCCAGCGTGATTAAGACTTCGTCGCCGAAGACTTCAAAATTGCTCATCGTGGCAAGCCTCGGCGTAGTTTTCGGAGACATCGGCACAAGTCCGTTGTACTCACTACAAACGTTATTTTCAGAACATCATCATGCGATCGCCCCTACTCACGACAATGTGCTGGGCATCATCTCGCTGGTTCTGTGGATTGTGACACTCATCGTCACCGTGAAATACGTGACGCTCATTTTGCGTGCGGATCATCACGGCGAAGGTGGAGTGTTGGCGTTGGCAACTCTGACCCGCAAGAGTATGCGGAGGCATCCCCGGCTAACCCGGCTCGTCATGCCGATTGGAGTCGTTGGGGCATGTCTATTCATAGGTGATTCCGTCATTACACCAGCGATCTCGGTACTTTCGGCTGTTGAGGGGTTAACAGTCGCACAACCTGATCTTGCACATTTCGTAGTGCCCATCGCGGTGTCAATTCTGATTGCCCTCTTTGTTGTGCAACGATTCGGCACCAGCAGTATCGCCTCCTGGTTCGGGCCAATTATGGCCAGTTGGTTCGGCGTTCTCGCGGTACTTGGTATTCCGCACATATTGAAGGCACCTGAGATCTTCGCAGCGATTTCGCCAACCTACGCTGTTGCTTTCGCAGTGGCGAACCCTGGAAAGGCATTTCTGGCTTTTGGCGCAGTAGTTCTGACGGTAACTGGTGCTGAAGCGTTGTATGCAGACCTCGGGCACTTTGGTCGTTCACCGATTAGTAGAGCATGGCTGTGGATTGTGTTCCCGTCACTCGCACTGAACTATTTGGGCCAAGGGGCCCTGCTATTGCACTCCCCGACAGCAGTTTCGAGCCCGTTTTTCCTGTTGGCTCCACAGTGGTTGGTCATTCCATTGACAGTCCTCGCCACGATTGCCACCATCATCGCTTCCCAGTCGGTCATCTCGGGAACCTTTTCAGTTACGAAGCAAGCGATACGACTCGGCTACTTACCGAACCTGGAAATCCGCAATACCTCTGAACAGTCCTACGGCCAGATTTATGTACCAGTAGTAAATAACGCACTGCTCGTGGCTGTTGTCGCTATCGTCCTAACTTTCCAGTCTTCACTGGCACTCGCCAATGCCTACGGAATGGCAGTTGCAACAACCTTCATCCTCGATTCCGTGCTGTTCCTGATGTACGCACACTTCGGGAAAAAGTGGCCCCTGTGGCACACGGCTACTTTGGGCGCAGTTCTACTCTCCGTTGAATCAACGATCTTCGCTGCAAACACCTCAAAGTTCATCCACGGGGGTTGGCTACCCATTCTCATTGCACTCTCCCTAGTATTCATCATGGAGACGTGGCATTGGGGAACGAAAACCGTTGCCAGCAAACGTCGCAAAGCCGAAGGCTCATTGCGAGAATTCCTCGATGAGACCTATCGAACCCACCCGCTGCGTATCCCGGGAACGGCCATTTATACGCATAATGCTCACCACAGCCCGCCGCTAGCGTTGCTGAAGAATCTGCGACTAAATGGCACTTTGCATGAAACGGTCATCATCGTTCGTGTCCATACGCTCGGTGTCCCGCACATTCCACTGCCCGATCGCGTGAAAGTACAACCACCATCCGCCCCTATTCCGGGCATCCTGCTGGTCGATATTCGCTACGGCTTCTTCGATCGGATCAATGTTCCACTCGCTCTTCTTGGAGCTTCACGACGGCTGCATCACGAGGAACTCAACCCCACGAAGGCGCAGTTCATCTTGTCGAACCTGGAGTTTCATATCGCGCCTCAACCATGGCATCAAAAACTCCGGTCGACGGTTTTCATTGGATTATCGAGCCTGAGTAGCTCGCCAACGGCGCGATTCCATCTACCCGAAGACCGCACGACGGAAATCGGCCAATGGCTGTATATCTGATCCACAGATAGCAAGAACACCGCCTCCTCTCGGAAGGCGGTGTTCTCACGTTGTTCTAGTTAAGTAGAACGGCTGAATTACTGTGCAGCTGGAGCGTTAACGTCCTCTGGCAGCGCAGCCTTAGCAGCCTCGACCAGTGCGGTGAATGCAGCTGCGTCGGTGACGGCGAGCTCAGCGAGGTTCTTACGGTCAACCTCGATGCCAGCCAGAGCCAGACCCTGCATGAAGCGGTTGTAGGTCATGCCGTTGGCACGAGCAGCAGCGTTGATACGCTGGATCCACAGCTTGCGGAACTGCCCCTTGCGAGCGCGACGGTCGCGGAACTCGTAGGTCTTGGAGTGGAGCATCTGCTCCTTTGCCTTGCGGTACAGGCGGGAGCGCTGGCCACGGTAGCCCTTAGCTGAATCAAGTACTTCGCGACGCTTCTTCTTGGCATTTACCGAACGCTTGACACGTGCCACGGTGATACCTTCCTTACGTTATTTCAGAGATATTGAAAAGAGTTTGAGGGAAAAGTGCGGTGCACACTTCATGTGGTGCACTGCAAGGTGTGGGTTGGCTGATTAAGCCTTGCCCAGCAGACGCTTAATACGCTTGGTATCAGCTGGTGCGACATCCTTGTCACCCTTCAGGCGACGGGTGCGGGTAGATGGCTTGCCCTCAAGAAGGTGGCGGCGGTTAGCCTGCTCGCGACGAAGCTTGCCGGTGCCGGTCTGCTTGAATCGCTTTGCGGTGCCCTTGTGGGTCTTCTGCTTCATGATTAATCAAGTGCCTTTCGAATGATGGTGTCCGGGGTCCACTCAAACTGAATTTGAGCGGGCGAGGCCACGGGATTGGCGACGATCAATGACGCCTGGCATCCCTCGTCTTCGTTCCACGGAAGACGAGGCCCCTTAATGCCAACGGTGGTGACTGTGGAGCTCGGTTACTTCTTGTTCTTCTGGCGAACCGGTCCGAGAACCATGGTCATGTTGCGGCCATCCTGCTTCGCGCGAGTTTCGACGATGCCAAATTCTTGGACATCCTCAGCCAAACGCTCGAGCAAGCGGAAACCCAGTTCAGGTCGCGACTGTTCGCGTCCACGGAACATGATGGTCACCTTGACCTTGGACCCCTTTTCGAGGAACCGGATGACATTGTTCTTCTTGGTTTCGTAATCGTGGTCATCGATCTTCGGACGGAACTTCTGCTCCTTGACCACAGTCTGCTGCTGGTTCTTTCGAGATTCTCGAGCCTTCTGAGCCTGCTCATACTTGAACTTGCCGTAGTCCATGATCTTTGCGACCGGCGGCTTTGCGTTCGGAGCAACCTCCACGAGGTCGAGGTCTGCTTCCTCCGCGAGCTTGAGTGCGTCGCCCGTGCGGACGATTCCTACCTGCTCACCGTTTGGTCCCACAAGACGAACTTCGGGAACTCGGATGCGCTCGTTAGTGCGAGCTTCAGCGCTGATGTGGCCTCCTAGGTCGAACCTTAACAATGTCTGTCTCTACTCAAACCGCAACTGCGATGAGGAGGAGGTGACCATGCCACATAGCGATTCATCTACCCAACAACTCAAAAGCGCCAGGTATCCGGCTCTGCCATACAAAATATGGGCAGACCGTTAAGAAAAGCGATGACCCCGGCACTACCCTAATTCTTTGGCGCGCCAAGGGTGGGATGTTACTCCTCTTCACTGCTGGAATTGTCTGGCCTGTTGCACTTTCGCGAACTCGGCTACGACTTTTCCCAGCGGTTGTGTACGCAACGTTATCACGTCACGTGGTGATTACAAAAACAGTCAAGGATCCTAGACTTATCCACAGCCCTCGATTTTCATGGCAACACTATCTCTAAAGCTTAACTAGTGTTCTCAATATGAACACCGAAGGCTTTTCAACGCCACCAGACCGGGGCTCCCCTGATGGTTTACCGGGTAGCGCTTCTCCCGAGACAGATGCAGCTTCTACAAAGCTATTAGTAGAGGCATTAGGCGAACTGGAAACAGCAGCAACAAAGGTAGCTCGCGTTGCTCACGAAATGCGCGACACGCTTAGTGGCTCCGTTGCACGCAGTTCGGAGTCAGCAGCTGGAGTTGTCACTTCATCTGAGACACCGAAGCCAGCTGCACCTCAGCGTCTTGCGCCTCAGCCTGCAGTCTCGATTCCTACACCAGATCTCGGTGCACGCGAAGAACGCAGCGTTCCAGTCATAGTACCTACGTCGACCACGTCGGGATGGGGCATCCCCACGACCCCGCATTCACCTCCGCCTCAACCAGTCAGCGGGTACGCACCAGTTACACCCGCTGCAGCAGTTGTGCCGGGTCTCGCCCACACTTCACCGACACCAATCGGCCCATCGCGCCCGCCGCGTCCGCCCGCTGAGCCGTGGTGGACACAAGAGAAGATAGTGCTGCGAGTCATCGCTATCGTCGGTGGCCTTATCACTACAGCAGGCATTTTGTTCTTGGTCGCGTTTGCGATTCAAACCGGCCTGTTGGGTCCTCTCGGTCGTGTCATTCTCGCGTATCTCCTCGCCGCTGTATTGGGTGGCGCGAGTTACTGGGCGCATCGTCGTCAAGCGAATTCCAGTGCAGTCACTGCAACGGCAGTCACTGCGCAATTGACCTCCCACGTGACGACGGCGGCGGTAGTCAACATTCTCGAATGGTGGCATCCGCTCGTCGGTACAGCACTGATCTTTGCGGTCTCATTAGCGGGGCTGGCCACAGCCCGATATCGAGAGAGCGCTTCGCAATCAATAATTTCTGGCGTACTGGGGCTTGGATTCCTCTTTTCCACGGTCAACACAGAAACCATGCGTGCGATGACCGGGTTCAACTATGTGACACTTATCCCGGTTGCTTTCGCAGTGCTGATGTTCTTGTCGTGGAAGCAGAAGGCAGGCGTAGCTGTTTATTACACGTCATTCGCGCTCCTTGCGCTCACTTACATCCTGTTTGGCCAGAACTCAGGAATTGCGACCAAGGAGTCGAGCACTGGAGTCACTGCTGTCACGCTAGCTATTCTCCTCATACTCTTTACTGCAGTAACTGCCCTCATGCTTTTCACAATCTGGTCGGACAAGCGGGATGAGGCAGAATCAGTTCCACTCGTGCGCACCATCTCAGGTGCCTACGCAACAATCCTGGTTATTGCAACGGTATCGCTATTAATCGAAGGTTCAGCTCCGGGTCCCTTGGAGTACTGGGCAATTGCCTTCATCACCATCCTGTCGCTTGGATTCGGTGCACTTGGAGTGCTCCGTGACACCCCATTCCACCACGCACTTCGCCTCGGCGGCTTCATAGGTGCGCTTGTCCCGATGCTGCTGGTGTTTTTCCCGGGCACTCCGCCTCTGACCCTGGCCGTCTCCTCGATTGTTGCGGCGGTCTTCATGTGGATTGCCGTTCTGGGTCGACCCGACCTTGGCCTCATCAAGAAGGCCACCAATGGATCCCCCGCCATCGAACTTGCTGTAGTTCTAGCGGCACTGTGGTTCGCAATGGCACATTTCAACAATCAGGCATACCTCTCGGCCGTATTTAACGAGTACTTCGATGCACCGTGGGCCATTGTCTTTTCCATGGTTTTCTTGGCCATCGCAGACGCGGGTCTCATTCGGTTGGCAATGACACGGAAGATTCCGGTGTGGTTCGGACTCGTCGGGCTTGCCATCATGGTGTTGCCAGCCATGACCATCATGAATGTGCTCGGACTACCATTCATGTTCTCCCACATGCTGGTCAGCATCGCCTGGATGGTATCCGCGTTCATTCTTGTGCTGTCACCTCGATTCTCTGCTATCGACGGCAATCTTGGCGCGGCTCTAGCGGTCGCAAGCATTGCCGTCGGCAAGCTGATCTTTTACGACATGCAGACTCTGGACGGCATTATCCGTGTAGTCGCATTCATCGTTTCCGGTCTCTTGCTTCTGGCAATGGCAATCCTAGGAAGTAAGAAGCAGAACAGTAATAGCAGTAACAGCACGGCAAATTCTGAGTCGTCTACAGAAGATGCGGAATCCGAGGAAACCCAGGTTCCTGAAGAAACCTGGGGAACAAGCAGCTAAAGCTACGCGCTGAGATCAAGCAGCGGTCGAAGATACGCCGCGGTGTGTGAGTCCTTCACCACCGCGACTTCTTCTGGAGTGCCCTTGGCAACCACAGTTCCTCCGCCTGCGCCACCTTCTGGCCCCATGTCGATAATCCAGTCCGCAGACTTGATCACATCCAGATTGTGCTCAATCACAATCACTGTGTTTCCCTTATCAACGAGCCCCTGAAGCACCAACATCAGCTTGCGAATGTCCTCGAAATGAAGGCCGGTTGTCGGTTCATCGAGAATATAGACAGTCCGGCCGTTCGAGCGCTTTTGCAATTCTGCAGCCAGTTTCACACGCTGCGCTTCACCACCAGACAACGTCGTTGCTGCTTGGCCGAGGCGCACGTACCCCAAGCCGACGTCGACAAGCGTGTTCAAATACCGCGCAATTGATTGGATTGGCTCGAAGAACTCGGCAGCTTCGGAAATAGGCATGTTGAGAACTTCGGAAATGTTCTTGCCCTTGTACAGCACTTCGAGCGTTTCCCGGTTATAGCGAGCGCCTTCGCACACTTCGCAGGGAACGTACACGTCGGGCAGGAAGTTCATTTCGATTTTGATGGTGCCGTCGCCCTTACACGCTTCGCAACGACCGCCCTTGACATTAAAGCTGAACCGACCTGCTTTGTAGCCACGGACCTTGGCTTCCTGCGTCTCCGCGAAGAGATTACGAATCTTGTCAAAAACGCCTGTGTACGTCGCAGGATTCGACCGCGGGGTACGACCAATCGGCGACTGGTCGACCTGAACAAGCTTGTCCAGGTTGTCCAAACCTTCGACACGACGATGTCGACCTGGAACCTGTCGAGCCTTGTTCAACTCGTTGCCCAAAACCTTGGACAGAATGCCATTCACGAGAGTGGACTTTCCAGATCCCGAAACTCCGGTGATACACGTGAGTACACCCAGTGGGAAGTCAACATCGACATTCTTCAGGTTGTTCTCCTTGGCACCTTTGACCGATATGACGCGCTTCGGGTCAATTGAACGACGCACTTCAGGCACAGTTAGCTGACGACGACCCGACAGATACGCGCCAGTGATCGACTTTTCGCAGTCGACAATGCCATCTGGTTTACCCGCATAGACGATTTCGCCACCGTATTCGCCAGCGCGTGGCCCAATATCCACCAGCCAATCAGCTTCACGAATAGTCTCCTCGTCGTGTTCTACGACGATCAAGGTGTTTCCCAAATCGCGGAGATTCTTCAGCGTTCCAATCAGTTTCTGGTTGTCGCGCTGATGCAAACCAATTGATGGTTCATCGAGGACATACAAGACGCCGGCCAAACCTGATCCGATTTGGGTAGCCAGGCGAATTCGCTGGGCTTCACCACCCGACAGCGTTCCTGCGGACCGAGAGAGCGACAAGTATTCAAGGCCGACGTCGAGAAGAAAACGAAGTCGAGCCTGTGCCTCACGCAAAACACGTCCGGCAATGATGGCTTCCCGGTGACCTAGCGTAAGCGAATCAAGATACCGCGAGCAGTCCGCAACAGACATTTCAGTCAGCGCCGCAATGGAACGGTCACCGTATTCTTCTGAGTTTAGGGTGACCGATAAGATCTCAGGGCGCAGTCGTGCACCTTCACAGGCATGGCACGGCACCTCGCGCATGTACCCCTGGAAGCGATCCTTTTGAGCATCGCTCTCGGCAGTTGCAAGCTTGCGGTGCAAATACGGCATGACGCCTTCGAACGGCGCGGTGTACTGCCTGGTTCGCCCATACCGGTTGCGGTAACGCACAGAAATCTTGTGGCTGGAACCATGCAGGACGGCCTTCTTCTGGGCCGCCGTCAGGGAATCAAACGGTGCTGCCGCGTCGAAGTCCATTTCAGCAGCCAGCGCTTCCAACAGCTTTTGGAAGTACTTCTTGTTCATGGTCATCCGCCATGGACTAATTGCTTCCAGCACTGGCAGCGTTGGATCAGGAATAACCAGTTCTGGATCGACTTCCAGTTTCGTACCCAGACCATCACATTCTGGGCAGGCACCGTATGGAGAGTTAAAAGAGAAAGCGCGTGGCTCCAATTCATCAATATGAATATGGTGCCCATTCGGGCAGGCCATACGTTCAGAGAAGCGGACGCTTCGTTGCGGATGATCGTCGTCAAGATCGATGGCATCGATCACCACCACACCATCTGCCAGCTGCAAAGCAGTTTCTACAGAGTCAGTGAGGCGACGCTGCTGGGATTCCTTCACCTGCAAGCGGTCCACAATCACATCGATATCGTGCTTGACTTGCTTTTTTAGTTGTGGCGGATCGGTCAACCGATGCATTTCCCCATCGACCATGACGCGCGCGTAACCCTGCGCGGCGAGGCTCTCAAACAAATCGACGAACTCGCCCTTTCGAGTACGAACGACCGGCGCCAGCACCTGGAACTTCGTGCCTTCTGGAAGAGCCATCACCTGATCGACGATCTGCTGCGGGGTCTGAGACGAAATTACCTCGTCACACACCGGGCAGTGCGGAGTACCTGCACGTGAGTACAGCAATCGCAGGTAGTCATACACCTCGGTAATAGTCCCCACCGTAGAGCGAGGATTACGGTTTGTGGACTTCTGATCAATCGAAACTGCTGGCGACAAGCCTTCAATCAACTCGACATCTGGCTTCTCCATCTGGCCAAGAAACATACGTGCATAGGAGCTCAGGGATTCCACATACCGCCGCTGTCCTTCAGCGAAAATGGTGTCGAAAGCCAGGGAGGACTTACCGGAACCCGACAGGCCGGTGAACACGACCATTTCATCGCGCGGTAGATCGATATCCACACCCTTTAGGTTGTGCTCTTTTGCTCCTCGGACGACGAGACGATCAGCCACTACGCGCATACCTCTTTCACTTGGCTACTTTCAGGTAGCCCTGTTTCTACGCAATTACCTCAGCCATCATACCTATTTTGTGGCACAACTGTTCGAATGAATTCTTAGGCATTTTTCAACTGCTATCCGTACCCACTGACTACTATTCCTCGCTACCCTGGCGCCATGGTTGAAAAGTTCACGTCCGGTTCCGTAGATATTTACAAACAGTCCGTCGGCACGATGGACAACAACTGCTATTTGCTCGTTGATCGTCGCAAGCCCCAGAATTCTCTGCTTATCGACGCGGCGAATGATGCAGATACCCTCCGCCAACTCGTCGCAGATGCCGGAGCAACAGTGACAACCATCGTCACCACGCACTCACACTCTGATCATGTGCAGGCGTTAGAACCGTTGGTTTCTGAGTGGGGTGCGCAGCATGTGACGTCGGCATTGGATGCTGACAATATTCCAGTTATGGCGGATGTCGCGCTCGACAACGGTGATGTGCTGTTGTTCGGAGACTGCGTCCAATTGGATGCCTTCATCATGCGCGGACACACCAAGGGCGGGGTCTGCCTCGCCCTTCCTGCTGCCGACGGCGACGATGCGCCAACCCATCTTTTCGTTGGTGATTCACTGTTCCCTGGCGGTGTCGGAAAGACAAACACGCCAGAACAGTTTGATCAACTTCTCCGGGACACCGAGAACCGAATTTTTGCCATGTACACCGACGAAGCCATCGTCCACCCAGGACATGGCGCAGACACAACGGTCGGCGCTGAACGCTCTCACCTGGAGGAATGGCGCGAACGTGGTTGGTAGCCAGGTTGTCCCGTTCGTTCCAACGCGCGCGGAATAACAGACGTCTCGGTAATGTCGCAATAGTGAAGCCCCTTTGTTCGCTGAGAGGTGAACAGTGGAAATTTTTGGGTTTTTGCCCCGCGAGAACCCTGGGTTGCACGTAACCTCGAAGTATCACGTCCGATAAGAACACTCAGGAGTTGAACAACAAATGATTCGTAAGTTTGCTCGCCCGATGCTGGCATCCGTGTTCGTCGCAGATGGTGTTGACACTCTCGTTAACAAGCAGGACCACCTCGATGGAGCACGCGCAGTTCTCGATCGTGTACGTACTCTTACCCCAAATCAGTACCGCAGCTACGTGCCAAATTCCCCAGAAATGACCGTTCAGGCTGTTGCCGGCACCAAGGTTGTTGCAGGCTCTCTGTACGCACTGGGCAAGGCTCCACGTTTCGCCGCTACTGCTCTGGCACTCGCCCAGATCCCAACGGCAGTTGCTCGCCACGCATTCTGGGAGACTCAGGATCCAGAGCAGAAGAAGGCTCGTCGAACCGGCTTTATCACTGATGTCGGTTTGCTTGGTGCACTCTTCCTTGCTGGCGCTGATACCGCTGGCAAGCCAGGTCTGAAGTGGCGTGCAGAGCACGCTGGCAAGCAGGTCAACAAGAAGGTGCAGGCTGCGCTGCCAACGAAGTCTGAAGCAGAAAAGCGCACTGAAGAGCTCAATGAATCTCTGACTAGCGCGGCCGGCACCGCCAAGGAAAAGGTTGGTGTCCTGCAGCAGAAGGCCTCCGAGGTCTACGAGAAGGCTGCTGGCTACGTTGACGAGAACAAGGATGACTGGACTGACCAGATCCGTACCCTCGCCGACGAAGCGTCGACCCGCGCAACCAAGCTCGGTACCGAGGCATCGACTCGCGCTAGCCAGTTCTCGTCCGTCGCTGCAGAGCGTGCAGATAAGGCATCGAAGCAGGTAAAGAGCAATCTCGGTAAGTAAGTTTTGAACGTTGCCACGATAGTGTCTCTGCGCGTCAAACTTTCGGCGCATTAAAGGGAGCCAGCGATAGCGCTGGCTCCTTTTTCAGTTGCTTGTCTCATTGACCTCATCCCCGGTCTACCAACTCCAGTGACATAGAATGGATATTTCTTTTGTCCAAGTCGATTGGAGTTTGTCGTGTCGCATTCCGAGTTGTCTGTCGAGCAATCTGCCCTCGATGACGCATATGCTCACCTCGATGCAGCACGCCAGCGCGACCAAGAGTATTTGCGCCAAGTCATGCTTGACGACGACACGGACCCCCAAGCCCGCGTCGAACGTGAAGTTGAGTACCACCGACTTCACAGCAATTTGGAGCGGTATCGTGCAGCTGAAGTCGGCCTCGTTTTTGGGCGCATCGACATAGCCGATGATGAACCCGACAATCCCCTACCTGGTCAACCGAATGTAGATCGTCGCTATATCGGTCGCATGGGTCTTTCCGACGCGGATAATGACTACCGCAGCATTCTCATGGACTGGCGTGCTCCTCAAGCACGTCCGTTCTACTTAGCGACGACAGCGCACCCAGAAGGTGTTTCTCTTCGTCGTCACCTCCGGACCCACGGTCGCACGCTGAAGAGCATTGATGATGAGTGGTTGACGACGTCGCTTCATGAATCGTCGACAAGCACTAACACCGACGTGGACGATGCAAGTGTGGGTGTCGGTGGCGAAACTGTGCTGCGTGAGGTGCTGAATGCTGCGCGAACTGGCCATATGCGGGGAATCGTGGAGACGATTCAGCGTGAGCAAGACATCATTATCCGCGACAAGACCCGTGGGACGATGGTTGTGCAAGGCGGACCGGGTACCGGTAAGACTGCGGTCGCGCTGCACCGTGTGGCGTGGTTGCTGTACACCCACCGGGATCAGTTGGCGAAGACTGGTGTGCTCATCCTCGGACCGAACGCCACCTTCCTGGATTACATTTCGCGTGTGCTACCGAGCCTTGGCGAAACGGGCGTTGTCCTTCGCACTTTTTCGAACCTCTACCCAGGTGTCGATGGCACCGGCGACGAGCCACTTGTGACTCGTGAGGTCAAGGGTTCTGCGGACATGGTGGGCATTCTGACGAATGCAGTTCGCGACCTCCAAGCCATTCCAGAGGAACCGATTACGGTGCCTTTCGACGGGTTGTCCCTCACCATCACCCCAGCGATGGTGAAGGCTGCGCGGACTCGGGCTCGTCGTTCGCGTCGCCCTCATAACCAGGCCCGCCCGCTTTTCCGGGAGCATCTCGTGGAGTCACTTGCGCGTCAATTGGCCGATCGTATCGGCCGAGATCCACTTGGCGGCGAGAATCTGCTATCTGTCACGGATGTTGCCGACCTGCGCGATGAGATTGATGATCACCCGCTAGTAGGTGTTGAACTCGATGAACTCTGGCCGATTCTCACGCCCGAGGAAGTCCTGGACAGTCTTCTCACCTCGGAAGATGCCATCGCCAGTGCAGCGTATGAATATGACGAGCAGACCTGCGCAGCACTGCTCCGCCCGGTAGGCACGCCCTTCTCGCCTACTGACCCACCACTGTTGGATGAGCTTGCTGAGCTATTGGGACCGTCGAAAGGCGAAGAAGAAGATCGCGAGCGGTGGCTGGCGCAGATCGAAGAAGCACAGGGTGCGCTGGATATTCTGACCGGTTCTGCGTCGCAGGAACTTGATGACGGTTTTGACGCCGAAATTCTGATGGCGCATGACGTTATTGACGCGGAAGCGTTGGCAGAGCGTCACCAGGAACGCGATTACCGCTCGACTGCGGATCGCGCTGCAAGCGACCGGACGTGGGCATATGGACATGTGATTGTTGACGAGGCTCAGGAGTTGTCGGCGATGGCATGGCGAATGGTGCGTCGTCGGTCGCCTAATGCATGGATGACGCTCGTCGGAGATGTCGCGCAGACAGGCTCACCCGCTGGCGCCGAGGCGTGGTCCGATGTTCTCGAACCTGTTGTTGGTTCGCGGTGGCGGCTCCACGAACTCACGGTAAATTACCGAACCCCCGCTGAGATCATGCAGGTCGCGACCCATGTTCTTGCAATGGTCAACCCCGATCTGGAGCCTCCGCAATCGATTCGTTCGACCGGTCGCGAACCTGTTCGCACCACGACCGTAGCCACTGCGCTGCGCAGTATTTCTGAGCATTATGGGGCCGCGGAGACTACTGCTTCACGACGACTCATCGCCATCATTGTTTCTCGCGAACACCTAGGTTCCGGCCGGGAGGAACTGTACGACATCATCGCTGACAGCACTATCGATGCTGACACAGTCAGTATTCTCGACGTCGATGAAGCAAAGGGGCTGGAGTTCGATGATGTCATCGTCGTCAATCCAGACGAGATTGTGCAAGAATCGCCACAAGGCCTGCAGGATCTTTATGTTGCGCTGACTCGCGCAACGCAGGGCCTCGTCGTTGTTGCTGACAAACAACCGGAGACGATTCCGCCATGTCGGACCATCACCTAACTTATCTGCCGCATCTCGCTGAACTGCGAGCTCGCCGGCTCATTGCCCAAGGGCTTGCGTACAGTGCGGCGCGTCCAATGGTCGCGTCAGCTCCGGTTGACGTCGCTCGGCATATGATTGCGCTCCAAGGTCAGAACTATGACGCTGGTGTTCGGGCATTGGCAGTGCGCGTCAAGGAAGCGGCTTCTTCGCGCTCAGATGCAGATACAGATCCGCTGCAGGATGCCACTGAATCCGCGTTGAACTCCATCGCAGATTTCGAGATCGTCCGCTGCTGGCCACAACGTGGCACTTTGCATTTCCTCCCCTCTGAGAACGCTCGGTGGATGATGCAGTTGACTCACCCACGCATTGAAGCACAGGCGGCACGTCGTCGCGCCGGACTTGGCTTCGAACCTGGCGACTACGAACGCGCGTTAGAGGCATTCGTCGACATGCTCAACAAGCGTGGAGTTTCGGATCCTGTCTCTCGTCCTGAGGCATACGACGTGTTCGCAGCAGCCGACGTCGACCCTTCACAAGGTCGCGGCCCGCACTTATTGCGTGCATTTGGCGGGGCTGGTGAAATCGTCCAGGGACCACGAATTGGCAAAGTTGAGACTTTCGTATCCCTCACTGCAATCGAGCAGGAGAAGGGAATCTCTCAGCGAGAACTCACCGGCGACGATGCTTTGCAGGTGCTAGGCACGGAGTATTTCCACGCACGTGGACCTGCGACTCTGAAGGATTTGATGTGGTGGACAGGCATCACGAAGAAGCAAGCCGTCACAGCCGTCGAGACTGCCAGCGATCTCATCCCATTCGCATTCCACGGCGATACCTACTGGATGGGTTCGTGGCAAGCCGATGTCACCGCTGCCGAACTCACAGCTGCTCTCGACCGCGAGCTTTCGCTTCCCGCGTTCGACGAGTATTTGCTAGGTTATGGTTCCCGCGTTGAGGTACTGTCCGACGAACTCCGCCCAGAGGTGCTCACCAAGAACGGAATCAGCTGGCCATTTGAGGTCCGCAATGGTGTTATCGTAGGACGCTCCAAGAAGTAAAGCCCGCGTGCTGGGCAACCAGCGCGCGGGCCACATTGAAGAAAACTTACCGTCAGTCCTAGCTGACAGTGTGCACAATCATGACATCGCAGTCAGACTGACGAGCAACGTCGGCAGGAACAGAACCCAACAGACGACCGGTCAGCGAGTTGATGCCACGGTTACCAACAACGAGAAGGTCAGCCTTCTTCTCGTTGACCAAGCTCATCAGTGCCTCTACTGGAGAGCCAGCACGAACTTCGGTTTCAACCTTGGTTGCGCCCGCAGCCTCTGCAGTTTCCTTTGCAGCAGCCAAGTTACGCTCTGCTGGGTCATCGCCCAGAACCTGTACGGAGTCCTGGCGAAGGGTCTTCGATGCATCGTCTGGAGTCTCGTAGTATGCGCAACCCACGACCAAAGTCGCGTCAAACGACGCAGCGATCGCAGCCGCGCGTTCTACTGCCAACAGCGACGACTTAGATCCATCGGTACCAACGACAATGGTCTTGTATGCGCTCATTAAAGTGCCTCTCAAACTCGCTTAACAACAACGTTTTCGTGAACTGAGACCAAGAGTAGCAAAACTACGGTTGCAGATTGCAGGAATTTAAAATTACTGCAATCCCGCTTCTTTCATACCGTTGAGCTCTTTCTTTAAGTCGACAATCTCATCCCTCAACCTGCCCGCAAGCTCAAACTTCAGCTCCCGTGCGGCAGCTCCCATTTGCTCACTCAAATCAGCAATGAGTTGTTCCAGTTGTGCTCGTGGCATGCCTTCAAAGTCAGCCGTTGACTTACTGCCAAACGTCGCCAAATCAGCATCACTGCCGGTGCGATTGCGCCGACGGTGGCCTGCACTGGCCGCAACATTCGGCCCATCAGCATTGTCTGCATTGTCGTAGACCTGGTCCAAGATGTCCGCGATCTTCTTGCGCAGCGGCTGCGGATCAATGCCATGTTCCGTGTTGTAGGCAATCTGCTTTTCCCTACGACGTTCCGTCTCGTCGATAGCCCGAGCCATCGAATCCGTGACGGTATCCGCATACATGTGCACTTCACCGTCGACATTTCGAGCAGCACGACCAATAGTCTGAATCAACGAAGTAGTCGAGCGGAGGAAACCTTCCTTATCCGCATCGAGAATCGCGACCAACGACACTTCCGGCAAATCCAGACCCTCACGGAGCAAGTTGATGCCCACAAGAACGTCGTATTCGCCAAGTCGGAGTTGGCGCAGTAACTCAACTCGTCGCAAAGTGTCGACATCAGAGTGCATATAGCGAACGCGAATACCGTTTTCGAGCAGATAATCAGTGAGGTCTTCCGCCATCTTCTTCGTCAGAGTGGTGACCAAGACGCGCTCGTGGCGTTCCTCGCGCTGGCGGATTTCGCCGATCAAATCATCAATCTGGCCTTCCGTTGGCTTCACGACGATCTTCGGATCCACCAGACCTGTCGGACGAATAACCTGTTCGACAACTTCCCCGCCAGTCTGCCCGAGCTCGTACGGGCCAGGCGTCGCCGACATGTAGACGGTCTGGCCAACACGAGCATCAAACTCATCGAAGGTCAATGGACGGTTATCCAGCGCTGATGGAAGTCGGAAGCCGAAGTCAACGAGGTTACGCTTTCGCGAGGCATCGCCTTCAAACATGCCACCGATCTGAGGAACCGTCACATGCGACTCATCGATAATGGTGAGGAAATCCTCCGGGAAGTAGTCGATCAGCGTTGCCGGAGCAGAACCGGCAGCTCGGCCGTCAATATGACGCGAGTAATTCTCAATGCCCGAGCAGAATCCAACTTGCTGAATCATCTCCAAGTCATACTCCGTACGCATGCGTAGGCGCTGTGCTTCCAGCAGCTTGCCGCGATTTTCCAAATCCGCCAGGCGCTCCGCCAGCTCCTCCTTAATCGCCTCGACCGCCTTTTCCATGCGCTCAGGTCCCGCAACATAGTGAGTTGCTGGGAAGATACGCAGCTCGTCCACTTGCTTGACGACGTCGCCAGTCAGCGGATTGAGATAATAGAGAGAATCAATCTCGTCACCGAAGAACTCGACCCGAACCGCGAGCTCTTCATATGCAGGAATGATGTCGACAACATCGCCTTTGACGCGGAAAGTGCCACGGGTAAAAGCAATATCATTGCGGGCGTATTGAATGTCCACCAACAGTCGTAGGAACTGATCGCGATCAACTTCCTCGCCGGTCTTCAGAAATACCGATCGATCCAGATACGACTGAGGAGTTCCCAAACCGTAGATGCAGGACACCGAACTGACAACCACAACATCTCGACGAGACAGCAGTGCCGACGTTGCCGAGTGACGCAGACGCTCGACATCTTCGTTAATCGAGGAGTCCTTCTCGATATATGTATCGGTCTGCGCGATGTATGCCTCTGGCTGGTAGTAGTCGTAATACGACACAAAGTACTCCACGGCATTGTTCGGCAGCAGCGACCGAAGCTCGTTTGCCAACTGCGCTGCCAATGTCTTGTTCGGAGCCATCACCAACGTGGGCCGCTGCATCTTCTCAATCAACCATGCAGCAGTCGCAGACTTACCAGTACCCGTCGCACCCATCAGCACAACTTCGCGCTCACCGTTGTTGAGACGCTCCGATAACTCCGCGATAGCTTGTGGCTGGTCACCTGCCGGTTTGAAGTCGCTGATGACCTCAAACTGGCCGTCGGCACGCTCGATATCTCCAACAGGACGAAACTCAGATTGCGCAAGGACCGGATGTTCAGCGGGGAATGCCATAGTCACCAGGTTATCTGGTTGCGCGGATTGGTAAAGCTCCGCTGAAGTCATTGCCGGTGTTCGTCGAGTTTGCTTCACGACGATTCGTCGTCAAGCAGGATCCACATTCTATGCAGCTTCGAGTTCATCTGGCTGCTCGGGGAGCTTGGTAACCTGTGGCTTTTCGTTGCCGTCAAGGTCGATCGCGTGAATTTCATTTCTCGCCGGATCAGTCACATACGCCGTGGAACCGATGACCGTGATAGCAGGACGTGGATCCTGCCATTCTTCGGACTCTTCCCAAGGTGCGAGAACGTCAATGGAGCGAATCACTTCTGCCTTTTCAGCATCAATGAGGTGCACTTTGCCATCAGTACCAAGAACTACTGCCGTGTTGTCGTCGGTCATGGCAAGAGATCGGAATGTGTATGAGGCACCCAGGTCGACGAGTTGCATCTCTCCCGACTCTGCATCAATAATGCTCACCTGCGTTGGCCGTTCCAGCTCATCCTTATCTGCGGCGACCTTATCGGACTTGTAGTCACCAAGCACGTACTTTGAATCAGGCCTTGATGCCTGATTTCCAATACGCCCATATGGATCTGGCGACTTCACCTTTGTGACTTCCCCATCTCGGTACACAAGTCCACCGTCTGCACAGCCAACGAATACGCCAGCTGAGGTTTCTGCTGCGCCGTGCGCACCTGGGCATTGCTCGAAACGCTTCAGTTCTTTACCCTCGGCATCCACCTGGGCTACACCAATCCGATCGCCTTCCTGATCAGCGATGGTGACCATATAGGTGCTATCTTCTCCCAAAACGGCAATGCCATGGTGCGCTGGCACATGGAAGTGATCAACCATGTCCATCCCCTGCAAGCGCAGAGTTGTGACATCACCAGTCTCGTCGTCGAACAACACGGCCTTGTCCGCATTACCAACCACATGTCCAGGCTTTACCGCCGATACTTCAAAGCCGGTAAACGATGGATCGCCGGCGTAGTAGTGCGAGTGATCGCCATGTGGACGCTCGTACGCACCCAGGTCCAGTGCTTTGAAGGACGAATCCGTCGAGACGAAAACGTGTCGACCATCGCCCGCCCTGTTCAGACGCAAATAGCCCTTGGCATCAAAAGTGTCGAGGACTTCGGGAGCCATTTCCTGCTTGAGGTTGCCACCATCAATCACCATGACACCACCGTCATAGCTCACCGCCAGCCGATCAGACTTCGAGCGAGACTCCGGGAGGTCAGCGACCGTAGTAGCGGTGGTCACCGACGGCGACGGCTGTGCTTGCTCACCAGCTCGTGGCGTGTCTTTCACTGATTTGTTCGCTATTTCTTCGCCAGTACCGCATGCAGAAAGCACGAGCGCGGACGAGAGGATAGCGCTGAAAAAATAACGCTTAACTGTCATAGGAGGGACAGTACACGTTATTGCAACTCATTTTCAATTAGGGGGTCTTAGATGCCCCCTTATCAAGGCCATCCAATGGCTGACGATCAATCTCCAACATTTCCTTTGGAGGTGTCAGCGTTACAGGATTACCAGGATCCAGGCTGATCCAGTTTTGGCCAGTAGCCATCCACGGAGCTCCCTCCGTATTTGGCACTCCATCAACCATCAAGATCAGCCGGTTTTCACTGAGCATCGTCCCCTTGACCGAAACACCCAACTGCCGTTCGACACGCTTCTTCTCGCGCTCGACCCGACCACGAGGCTGCACAGGCAAGATATCCAACGGCACGACAGGAGGTCGCACCATCGACTGAGCTATCGGCTGCAAACGCTCACGCCATAGCTTGTCGACGGAATCACGCAATGCATCTTCTGAGCCCGAGTTGTCGAGAATGATGTCAGCAGCAGCAATACGCTCTTCATCGCCGATCTGCGCAGCAATACGTCGCTCAACATCGTCTCGATCCAGACCACGCGAGTTAACTAGCCGATCAATACGCTTCTCCATCGGAGTATTCACCACGATGACAAGATGCTGGTCAGCGACGAGATCATTCTCGATCAGCAACGGCATATCGAAGACCACCACATCGCGGGCGCTCGCTTCGTCGTAAAGTTCGGCCGTACGTTCAGAAATACGCGGGTGGGTGATGGAATTGAGGATCTTCGTCGATTCTTCAGATGCAAAAGCTCGCCGAGCCAGCTCACGCCGATTCAACGTGTCATCGGGGTTGAGGATGTCCGAGCCAAAGTAGTCGACCAATTCGGCAAGTGCAGGCTGACCAGGTTCGACGATTTCACGAGCGATCTGGTCTGCGTCGATGATAACGGCACCGAGAGCACTCAGTTGCCGGGCAACGGTCGACTTGCCGCTACCAATTCCGCCAGTTAGTCCTACTTTCAACATAATGCTTCAAGTATGACAAAACCCCGCCTCTCCTGTGGAGAGACGGGGAATATTGTTAGCCTTGTTACCTAAAGGTAACCGGGACTACCTATACAGGCTTAGTTGCCGGACAGGCGAGCACGCAGAGCTGCGAGCTGCTCGTCGGAAGCCAAGGTGCCGGAGGTATCCTCTGCTGCTTCTGGAGCTGCTGGAGCTGCTGGTGCTGGCTCGTCAGTCTCGGAAGAGTAGTTAGATGGAGCTTCCTCAGCCTCGGCTGCAGCTGCACGGTGACGCTCGATCTGAGCTGCGTGCATCTGGTGGTGACGCTCTGCCTCTGCGTAACGGCCTTCCCACTCAGCGCGCTGGGTTTCGAAGCCTTCCATCCACTCGTTGGTCTCCGCATCGAAGCCCTCTGGGAAGATGTAGTTACCCTGCTCGTCGTAAGAGTCGCCCATGCCGTACTTGGTTGGGTCGAACTCTTCGGTGAAGTCCTCGTCAGCCTGCTTGAGGGAGAGGGAAATACGACGACGCTCGAGGTCGATGTCGATGACCTTGACCATTGCTTCTTCGCCAACGGTGACGATCTGGTCTGGAACATCGACGTGGCGGGAAGCCAGCTCGGAGATGTGGACCAAGCCCTCGATGCCCTCTTCGACGCGAACGAACGCACCAAATGGAACCAGCTTGGTGACCTTGCCCGGAACAATCTGACCGATTGCGTGGGTGCGGGCGAATACGCGCCATGGATCTTCCTGAGTTGCCTTCAAGGAGAGGGACACGCGCTCGCGGTTGAGGTCAACCTCGAGAACCTCGACGGTTACCTCGTCGCCAACCTGAACAACCTCAGATGGGTGATCGATGTGCTTCCAGGACAGCTCGGAAACGTGAACCAGGCCGTCTACGCCGCCCAGGTCGACGAATGCACCGAAGTTGACGATGGAAGAGACGACGCCCTTGCGGACCTGGCCCTTCTGCAGCTGGTGCAGGAACTCGGAGCGAACCTCAGACTGAGTCTGCTCGAGCCATGCGCGACGGGACAGAACGACGTTGTTACGGTTCTTGTCCAGTTCAATGATCTTGGCTTCGATCTCCTGGCCAATGTATGGCTGCAGGTCACGAACGCGACGCATTTCAACGAGGGATGCTGGCAGGAAGCCACGCAGACCGATGTCCAGGATGAGGCCACCCTTGACAACCTCGATGACGGTACCGGTGACTGGCTCGTCCTTTTCCTTGAGCTCCTCGATGGTGCCCCAAGCACGCTCGTACTGAGCACGCTTCTTGGACAGGATCAGGCGACCTTCCTTGTCCTCCTTGGTGAGAACCAAAGCGTCGATCTCGTCACCAACTTCGACCACTTCATCAGGGTCGACATCGTGCTTGATGGACAGTTCACGGGAAGGGATGACACCCTCGGTCTTGTAGCCGATGTCGAGCAAGACCTCGTCGCGGTCAACCTTGACGACGGTGCCCTCAACGATGTCACCATCGTTGAAGTACTTCATCGTCGAGTCAACTGCAGCGAGGAAGTCCTCAGCGGTGCCGATGTCGTTGATGGCAACCTGAGGGGTGTTAGAGGTGGACATATATAATGTGCTCCGAAGCGGATAGTAAATCGAAAAAGCGGACAATTTCGGCCTTGCCTGACAAGACTGTAAATCCCCTGGTCAATCCGCTTCCGGCAACGATGCCTTAGCTTTGTTTATGACCGCGGGATGCCAGACTTAGAACACGCAAAGTCGGCATGCGTATGCATACCGCGACAATGATACTCGGCCACCTCTGGCCTTTCAAGTTCCATAACCACCATGTCGCGCTGTTTCGCCTGGCTATCCAACCGGCAGGTTAACCCGATTTGTCACATGCTCACCACTAATGCGCAGCAGCATCCCAATTCGGCCCAGCACCCACAGATACATCCAACGGCACCAGCAACTCGCACGCTGCATCCATCTCCTTCCGAAGGAGCGCCTCCACCTGCTCGGATTCACCTGGCACCACTTCTAGCACCAGTTCGTCATGGACCTGCAACAGCATCCGCGATTTCAACCCCTGCACCTTAAGAGCATCGTCGACACGCAACATGGCGACCTTAATGATGTCTGCTGCTGTTCCCTGGATCGGTGAGTTCAGCGCTGCACGTTCGGCGTTGTCACGTGCCATCCGGTTATCCGAGTTGAGATCTGGCAGGTAGCGACGGCGTTCAAACAAGGTCGAGGTGTAACCATCCTTGCGGGCTTGCGCGACGACACCTTCCAAGTAGTCTCGAACGCCACCGAATCGCTCGAAGTAATCTTCACGAAGTCGCTTTGCTTCAGACTGCGGAATATCAAGCTGCTGGGCTAGACCAAACGCGCTCAATCCATATGCCAAACCGTAGCTCATGGCCTTGACTCGACGACGCAACTCAGGAGTCACACCGTCAAGTGGCACATTGAAAACCTTCGAACCCACAAAGTTGTGCAGGTCCTCGCCTGCCCGGTACGCCTCGATCAAACCCGCATCCTGCGAAAGGTGCGCCATTACGCGCATTTCAATCTGCGAGTAGTCAGCCGTCACCAGATTCTCGAAACCATCGCCCACCACGAATGCGGAACGAATCGAGCGGCCAAATTCAGTGCGCACTGGAATGTTCTGCAAATTCGGTTCGGTGGATGACAAACGTCCAGTCGCCGCGACCGTCTGATTAAACGTCGTATGAATACGCCCGTCATCCGCGACAGCCTTGATCAGCCCGTCAACCGTGGAACGCATCTTCTGAGCCTCACGGAAAGCCATCAGATGCTCAAGGAATGGATGCGGATTATTCTTCGCCAGATTTTCCAGCTCTTTGGCCGCCGTCGAATAGCCAGTCTTCGTCTTCTTCGTCTTTGGCATTTCTAGCTGATCAAACAGCACTTCTTGCAGCTGTTTCGGCGATGCCAAATTCAGCTCGGGGCGGTCCACCAGTGCGCGCGCTGCATGTTCAGCTTCATCCGTCGCTGCCTGGGCTTGCTTCCGCAAATCTTCGAGCTTGTCGACGTCGACAGCAATGCCCAGACGCTCCATGCGAGCGAGAACTGGCGCAAGCGGAACTTCCAAATCGGCGTACACCTCATAGAGCCCATTCGCTTCCAGTTCCGAAGACAGTGCTACAGACAATTCCACAATTGCTGCGACGTGATCCGCGTTAACAGGATCGTCGAGAAGTGAAAGCTGCCCGTCCTGCTGGGACAGCGTTCGATTCAAGTGACGCTGATAGATGTTCTCGAGCGTGTAACTACGTTGACTTGGACGCAGCAAGTAGGAGGCAAGGAAAGTGTCATGGACGATGCCAGCGATCTCTAGGTCATGTCCCCACAGGGAATGCATGAGCGACTTTGCGTCGTGAGTGAGCTTTGGATGCTCGCCAGCGAGCCAGGTGCGCAGGGAGTCATCATCAGTTGGATCGAGATTACCCAACTCAACCTGAAGTGCTTCGATATCATTGTCGCGCGGCGTTGCCAAAGACAGCGAGAACCCATCGACAGCAACCGCCACAGGCTGACTCAGTGAATCTAGCCAGTGTCCGAGTTCACCAGCCTTCTGCTCAACGATGACCACGTCAGTGTCATCGTTCTCGGTGGCTTTCACACCCGCACCTTCAATGGCCAAAGTACGGAATACCCGCTCCCGCAAGCTCCCGCCGAACTCCAACTTGTCAAAGAAGTCTGCAATTCCCTGCGCATCCGCAGGACGCAACTCTAGTTCGTCCGGCCCATACGGCAAGGGCAGATCCTTGACCATCTCGGTGAGTTTGCGGTTCATTTCAACCGCACCAACGCGCTCGCGAAGATTGTCGCCGACTTTTCCACGAACCTCATCAACGCGCTCTAAGAGGTTCGCCAACGAACCAAACTGAAGAATCCACTTCTGCGCAGTCTTCTCCCCAACTCCAGGAACGCCCGGGAGATTATCGGAAGGGTCTCCACGTAAAGCAGCAAAATCTGGGTATTGCTCCGGCGTCAATCCATACTTCTTTTCGACGGCCTCCGGCGTGAAGCGATGCAGCGTCGACACACCACGCATCGGATAGAGAACGGTCGTTGAATCGTTGACGAGCTGAAACGAGTCACGGTCGCCGGTAACGATAAGCGTCTCGAACCCTTCCGGCTTCGCCTGCGTTGCGAGCGTTGCGATAATGTCGTCAGCTTCGTAGTTATCCTTCTCCAAAGTGACGATGCCCATCTCCTGAAGTACCTGCTTCAGAAGCGGAACCTGACCGCGGAACTCTTCAGGGGTTTTGTCGCGCTGTGCCTTATATTCCG
This sequence comes from Corynebacterium sp. H78, assembly GCF_037572275.1. Classification (NCBI taxonomy): domain Bacteria; kingdom Bacillati; phylum Actinomycetota; class Actinomycetes; order Mycobacteriales; family Corynebacteriaceae; genus Corynebacterium; species Corynebacterium sp. H78. Next base: position 160,323 of record NZ_JBBHKX010000006.1, on the reverse strand, counting down.
GAAATAGCTCGTTTCGGAACGTCTCACGCGCCACGTCGAATGCAACAGCGACGTGCGTGGGCTTCTCGTCGTTAAGCAACGTTGACAGCATGGATAGAAATCCATAGACAGCATTGGTGTATTGACCGCTCGTCGTGGAGAAATTGTCCGTCGGCAGCGCAAAGAATGCGCGAAATGCCATGGAGTGACCGTCGATAAGCATGAGCGTTCGTTTCATAGCACCAGTGTAAAGGTTTGCAGACTCCCCGCCCCACGCCCCCATCCTCGACTTGGCTCTCGCCATTTCCCTCGTCAGGTGTCGACGCCGAGCCAACTTGCTGCCCGAAGAAGGCGGAAATGGATCGTAACTCAATTCAGAATCGCAGAGACAATTAACAATCGTCATCGAATGGGGCATTAAATGTTCTATCCCGAATGGTGATCAAGCGTTGCCTAACCTCATCCTCTCCGGAAAAGTCACGGAGAATGAATATACACATTTCCCAAAACCCCTAAACGTCTCTCACTTCCTTAGTTGAATGAAATTCATGAGGAACTTCAACGAACACACAGTAGCTACCAATTGTTTCCGAGTCTCCATATCCACACCCCCACGATAGGGTAATCCATCTCGTTTTCATGGGAGTTTGCATACGTAGCGTTTGCTATGCGTTCAACATTTGCGCCTTGTTGCGTTTATGCTGGTCAGCATGACTCTCGACAGTACGCCGACGCGACGTAGAAATTCTGCAGCTACCCGTGCGCGGATTATTGATACGGCGACCACTTATTTCACTCAGAAGCCTTTCGCAAGGGTCTCTCTGAAGGAAATTGCCACCGAGGCAGGCGTCAGCGCTCCCTTGATTATCAAGTATTTCGGCTCCAAAGAAGGCCTACTGGCTGAATTGATCGACTTTGGCGCTATTACTAATGCAATTGCAGAACAGCCGTTCAATGAGCTCGGCCGCCTGCTTGCTACCGACGCCATTTCTGGCGAGCATCTCGGCCCCTCATCTGTCGTGTCCCTATTAATGGCGACGTCGGGAAGCGACAATGTAACCGCTGAAATCGAAGAACGGTTTAAGTCCACGGCCCGCTCTACACTCCTTACTCGAGTGCGCAATGAAGCACCGGGCATCACTGATGAGGCTCACGCAGAACGCCGCTGTGATTTCGCGTTGGCTATGTACATGGGCATGACTGCCTTGTTGCTCGGCAACACCACTAACCAGTCGTGTGTCACCGACGTAGCTATCACGTCGTACGGCGAGCAGATTCAGCGCGTGTTGGAAAACGCGTAGCTCAGTTTCTTTTTGCTGCGCCACACCGTTTAGCGCGCCGTGCCACTTCTGCAGACCTGTTTCCTGACTTCCAGGGGACAGGTTTTTGCATTTCTTTAGTCAAGATCACATTGTGACTATGCACTCTCGCGCGTTGATTACCAGCGTTTTTCGCTTTTACCCGTAGAGTTCTTCGTGATGAGTACACACGATGAAACCACCGACTTCCCTCGCCCGACTCCCGGCAATGTCCTTGGCAACACCGTCCGAGGCGGCCTGATCGGGCTCGCGGAAACGATTCCTGGAGTATCCGGGGGAACAGTTGCCCTCGTCACGGGCATCTACGAACGCCTCATTGGCTCTGCGAAAAACATCACTGATGTGCCGACCCACATCGGCAAGCCTTCTATGGGTTCTGCTTTACGACGAATCGACTGGATGCTTCTCATCCCAGTAGCGATCGGAATGTTGGCTGTCGTCTTTACGATGGCCGGCCCGATGGAGAGCTTCGTCACAAACCAACCGGTTGCTTCCCGCGCATTGTTCCTCGGCATGATCGCAGTGTCTGTGCTGATTCCATTTCAGGAGTTGAAGCCAGGTGCCATGAAGAGGCCCGGCATGCAGGGTAAGGCCATCGCGGTGTTCGTCTTCTTCGCCGTGATGACTTTCTGGCTCACCTCGTTGCCATCAGCCGCACCAACTAATCCTTCGTTGTGGATGGTCTTTATCGCTGCATCGATTGCGATCTGCGCGCTGGTGTTGCCTGGTGTGTCTGGTTCGTTCTTCTTGTTGGTCGTCGGCCTGTACGCGCCAACAATGGCCGCCGTTGATCAACGTAACTTTGCGTATCTGGGCACGTTCATGGCTGGTGCTCTGGTGGGCATTGTGTTGTTCGTTCGTGCGCTGGAGTGGATGCTGGAAAAGCACCACACCCTGACGCTCGTTGCAATGGCCGGTCTGCTGCTCGGCTCTCTACGTGCATTGTGGCCATGGCAGTCCGAAACAAACGAAATGCTTCGTGCCGGATCTGACTGGCCAATGGCCGCAGGATTGTTCTTGTTGGGCGGTGCGATTGTCGCCATTGTCGCAGTTGTGCAGCGTTATTTTTCTAAAGACGATGCCATAGACTAATATGATCACAGCTGCTTCGGAGCTACCGATTCGAAGCGAGCGCCCCTGTAGCCCAATTGGCAGAGGCAACGGATTCAAAACCCGTCCAGTGTGAGTTCGAGTCTCACCAGGGGCACCAGATAGAGACCCCGTTTACCAAGTTTTCTTGGTAGGCGGGGTCTTCTCATGCTACATAATCTCGCGCCAATTTCTAGCCCCAAGATTTTGCTGCACGAATCGCCTCGCACGTCTTAAGCGAACCGCCATGAACTGTTCTAGGCTCACCCATGCAACATTATTAAGCGCGTTAACTTGGAGGCGGGCATCATGGCGCATCACCCTTTTGACGATTCGCCTTCGCACCCAGGCGAAGGGCAATCTAGCAATGAACAAGCCTGGGGACAGGCCCCTCTGAACGGTTATAAAACTCATGGGTACGGCGATTTCGCGAGCGCGTCGTCAGGAATCACTTTTAGTTCAGACGATGCGCTTCCGCTTGACGACGTCGCTAGCGAGCAACACGCGTTAACAAATAATGATCTCGCTTTTCCTGAGCCTCAGCACTCGACACCTTTATGGCAGGTCGCGCTAGCGGGTCTTGCCATTGTGGTGGGGATCGCAGTTCTGCCACTGCCCGTGTTGAAGTTGGGCACACTTGGCGTACTTCCGGCCGTCATGTTGTCCGTCGCTCTCCTCGGTCCAGCAACCTGGTGGTTCTACAACGAATATCGCGCCAACCAGGCAGCAAAAGATCCGAATGCACTCCCCGAGATTGTTGATCAACACTGGACACCGATTGCGACGCTATGCGCCGGAGCAGTTTTCGCTGGCACCGCCCTTACCTTCACGTTGCCTGCTGTGACCGCTGACGCCGATGAACAAGTGGCGCTCACTACTTCGTCACTTTCGATTAAGTCGCCAGCGCCGAAGCCAAAAAGTACAACTGCAAGTGTGGAGCCAGTTGCCCCAGTAATTGAAACTGTCGAGGAAACCGTAGAAGAAACTGTCGACGAAACCGTCACAGAAACTACTGAACAAACAACCGCAGAGACCAGCGAAGAGACGACAGAGTCTTCGACATCAAGCCCGACGACCACGTCGACTTCCACCCCGTCCATACCTCGAAGCTCCGCGACCAGCATTCCCCGCAATCCAAGCGTCCCTTCGCAGCCAACACATCCGAACAATCCGCCGACCAACCGGTATCCCAAGACCTCGCCCACCCCTCCAGCAAGCTCCAATCTCAACCCAGAATATGGTCGTGGATAAGCATATTTATCTGCAAGTATGCTCCGAGACTGGATTCGCCGAACCCATACGACACGGCACCACACACCTTCATCACGCATCCAGCAAACATAGTTCTCACTGGATAGACTCAACTCACGCAGGGTTGTAACGCTAATTCACTCGGAGGCGAGTCCATGTCGCATGACAATTCCGATCGTTCAGAGTGGGATGCATCGGACAATCACCCCACTGATGAGCAAGCCTGGTCGAATGCCAGCGACAGCGACTTTGCGACAGACAGTGACTTTGCCGCTCATGGCTACGGCGCTTTTGGAAGCACGTCGTTCAATGCTACGGAGAGCAACGACTTCGACGATGCACTTCCGCTTAACGACGATGCCATTCAGCAACACGCATTTTACTCGGACAACTTCCAGTTTGAGGATGCTTCACATTCGACCACCTGGTGGAAAGTCGCGTTATCCTGCCTTGCAATCATCGCCGGTATCGCGGTATTGCCCCTTCCAGTGTTGAGGTCAGGATTACTGGGGGTTATTCCCGCAGTTTTGCTGAGCGTCGCTCTGATCGGGCCGGGTGCATGGTGGCTGTACAACGAATTCCGAGCAATCCAGGCGGCCAAGAATCCAAATGCACCAGCAGAGCTGATCGATAAGCACTGGACAGCTGTAGGCGCCTTGTCATTGGCTGCACTCGCTGCAGGTGGCGCACTGGCATTCGCCTTGCCTGAGAAGGACGCGAAGGAGGTTCCAGTAGCAGAAAAGCCTTCATCGTCGTCCAAGACTCCTCCGAAGCCGAAGTCGAAGTCCGCATCGAAAACTGTCACTGAAGATGTAGTCACGGAAACTACTACCGAATCATCGACGACGGAAACCACGACCGTAACGTCAGAATCGTCGACCGAGTCCTCGTCCACGACTGAAACGTCAACGACGGATGAGTCCACGACATCGGACGAACCAGATTATCCAACTGATCCCGACTATCCGACCGATCCTGACTACCCCACTGAGCCGGACTACCCAACTGAGCCCGATTACCCGACTGATCCCGACTATCCGACCGATCCGGATTACCCTGAGGATCCTCCTTTTGATCCTCCAACCGATGATTACGTGATCGAGTAGCGAGATTTAGCTCCATCATTTAGCTACGTCACCGTAGGTTTCTTCTCTACTTCCCTGAGGACTTCCCACCCCTCAGGGAGTTCCCCATGCCAGAACAGTGACTCAGCCCACACCTAACCACACAGGTCAACTAACGTTTTTGGGTGTCAGTGGATTACACTTTTCACCTATAAAACTCAGCAGTAGTCGACTGCAGGCTTCCATAGGATCATCGCGTCACACACCCTTGATGCGATCTCTGCACCAGTAACTCACCGGTCATCGTGCGTACCAAAAAGCCAGTCTGCACGCGCAAGTACATAGGTCATAGGTACCGAAGTGGGTCACGTAAGTATGGGAAACGAAGAGGCACAGTTGCCAAACAATTTTTCGCAAGCACACGTCACTGACGAAGAGATTTTCGCAGCGCACGAGGGTGGCAAGCTTGTCACCACGTCAACGCTTCCTCTCGACAGCATTCGTGACATGTCTATCGCGTACACCCCTGGTGTCGCTCGAGTTTGCGAGGCAATTCACGACGACCCATCAATGGCGCGAAAGTACACCTGGACGGGCAACAACGTCGCAATTATCAGCGACGGCACGGCAGTTCTCGGCCTCGGAGACATCGGGCCAAAGGCAGCACTGCCCGTGATGGAAGGCAAAGCACAGCTTTTCAGCCGTTTCGCCGGCTTGAATGCAGTGCCAATCGTGCTGGACACGAAGGATCCTGATGAGCTCGTCGACACGATTGCTCGGTTGGCTCCGTCGTTCGGGGGCATCAACCTGGAGGACATTTCCGCCCCGCGATGCTTCGAAATCGAGCGTCGTCTTGACGAAGCACTCGACATCCCTGTCTTTCACGATGATCAACACGGCACCGCAATCGTCATCACCGCAGGCCTACGCAATGCATGCAAGTTGACCAATCGCCGGATGGAGGACCTGCGCATTGTTATCTCTGGTGCCGGTTCTGCTGGCGTTGCGGCAACTCGCATGTTGCTCGCCGCTGGTGTCAAGGACATCACCGTCGTTGATTCCCGAGGCATAATTCATTCAGATCGCGAACCACTCAATGATGTGAAATCGTATCTCGCTCAGTTGACGAACCCACGCGGGCTGCAGGGACCTATCGACGAAGCCCTCAAAGGTGCAAATACCTTCATCGGGGTTTCCGCTGGTCATCTCTCGGAGAACCAGGTTGCACTCATGGGGGACGATCCAATCCTGTTCTCGTTGGCTAATCCGAACCCCGAGATTCCTTACGACATTGCTACCAAGTACGGTGCGATCGTTGCGACGGGTCGTTCGGACTACCCGAACCAGATCAACAACGTGCTCGCGTTCCCCGGCATTTTCCGTGGTGCCCTGAACGCTGGCGCAAAGCGCATTACGAAGTCAATGAAGTTGGCAGCAACTCGCGCTATCGCGGAGGTAGGCGCCGACGAGTTGTCGCCGCAGCGCATCATCCCATCTCCTTTGGACCCACGAGTACCGGTGGCCGTCGCAAAGGCTGTGGAAGACGCTGCTCGCAACGACAGCACATCTGGAGCTGACCTGAGCGTTTAAACTGGGGTAACCCTCAACGCTAACTCTTTGGTGAGTAAGATTTTCACCATGAGAAAACCCCTCACCACACTGGCGGTGACAGCGACACTTGCGCTGTCGACGGTGCTGACTTTGGGGTTGACTGGCTGCGTTACCAATAACGAAGGTGGTCATCCTGAAGGCTGGGCTGAAGTTAAGCCAGCTGCCGTCCCGGAATTGGCTGCGAAAGTTCCCGAGGACATCCGTAAGCGCGGGACCATTCGCATCGGTACAAATCCGACGTTCGCGCCAGCCGAGTTCAAAGACTCGCAAGGCAACATCATTGGTTTCGACATTGACCTCGCTAAGGCAACAGCAGCCGTTCTCGGCTTGGATCTTGTTGTTCAAGAGCAGGACTTTGCACTGATTCTGCCGTCAGTGTCGGGCAATGCTGTTGACTTTGGAGCATCGGGATTCACGTCAAATGAAGAACGTCGTAAGACCTACGACTTCGTTGACTACCTGGACACTGGTTTGCAGTGGGCACGGTCCCCTGAATCTGACATCACGCCAGATACCGCATGCGGCAAGACTGTCGCAGTACAGCGCAACACTGTCGCGGATATGGATGACCTTCCGCTCAAGAACCAGGAGTGCTTGGATAAGGGACTTCCGGCGATCGACAAACTCGCGTATCAGGATGCCGGTACTGCAGCTACTGCGGTCGTGCTCGGCCGTGCCGAAGCGCTGGCCGCCGACTCCCCCGTCAGTGCATGGGCTGTCGCTCGTTCCGATGGAAAGCTCGAAATGGCAGGAGACATCTACGACTCTGCGCCGTTCGGTTGGCCAGTACCAAAGGACTCCGAGCTCGGCCCAGTCTTGGCCGAAGCTCTCCAACACCTGATTGATACCGGCGAGTACCAGCGCATTTTTGCCATGTGGGGACTTGAAGATGGCGCTGTCGAACAGGCCACCATTAACGGAGAGGACTATTAATGAGCACGTCGGCAACGCCTGTCGGACGCCATACTGCGTCTAACGAAGAGCTCAACGCTGAAATTAAGGCCCGCCCCCTGCCACGACCTGGCCGGTGGATTGCAGCCATCATCCTGCTTGCCCTCGCTGCCTGGTTTATCATCAGTGCCTCGCAGAACGAGGCATACCACTGGGATACGTACCGCCAGTACCTGTTTGACACGCGCATCGCAGAAGCTGCTGGGTGGACATTGGCGCTGACTATCATTGCGATGCTCATTGGCATCGTCGGTGGTGCACTCATTGCGGTTCTCCGCATGTCCGACAACCCAGTGCTCTCCACCGTCGCATGGCTCTACCTTTGGATCTTCCGTGGCACCCCAGTCTACGTTCAGCTCGTCTTCTGGGGCCTGTTGTCCACTATTTACAGCTCCATCAATCTCGGTTTCACTGAGCTGGACTTGACGACGATCCTGTCAAACACCTTCGTCCTCGCATTCTTAGGACTGGGTTTGAACGAGGCCGCGTACATGGCGGAAATTGTCCGTGCTGGTATTCAGGCAGTTCCGGAAGGACAGACCGAAGCGTCGAAGGCTCTGGGTATGAGCTGGCGTCAGACGATTACTCGTACTGTTCTGCCACAAGCCATGCGCATCATCATCCCGCCAACAGGCAATGAGTTCATCTCCCTGCTGAAGACCACGTCGCTGGTCATCGCAGTGCCATTCACCTTGGAGCTGTATGGTCGCTCGACCGATATTGCGAATGCCATCTTCTTGCCAGTACCGATGCTGCTAGTTGCTGCGACCTGGTACTTGGTCATCACCTCGGTATTGATGGTTGGTCAGCACTACCTGGAGCGCTACTTTGCACGTGGCGCGACGCGCCAGCTCACGGCTCGCCAGTTGGCAGCCCTTGCCGATGCAGAAGGCATCCCGCTGGCTAACACCCGCGTGGTCGATCACGAAGAACGTCGATTCAACCAGGAGGATCCTCAGTAATGACTACCACTGATGCACGACCGGATTTGATGGTCGAAGCTCAACGAGTACGAAAGAATTTCGGTCGTCTCGAAGTCCTCAAAGGCATCGATCTCGAGGTTCCTCGTGGCACGGTGACGTGCCTTATCGGCCCGTCGGGAAGCGGTAAGTCTACCTTCCTACGCTGCGTCAACCATCTGGAAAAGGTCAACGCGGGTCGCCTGTATGTGGACGGTGAGCTCATCGGCTACCGCGAAAAGAAGGGCGTCCTACACGAGATTTCTGAAGCAGATGCTGCCCGCCAGCGTCGCGATATCGGGATGGTGTTCCAGAACTTCAACCTGTTCCCGCACCGCACAGTGATGGGCAACATCATTGAAGCGCCAATCCAGGTCAAGGGCGTTATTCCAGACCAAGCGCGTGCCAAGGCTGACGAGCTTCTCAACATCGTGGGACTTTCCCACAAGGCTGATGCCTACCCTGCTCAGTTGTCCGGCGGTCAGCAGCAGCGCGTCGCTATTGCCCGCGCACTCGCGATGGAACCAAAGCTCATGCTTTTCGACGAGCCGACATCCGCCCTCGACCCTGAACTCGTGGGCGAGGTCCTGAACGTGATGCGTGAACTGGCGAATCGTGGCATGACGATGATCGTCGTCACGCATGAGATGGGTTTCGCGCGCGAAGTAGCCGATCAGGTTGTTTTCATGGCTGATGGTGTTGTGGTGGAAGCCGGCGCACCGGAGCAGGTACTGGGTGAGCCACGAGAAGAGCGCACCCGCGAGTTCCTGTCTTCCCTATTGAAATAGCAGTCCGCGCACAAGGATGATGAAGGCGCCCGTTGCAGCGATGATCAACGCTAAGCGACGGGCCTTTTTCGTTGGTACTTTCGCCGACACGCGGGTGCCTACCCATAAGCCTCCTAGCATCCCGACGAAACACAGCGGCCACAACAGCCATGGAGTCATCGTGAAGATGCTGTGATCTGCGCTCAGCTCTTTAGTCAGCAGTGAAAGCGCGCCTGAGACGAAGAACAATGGTTGCAGCGTTGGCGCAAACGTCTGCTGCGGCCATCTACTGAGCTGTGCGTACACAGTGATCGACGGACCCGCGATTCCGGCAAGTGTATTCATGAAGCCTCCCGCCACACCGGCGGTTGAGGCGTACTGGGGACCGTCGACACGCATGTGGTCGGGCATGTACGTCGTCACAAGCAAACCGATCAGCACGAGTCCGCCCACCGCAACTTGAAGTGGTCCGGTCGGCGTGTTGTGCACCACCCACGCTCCTGGGATCGCGCCGAGCACCATAAACGGGCCGATCAGCCAGAACTTTCGCCAATCGATGTTCTCCCGCACCGATACCGCCTGCATGATTGCGTTGACGGCTGCGAGGACGTTGATGATTAGTACACCTGCGACTGGGCCGACTAAGAGGCTCAACACAGGTGCGCCGATAAGGCCTAGTCCCATACCTGACACTCGTTGCATACCCGAGCCAACGAATACGACAAGCACGACAATGACAAAAGCCCACACCGATACGTCCACGTCGGGAAGTGTATCGGTGTGGGCCTACGTGCCACACGTTAGGTATCTACTAGGTGAAACTAGATAACACCCTGTGCGAGCATTGCGTCGGCAACCTTCTTGAAGCCAGCGATGTTAGAGCCGATAACGTAGTCGTGCTCATGGTCGTACTCAGCCGCGGTGTTTTCACACGTACGGAAGATGTTCTTCATAATGCCCTTGAGACGCTCATCAGTGTAGTCGAAGGACCAAGAGTCACGGGTAGCATTCTGCTGCATTTCCAGAGCGGACGTTGCAACGCCACCAGCGTTAGCAGCCTTGCCTGGTGCGTACATGATCTTCGACTCACGGAACACTGCAATAGCTTCTGGGGTCGATGGCATGTTTGCGCCTTCAGCGACGTAACGGCAGCCATTAGCGACGAGCATGCGGGCAGATTCGCCGTCGAGCTCGTTCTGAGTTGCACATGGAAGTGCGACATCGCACTCCAACTCCCAGATGTTTCCACCTGCGTGGAAGGTAGCACCTTCAGACTCTGCTACATAGTCAGAGACACGACCGCGACGTACTTCCTTGATGCTCTTCAGAAGTTCTACATTGACACCCTTAGGCGTAGAAACGTAGCCGGAGGAGTCAGAGAAGCCGACGACCGTTGCGCCAAGCTGCTGCGCCTTCTGGATAGCGTAGATTGCCACGTTGCCGGAACCGGAAACGATGACCTTTGCGCCAGACAGCGACTCATTGTGCGATGCCATCATCTCTTCAGTGAAGTAGACAACGCCATAGCCCGTAGCTTCGGTACGGACCAGCGAACCGCCCCAGGTCAAGCCCTTACCGGTCAAGACACCGGACTCGTGCTGGTTGGTCAGACGTCGGTACTGACCGAAGAGGTAACCGATCTCACGGCCACCGACGCCGATGTCGCCTGCAGGGACATCGCGGTACTCGCCCATGTGGCGGTGCAGCTCAGTCATGAATGACTGGCAGAATCGCATGATCTCCAGGTCCGTCTTGCCCTTAGGGTCGAAGTCCGAGCCACCCTTGCCGCCACCAATTGGCAGGCCAGTCAGGGAGTTCTTGAAGATCTGCTCGAAACCAAGGAACTTAATAATGCCGAGGTTTACGCTTGGGTGGAAACGAAGGCCACCCTTGTATGGTCCCAGAACCGAGTTGAACTGGACGCGGAAGCCACGGTTCACGTGAACATTACCCTGATCATCGATCCATGGCACACGGAAGATCAGCTGACGCTCAGGCTCGCACAAACGCTGAACCAGGCCCAATTCACCGTAATGAGGATCCTTTTCCAGGACGATCTTCAGGGATTCGAGAACCTCAGCAACTGCCTGGTGAAACTCTGGTTCACCAGCATTGCGGCGGAGAATCTCCTCATAAAAGTTCGCAACAGAACCGTCGATGCTCAACTTTTCACCTCTCTACACAACCGCCGGAAACACCACCTACGGTTTTCTTTCTCCTTATACGAAGGAGGAAGCTCTCGCAGCGCGCCGTCGTGAAGCAAGCTTCAACTCCGCTACTCTGCGAGTCCCGAAAGCGCCGACCTGAACGGTGAAGACGATTGGAACAATGGGATATTCTTCCACGTTCCCTGGCGGGCGCTACAAGAGGGGCGGGTAATTTTTCTCAATAATTACCCCCAACGTCTCACTTGGTGAAAAAGTCGGGCGACTTTTAGTTATCTAAACATGTTCGGTAAGAACGGCTTATTTAACTTAATAGGGATAGGCCGGAGATTATTCACCCCGACTTATCGGGTGTGCCCCAGTCATCGAACTATCCATACAGGCTCAATTTTCGAGCGTCCACACACGCGTCAAAAGCTACGGACGGATGCGAACCATCCATGGGTAGGTCGCCACTTCCTCAAAGAGTTCCTCAAACTCACGCAGAACTGGATCCGCTGGCAACTCCGCCTCCGGCGTCAGCAGCTTCGACAGATCCATTGCCAATGCGTTGAGCGAGCCAGACTCCTTGGTGAACTCGAGCTCATAACGCTCCACCGCACGCTCCCCCAGCGGCTCATCTGGATTCTGCTCTTCCCACTGCTCGACCAACTGCTTCTCGACGGGTGCCGGTTGATGTGTCACCGTCACACCACTAATGCGTCCCCCGTTTTCAAACTCCTGCAGTTGAGCAGCAAAAGCATTCGCGAGCGAGTCGACGTCAGATGGAAGGACCAGGCAATCAAAGTAGATAGCAGACATAACAGTAAGGCTAACCTAACTAACCGGGGTGAGCAAGGAATTTCGCAGAGTATTGGTGAGATGCTTCACCATACTGCGCGGGGTTATGCGCTGAGCTAGAAGGTGGCACAAGTAGTAGCGAGAGCGGAGCCACGAGCCATAATGACACCGCACGCAGCGTCTGGGCTTTCCAATCAGCCCTAGCTCCACGCCTGCGTCCAGTAGCGTGAACAGTGTGAAAACTTCGCTCGTCAACATCGGCCCGACACTTATCGTCGTACTCGTTCTCCTTGTCATCATCGCGATGGCCGTGACCGCTATAGCGAAGCAAGAACAGTGGAAGTCAATGCCATGGGCAGCAATTCGTGCGACGCTCCAATTACTGGCGCTCGCAGGCATTTTGACACTGATCGTCGATAACCTGTGGCTCGTCGCCCTGTTCGTTTCGGTAATGGCATGGATTGCGGCGTGGACATCGTCGGGGCGAGTAGCACCTCACCGCTTTAAGCCAGGAACGAATGATCGCCTATCCCGGATTCGTTCGGCAACCTGGAGTTTGCTGCCCGTCGCAGGATTCCCCATCATGCTCGTCGTGTGCCTAGTTCTTGTCGGCGTTGTCCCCGCTAACGGCATTGCCATCATTCCGGTCGCCGGCATTTTCATTGGCAACGGCATGACGCTGACCACGCTAACGGCGCGACGTTGCCACGATGAACTTTCGTTGCGACACGGTGAAGTTGATGCCGCACTTGCTCTCGGATTTGCCAGATCACAAGCTCGCCTCATCGTGATCCGCAATGCCGCGGTGACAGCGCTGACACCGTCGATCGACTCCACGCGCACCGTTGGTGTGGTGACCATCCCCGGCGCTTTCGTCGGCATGATTCTTGGTGGTGCGTCGCTTATCGACGCCGCTGTCATGCAGCTTTTCGTCATGCTTGGCATTTTGGCTGTTGCAGCGGTGGCCAACTACATCACCACCATGTTGATTGCGCAGAACAAGCTATAAGGAAGCTTCACCATGAACCGTGACCTGATTGTTTGTTGCCCTGATTCCTTTAAAGGCACTGCCACGGCACAGCAGGCTGCTCGTGCATTGGCAAACGGAGCACGGTCGTTAAGGCCTCGCGATTCCGACGGGACGTGGGACGTTGTCGAAGCACCCATGGCCGACGGCGGCGAAGGAACAGCCGAGCTGCTCGCAGGACCAACCGGCACTCCTCATGAGGTTGCCACCGTCGATGCCATTGGCCGCCCCACAACAGCAGTGTGGTGGTCTGATCCGCAAGGAACCACTTGCTACCTCGACCTGGCTGCGGCCTCTGGGCTTCCCACCGTCTCCGACGCGAAAGACCCGCTGAACGCATCTACAGTCGGCACCGGCCTAGTCATCCGCGACTGTTTGCTGAACGCCCCAGGTATCACCACCGTCGTCCTGTGTCTGGGTGGCTCCGCGACCACCGACGGAGGCGCAGGCATCGTCGAGGCTCTGCTAAACCCCACCGATCTTGCCGCCGACGCTGCCGACCGACTGCACGAACGACTGAGCACTATCAACTGGGTACTGGCACACGACGTGATGACTCCCCCACGCGAAGCCGCACAAGTCTTCGGCCCACAAAAGGGAGCCTCCCCAGAGCAGGTCGACATACTCACTGCCCGACTGCTTGCCTGGTGCGACCACTGCGGAGTCGATCCCGACACCCCCGCCTATGGCGCAGCCGGTGCCACCGCTGTCGGCATTGCTCACCTCTGCCGAGCACTAGGCTCCACAATGACCATGCGCATCGGCGCCGACCTCGTCGCCCGCACCACTGGCCTCCTCGAACTCCTCCCCCGCTGCGCACTACTCATCACTGGCGAGGGGCGTATCGACGACCAAAGCCATGTAGGCAAAGTCGCCGGCTACCTCATCGACGCTGCCAAAGAACACAACGTGCCTGTTCACCTCGTAGCGGGCGAGGTTGACCGGGAGGCGATCGTCGTAAAGCAAGCAACGGCGTGGACGCAACTGACTGGGCCGATGAGCAATACGCTGGCTGACTTGGAAACAGCGGGTGCGGAGGCGGTCCAGCGACTGTGCGATTCGCAGGCACAGGAGGGGTAAGAGTTCGCGCTGCCAACACGCCAGCACCCGCCGTAATGTGGGAAGCATGCAGGCTAATGGAAATCCAATTGTCACTTTGGCTGATGGCACGGTCAAGCAGCTCAATCCGTTCTCGGGCACACAGGTGTGGACGGTTCCGGGGCGCGGAAATCGCCCACTAGGGGTTAAGAACGAGCAGCCGAAACCGCTCACCGAGGATGACTTCACGAAGCGCGACGCGTTTGGTTCGGACAATCCGCTGTTGACGCCCCCGGAGAAAGCTCGTGTTGTCCGCGATGAGCAGTCGCCGACGGGTTTCCGCACAATCACAGGCGTATTACCTGGCCAGGTACACGACACGGTCGCCGAGTTCCGTCGCGTGCCCAACCTCTTCGAGATTGTCACCTACGACTACTGGACCAAGAACTACGGCTTCGTCCCAGATGCCGAAACTAAGCACCGCATGGCGACGTACCTCGCAGACGAACAAGGTCGCGAGCATGTATTGAATATCGTGCGTACCAGGCTCAAGGCGTCCGGCAAGCCAGCAGCGGACGTCGACGCCATGGCTGACGACGAACTTCTACAACGCGCACCCGACTACTTTGCGGGCGGCCACGATGTGATCATTGCTCGTCGGCACTTCATCGACGGGGCGACGCATGACGACCAGTTGGCATCGTCGGGAACGCTCACCGTCGATGAGCACCGCGCGCTGACCGCGTTCACGGTGGAGTCCATCGCTGACCTGTACCGACGCAACCGCTATGTGCGCTACGTCGTTGCGTTCCAAAACTGGCTCAAACCAGCCGGCGCCAGCTTCGACCACCTGCACAAGCAGTTGGTAGCTATCGACGAACATGCGGAAAGCCTGAAACGAGAAGTCACCAAACTCCGCAACGAGCCAAACATGTACAACGAACTGGCCGTCGACTATGCCGCACGCCAAAACCTCATCCTGGCGGAAAACGACCACGCCATCGCGTTCGCTGGTTTCGGGCACCGCTACCCGACGTTGGAAATCTATTCCAAGTCCGCAGTATGCGAACCATGGCTACAAAGCGATGAAGAAGTCGCAGCCATGTCCGACCTCATCCACGCTTGCCATGCGGCAGCAGGCGCCTCCATTCCATGCAACGAAGAATGGCACCACCGCCCAGTCGACCTCGCAGAACGGATGCCGTGGCGGGTGATGATCAAATGGCGCGTCTCCAACCTCGCAGGCTTCGAAGGTGGCACCAAGATCTATCTGAACACCATCTCCCCGTGGGACATGCGCGATCGCGTCGTCCCACGCCTCTATGAGCTTCGCGACGCCGGACACATCTCACGCAATATCCGCATTGCGACGGAATGCTCGTGCAGGCCAAACTCCCTGCGATACAACCCACATGTCGAGGACTCGCCACGTATTTAAGTTGAGGACTCTCCACGTATTTAACAAGTATTCAACTCACGTTGGCCCAGGATGTGACTAGGTAAACGTGGCCGGGGTTACAGTAGTCGAGAACACCATGAATTGACTACCGCCCAAGGAGCCCTGGTGCAGACCACCTCTGCCGTCGACATCCTGTCGAATCACACTGCCGATTTGAGCTGGCAACGCGATGTTTATACACATCTGCACGCCAATCCAGAACTGTCCGAAGAGGAACGCGAAACGTCCTCTTTTATCGCGGACAAGCTGCGTGCCATGGGTGATTTCGAGGTTCACGAAAACATCGGTGGCTACGGCCTGGTGGGAATTCTGCGCAATGGCGACGGCCCCGTCGTTCTGTTCCGTGCCGATATGGATGCACTTCCTGTCGACGAACAAACCGGAGTCGACTTCGCTTCCACAAAGGTCAGCGTCGCCCGTGATGGCTCCCGCACAAAAGTCATGCACGCATGTGGGCACGACATGCATATGACGGCCGGGCTCGGGGCTGCTGCGATCATCCATAACACGAGAGAACACTGGTCTGGCACCTATATCGCGTTGTTCCAGCCATCAGAAGAAAAGGCTAGTGGCGCGTCAGCCATGATCCATGACGGACTGGGGCGCATTATCCCCAAACCTGATGCATGCTTCGGGCAGCACGTTGTCCCGGGCGCTGCAGGCACCGTCATGACCATGCCAGGACCTGCACTGGCCGGCTGCGACACCATCACGATCGAGCTCACTGGCCGCTCAGCACATGGCTCGATGCCACACAATTCGATTGATGCAACATATCTTGCTGCATCTATTGTGCTGCGTCTACAAGGTCTTGTCGGTCGCGAGGTCCCACCACATGAGTTTGGTGTCGTCAGTGTAGGAACGCTCCAGTCCGGCAATTCCAACAACACCATCCCCGGCACAGCCCGGATCGTGCTGAATATGCGCTTCTACTCCAACGATGTCCGCACTACGCTCATCGACGGAATCGAGCGAATCGTTCGAGGCGAATGCATCGCTTCCGGCTGTGACAGCGAACCAGTCATCACCTACTCGGACCACGGAGAAGTCACGGACAACTCAACCGAGCTCTTCCAGACCATTCGGCCAGTGTTCGATGCGATCCTCGGCGATGACTCGATTGACGCCACGGCCTGGACCGCCTCAGAAGATTTCGCCGACATCCCCCGTGGTCTCGGCTCCCCTTACGTCTATTGGACCGTCGGAGCCACCCCCCGAGAACAATGGGACAACGCAGTAAAGGCCGACCGCGTAGTGGAAGACATCCCTTCCAACCACATGTCGACGTTCATCCCTGACTACGAACCTACCGTCGCAGCCGCCACCACGGCAGCCGCCGCAGCTGTGCTGGCTACGTTGGATAGTCGCTCGTCGTCGTAAAGCAAAAACTCCCGCAGCTCAGAAGGAACTGTGGGAGTTTCAGCTTTTCTAACGGGTTTACGCGTTCTCGTTTGCGTAAGTGATCAGACCCGTCTCCGCTGGGTTTGCCAGCAGCAGGTTATTTGGTACCGCACGCACGGTGTAACCGTAGCCACCTGGAACATCGATGTTCACGGTCGCGGTGTAGCGGCCTTCCTCAGCGTGGGTCATCTCGTAGACCTCAGGGTTTTCGATCTCACCGTTCGCGTCAAGCTTGCCGACGATCGCCTGAACCGTGATGTCGTCAGGAGCAAGGGTGCCGAGCTCAAGATCGACACAAATGGTGGCGTCTTGGCCTGCAAGCTGGCCATTCTCGATTGGAGTGCCCTCACAGGTAGCGTGCGTGAGCGACAAGTTCGGCCATGCCTGGTGAACATGCTCAGTCCAATTCACGAACTGACGAGCCGTGTCGCCGTCAGCCGTGATGAGACGGATAGCGTGATCTGCAGGACGGTAGTAGCCCTCCGTGTAGTCACGAACCATGCGGGTCGACGTAACCTTTGGCGACAACGTCGCGAAGGACTCACGAACACGGTCCATCCACTTCTGTGGCACGCCGCTTTCGTCGCGGTCGTAGAACAGTGGAGCAATCTCGTTCTCGAGCAGGTCGTACATTGCCTGAGATTCAAGCTGGTCACGGTAGCCGAAATCTGGGGAATCGACGGTTGGGATGGTCCAGCCCGTCTCGTCCTTTGGCATTTCGTCCCACCAGCCATCAGAGATAGACAAGGTCATGCAGCCGTTCATGACTGCCTTCATGCCCGAGGTACCCGATGCTTCCTGTGGGCGAACTGGGTTGTTCAGCCAGATGTCGGAGCCGGAAATCAGGTAGCTTGCCAACTCGATGTCGTAGTCCGGCAGGAACAAGAAACGATCACGGACGCCAGCTTCATCTGCGAAGCGGATGATCTCCTGCATGAGCTGCTTGCCACCCATGTCGTGTGGGTGAGCCTTACCAGCGATGACGAACTGAACTGGACGCTCTTCGTTCAGCAAAATGGAACGCAGACGCTGTGGGTCCTTGAGCATCAGTGTCAGTCGCTTGTAGGTGGAAACACGGCGAGCGAAACCAACGGTCAGCACATTTGGATCCAGCACGCGGCGGGTCCACGACAACTGTGCTTCGTCCAAACCACGGTTCAGCCACGACTTGTGAGTTGCTTCACGAGCAACCTCAACCAGATCCGCGCGCATCTCGTTACGAACAGCCCAGAATTCTTCATTCGTCACTGCATCCGGCTTGTTCCACTCATTCACAACCGTGATGTCCTTATGCTCGGACACACGCGCCACAATGTCTTCCATCTTGGAGTTAACCCACGTTGGCAGGTGCACACCATTGGTGACAGAGCCGATTGGCACTTCAGCTGGCTCGTAGCCTGGGTACAGAGACTGGAACATGTCACGCGACACCACACCGTGGAGCTTTGCGACGCCGTTTGCACGCTGCGACAGACGCAGACCCATGTGCGCCATGTTGAAACGGTGCGGATCCTGCTCGCGGCCGAGATCCAACGCGCGGTCCACAGGAACACCTGGGCACAGCTTCGAGGTGCCATTGCCACCAGCATCGACATAGCGACGTACCAGTTCCATGTCGAAGCGGTCGATACCAGCTGGCACTGGGGTGTGCGTGGTGAAGATGTTGCCGGCACGGACAATTGCCAGCGATTCTTCGTAGGAGTTGCCCTCGTCCATGCGCTCGCGGATACGCTCCAAGCCAAGGAAACCAGCGTGGCCTTCGTTGAGGTGCGCAACGCGTGGACGAGCCAAGCCACGGGAGTCACAGAAAGCATTTACTGCACGAACACCACCCACGCCGAGGACGAGCTCCTGGCGGATACGGTGCTCGTTGTCGCCACCGTACAGGCGGTCAGTGATGCCACGCAGGTCATCTGGGTTCTGTGGAATGTTGGTGTCCAGCAGGAGCAACGGAACGCGACCAACCTGAGCAACCCACAGAGCGATAGCAACCGTGCGATCGTCTGGGAAATCAACGTTCACGATGATCTGTTCGCCGGACTCATCGGTAACCTTCAGAACTGGCAGGTCGACTGGAGGGTGCTCGAAGTAGGACTCCTCCTGCCAACCCTCAGTCGACAGCGACTGGGTGAAGTAGCCGAAGGTGTACAGCAAGCCGATACCAATCAGCGGAACACCCAAATCTGACGCGGACTTCATGTGGTCGCCGGCAAGAACACCGAGACCACCAGAGTAGATCGGCAGTGATGGGTCAATACCGAACTCCATGGAGAAGTACGCAGCAACTGGATCCGTGGACGTGCGGTTGGTTGCACCAGTGGTTGCGCGGTCCGCTACCTGGTGAACTTCGTGAGTGGACTGGAACCACATTGTGTCCTGCAGGTACTTGTCCAGATTGTCTGCCTGAATGCGGACATTAGCCAAGTACTGCTCATCTGCAGCAAGCTCAGCCAGACGGCTCTGCGAGCACTTGTGCAGAACTTCCATTGGGTTTCGGGTTGATGCCCACAGTTCCTGATCGATGTTCTCGAACAACTCGCGCGTTGGTCGGTGCCACGACCAACGCAAGTTCATTGCGAGACGAACCAAAGGTTCGAGTGCTGATGGGATGTTATAAGAGACCTCAAGGGTGCCAGTTGCCTTCATACTCTGAAAGCTATCCCAAGGATAGTGAGCCTGCCACACGGGGGATAATTTTCCCTATAAAACGGGCAGCACTTCTGCGTTTTAACGCAAAAATGCGGAGCGGGGGTATACCCCGCTCCGCATTCTCGACCCCTCGGATACGCCTCTGACGACTACTAATTCGAGTTCGTCGTGTCCTCACCAAGGAGATGCACGTGAATCAAGTTAGTATTGCCTTCATTTCCTGGAGGTGTTCCCGCGACAACCACCATGGTGTCGCCACGAGAGTAGTCCGGCATCGCTACCAAAATCTCATCAATAACCTGCATGATCTCGTCGGTAGTTTTCACCATGCGCGTCAGGAAGGTCTCGGCACCCCAGGTCAGCGCAAGCTGCGAGCGCACCGACTGGTTTGGAGTAAACACCAACAGTGGCAAGTGGGAGTGCAAGCGCGCTACGCGACGAGCGGTATCACCTGAAGACGTAAACGCGACCAGCGCACGTGCATTCAAACGTTCGCCAATGTCGCGCGCCGCGTAAGAAATAACACCACGCTTGGTACGAGGCACATGCGTTAGTGCTGGTACTTCACCGTCACGCTCTGCTGCGGTGACAATTCGCGCCATGGTACGCACGGTCTGCTGCGGGTACTTACCAATCGACGTTTCGCCCGACAACATAACAGCGTCCGCACCGTCGAGCACTGCGTTGGCCACATCCGATGCCTCCGCACGCGTTGGGCGCGAGTTCACGATCATGGAATCAAGCATCTGCGTTGCGACGATAACTGGCTTCGCATTCTCACGCGCAATCTGAATTGCCCGCTTCTGCACCAAAGGCACGTCTTCCAGCGGAACTTCAACACCAAGGTCACCACGGGCAACCATGACTGCGTCGAACGCCAGAATAATAGCCTCAAGCGCGTCAACGGCCTCAGGCTTTTCCAGCTTCGCAATCACTGGAACTCGACGTCCCTCTTCGTCCATTACAGCGTGGACCAGCTCAATGTCAGCTGGCGAACGAACGAAGGACAGAGCGATAAAGTCAACGCCAAGACGCAGCGCGAAACGCAAGTCTCGGATGTCCTTCTCGCTCAATGCAGGAACGGAAATATCCATTCCTGGCAGCGAAACGCCCTTATTGTTGGATACTGGGCCACCTTCGATGACCTTACAAACAACGTCGTTTCCATCAACCTCGATGCACTCGAGGCCGACCTTGCCATCGTCGACAAGAAGGCGGTCCCCCGGCTTCGCGTCTTTCGCTAGGTTCTTGTACGTCGTGGAGACACGATCGTGCGTGCCTTCACAATCTTCAACGGTAATACGGACGATCTCACCGTCCGCCCAGTACGTGGAGTCTTCCTTGAAACGTCCGAGGCGAATCTTCGGTCCCTGCAAGTCAGCGAGAATACCCACTGCACGACCGGTTGCATCGGATGCTTCACGGACCCATCGGTAATTCTGTTCATGGTCAGCGTGCTCACCATGAGAGAAGTTCAGACGGGCTACATCCATGCCGGATTCTACGAGGCCATTAATGCCCTCCAGTGAGGCTACAGCCGGACCGAGGGTACATACGATCTTTGTTCGTCTTTGCACGTTTCCTACCCTATCCCGTTCAGTTCATAGCTGCAGGAGCCTCGCCCCTGACATAGGCTTCAGATTCTCTAGTCTTCTTGCGCAGCAACCACAGCACAACGCATGCGCCAACAAAGACCACTGCAGAGGTGATCGTGTTGATACGCAGCCCCATCACCATCGTTGCAGTATCCGTGCGCATAAGTTCGATCCAGAATCGACCCAAGGTATAACCAGCTACATACAACGCGAATACCCGGCCGGCTCCCAACTTGAAACGACGATCAGCCCACAGCAGCACGGCACAAATCAACAAGTTCCACAACAACTCATACAGGAACGTCGGATGCACAACATCCATGACAACCCCAGTCGAGGTACCTGTTACCGGCGCAAAGTTACCGGCTTCGTCGACCCGCTCGTAGATCTCCAAACCCCACGGCAGCGTCGTCGATGCACCGTACAACTCCTGGTTGAACCAGTTTCCGAGCCTACCCACAGCCTGACCGAGAATGATGGCCGGCGCCGCGGCGTCGAGAAGCGGAGCAACTGGAACCTTCCGGTACTTTGCGACGGCGACCGCCGCCAACGCGCCAAACACCACTGCACCCCAAATGCCCAGGCCGCCATTGGTGATCTTGAGGGCATCGACAGGGTTGGCACCCTCGCCAAAATACTTCGGCCAATCGGTGAGGACATGGTAAATGCGACCGCCAATAATGCCCGCAGGAACGACCGCGATAGCAACATCGAGAACAAGCTCAGGGTCGCCACCGCGATCTTTGTAGCGCTTGCGCATCAACAGAATGCCGAGAATGACACCAGCCAAGATTGACATGGCATAGCCCCGAACCGGCAGCGGACCTAACTCCCACACGCCTTGTGGCGGTGAGGGAATATTCGCAAGATAGTCGACAGTGGCAGTCGCAGACAGAAGAGTGTTCACGTCATGCGACGCTACCGCACTCCAGCTGCCAATTCTGCACCGAGCTGGCGCAAGTCGTCAGTGCTGCGCATAGCAGCTTTAATTAGTGCTGAGCCGACGATGATGCCGTCGGCAAATGCAGCGATTTCCCGAGCCTGCTCCCCATTGGATACGCCCAAACCAACGCACACTGGTTCATCGGTCACCTCTCGCGTACGGCGCACGAGAATTGCCGCAGCTGAGTCCACCGAGTCTTTTGCACCGGTGATTCCCATATGACTGGTGGCGTACACGAAGCCACTGGACTGGCCGGCGGTCAGAGCAAGACGTTCATTGGTAGACGATGGCGCAACCAGCATGATGGTGTCGAGGCCATGTGCCTCCGCAGCAGCCTTCCAACGTCCAGCTTCCTCAGGAATCAGATCTGGAATGATCGTGCCGAGGCCACCAGCCGCTGCTAGATCGGCAGCGAACTTCTCGGGACCGTACTGCAAAACCGGGTTCCAGTACGTCATAACAACGCAGTTAGCACCCTTGGCAGTGACCTCTCGAATGACATGGAAAATGTCCTTCGTTCGGAATCCATTATCCAACGCGATATCAGCAGCATCCTGGATCGTTGGACCATCCATCATCGGATCCGAGAAAGGCAAACCCACTTCTACAATGTCCGCGCCGGACTCTACGACGGCGTCGATAAGTTCAATCGAACCAGCTACCGTGGGGAACCCCGCCGGCAAGTAGGCAATGAACGCAGATCGGTTTTCTTCCTTAATCTGTGCAAAGATGTCCTGCAAGCTCATTTACTTCTTCCCCTTTGCGCCAGCAACGGCTTCTGGCTGCGCTGCGTTTTCTGCAGAGTTGTCGGCAGCACCCTCGTCCGTGACAAGGCCGAACCACTTAGCGGCCGTCGTCACGTCCTTGTCTCCACGACCAGAAATGCTCACGATGACAACTGGCTCACGACCCAAGTCTGCAGCCAGTTCCGCTGCAACTTTGCGTGCGCCTGCCACTGCGTGCGAAGACTCGATCGCCGGCATAATGCCTTCCATTCGCGACAGGTCAAGGAACGCATCCATCGCTTCCGAATCAGTCACCGGCACGTACTGCGCACGGCCAATATCTGCCAGATAGGAATGCTCCGGCCCCACACCTGGGTAATCAAGACCCGCCGAAATCGACTGCGATTCGATGATCTGCCCATCTTGGTTCTGCATCAACGCAGCGAAAGAGCCTTGGAACACACCAGGATTACCGCCAGCAGAAATTGGAGCTGCATGACGACCCGTCTCCAGTCCATCACCGCCAGCTTCGGCGCCGATGAGTCGCACGGATTCGTCGTCAATGAAATGGTGGAACAAGCCAATCGCGTTCGAGCCACCGCCAACACATGCGATAACCGCATCTGGTAGCTCTCCTGTCGCCGACAGAATCTGTTGGCGAGCCTCAGCACCAATAACACGCTGGAAGTCGCGAACCATCGTTGGGAATGGGTGCGGACCAGCCGCCGTGCCGAAGCAGTAGTACGTGTCATCGGCGTGGGACACCCAGTAGCGCATGGCCTCGTTGATGGCATCCTTCAGAGTCTTCGATCCGAGTTCAACCTCAATGACCTCTGCACCCAGAAGACGCATTCGGGCAATATTCAGGGCTTGACGCTCGGCATCGACAGCACCCATGTACACGCGACATTCGATGTCTAACAGCGCGCACGCAGTTGCAGTTGCCACACCATGCTGGCCTGCGCCCGTTTCAGCAATGACCTTGGTCTTGCCCATGCGCTTAGCCAGCAAGACCTGGCCCAATACATTGTTGATCTTGTGCGAACCAGTGTGATTCAGGTCTTCGCGCTTCAGCCAGACCTGAGCACCGATTGCCTTTGAAAACTTCGGCGCAAAATACAGCGGGGATGGACGACCCGTGTAATCGCGCTGCAAACGGTCCAGTTCGTTCCGGAAATCTTCGTCTACGCGTGCTTTGGCGTAACCATCGGACACTTCACCGATCACGGCCATCAGTGCTTCAGGAACGAACTGTCCGCCCCAGTTGCCCCAATGCCCGATCTCGTTTGGCTCGTGGGTAGTTGGGGTCGCGATGAGTTCACCTACGGTTGGTAAACGGTCACCGCGAACATCATGGTTCTTGAAATCCTGATCGCTCACAGTTAGCCATTCTGTCTTATAGAAACGTGCCTCGAAGTAATTGGGTGGGAATTCCCCCAATTACCCCTTTGTCATTGGGTGCTGGCCAGCAGCAACAAGTCGCTTACAAGCCAAGAAAGGGTCACCTGCGGTGACGAGTCCCTCTCCTACCAACACGGCGTCTGCGCCTTCGCTGGCATAGGCGCGGAGATCCTCTGGTCCCTTCACTCCGGATTCGGCCACCTTGACGACGTCGTCAGGTAGCAGCGGAGCGAGCTTGGCATACACGCCCATGTCGACTTCGAGGGTCTTCAAATTGCGAGCATTAACGCCAACGATGGACGCGCCTGCTTCGAGTGCTCGATCGACTTCCTCAGCGGTATGAGCTTCGACCAAAGCATTCATACCCAGCGATTCCGTGCGATCAAGCAAAGACACCAAGGTGTTCTGGTCCAGTGCTGACACCATAAGCAAAACCAGGTCCGCGCCATGGGCACGAGCCTCGTGCACCTGGTACGGCGTGACGATGAAGTCCTTCCGCAACACGGGGATACTCACAGCTTTACGGACTGCATCAAGGTCAGCGAGTGAACCACGGAAGCGACGTTCCTCGGTCAAGCACGAAATAATTGCCGCGCCACCCTGCTGGTACTGAGCGGCCAACACATGTGGTTCGGCAATCTCAGCTAGGTCGCCCTTCGATGGCGATGCACGCTTAACTTCAGCAATGACCTGCACGCCTTCGCTACGCAGTGCCGCAGCTGCATCGAGTGGAGCTGGAGCCTTCTGGGACAGTTCCTTGATTTCCGCATAAGGAACGGCAGCTTCTCGAACTGCGAGATCTTCCCGTACACCTGCAATAATCTGGTCTAGAACGGTCGCCATCATCGGCCCCTTTCAGTAGTGATGTTTTGGGCAAACATCTATCTGACTTGTTTCTAGGCTAATGGCTGCCAGAAGTCTTTGTTCCCTCGGGGTCTGTATTCTTCGGCGAAGTATGAACATCGCTCACCGTCGATTCTGCACTGACGCTGGTCGAATCCATATCCGTCGGATCCACACCGGCATCCAAGGCATCCCACAGGACACGACCAGACGTTGGCTCCGCAGCCAAGTCTTCCCGCACCCGCTCGCGACGAACTTCTGGATTCTCATATGCCGACGACTTGCGATTGTTCACCCCACCCGGACGAACCAACAGCAGCATGCCACCAAGCACGCCCACCGCTGCTGCGATGATCGACACGATGGGACCACCATTGTGGATGACCAGTTCTTCAACTTGTGCCCAATTCGACACGGTCACAGGCGCATTTGCGCGTTGCGTGGCTGACCCCGTCGTCAAGAGTTCGAGAGCTCGCTGGTGATCCGCACCAGCTGTCAGCAACTGGATCGGAGGCCACGCCGCGCCCGCAGCAACGGCCGCTGCGACAGCACCGACGATGCGGCGCCCAAGGCCAGCCATGATCAGCGTTGCAGCGACACCGGCAAGCAGCGTCAACGCAAGCGCCGCTATCTCGGGTGCCCAAATCGCGCCGACGAGTTCATTGGTGCCGCTACCGGACTTGTCGTCCATGGTTGTGACGGTGAGCCAGCTGAACCGACCCGCTAACCACATCCCGAGCGCAGAGAGCGCAATAAGAAGCTGAGCGATACCGGGTCGACGGTCCTTCTTCGGAGATGTCTCGGCTGTTGCCTTGTCGGTTACTGCCACATCGTCCGCCGCTGCAGTAGTGTCCATCGCGTCGCCATTAGTCATGGCCATTACCTTCCGCACCTGTCAGAGTCTCGGCTGCTGCCACTGCGCGGAGCACGGCTGCTGCCTTATTCCGAGTTTCCTCATCTTCCGCCACTGGATCAGAATCTGCCACGATTCCGCCACCGGCCTGGACATATACTGTGCCATTCTTTACAACACCAGTGCGAATTGCGATGGCCTGATCAGTGTTGCCACGGAAGTCGAAATAACCGACTGTGCCGCCATAGACACCACGCCGGGTGTCTTCGAGCTGATCGATAATCGACAACGCCGACGGCTTGGGAGCTCCGGACAGCGTTCCTGCAGGAAACGTTGCAGCAAACGCATCCACTGCGGTCTTTCCCGGTGCCAGCTCTCCGGTCACTGTCGAGACCAGGTGCATGACGTGGCTGTAACGCTCGATATGACGGAAATCATGGACTTTTACTGTGCCCGGCGCGCACACTCGGCCGAGGTCATTGCGACCAAGATCTACCAGCATGAGGTGCTCACTGTTCTCTTTTTCGTCGGCGAGCAGTTCCTTCTCTAACGCGACATCCGCGTCCACGGTTGCTCCCCGTGGCCGGGTGCCAGCAATTGGATTGGTTACTACCTGACCATTTTCCACTGCTACCAGCGATTCAGGCGATGAGCCAACGATCTGAAACGCCGTCTGCTCCATCGTTTCGTCAGGAACATTGACGAGGAACATGTACGGGCTTGGATTCGTGGTTCGCAGCATTCGGTAGATGTTGAATGCGCTGGCTTCGGTGTCCATTTCGAAACGCTGCGACAGCACAATCTGAAATGCATCGCCCGCTCGAATGTGCTCCTTACACACTTCAATCCGGCGCATGTGTTCATTTTGCGTCCGTTGCCTGCGGATCTGTGGTTCCGGGAAATCCACGACGCTTGGACTGCTTGACGACGGCGCTGCTAACCGCACAACCATGTCTTCGACTCGCGCGCATGCTCGGTCATAGGCTTCGTCCACGCGATCAGCAGAGCCATCCCAGTTAATGGCGTTAGAAATCAGCCACACCACTCCCTGGTGGTGGTCGATAACTGCGAGATCTTCGACCAGTAGTTGCACCATTTCTGGTACCTGTAGATCATTGACGCAGGTATCCGGCAATTTGCGTTCAATGAACCGAATGATGTCGTGGCCGAAGTACCCCACCAGTCCCGACGTCAGTTTCGGGATTGCTGAGTTATCCGCGACGTCGACAAGTTCGGGCAATTCCGTGTGCAGCAGCTCCAATGTTGCCTGCAAATCTGCCAGTGGATCGCCACCTTCTGGCGCACCTTCCGGGGCAGTACCGATCCACGTCGACCGACCGTCTGCCCCCACGGTCAACGCAGCGCGCGCACCACAACCAATGAACGACCATCGTGACCAGGACTGTCCGACATCCACGGATTCCAGCAGAAATGTACCCGGGCGATCTGCAGCAAGCTTGCGGTAGGCAGACAGCGCAGTGTCGCTATCAGCCAGGACGCGCTTGATTACAGGAACTACCCGGTGGTCCTGAGCCAGCGTGCGAAAATGCTCGCGGCTTGTCATCGAGGTACGAGTCATAGGCGCTATTGTGCCATGCACCACTGACCCAGCTCGCGATTAGTTTCCAGTTCCGATGCCCAACTCCATGCGCAGAGCGCCAACAGCTTCGTCCAATGCCCGGCGAGCACCAGCCCACACACCCATTGAGTTCACAAACGGATGAACAAGTCCGGTGTGATTACGCACGGTCACACGCACACCTGCCTTGGCAAGTGCCTCTGCAAGAGCAAGCCCTTCGTCGCGCAGCGGGTCGAATCCTGCGACGGCAATGTAGGCGGGTGGGACATCGGAAAAGTCATCAGAAAGCAACGGCGACACATACGGATGCGTGCGATCAGCGGGCTCGGGCACATAGTGATCGGCGTACCACGACATGTGCTTACCGGTCAGGAAAAACCCGTCTGCAAACTCGCGCCCACTGGCCGTTTGGCAACCCTCTTCATTGATATTCGCCAGATCCACCGCGGGCACAAACAGCATCTGCAGCTGTGGCTGTGCTGCTCCTTCATCGCGCAGGTACATGCACACTGCTGCCGCCAAGTTTCCGCCCGCGCTGTCACCACCAACCGCCACGCGGTTAGCATCGACGCCCTGAATCTCCCCCGCCAGAGCTAGCTTGACGACGGCCACGCAATCCATCAGCCCAGCCGGGAAGGGATGTTCTGGGGCCAGTCGATAATCAACGCTGATCACCATAACTTCGCCACGCTGGCAGAAGTACCGGCAGGTGTTGTCATGGGAGTCTAGTGATCCGAGCGTCCACCCACCGCCATGGAAATACACCAGAGTCGGTAGCTCAGCTGTGGGTACTGCCCCGTCTGGCCGGTACACACGAACGCGAACGCTGTCGGCACCGGTGTCAAAATCCACCGGAGTCACCACATCTTCTTCGTAGACGGTGCCTACGGGGATGGATGGACCCGCGCCAAGATAGGCTTCTTCGTCGATGATCTCGCGCCCAATTGGCACTCGCACATCTGCAAAGTCACGGGACTCGATGACGGCGAGAGCGCGCAGAGTCGCAGCGACATCAGCATCAAGGGTGTTGCCAGCTGAATTCTTCGTCGCACCGAACACACGAAGCACAGCCGATGGCAGCGCAGTCATTGACCGGGCAGCTACCGCTGCTACACGGGTGCTGAGGGAGTACGTCGGGGCGGTGGGAAATACGCGATGCACAGGCATGCTCTTACCCAACCATGATGGAACTCACCGCGCCCGACTTTCTGCAAACTAAAAGACCGGGAAAACGTCAAAACAACTGTGCGCACCGGTATGGCACGCAGCGCCAGACTGTTCGACCCGCATGAGGACTGTATCGCCGTCACAGTCCAAGGCCAGTGACACGACCTTTTGGAAGTGCCCGCTGGTCAACCCTTTAATCCAATACTCTTGGCGGGACCGCGACCAATAAGTACCGCGCTTCGTCTCAATGGTGTAGGCCAAGGCATGCTTGTCCATCCACGCCAGCATCAAGACGTCTCCGGTATCGGCTTCCTGAACAATTGCCGGAATCAAACCATCCGCGTTGAACTTTGCGAACTGCTCGACCTTATCTGGCAGTGAGTACTCCGCAGGATTATCGCCAGCGCCGTGGTTTTCTGCGCCAGCAGCGAGGTTCGTCGTCACGCGTGATTCAGCAGAGTTGCTCACAGGCGAACCTCGATTCCAGCAGCAGCCATTGCTTCCTTGACCTCGCGGATAGAAACTTCGCCGAAGTGGAAAATCGAAGCAGCGAGCACTGCATCGGCACCAGCTTCAACGGCTGGTGGGAAATGCTCCGCAGCGCCAGCACCACCGGAGGCGATGACAGGAACAGAAACTGCAGCTCGCACCTTCTGTAACAGTTGCAGGTCGAAGCCATCCTTCGTGCCATCGCCGTCCATGGAGTTCAACAAGATTTCCCCCACACCCAACTCTTCGCCACGACGAGCCCACTCAACTGCATCCAGCTCAGCGGACTTCGAACCACCATGTGTGGTGACCTCAAAGCCAGACGGCTGTGGCTTCCCGCCTTCTGGAACGCGACGGGCATCAACAGACAATACGATGCACTGCGCACCAAAACGACGAGACAATTCACTGAGCAGCTCCGGACGAGCAATCGCTGAAGTATTCACACTCACCTTGTCCGCACCAGCGCGAAGCAACTGGTCGACATCTTCGACACTTCGGACACCACCGCCGACAGTCAGAGGAATGAACACCTGCTCCGCTGTACGACGAACCACGTCGAGCATGGTGCCACGACCATCCTTGGACGCAGTGACGTCGAGGAAGGTCAGTTCGTCAGCGCCTTCCTCTCCATAGCGACGAGCGAGTTCGACTGGATCACCGGCATCGCGAAGGTTTTCAAAATTCACGCCTTTGACGACACGACCGTTGTTGACATCCAGGCATGGAATAACGCGAATTGCGACTGACATGGAGTTTCCTATTCTGCTTTGTGTAGTGAGTTCGGTGGATGACGCGCGTTCCGAGCTACGCACGGAAGTCCTCAGGTGGCTGCAAGTCTTGGATGATCGAGAGCAACGTCGCATGCACATCGTTGGTACCTGCAAGCACGCCGACCGAATCTCTGGTCCATGGTTCTCCGGCAATATCAGTCACGATGCCGCCGGCTTCACGGATTTGGAGAACACCTGCCGCGTTATCCCAAATATGAGGCGAAAACGTGACCGTGCCACCAAAAGCACCCATAGCTGTCGAAGCCAGGTCCACGCCTACGGAACCAGAAATTCGAATCGTTGGGTATCGCTCGCCCACGCGTGCCAACAGCAACTGCCGCCATGATCGTGGGAAGGTGCCATCGTGCCGAGCGATCACTGACCCGAAGGCAATCGAAATGGGCCGGCCAGCTTCGGGGTCAAGGTGGACTTCCCTGCCATTCATGAAGGTGCCACCGCCCTTCGTTGCGGTAACGCGACGCCCCAACATTGGCATCGACGTCACTGACACAATGGGCTCGCCCTTGTGCAGCAAGGACAACAACATCGCGCACATGGGAAACCCAGCTGCGTAATTGGTGGTCCCGTCGATGGGGTCAATCACCCATACAGTGTCGCTTGTTGGACGCTTGCCACCGAATTCTTCGCCATAGACCGGAAACCCCGTGAGCTGTGCCAACACTTCCCGCAGCCGTTGCTCAATTGCGAAATCAGCCTCGGTGGCAAAATCCCCGCGCGCCTTCGTTACTAGTGGAGCCGCACCAACATTGGCGGCAAACATTTCCTCGACTTCGTCGAGTGCGGCCTCCGCCATCGCCAATAGTGAACGGGGATCGAGCTCTGTCATCAGACTGCATCCATCTGCATGATAAGTACGCCGTCACGCCCACAAACTCAGGCGTGACACGTAGAACTTACTTAGAAATTGCGAGTGCTTCTTCCAGTGTGAAACGCCCTGCATACAGCGCCTTACCGACGATAGCCGAGTCAACACCATCGTCAACCAAAGTCTTAATAGCTTCGAGGTCTGCCAACGAAGAGACACCGCCCGATGCCACGATTGGCGCGCTGGTGGCTGCCGCGACGTCGCGAAGCAGATCAATATTAGGACCCTGCAATGTGCCGTCCTTGCTGACATCGGTAACCACGAAGCGGGAGCAGCCTTCCGAATCGAGGCGCTCCAGGACTTCCCACAGATCTCCACCGTCAGTCACCCATCCGCGACCACGCAGACGCCACTCACCATCAACGTTGCGGACATCCAGGCCGATTGCCACACGATCGCCGTAATTTTCAATGACCGTCTTGCACCACTCCGGGTTCTCCAGCGCAGCAGTACCGATGTTGACGCGACGGCAACCCGTAGCCAGTGCGGCTTCGAGGGAGTCGTTATCGCGGATACCGCCAGACAACTCGACATCGACATCGAGCTTGCCGACGACGTCCTTCAGCAGCTCGTAATTCGAACCACGACCAAACGCCGCGTCTAGGTCAACCAAGTGGATCCACTCAGCGCCAGCATTTTGCCAATTCATTGCAGCTTCCAGTGGAGAGCCGTAGGACGTTTCCGTACCTGCGGCACCTTGAACGAGGCGTACTGCCTGGCCGTCTGCAACGTCGACAGCAGGAAGAAGGGTCAAGCTCATAGCGTGGATCGCTCCCTAGTTAGTTATTCAAGTGACGCAGAGAAATCGCACTGCCAGGACATGGCGCGCAACATGCGTCACGGTTCCCCCAAAGTATAGGTCGCGGACTACCGCGCCAAGGTAGCAACCCAGTTTCTGAGCAGTGCAAGTCCTGCGTCGCCCGACTTCTCTGGGTGGAATTGCGTTGCCCATAGTGGCCCGTTCTCGACGGCTGCGACGAAGGAATCGTTCTCGTGTTGCGTCCACGACACTTGTGGCGCTGCAATGTAGGAGTCATCCTCCATCGCCCAGTTTCGGACACCATACGAGTGCACAAAGTAGAAGCGCTCATTCTCGATGCCCGCGAACATTGCTGAGTTGTCAGCGACATCGACCGTGTTCCAGCCCATGTGAGGCAAGGTTTTCGCCTGCAGCCTCTCGACGGTCCCATTCCATTCGCCACAGCCAGGAGTACCGATCGCCCGGGAGCTTGGGTTGAATTCGTCAGCGTGGATGCCGTCCGCAAATTCGACGCCCCGCTCGAACAGGACCTGCATGCCGACGCAGATGCCAAAGACTGCGCGCCCACCTGCCAGTCGCGATCCGATCAATCGGGGTCCTTGCACCCGTTGGAGCCCTTCCATGCACGCCGCGTACGCGCCGACACCTGGTACTAACAAGCCATCTGCAGCCATCACAATTTTCGGATCAGCAGTGACGACAGTTTTTACACCAGTAGATGCGATAGCCCGTTCAGCGGAACGTAAATTTCCAGAACCGTAGTCAAGGATGGCAACGGTGAGGTGCGAAAAGTCTTCAGTCGTCATGTGTGGGAATTTTACGCTAGGGCTCGCGATCCACTGAAAGCACCTGTCACCTAGTCCAACACCTAATGCAAATAAAAAATGTGCGCACATGTCGCGCGCATTTGTATGTCGGAAATCACCACACGCCGAACCATCACGGTTTAGCGGATGACCACGTGATGCAGTAAGGTTAACTGTAGGTTAACAAAAGGTTAAGCGGTAGTTCACCAGGAAGTAACTTACTTATTTCTTAGAACTTTAGCTTACGCACATACGTGTTTCTTACGAAGATACTCGGTAACGCGGTCGGTTTCTCAATCATCGCAGGCTGAGAGGAAGGGAAAGTCTTCATCATGCTCAACGACACTCTACTCAATCGCCAGTTCGCTATTATCCGCGAAGATATTCACCGTCGCTACGACCAGCTTCACGACGCTACGTTCATCGACGAAACACTCGACGCAGTCATCGCCGAGCTGAAGGAGACTGCAAAGGTCGAGACTTTCCTCCCTGTTCTCGCTGAACGGGAAACGGCAGAACGCCTCGAAGAGATCGCTGAAGCAGAGGGCAGGGAAGCTAGCTCCCGCAAGGAAATTCTCTTCGCATGTGAGAAGAATGCTGGGCGCTCTCAGCTCGCTTCGGCTATCACCCGCCATTTGGTTGGCGATGCAGTATTCGTACGCTCAGTTGGCATCGATCCAACCGGAGAGATTAACCCGACTGTTTTGCAGGTCCTCGAAGGTCGTGGCATCGATACCAGTGATCTGTACACCAAGTCCATTACGCCACGACTATCGCACCGCGCAGATGTCGTCGTACTGATGGGTATCGACGAAATTCCTGGAGTGCCAGGCATGCAGTACGTCTCGTGGGATATCGACGACCCAGAAGGTAAGACCGAAGTCGAAGTCAACACCATCGCTGCTGACATCGAAGCGCACGTTCGCGAACTGCTCACCGACATGGGCGTTCTCGACGAATCAGCAGCATAAGTTAAGCAACATAAGCCCTGAAACGTTCAGAGCACATTTAGAAAGGGCGCACCAGATTACTGGTCGCGCCCTTAATCGTGCCCTTATTCTTGTGCTGCGGTCTTAGGTGCCACAGCGGTAGCCAGCAGAACGACGATGACTCCTGATACCGGGAGTATCAACAATGCCGTGCTCAAATTGGTCACGCTTGCGATGGAGCCGATGAGAGGGCTCGTCCCCATAAACCCAATCCGCATCAACCAACTGACCATCGTCAAACCGCCACCATCAGATACGCCGGGCAGCCGCGTCGCCATCCAATACGCCGACGGAACCAAAGTGGCACAGCCGAACCCCGCCAACATGAAACCGGCGTACATCACCACCACATTCGGCGCGAGCAGCACTAACACACCACCACACGCGATGAAGATCCCTCCCATTCGCGCGATTGCGACCCGACCGAAGGCGTCGATAAGCATGTCCCCTGTAAAGCGTCCTAGCATCTGCGCACCCACAATGAAGACGAATGCTGAGCCAGCCGAGGCGACATCAATCCCCTGCAATTCCACGGCGCTAAGCCCTGCCCAGTTCGATGCGATGTCTTCAATAACCACCGCGGCAATAGCAATGAGCACAAGAGGCAGTACGGCTTTAAAGACAGGCAGAGTCCACAATTTTTCGGTGCTGGAATGATGCTCGTGCGTGTGGCTGTCGGTGGCATCGTCGGGGTGCCGGGCTGCACTGCCCACCATGCGCACGGCGACCACAGACAGCAACGCAATCACAACAGCAGCTGTCACCATAAACACCGTGTAATTGATACCCGCCACGGCGGCTGTTGTAGCTAGCGCGCCACCTCCGGCTGCACCCAGACTCCAGCACGCATGCAAGCTGGACATGATCGATTTACCGCGACGATGTTCAACGCGAACTCCAATCAGGTTCTGCCCCACATCAGCCACCGCATCTGCCGCACCAAACAGAAGCAAAAGTGCGGCGAGCATCCATGCATTGGTCAGCCAACCAGCTGCTGCGACGACGAGGGCCATCGAGATTGTTCCACCAAGCACGGCACCGTTGGGACCGAACTTTCTCATCACCCAGGCCGGCAACACCGATGACAACAATGACCCGAACGGCATACATGCCACCACGAGCCCGAATGCTGCCTCTGGCAATCCCCATTCCTTGATGAACGTCGGATACCACGGCACCAGTGATGCCATCATTGCGCCGTTGGTCGCAAACATCAGCGCTACGCCCAACGAATGTCGCGCTGCGTGGTCGGGTTGTCTTGATGAACCGTGGCCTGCCGATGCCGTTTCCGCTGTCATCGCCACCTACTTTTTCCTGCGCCGGGTGCGCACAGCATCCGTGGCTGCATCTCCCAGCTTCCGTAGCGATGCACGAGTGTTTTGATACTCGGCCACCCTGTGCTTGCCGACGACCCGGTCCATGAAAGCAACCAGCGCACCGCCAGCGACAAGACAGGAGGCAACTGCGAACACCGCTGGATATGGATGCAGCGCAACACCGGCTACAAACCCAAGCAAGAAGGACCCGACACCGGTTCCAGAGTCGAAGGAGATATTCCAGAATGCACTTGCTTCGGCATTCCGCTCTCGAGGCAGGCGGGCGAACATCAGCAGCAGTGCTTCGTTTTGGACAACACCAAAGCCTGCACCATATACAGCTGCCGCAACCAGGATGAGCCAGGCCGACCATTCCGCGACTGCCACGCCGGAAATAGCGATCAGACCCACAACACCAGCGAGCAACGCTGGCACCAGCAACAACCCAGCTCTGCTCTGCCGATCTGCATACACACCTGCCAGGTACCGGAACACCATTTGGGCGCCACCTAGTACTGATAAAGCGAGGCCGCCGACAATCGCACCGGCAGCTGGGTCGATCTCGCGTGCAGCTGGCGCCAGGAACGATGAGATTCCACCGAAACCCATAGCAATCGAGCTCATGGCAATGGCGGGAACCAGAACAAGCTTCCACGTAGGAACTGTCGCGACAGCTGCGTCGCCCTTGGCAGTGGAGGCGGATTTTGTCGCCTTGGGCGACGCCTTGATTCGTGGGATCAGCAAAGCCATGGCTGAGCCAACGAGAGACACAATCGTGCCCACGACATATACCGCCGAGTAACTACCCAAGTAATCCGCCATCACGAGGCCCAATGGCAAAAAGACCAGTTGGGCAATACCGACTGCCAAACCCAATGTGCCAGACGCCTTGCCCAGGAATTTCAAAGGCACGAGTTCGGCAATCAATGCCGATTCCGCGACCGTGAGAGCACCAAATCCCATGCCACGGAGAACTGCGATGACCAACACCAGCCACATGTCAGTGCCGAATAGATGCAGTAGCGTCGGCAAGCCCAAGAAAAGCCCAGAAATGAACATGGTTGTGCCGTAACCAAGTGAGCGCAGCAACCGTGGCGTCTGGGTTTGGGTAAGAACGGTCGCGGCCATAAAGACACCGGTATATGCGCCTGCAAGACCGTTAGATCCGCCACCATCGAGAATGGCCTGTGGGATCGTTGGAAGAAGCAATGACCACCCACCGAATGCTGCGAGAACCGCGACCAGGGTGGGTTTCAATCCGGGTGCTTCCCACATGCTGCCAAGCTGATCGAGCTCGGACCGGTTTAGCACCCGTTTTGCCATTTAGTTTGCTGCTCCTAGATACCAGTAGATTGCTGCCGCAGTGGCCAGTACTGCCAGCAGTCCCATGACGATGGTTAACTTCATTGAACCAGACTTGTATGCCGACCAGGTACCGCCAACCAACAGGCCGGCGATAGCCATCAACATGTACGTAGCAAGTTCCATTACAGCGTGCCCTTCGTGGACGGAACGCCGTCTACACGTGGATCGGATTCAACGGCAGCGCGCAGCGCCCGGGCAACAGCCTTGTACTCTGCTTCAGTGATGTGGTGTGGATCGCGACCGTATAGGCAACGAACATGCAAAGCAATGCGAGCATTGTATGCAAACGACTCGAAGAAGTGCTGGTTGATCACCGTTGCATAATGTCCACCAATCATGGCTGTGACCATTTGCTCTGGTTCACCAGTGGCAACGAAGTATGGACGACCCGAGACATCGACGACAGCATGCGCCAGGGTCTCGTCCATAGGAATGAAGCAATCGCCAAAACGACGAATGCCCTTCTTGTCTCCCAGCGCCTCTGCAAAGGCCTGACCCAAGACAATGCCGGTGTCTTCCACAGTGTGGTGCGCATCGACGTCAGTGTCGCCCTTCGCATGCAGCTTCAGGTCGAAGCTGCCGTGCGAGGCAAATGCGGTCAACATGTGGTCGAAGAATGGTAGTCCCGTGTCGATGTCGCACGTACCGGTGCCGTCGAGGTTGACGGTGCACACGATGGAGGATTCGTGCGTTGCGCGATCAACAGAACCGATGCGATCCTCTGTGGTGTCTGGCAAGGAGTGCGTCATCTCTAATTCTTTCCCTTCAGGCTGGTTGCATCCGTTGCAATAGCAGCCGCTGCATCCAAGAATGCATCGTTTTCCGCTGGTAGGCCAATGGTTACCCGCAAGCGATGTGGCACACCGACATCTCGAATGAGCACACCATTGTCCAAGAACTGCTGCCACGCTGTTGCAGCATCAGTGAACTTACCGAAGAACACGAAGTTTGAATGCGACGCGATCACGTCGTAGCCGAACTCTTTAAGCTTTGCGACGACCCGGTCACGCTCCTTTGCCAACGTGGCAACTGTGCCCAGAGTTTCGTCTGCGTGTCGAAGAGCGACTGTAGCGGCGACCTGAGTCAGTGTGGACAGGTGGTACGGCAGGCGCACCAACATCACCGCATCAATGAACGCCGGCGCTGCAACAAAGTAACCCAATCGACCACCTGCGAAGTCAAAAGCCTTACTCATCGTTCTGCTGACAACCAGTTTGTTTGGGAACTCAGAAATCAAATGCACTGCCGACGGTTCATCGGTGAATTCGGCATACGCTTCGTCGACAATGACGATGCCCGGCGCGGCAGCCACAATGTCGCGCAGAAGTTCAGTGCTGGCAAGGTTGCCGGTGGGATTGTTCGGCGAGGTCACGAAGATGACATCAGGCTGGTGTTCCTTGATAGCTGCAAGCGCGACGTCCTTGTCGATATCAAACGTGTCAGGATTACGCTCTACTCCAATAAACTCCGTCTGCGTTCCCGACGACAAGATGGGGTGCATGGAGTAGCTAGGGACGAATCCCATGGCTTTGCGGCCCGGTCCACCAAATGTCTGCAACAGCTGTTGCAAGATCTCGTTGGAACCATTGGCTGCCCACAAGTTCTCGACGCCGAGGGCAACACCCGTGCGTTCCGTCATGTACTTCGCGAGGGCAGTACGAAGCTCAACCGAGTCGCGTTCTGGATAGCGATTGAGGTCGCTAGCTGACTTTTCTACTTGCTGTACGAGCTCAGCGATCAGAGCATCGGACGGTGGAAATGGGTTCTCGTTGGTGTTCAGGCGAACATCAACATCCAGCTGTGGTGCGCCATACGCTTCCTCACCACGCAGTTCATCCCGCAATGGCAGATCCGCGAGGGTGACCTTTTCTAGCTTTTCCATGAATCTCTTTCAGTCCAGGTTTCCTTGATAGCGACTAGTTCGCGGAATCTTCTGCAGCGGAGTCGTTTTCTTGAGCTGCCAGGAGGTCTTCAAAACGAGCACGAATAGCTTCACCGTGCGCTGGCAGTCGCTCGGCATCTGCCAACGCAACCACAGTGTCTGCGACACCCTTCAACGCAGCTTCGTCGTACTCAACAACGTGCATAGCCTTTAAGAAGGTGTGCGTAGACAAGCCCGACGAATGTCGAGCAGTACCCGACGTTGGCAAAACGTGGTTGGATCCTGCCGAATAATCCCCGAGTGGTACTGGTGAAAAACGACCAACGAAAATGGCACCAGCATTGCGAATCTGCTGAGCATCTGCAGCAGATTGAGCAGTGTGTACTTCCAAGTGTTCCGCAGCATATGCATCCGCGACCTGGATGCCAATCTCCATGTTGTCCACCAACACGACACCCGATTGCTGGCCTTCCAGTGCCTCGCGAACGCGGTCGGCATTCAATGTAACGTCGTAACGGTTTTCGATTTCCCGATCAACTGCCGCCGCAAGCTCTTCAGAATCAGTGATGAGCACCGACGCTGCCATGACATCGTGCTCTGCCTGCGAGATCAGGTCGTATGCCACCGACACCGGATCAGCAGTGGAGTCCGCCAAAATGGCAATTTCAGTGGGGCCGGCTTCCGAATCAATGCCGACAACGCTTCGGCACAAGCGCTTCGATGCCGTGACGAAGATATTTCCTGGGCCAGTAATCATGTCCACCGGTTCCAATGCCTGCGAGCCATCTGCAGGAGCGTCATCGCCGTACGCCAGCAATGCCACAGCCTGGCCGCCACCAACTGCCCACACTTCCGTGACACCAAGCAGCGCACACGCAGCCAGAATTGTTGGGTGAGGCCACCCGCCGAAGTCAGCCTGCGGTGGCGATGCCACAACCAACGACTCCACGCCAGCTTCTTGAGCTGGAATCACGTTCATCAACACACTGGACGGGTACACCGCATTACCGCCAGGTACGTACAGACCAACGCGACGTACCGGCACCCACTTTTCCTTCACGATGCCGCCTGGCACTACCTCGACCGTCACATCCGATGGGCGCTGAGCAGCATGGAACTTCCGGATGCGCTGAATAGATTCCTCCAACGCAGCACGAACGCTGTCGTCCAAGTTCTCCAGTGCCTCCGCAATAACCTCAGCCGGAACCAGCAAAGACTGGGGACGAACCTTATCGAACTTCTCCGAATACTCCATAGCAGCAGCGACACCACGGGCTGCGACATCCTCAACAACAGGACGAACCGTTGGAATCATCGACTCCACGTCAGCTGCACCACGAGGCAACGCTCGGCGCAGCTCGGCGGTTGTTGGGGTCTGGCCACGCAAATCAATTGTGGAGAGCATTGGTGCGGGAAGCCACCTTCCGGAGTTGATCGAATTTCGTACACGGATAAGCATAGATTGCCCCGCGGATTGTCCTCGATTCACGGTGTCATTCGTGGCCATTTTCCAGGAAAAATACACCCGTTTCATACGAGTAACACTGTGAACTTCGGCGTAAACGGAAATCATTTCGTAATGGAACTAGTATCTAAGCGTAATATTGCTTACTCTTAGCTGTGATTCCAACAGGATTCCGCAGTTGACACGCAGGCGCAAAAGCAGGCGCGTGCGGGTAAGCGCACACCCAAGTGCGTTCCTAAAGGTAGGAGTGAAGCAGCATCGTGGAAGCGAATTCAGCTCTGGCAGATGCCATTAAGAACAACACGGTATTGCCAGCCGAACAGTTGATTCGGATTCATGCTGATGCCATTGATCACGTACACCCGCTCGCAGAGCGTCGCGCGGAATCAATGTTTGCACGCCACCACTGGGACACGTCGGAAAGCGAGCTGCCAGTAGACCTCCACGGCGCGTTTTTCCGCATGAAACGCACTATTGCCCGAGGTCTCGGCCTGGATGAGCTCGCTCATCACACCGCGTTGCAGTGGGCTGCGTGGGCTTCGGACCGTCGTGAAGCTGCCGAAATTTGGCAAGCACGTGCACGACTCGCGGAGGATGAAGCCACCCGCTACCTCACCTTCTTGTCCGACGATTTTTCGGCAAGCGCAGATGAGTCCGAAGTCCCGCTTCTCGCCCGCATGGTGAAGGAACTCCCCGAGTTGCGGGATCTCATCACAGGCGACGCGTCGGCTGAGTTCAAGGACTTCTCGTTTGATGGCCGGCAGGCCTCCGAGTCATTGCAACCAACAATTCAGCACGCCCAGGATCTGTCTGGTCGCGAACGTCTCGAAGCCGTCGCTTCTGACGAGAATCGTCGCATTGGTCGTGCGCTTCTCGACGCTCTCTTGCGGGTAGAAGCGTGTTGCATTCGTGTTGGCCGCCAGGATTTGGCAGCGCCGTTGCAGGACGTGCTCCGGGATCTTGCTCAACGACCGGAAGAAGATGACCTGCGTGACGCCGTCGCATTGATGGATGCTCGCCAGTTCCATGATGACGGCGACCTGATGAAGGCAGCACGTACGTGCGCTGCCGGACTGAAGTCGCCAGCGGGGGAACCTATCACCGCCTCCCTGGCCTACCGCCAGAACTTGGCCATGTACTCAATGGAAACCGAACACTTCGACACTGCATTGCGCATGTTACGTGCCAACGTGCAGGCCACGGAGGCTCAGGGGCTTGATCTCGACCACATCGTGTCAACCCGACTGCTCGGTCAAGTCATGATCGAATCCGGCGACACCAGCAATCTCCTCGCCGTCACATCGTCGGCTCTGGACGCAACGGAAGGAATGCCGGACTCCCCTATCGTCATGGATGTCCGCCTCCACCACGCCACTGAATTGCTTGGTGCCGGACGCACTGAAGAAGCCCAGCCTCTGGCGGAAGAAATTGCCGCGTGGTCGGACAACACGTCGAATCACGCCCGCACGGCACACGCATGTCGAATCGCTGCCATAGCTGCTTTCAAGTCTGGAAACTACGCACACTCGGCGGTTCTTTACGACGCGCTGGCAGAGGTTCGGTCCCGCTTTGAGTCACGGACGTCTCCGGCGGCAACTCTCGAACAAGCTGCGACAGAGATGAACGATGCCGCTACTGATCCAGAGATCGTCGAAAACCTCATGTCTCGGGCCGCCGAATATCTGGACACTCCGGAAGAA
The DNA here is from genome assembly GCF_037572275.1 of Corynebacterium sp. H78. NCBI lineage: Bacteria > Bacillati > Actinomycetota > Actinomycetes > Mycobacteriales > Corynebacteriaceae > Corynebacterium > Corynebacterium sp. H78. The sequence goes on along the minus strand of NZ_JBBHKX010000006.1, from coordinate 119,277 downwards.
ACTGCACATTGGTATCGCCAGTTTGCTGCGCTGAAGTGGGCCAACTGGGACGATGTCCCCGCTCGTACCAACGCCGAAAAAGCCGCGGAGATTTTCACCAGCATTGACATGCCCCTGGAGGCCGCCGATGCACTTACATACGCCCTGCGTTCTGCACTCAGCTCCAACGATGACCGAGCTTCGTTGGAATACCTCCGACGGATCCACGAACTCGCGCCGGGCGATACCGATATTCAAGCAACCGTCGCACAGATTATGGCTGACGCTGAGACCAAGAAATCAGCGCCGGCGGACTAACCAGCATCGATTTAGGTTCTCCACGCTATCTCCGCAGTCCCGTCAAAACTAATGTTGTTTTGTCTTTACGCCACATTCGCCCCACAATGGTGAGATGACGTGGTGGATGACAGAGCCGGAAGATCAGTTTGCTTCGGCGCAAAACGAAGGATCGGACGATGCTGATCCGATTCCTCCTCGCTATGCAGAAAATGAGCCACCAGAGGTACCGGTCGAGCTAGAAGCGTTGCTTGATTTTTCACGTGAAGCTGCCCGCTCGCTTGATCATGTGTCCAGTTGGCGCGCTGTTTCTACCTTCGCGCGGACCTTTTGGCTCGACGATAGCGCGTCCAAAGATCTCGCTGAGGACAAGCGTGGAGAATTCTTCGCGCTCCGGCATGCGGTTGCCGATCAGCTCGAGCTTGTCGACGAAGCCGAAGAAGCCCGCACTCAATGGCTCGATTGGGCGATTCGCACCAACCGCCCAGCTGCGGCTTTCCATGCTCGTTCATTCGGTGCGTTTGCCGAAGCCGAGAAATTCGTTGACAGCCATCCGGGAGATCTCTTCTCCGGTGCCCGTCCAACAGACCACGATGTGCCACAGCTAACCAGCTTGGCCCGAGACATCTTAGATCTCGAGTTGGAAGATGGCTCGCCACTTGCCTATCAATACGCGCTGTCTGCCGCCGTAGCCGGTGCTTCTGCATCACTAGCCCGTCGCCCCGATATCGCCGAGGCACTCGCGAATTGGGCGCGCACCTACGCACCGAAACGAGCTGGCGACGATGACCGTCGACTGCTTGATGCCCAACTTGCGCATGGTCGAGGCGAGCTCCGCAAGGCAGCTCACATTTGCGCAGAAGTCGCGGCTTCTCCGAAGTCGGAACCCGTCACCAGCACAATTGAAGCTCGTCAGATGCTGGCCTTCTTGTCGCTGGAAGCCGAGGAGGAATCCGAGGCCATTCGGCAGCTGCGCCCCGTGGTCACAGTGGGGCTGCACCACGACTTAACCGTCGGCACGCTTCGTTCTGCACGACTACTCGCGGCGTTGCTCAACTCTAACGGCCAGTACGACGATGCCCAATCAGTGTCCGCCGAAGCTTTGCGACGGGCAGCCGGCATGCCCATCAATCCACTGTCGATGGATATTCAACTGATTTATGCCCGTTCTCTTTTCGACGCCGGCGACGATGACGGCGCACTTCGATACGCAGAACCGGTGGCACATTGGTCAACGTTTACGTCCGACGAAGAACGTACCGATGCCGCATTCACCATCGCAGCCTCAGCTGCTGGACGCAGTGGCGATATTGAGCATGCGGTCAGCCTTTTCGAGCAGCTCGCTGATAACGCTCGCTCACTTGGCGACGATAACCGTGCCTCACGTGCGCTTCGCCAAGCAGCACGATCTGTGGCTTCGGTGGATCTCGATCAAGCAGAGGATCTGATGATCAGGGCTAGAGACTTGATTTCAGATGGCTGGTCTATTGCGGACTGGCACGATGACCTCGCCTTTGTGTACTGGATGGCCGGCAACGAAGACTTGGCGCTCGGCCATGTCGATACCGCTGCTGCGGGGTACCTCGAAGCCGGCGACGGCGAGGAGGCAGCGCGCGCCTTGCTGACCGGTGTGCGCTGTTGTGTCGATAGAGGACAACCGGACGACGCTCGTCGTTATGCAGCGCGCATTGAGAAATTACTACCGGAACCAACGTGGTCAGGGCATCCTGTGCTTGACGCACTGCAAGAGATTTTGAACATGTAGTCCCGGGTAGTCTTGTCGGTTATGGATGCGTCTTCTAAGAACTTGAATCCGCAACAGCTGTTCGCCGATGCCCAGGCTCTCGCCGAGCAGCAGCGCCTGTGGGATGCTGCCGATGTGCTAATGAGTGGTTTTGCGCAGCTCGGCGACGCCGCTGATGCGCCACAAACGGACTCGTTGGGGCGCCCCATCCGTGGCTCCGCACCGCGACTCATGGATAAAGCTGCAGACTGGCTAGATTTCCTGGACAATCTCGAAGCCGATGGCCAAGAGTCTCCGGAGGGAACACCACCCAGGCATTTGCGCTGGGCACAGTGGCATACCTTGACAGGGCAAGCGGAAGTTCGTCGTCAGCATCCTGGCCGTGCCGTCGATCATTTGGAGCTCGCTGCGGGGCTTTTCGAGTCGGAAGAACTCTATCTACAAGCAGTACCGCTGCTCGCACAGGTTGCACAGTGCCAACTCGCTGTTGACGATGTGCCACGCGCTGAAGATGCGCTACACCGTGCACGTACCCTCACGACGCGCGACCACACAACTGCACAGCAGGCACGCGATCGCTTTGGCGAAGCGCTCGACGAGATTGCCGCCGACATCGCGTCGCGACTCTAGCTAGAAATCCAAGCCTAAGTCCAGCACATGGACGGAGTGGGTCAGGCCACCGATGGCCATGAAGTCCACTCCACATGTGGCGTATTCCCGAGCCACATCAATGGTCAATCCACCAGACGATTCAAGCTGCGTTGCTGGGGAGACCTGTGCACGACGCTGCACTGCAATCTGGGTTTGCCACACTTCGAAGTTGTCGAGCATGACCAGTTCCGGCTTCAGTGGCAAGATCGCATCAAGCTGCTCGAGCGTATCCACCTCAATTTCGCACTTCAATTCAGGGTACGCACGACGCACTCGTTCCAGGGTTTCCCGCACGTCGCCAACAGCTGCGACGTGGTTGTCCTTGATCAATGCCTCGTCGCCAAGTCCGAAGCGGTGGTTTACTCCACCACCACAGCACACGGCGTACTTCTGCAAATTGCGCATACCTGGCAATGTCTTGCGGGAGTCTCGAACGCGAGTGCCAGTACCAGCAATCTCGTCAACCCAGTCTCGGGTCTGCGTCGCGATGCCCGATGCATGCGTCACGATATTCAACAGCGTGCGCTCAGCGGTCAACAATCCTCGGGTTGGCGCCTCAATCTCAGCAACGACGGTTCCTGGGTGAACGCGCTCGCCATCTGAGACCAGAATTTCGACGGAGAAATCGTCTGCAATGACTTCTTCCAGGGTCCACTGAATTGCAGCCGCGCCAGCAATGATGCCTTCTACACGGGACACCACACGCCCTGTCGCGCGTTGCGAAGCCGGAACCGTCGCCAATGATGTCACATCCGGGCCGTAACGCAGGTCTTCCTGCAGAGCCGTGCGAATTAGTCCACGGGTAATGTGCTCGTCCAGCTGACCAGCATCCGGCCCAACATTGCTGCCGAAAGTTCCACTCATGTTTGTCTTGCTTTCTTCTTTATTCCAACCAGGTATGACATCCGAGCGTATACGGACGTTGCGCCGCAGCGGCGACAATCGCCTTCGCAACCACGACTTGAGGAGCAGCAGGCAACGTCGCCAGCACCGCCGCAACGGACGCTAGGGACTCGGCATTGCGCGTTACCCCAGCACCACGTGTCATGGCCTGTTGCAATTTATCCAGATTCCGGGCGCTTAACCGTGGGCGCCGTCGCCCCGTTGCGCTGCGTGCAGGTCGCCCCGCACGCTTCACGCACGCTTCCGCTGGCCATGGCAACGCGGCGGGGTTCTTGTCGGCGCCTTGTACTTCTAGCACCCATGCTGCATCTTCTGCGACTCGCTTGCCGACGACTAAGCCCTCAAGCAACGAATTCGATGCCAGGCGATTAGCGCCATGCAGACCAGTTCGCGAGCACTCTCCCCCTGCGTACAGCTGTGGCACACAGGTCCGACCATGCACATCCACATCAATGCCACCACAGGTGTAATGCACCGCTGGCGCGACTGGTAACAAGTCAGTCGCCGGATTCAATCCGGCTGTGGCAACCCCTGCGGTGACCGTCGGAAAGCGTTCACATACGTCTGGAATATGACGTGCGTCGAGGTAAACGCAGTCGTCGCCAAGTTCGCTCATGCGTGTAGCGACGGCACGCGAGACGATGTCGCGTGGTGCCAAGTCCCCGCGTGGATCGACACCATCGGTGACGCTCTTTCCTCGGGAATCGATAAGTCGTGCTCCTTCACCTCGAACAGCTTCAGAGATGAGTGGGCGACGTCCACGGCGATCGCGGTCAAAAAGAACAGTTGGGTGAAACTGAATGAACTCCATGTCGGCTAGAGTTGCGCCGGCGTCCAGGGCCAGGCACAGGCCGTCGCCGAAAGCGCCTTCTGGCGCCGTCGTAGAGCGGTAGAGATGACCTACTCCGCCGGTCGCAATGAGTGTGGCAGTCGATGTCACACAACCCAAACCACGGGGATCTCGAATGAGCGCGCCTGTCGCCCGGCGAGAATCGTCAACGACGATATCCTCGGCGGCGGCATTCTGCAGAACTCGAATTCCTGACACAGACGCTTCCAGAGCGCGTTGGATCTCGGCTCCAGTTGCATCACCGCCAGCGTGAATGATGCGCCGAGCGCTATGCCCACCTTCGCGAGTTCGCGACAGCACTTCTGGATGCGTCGGATCAGGATCAAATTCAGCGCCGAGGCCGATCAACCACTCCACTGCTTCGCCAGCTCCGCCAATGATGCTGCGTACTGCATCTTCATCGCAGTGACCGGCACCGGCGTCGAGGGTATCGGCGACATGCGATTCGACGGAATCATCGATGCCGTTGGCGAGGTGGCCCGTCGGGTCGTCGGCAAGGCCGACAACCGCTAGGCCGCCTTGTGCCAGATTCGTGGCTGCCGTGTCGAAGCGTAGGTGTGAGCGAGCGCCAGTACGCCACTCCCCTTTGTCAACGAGCAGGACATCAAGACCTAGTTCGCGACCACGACGGGCAGCTGACAACCCTGCCACGCCCGCACCGATAATGAGCAGGTCGCAGGACAGATCCCAGTCGTAGCCGGAGGGTGACGGGATCATTCACCGCCACCAGGATTGCCGATAGCAATCATGCGTTCGACCGACTTGCGAGCACGCTCAGCGATGTCGGCATCAACACCAACTTCGTCGACTCCTTCGGCCAAACAACGCAGCAGCGCCGCTGGCGTAATCAGCTTCATGTACTTGCAGGATGCGCGATCGTTCACTGGCTCGAATTCAACACCTGGCGCGGCCTTCTTCAGCTGGTGCAACATGCCCACTTCGGTAGCCACCAGAACCTTGGCGCCTGGCTTGTGCGCGTCTTCAACCTTCTTGGCCTCCGTCAACATTGCGCCAGTTGAAAGCATGTGCACACGCTCTGGAGCAATCGTGCCTTCGCCTGCCAGGTAGATAGCAGAGTTAGCGCAACCGCATTCTGGGTGAATGAACAAGTCAGCTTCTGGGTCTTCAGCTGCACGACGCGCCAACTCGTCACCGTTGATGTTCGCGTGCACGTGGCACTCGCCCGCCCAAATATGCATGTTCTCGCGGCCAGTTTCCCGCTTGACGTGTGCGCCGAGGAACTGGTCAGGGTTAAACAGGATTTCCTTATCTGCAGGCAGCGACGCAACAACATCGACAGCATTCGACGACGTACAGCAGACATCGGTTTCAGCCTTAACGTCGGCCGTCGTGTTGACGTAGCTGACAACCAATGCGTCCGGATGCTCCGCCTTCCACTCTCGCAGTTCATCTGCGGTGATGGAGTCAGCCAACGAGCAGCCTGCACGCTCATCTGGAATAAGCACCGTCTTGTCCGGGCTCAGGATCTTCGCGGTCTCGGCCATGAAGTGCACACCGCAGAACACAATCACGTCCGCTTCCGTCTCTGCTGCGATACGGGACAACCCCAGCGAATCGCCTGTGTAGTCGGCGATATCCTGGATCTCGGGCAACTCGTAGTTGTGGGCCAAGATGACGGCGTTGCGTTCCTTCGCCAGTCGCTTTACTTCAGCAGCCCATTCAGGGGTGGCTTCGACACCTTCGTAGTTAGTGCCGTTGTCGACAACCTTCTTTGCCAATTCAGACTCGATTGGCTGCAACGTAGTAGCTTGCTGGCTGGTCACGTGACTCTTCCTTACAAGTTTTCAAGGGTGTCACAGTCGGCCTGCAGCCCTCGCGGGCATCAAAGACGCACCCAACCGTGACATCAGGGGGTAGCTGGCCACAATCTTAGTCCGATGGCAGCGCAATTCTGCACTTGGAGCCACGAAACTACGTTTGTGAGACAATCTGTTCGCTTTCCGACGAGTCGTCGTCAAGCACCACGAGCCCAAGCCAATACACAATCATCGCCACGAGCGGCAGTACTAAACCGGCAATATACGTGGAGAATTCAGGGATTATCGTCGCTGTCTCCCACACTTTGAGGTGCGCAACGTCCGTGGTGCGAAACGATCCCACGAACTGACCGGCGAGAGTAAATGCGCCCGCGCCTACGAGCCCCGAGAGGCCAACCCAGTTCTGCATAACGAGTCCGCGCCGTTGCGGAAGGCGACGGTACGTCACTGCTCCGAGAATCAAGCCCGCGACCGCAATCACGGCAACATAGGTGAGGACGGTGGCAAAACTGGCATCGAGGGATTCTTGGGGAATCATCAATTGTCCATTGCCTGCTCCCACGACTTCCTGTGTTGGTCGCAAAACACCCCAGATAATGCCGGCACCGGCAGACAAGATGATGGCCTGCAGCACGACGCTAGAAAAATCTTTCACAAGTGACTTCTTCAGCTTCTTGATTTCTGCAGCTGACATGGTTTCCGGCGAACTGGCGTCGTCCGTATTACCGCTGTGCGACGACGGCCCACCGAGGGCAGCAGTAGGAAGAGAATTGGCCATGCCAAGAATCTACTAGAGTCTCGACATGGCCGAACAGTGTTGCCCAATTGTGTTACTGATGAGCGTGACTAAATACGGTCAGCGACGCTCAAGCATTTCTGAATCGACCTCGCCATGGCGAGAACACTTGGCCGTCCACCCGTCGGGGCGCACCTGTACCACCATGCGACGCCCGCACAGCTGGCAGTAACGAGGAGCTTCGAGGCCTGCACGAGCGCTATGGCTCCGCTGCTTGAACTCCCCTGCGGCGAGATGCGCCCCGGTGAATGGATCATAAATGGGTTCGTCTTGCACGACGATTGCCTGCAGGAGATCCGTGTTCGCTGTCTTCATCATGTGCGCACCTTGCCGGTTGACAGTTCTACGTTTGGTCTTTGTTTGAACAGCTCTTAGACGGTGGCGTTCAGAGCCTTGATTGGCAGGCGAATCTTGCCCAACATATCCAGATCCTGCTCAGCTGGGCGTCCCAGGGTGGTCAGGTAGTTGCCGACGATAACTGCGTTGATGCCACCGAGCAGACCCTGCTCAGCACCCAGGTCGCCCAAGGTCAACTCACGTCCACCAGCGAAGCGCAGAATGGTCTTTGGCAACGCCAGTCGGAACGCACCAATTGCACGCAATGCATCCTTTGCTGGCAGTGGCTCACGGTTTTCGAATGGGGTGCCCGGACGAGGGTCAAGGAAGTTCATTGGCACCTCAGTTGGGTTGAGCTTCTGCAAATCCTGAGCGAACTCTGCACGCTGTTCAACGGTTTCGCCCATACCCAAAATGCCGCCACAACATACTTCCATGCCTGCTTCGCCAACCATTCGGAGGGTTTCCGCACGTTCCTCCCACGTGTGGGTAGTAACAACCTGCGGGAAGTAGGACTTTGCGGTTTCCAAGTTGTGGTTGTAGCGGTGAATGCCTGCAGCAGCCAAGCGGTCGACCTGCTCCTGAGACAAGATGCCAAGCGACGCAGCGACGTTGATGTCAACTTCCGCCTGGATGGCCTTTACTGCGTTTTCCATCTGGCTAATCAGTGCGTCGTCTGGACTCTTTACTGCTGCAACAATGCAGAACTCGGTAGCGCCCGTCTTCTGGGTTTGCTTCGCTGCTTCCACGAGAGAAGGGATGTCGAGGCGCGCCGCACGAACTGGGGACTCGAACAGGCCGGACTGGGAGCAGAAGTGGCAATCCTCTGGGCAGCCACCAGTCTTCAGCGAAATGATGCCTTCGACCTCGATTTCTTCACCACACCACTTCAGACGAACTTCATGGGCTAGCTGCAGGAGCTCTTCGATGCGATCTTCATCAATGTTCAGAGCAGCAACGGTCTCTTCATAGTTCAGACCTTCACCACGACCCAAGACCTTCTCGCGGGCGATCTCGATGATGTCGCGATCCAGGGTTGCTGCTTCAGGGGTGGCTGCCATTAATGTCTCCAGTTCTCGGAAAAGGGGGTCAAGCACAACAGAGTCAAACAGAATTGAACAGTGCTCGAGTTAGTTTAACTGCAATACTAGAACACTGTTCAACCCGAGTGGTGATTTGGCCATCCCCCGGTGTTTTCATCACCATCTCGGTTTTTTCAGCTACGGTTGACCACTGTGCAACTGACCAAAGAAATCATCTTGGATGCCGCGCTTGAAATCCTCGACGAATACGGTCTCCAAGACCTCACCATTCGCCGACTAGCTCGCCATCTCGATGTCGCAGCAGGCGCCATGTACTGGCACTACCCATCGAAGCAAGCACTTTTGGGCGCAGTTGCTGACCGCATCCTCACTCCGCTCACCACTCGCGAATTCACCGGAGGGTGGCGCGACAATGTCAGCAAGTTCATCACTGCATTCCACGAATGCTTGACCCATCATCGCGATGGTGCTGAGATCGTCGCCGCAGCCATGGCCACGGGCACTGCGCAGCTTTCACCGCTGTCACTGCTAGCACCGCTCCTCGACGACGCTCCAAGCAACTTTTCAGCTACCGATTTGGCATCGACATTGGTGCACTTCACAATTGGTACGACCCTGGACGAGCAAACTACTGAGCGAATGGCAGAGCTGGCGAAGGACGACCCGTCGTTAAGCGTGGACGAGATCCGGCAGCAGGGTTTGCGGCGCATCAGCTTAGGCTGCGAGATCATCCTTGCAGGCATTGAAGCAGCAGGTTAAGTAGTGGTTGCATGAGATAAAGCCAGGACGGTGATGCCATCCCGGCTTGGTTCTTATGCGGAAGTCAAAGGCGAAAGCACTATGCCGGCGACAACACAGCCGAGGAACACTGCCACGCCAGTCCACCATCGGGCACTGGCAACAAGCCAGCCCCCGAGACCTAAACCAGCTCCGATGAAGCCGAGAGCAATCGCCCCTTGCACATTTGACGCCGTGAGTGCAGCTGCAGCTACAACAAATGCGAGGATGCCGATGCAGATCATGAAGAATCCGAGCAGCTTACGAAAAGACCCCTCTGGAAACTCGAAATCCAGGTCATCAATGTCCACTATCGACGAACCTCCTTGACGTGATTGTTAGCTCAACACTGCCACACGGATCTGACGCACCACAATGAACGAGGCGCGGTCAGAACCCGATTGTGCCTCGCGGTTAGAGAACCATGGCTGCAATCCAACCGGATACCAGCAACGGCAGGTTGTAGTGGATGAAGGTTGGAATCACGGAGTCGCGAATGTGGTCATGCTGGCCGTCTGCGTTCAAACCAGCCGTTGGTCCCAGAGTCGAGTCAGATGCTGGCGAACCGGCGTCACCAAGCGCACCTGCAGCACCGATAATGGCAACAGTGGCCGCCGGTGAAAAGCCCATCGTTGTACACAGTGGAACGTAGATGGTGGCGATGATAGGCAACGTTGAGAACGAAGAGCCAATACCCATCGTGACGATGAGGCCGACGACCAGCATCGCCGCTGCAGCAGCGCCCGTGTTGCCAGCGAACATGTCCGCAGAGGCGGTGACGAGATTTTCTACTTCGCCAGTTTCGCTCATCACTGCGGCGAAGCCCTGTGCCGTGATCATGATGAAGCCGATGAGTGCCATCATCTTCATACCTGCGGTGAATACATCGTCCGCTTCACGCCACTTCACGGCACCCGTAACCATAAAGATCGCCAGGCCTACCAGAGCACCGACGAGAAGCGAATCAGCTTCGAAGTCCATAGACTGCATGACGACCTGAACTGCGAAGGTTGCAATAATCGCAATCACTGCAACGATGACCCGGTACCGAGAAATTGGCTCATCTTCAGTGTCTTCTGCGCCAACAATAGGCAGATCTTCGTAGTCACGCGGCTTACGGTAGGAGAAGAATATCGCGATCAAAAGACCGGCGATCATGCCCATTGCAGGAATTGCCATGGTCGTGAAGACGTTGATGCCATTCGTATTCATGCCGGCCTTTTCAATATTGCCCAGCAGAATTTCGTTCAAGAAGATGTTGCCGAAGCCCAGTGGAATCCACATGTAGGTGGTGATCAAACCGAACGTCAACACGCTTGCTACCAGTCGGCGGTCAAGGCGTAGTCGGTTCATGATCTTCAACAGTGGAGGGATGATCAGCGGAATGAACGCGATGTGAACCGGGATCAGGTTTTGCGACATGATGGCCATCGCCAAAATGCCGGCAATCATGCCAAACTTGGTGAGAGCAATCGTGGCACTCTTCGCTGTCTCACTTTCAGTGCCCAGTTTCGAAATGATCCACTCTGCCAGCAAACGTGGAAGTCCGGAACTAGCCACTGCCATAGCAAAAGCGCCGAGCAAGGCGTAGCTCAGCGCGATTTTTGCGCCACCGGACAGGCCGTCCTGGAACGCAACCATGGTGCCATCGATGCCAAGCCCACCGGCAAGGCCACCCACAAGGGCACCAACAAAGAGTGAAATAACGACGTGGACCCTGCTCACTGCGAGGATCAGCATCACCAAAACGGCGAGAAGAACGGCATTCATAGTAAAAATTCTAAGTTATTACTTATGCCGTTATGAAACTCAACCGTTCTTCATCACCGCAAATGTGACGCAACAAGCAATGCTCTTTACCGACCAGGGCCCGTGGCCGTTGTTCGGTTACTCTACCGATACGAGTGGCTGTCCACCCTGCACCGATTCGCCGACCTCAACGTTGATGCTGCCAACGGTGCCGTCGTGAGGTGCAGTGATCTCGGTTTCCATCTTCATCGCTTCCAGGATGAGCAGAACCTCGCCGGAGGTAATCTGCTGCCCTTCCTCCACCAGAATGCGACTGACGGAGCCAGCGAGTGGCGCGACGACCGAGTTCGACGACACACCCGACAGCTTCGCAGTAGCTGGTTCGGAGGTGTTGGTGACGGTTGCACCGCCTCCCATCACGATGGTTGACAGGCGCTTCTGTTCTTCTTCAACTTCAACTTCGACGTCATAGGCAATGCCGTTGACGGTGACTTTCAACTTCATGGTTGTCCTCGATTCACACGGTGTTTGCTAGCGCAGTCGGAGCTGCTGAACTTGACGCCCCTGCATAGCCCAGGTGCGGTGACGGTTGTAGCGGATTGCCTTCACGGTGCCGCGGTTACCCAAGTACGCCGATACCGCCGCCGAAATAGCGATGACTGCTTCTTCCGGAATGTCGGCGTCGACGCGCTTTCGTAGCTCGACCAGCTCGGCTTCCGCCTTCTTCAGTCGCGCGGTCGCAGTGCTCAAGCTTTGCGACGTCGCATCCAAGCGACGCCCCATCTCGGCGACGAGTTCGCGGAGTTCGGCAACATCGCCGGCTCCAGCGCCGGTCATGTTTTCGGTGGTCATGGCTTACATCGGCCCCAATCCATGCTTCTTGCCTGGGCGTACAACGCGCTTGTTGGCCAGCACTTCTAGAGCATCTGCGATCTGCATACGCGTCTCTGCTGGATCAATGACATCGTCGACAAGTCCGCGGGAGGCGGCTACGTACGGCGTCGAGAATCGAGACTTGTATTCGGCAATGCGTTCATTACGAACCTTCGCCTGCTCTTCTTCCGAACCAGCTGCTGCGATGTCCTTGCGGAAGACAACGTTGACAGCACCTTCGGCACCCATCACTGCGATCTCAGCGGTTGGCCATGCAAAGACACGGTCGGCGCCCATGTCCTTCGAGCACATTGCGAGGTAGGCGCCACCGTATGCCTTACGCAGCACGATAGTGATCTTCTGCACTGTTGCAGCGGAGTATGCGTACAGCATCTTTGCGCCGTGGCGAATGATGCCGCCATGTTCCTGCGCGACGCCTGGCATGAAGCCCGGGACATCCACAAAAGTAACCAGCGGGATATTGAACGCGTTACAGAAACGAATGAACTTAGCGCCCTTGTCGGAAGCATTGATGTCGAGAACACCCGACATGACTGCTGGCTGGTTTGCAACGATGCCCACCGTACGACCGGCGATACGTCCGAAACCGACGACCAGGTTCTGTGCGAAACCTGCCTGAGACTCGAGGAAGTCTGCATTGTCCACGACGCGAGTAATGACGTCGCGGACGTCGTAGCCCTTCTTGCCGTCTACTGGCACGACATCGCGCAGCGAATTGTCCGGGGTCACATCCAATACCGGGTCCACGACTGGCGCTTCCTCAGTGTTGTTCTGTGGCAGGAAGCTCAGTAGTTTCTGGGCGATGAGAATTGCCTGCTCATCGTCGTCAGCAACGAAGTCAATGTTGCCGGCCTTCGCCATGTGCGCATCAGCTCCACCGAGCTGATCTGCGGTGACATCTTCGCCAGTGACAGCCTTGATCACGCCTGGGCCAGTGATGAACATCTGTGCCTTGCGCGTCTGAATGATGAAGTCAGTCAATGCTGGCGAGTACGCAGCACCACCAGCGCACGGGCCGGAGATAATGGAAATCTGCGGAACCAAGCCGGATAGCAGCACGTTGTTGTAGAACACCTGGCCGTAGCCGGACAGTGAGTCGATGCCTTCTTGAATTCGAGCTCCGCCGGAATCGTTGATGAACACGAATGGGGTGCCCGTATCTGCGGATGCCTTCATCATGGCCGCAACCTTCTTGGACTGTGCTTCGCCGGCAGAGCCACCCATCACGGTGAAGTCCTGCGATGCGATATGCAAAGGGCGACCGAGCACTGCGCCGGTACCCGTGACGACGCCATCAGCCGGGGCATCAGCCTTGTCCATGCCGAAGTCAGTCGTGCGGTGGGTGATGAACATTCCGGTTTCGTGGAACGTACCTTCATCCAAGAGTGCTACCAGGCGTTCGCGGGCGGTCATCTTGCCACGCTCGCGCTGCTTTTCCTGACGAGCTTCGCCACCACCAGCTGCGACGCGTGCGCGCTGCTCGTAGAGCACTTCGAGGCGTTCGTCCATAGAGGCGTCAGCAACAGCTGCAGGAGCGTTGTTAGAGGATTCGTTAGACATATAAATCAGCTCTTCACAATCTTTTACGTGTTGTAGTTCTGCCGTTGCTTAGGCCGGTTCGACCTGGACGGTTTGCGAGCGGCCACCCACGGTGACCTTGTACTTGATTGGCTCGCGGATAGCGTTCGCTGCGCCGGTCGCTTGATCCTGTTCGCGCTTCATCTGCTCGGCCGTCTTACCAACATTCTTTGGCCCTTCAGCACGCGACTCGAAGAAGCCCGGCGCGACAGATGGGAACAGTGCGTTGGTCAGGACGTCCTCGTCGGTGCCGTTGTAACCCGGGAGTGCAGCTGCCTGGGAAACCAAGTCATCCCACTCAGGATTAAGCAAGTCTGCTGGGCGGCACGTAACGGCTTCCTTCTTGGTCTGCTCCGCGGCTTGCTTAATCAGCTCTGGATTACGTTCGCCAGGGCATTCGCCGTAGTAGCCCAACATCAAGTCAGCGAACTCGGCAGTCATGACCTTGTAGCGCCCCATCAGGACGTTAAACACAGCCTGCGTGCCGACGATCTGTGAGCTCGGTGTGACCAGTGGCGGGTAGCCCGCATCCTTGCGGACGATTGGAACCTCGCGCATTACTTCTTCCACGCGGTCGCCAGCGCCCTGCGCCTTGAGCTGGTTCTCCATGTTCGACAACATGCCACCAGGAATCTGAGACATGAAGATGTCGGTGTTGACCAACGTCTTGGACTCAAACTCCGCGTACTTCGGGCGTACGGTGCGGAAGTGGTCACGAATGTTGATGAGGTTGTTCATGTCCAAGCCGGTGTCATAGCCGGTTCCTTCGAGCATCTCAACGAGAGACTCTGTTGGATTGTGGCCAGGCCCCAAGGAGAGCGACGAGATCGCGGTATCGACGACATCCGCTCCAGCTTCGATAGCCTTCATCAACGTGACCAAGGTGACACCCGTGGTCGAGTGGCAGTGCACATTGATCTGCGTGTCTTCGCCGTAGGTTTCCTTGATACCACGGACGATGTCGTATGCAGGCTGTGGCTTCAGCAACGCAGCCATATCCTTCAGCGCGATGGAATCCGCGCCCATGTCAAGCAAACGACCCGCAAGCTTGATGTATCCGTCGATGTCGTGCAATGGCGACGTCGTATAGCAGATCGTGCCTTGTGCATGCTTGCCCACGTTCTTCACTGCGGTCATCGCATGCTCGAGGTTGCGAGGGTCGTTCAACGCATCGAATACACGGAACACGTCCATGCCATTTTCCGCGGACTTCTCCACGAACTTATCGACGACCATGTCCTCGTAGTGGCGGTAGCCCAAGAGGTTCTGTCCACGCAGCAGCATTTGCAGGCGGCTATTTGGCATGAGTTCACGGAAGGTGCGTAGACGCTCCCATGGATCCTCATTCAGGAATCGAATGCAGGAGTCGAACGTTGCTCCGCCCCAGCACTCGACACTCCAGAAGCCTGCTTTGTCCATGTCTTCGCAGACATCGACCATGTCTTCCATTGCCATGCGCGTTGCCATTAAGCTCTGATGAGCATCACGCAAGGCGACTTCGGTTACTCCAATGGTTCGCTGACTCATAATTACGAATCTAAACCGGTTCAGTAAGTTTCGCGCGTCGACAACCACGAAACACAGCATGCGAGCGTTGAAGAAACACCGTTTGACACGATTGTCTCCCCCACAGTTCGGGTTAATTCGACGTACCTGCGGGCAATAACTGGTCGCCAACATTCACGACGGGAATCCACCGGCATGTCGAAAAGCTGATCGACGACGACGTCGACACGCGAAAACGACCGGCAGTGAATGCATTTCAACTGAGGTAGGCGCGCCAATTCGACATAATTTGATGAGTGTCTGATTGTTTAATTCCACCTATTCTCGCGCCTTAGCACTAAGGTATTCACCATGAATCAAGCTAATACTGTCGGCGGATACCAAGTCTGGCCAGGAGAACCGTATCCTTTGGGCTCGACATACGACGGTGCGGGCACGAATTTCGCTCTGTTTTCGGACATTGCAGAGAAGGTTGAACTTTGCCTTATTGACAAAGAAGGCACGGAAACCCGCATCCCGCTCGAAGAAGTAGATGCTCACATCTGGCACTGCTACCTGCCGGGAATCGTGCCGGGACAGCGCTACGCGTACCGAGTGCATGGCCCCTACGATCCGGCGCACGGTCACCGTTGCGACCCAAACAAGCTCCTCGTCGACCCATATGCCAAGGCATTTGACGGCGAGTTCGATGGCCACTCTTCGCTTTTCAGCTACGACTTGAATGACCCGTCGAAGCGCAACGAGGAAGACAGCCTTGGGCATACGATGACGTCGGTCGTCATTAACCCCTTCTTCGACTGGGCTGCAGATCGCTCCCCGCGCACTCCGTACAACGAAACAGTTATCTACGAGGCGCATGTCAAGGGCATGACCATGCAGCACCCGGATATTCCGGAGACGTTGCGTGGCACGTACGCAGGTTTGGCCCACCCGGCCATCATCAATTACCTGAAAGACTTGGGCGTTACTGCCATTGAGCTGATGCCAGTACATCAGTTCCTCCAGGACGATCGCCTTCGCGACCTGGGTTTGCGTAACTACTGGGGCTACAACACATTCGGCTTCCTGGCTCCGCACCAGGATTACGCAGCTTCATCCAAACCTGGTGGTGCCGTCAGCGAGTTCAAGGGAATGGTTCGCGCATTCCACGATGCCGGCATCGAAGTAATCCTCGACGTGGTGTATAACCACACCGCCGAGGGCAATCACATGGGTCCAACCATCTGCTTCCGTGGCATTGACAACGCGGCATACTACCGTCTTGTCGATGGCGATAAGCAGCACTACATGGACTACACCGGCACCGGTAACTCCCTGAACGTACGCCACCCACACTCGCTGCAGCTCATCATGGACTCGCTGCGCTACTGGGTCTCCGAAATGCATGTCGACGGCTTCCGCTTCGACCTCGCCTCCACCCTTGCCCGCGAGTTCCACGACGTCGACCGATTGGCTGCATTCTTCGACTTGGTTCAGCAGGACCCAATTGTCAGCCAGGTCAAGCTCATTGCCGAGCCGTGGGATGTCGGCGAAGGTGGCTACCAGGTCGGCAACTTCCCACCTCAGTGGACCGAGTGGAACGGTAAGTACCGCGACACCATCCGCGACTTCTGGCGTGGCGAACCATCAACCCTGGGCGAGTTCGCATCTCGAATCACCGGTTCCTCCGACTTGTACGCCAACAATGATCGACGCCCGACCGCATCGATCAACTTCGTTACCGCTCACGATGGCTTTACGCTGAACGACTTGGTCAGCTACAACGAGAAGCACAACTCAGCGAATGGTGAAGACAACCGCGATGGCGAATCACACAATCGCTCGTGGAACTGTGGTGTCGAAGGCTCTACCGACGACGAGCGCATTCTGCAACTCCGCGCACGTCAGCGCCGCAATTTCTTGACGACGTTGCTACTTTCGCAAGGAACGCCAATGTTGAGCCACGGCGACGAGATGGGACGCAGCCAGAAGGGTAATAACAACGTCTATTGCCAGGACAATCCTCTGGCATGGATCGACTGGAATCAGACCCGTACGAACTCTGAGTTGGTGGACTTCACTCGCTTCCTCATCGAGATGCGCGCCGATCATCCAGTGTTCCGTCGTCGTCGCTTCTTGCGTGGCGGACCTCTTGGCGCAGAGACAGACGATCGCGATATCACGTGGCTAACGTACAAGGGCCGCGTGATGACTCAGGAAGACTGGGGCTTCGACTTCGGTAAGTCACTAATGGTCTGGCTGAACGGCGAGGCTATCACGGAGCCGGACCTGCGTGGCCTGCGCATCAAGGACGATTCTTTCCTGATGTGTTTTAACGCCCACCACGAAGATATTCAGTTCCAGATTCCAGGTACCGAATACGCATCCAAGTGGGAAATCATTGTGGATACGTCTGAAATAACAGGACGCCCAGCCAAGGAGCGCATTGTCGAGCCTGAAGGCGAGCTTCGAGTGCCAGCCCGATCAGTCATTATCTTGATCGAAAAGCACTAACCAGAAGCGCAGTGCGCGAAGGCATGAGAAAAGCCCAACAACCACGATGGTTGTTGGGCTTTCTTGTTGGTGCCGACTCTTTACATTGTCCTACGAATCGACAACAGGGATTAGGCCGCGCTGCTATTGAAGTCGCGCTGGTAATTCATCCAGTACTCAGGGTCGGTGTCAAAATAGTTGGCCAGGCGCTGCGCAAGATCTTCGGTGACAGCGGTGTCACCGTTACGGAAACGCTCGAGCGTTGAGCTTGGCACTCCAATGCCTACTGCGAGGCGGTAGATGGACACCTTACGTGGCGTCAGAAACTCGTCATTGAGGATGGAACCAGGGTGTACAGGAATAGCACTGGTCAAGCGGATGCTCCTTATTTCCTTGATGTCCTAGGGGCAGTCGGTAGAAAACACAACAGGTTTACGTGGGTTTTGCATGTTTTCGATGCAGGTTATGCACGAATTCATGTTGCTTCCCACAGGTATTATTACCCAACAAACTGTCTCAGGGGGCCAAAACATGAGACGCGTGTCACATTTTTACGTGCTCCTCGCGCCCCTGCACGAGCTTCCGGTCACAGAACATTGTCCGCTCAGCGAAATATATTTCTGTTCCCATCATCTTTAGCAGGCGACTGAATTATAGGTAATGTCCGATCAAAAATCATACGGACGCCAATCGCGTGTCGAATGTGGTTTTCCACTTCCGCTTACTCCCCCAAAAGGGCGTGTCGATCAGCCAATCCGCACCGACCGCTACCCTGGTTTCCATGATGGTCGCCTTCCAGCTTTCCGGTTTCATCGTGCACGTTTCCGAATCATTCGTGACCGTTGATCGACGGGCTCGTATTCACAGCTCCGATAATGGCCCCGTCCGCGTTCCGCTTGACGACGTCGCGGTGGAAGCTCCATCCTTCATTTTCACTGCTCCAACAGCGCTTTTACCAGGATTCGTGAAGTTTGGACCTCACGCTCCAGCGATTCGCGTGACACCAGCTGCAGTGGACACCGCCAACCGACTTGTTGTGCTCGTGACGGCGGCAAAAGCTGGTGACTTTGCGGCTGAAGCACAAGCCCTCGTAGACACAGACACCCACGGCGTTGACGTGATCATCGATACCCCTGCCCCAATGTCTGCAGTTGCTCCCACACCAGAATTCACGCAGATTGCAGAATCTGGTGCGCTTCCGTTCATGTCTGAGCAAAAGGAAGACACATCAGGTTCAGCCGATCGTAGCTTGGAGGATTTCGTTGCGTTCGATGTCGAGACCGCAAACGCTGCGTTCGGCTCCGTGATCCAAATGGGTCTGGCCGTCGTAAAGAACGGTGTAATCGACAGCACGTACTCGTGGTTGTGTCGACCTCCTGCAGGATTGGAAGAGTTTTCGGAGGACAACATCGCAGTGCATGGCATCCAGCCAGCAGATGTTGCAGACCAACCTTCGTTTACCCAACGAGTGCAGGAGTTCACCGAAGTCGTTGGAACCATGCCCATCGTCGCGCATAACGCGAAGTTTGATTTCACTGCGATGTATGAAGGCTGCCAGGCTGCGGGCATCGAAGCCCCTGAGGTTAAGTTCGGCTGCACGTATAGGTGGGCTCGGCAAGCAGAGCTTGGATTGCAGAATTTGAAGCTGCCGACCTTAGCTGCCGCTGCTGGTTACGACTTGACCGAACACCACGATGCCACGGCGGATGCCATTGCCTGTGCTCATATCGCCACATGGCTGATGCACAAGCAGGACTCCACCAGCGTCCAAGAGTTGTCTGAAACTCTGAGTCTGAGTCTCGGCGAGATTAGTGGAGGCAAGCTGCGCCAGGTCAGGTATAAATCAGGCACCACTTCTGGAGTTGCTGGTCGTGGCGGGAATTGGAATCAAGGGGCTCGTCGGCAAGCAAAGTGGGATGCGGCGAAGACACCGACAACAATCCCCAAGCCGAATCCACATGCTGATCCCCAGGGATTGCTTTTCGGCCAGCGAGTGACGCTGACTGGAGACTTCGACCCGTTCGACAAAGGCCAGTTGTGGGAAAAGATCGCTGATGCGGGAGCGGACATTAATAAGGGAGTCACCAAGAAAACCACCATTCTTGTGGCCGGACCGTGGGATTCGGTGACATCAAAAGAAAGGCGTGCCCGAGAGCTGCAGGAGCAGGGACAGGATATCGAAATCTGGACAAAAGAGCAGCTCTTCGCTGCACTTGGGCTGGATGAAGCCGAGGCGCGCAAATCCCACGCTCAAGTCTTCGGAAGCGGCGCGTATGCACAAGGCTCATTCGATGACAATGCTGCAGCCGGCTTCCCTCTTGACGACGAACCACCGTTCTAAAACACCTCATCACGCGAATATGCGTGCTCTCGTGCCCCTCTGCGAAAACCTCGGGAACCAATGCCATTCCTGGAGCGTCAGTGTAAGTAAGGGAGGCTGTTGGTAGAGCCTCCTGCTGCACTAGGGCTGCAGTAGAACTGCTTCATCAAAATTGCATTGACTGAACGTGGGGGGACTTAGCAATGCTTCGACCAGTACCGGAATTGCGTCCGGCAGAGTGGTTACGTGATGCGCCATCAGATATAGATTGGCGCGACGTGGGGGCCGGGCTGATAGGTGTGGTCACTGGGCCAGGGTTTTCAATGGAAACAGCTGGGCAGGAATTGATCGACCGTCATACCTCAACGGGGCAACTGCATGTAGTCGCACGCCCCGCGGCAGCTGCAACGGGAGTACAAGCTACTCGGCTATTTACGGCTCGCCAGCAGGATGTGGTGCGTAAGGCCATAGGCCATTGCCCCGCTCGCCGCGACCTTGTGCATGGATTGGAACTGGGTAGCCCCGCGCACCATGTCACTGGTTGGCTTGCTGCTACGGCTGCGCTGTTAGAGCTGGATGGGCACTTGTGTCGGCTTTTTGGTGACACTCCGGTGTATTTTCCAGCATCAGTAGATTCGCTTTTGGTTTTTCCTCACAACGTCGACCTTCGACGTGGTTACGCATGGGCAGCACAGAGATGGAAACGCTCCGCCGAACGGGTATCGCCACTTGCTTTCGTGCGAGAGGGCGATCGACTAGCTCTATTCACTCCGGCGGGCAGCCGTCCGGACTATCGCGCCCACGTTGAGGCTTGCGCGCTCGCTACTGGCGAAGTTTTATATCCAACTTTCTGGGCGTACGCCCACTAAGGTGGAGGTGAACTAGTCGCACCTTGACAGAAAGGCGAGTGATCTCGTTTCCATGGATCGACGACCAATTACGTCCACCTACCGTGTTCAGCTGCGCGGTCCAAAGGCGGATCCAAACGGCCGCGCATTCACTTTCGCGGATGCCGAGAAACAGATCTCTTACCTTGCCGAGCTCGGTGTTTCCCACATTTACCTATCGCCAGTTCTCTCGTCGGTTCCCGAGTCAAACCATGGCTACGACGTCATCGATCCCACCACCATAAACCCTGAGTTGGGTGGCATGAAGGGACTGCAGTCGCTCGCTGCAACTGCGCACGAGGCTGGCATCGGCATCATCATCGATATCGTCCCTAACCACCTTGGTGTCGAGCAGCCAGAGCTCAATAAGTGGTGGTGGGATGTCCTTACATACGGACAAGATTCCGATTTCGAACCGTACTTCGATATCGATTGGCACGAGGACAACGGCGCTGACGGCAAAATGGGCCTGCCCGTTTTGGGCTCTGAGGACGACGTCGAAAAGCTTGAGGTTGATCTCAGCGGTGATGAGCCACTGCTCAAGTACTACGATCATGCGTTTCCGATCCGCCCTGGCACCGAGGAGGGTACGCCGCAAGAAGTGCATGCTCGCCAGTCGTACCGATTGATGTTCTGGCGCGATGGCATTATCGGTTACCGTCGATTCTTTAGTGTGAACGGGCTCGCGGGTATTCGCCAGGAAAACCCGGTTGTCTTCGAGCACACTCATCGGATCGTTCGCGAGCTCATCGCTGCCGATATCATCGATGGTGTCCGAGTTGACCATCCCGATGGTTTGTCGGATCCTTTCGGTTACTTGTCGCAGCTGCGTCGCTTGCTTGGCGACGACAAGTGGTTGGTCATCGAGAAGATTCTCGGTGCTACCGAGCCACTCGATCCTCGCTTGCAGGTGGATGGCACGACCGGCTACGACGCACTGCGTGAGTTCGACAACGTTTTCATGAACCGCGAATCACGCGACACTATGAGCATGCTTGCGCTACAGGAATCGGGCTCTACGTGGGACAAACAGGCAGTTAAGGCGACGGAACGAGAGCTGAAGCGAGAAATCGCAAAGAGCGAATTGACGGCGGAGGTACGTCGTCTAGCCCGCGCACTTCGCCGCGATAACTGGTCGACCTACGGTGGCAATGTCACCGAGGAAGAGTTGATGGACACCATCAGCGAGCTCGTCGCAGCTATGCCTGTCTATCGCTCGGACTATGTGTCGCTGTCTCGCGTGGCATCGTCGGTCATCCAGGAAATGGCCGCACGCTTCCCATCGCGTGTTTTTGCCCTGGACTTGATTGCCGCTGGGCTGATCGCACAGGGTGAAGCCGCCACTCGCTTTGCGCAGGTCTGTGGTGCTGTGATGGCAAAGGGAGTCGAAGACACGACGTTCTACAGGGCAAGCCGACTGGTCAGCTTGAACGAAGTCGGTGGCGATCCAAGCCGCTATGGTGTCTCAGCTGCCGAGTACCATCTCCTGCAGTCGGAGCGTGCCCGTCTATGGCCAGGAACGATGACGGCATTGTCCACGCACGACACCAAGCGAGGCGAAGATGTCCGTGCTCGCATTATCCAACTTTCGGATATCGCTGGTGACTGGGCCGAGAACATTCGCGATTGGAATGCCATTACCCCAGCTCCAGACGCTGCAACTGGCTATTTCTTGATCCAGAACATCGTTGGCGTATGGCCCGCAGATGGAGTTATCACGGACGAACTCCGCGACCGTCTCCACGCATACGCGCAAAAAGCAATGCGCGAGGCTAGTTCCATCACCACGTGGACCGAACCGGACGAGGAGATGGAACTCCGTGTAATGCGCTGGATCGACCGCCTCCTCGACGGCCCGCTCACCGACCGCATTACTGAATTTGTGCAGTCCATCGCTCCAGCAGGCATGACGACGAGTTGGTCGCGAAAGCTGCTTCAGCTCGTAGGACCAGGTATTCCTGACACCTACCAGGGCACGGAGTTCCTCGAAGACTCGTTGGTGGACCCAGACAATCGTCGTTTCGTAGATTACGATGCCCGTCGCGTAGCACTCGACCAGGTACGCCGAGGTGAGGTTCCAACTGCGGTGAGCTCCGCAGAGACTCCGGCGACATTGCCTGAAGGCTTTACTGCGGCAGATGCAAACATGGTCAAGCTGATGGTCACCCACCATGGTTTGGCTTTGCGTGCTGAACGACCTGACTCGTTCGTCGGTGGCACCTACCAGCCAGTTTTTGCCGAAGGTGTCGGCGAACGCTACCTGGTCGGTGCTGCACGTGGCCCACAGGGCGAAGACCAAGACATCATCGCTTTGGTTACCCGCCGTCCAATCGGTCTGGAGCGCGATGGAGGTTGGGGCGACACCACAGTAACTTTGCCTGATGGATTCTGGACAGACCGCTTCACTGGTCGCACCTGGTCAGGAACCGTCGTCGTTTCTAGCATGTTTGATACCTACCCTGTGGCTCTGCTCGTTGCAGAAGAAGTAGATGTCTAAGCAACAAGACCAACCAGCTCGTCCACAGACGAGAAAGAAGCGTCGCAAAATTAGCGAACGGATGCGCACGCTGCAGTCACAGTACGACTCGTGGCTAGCGGCGCACCCGACGGCTGCTGCTGACTTCGCAGACGGAATCAGTGAAATTCTCGCTGACTCCGGCCTCGCATTCGATCAGGTCACAGCGCGAGTGAAGACATGGCGCTCGCTTCGAATGAAAGCGATGCGTCGCCGCGACGATGGCTCGTTCGTTTACGCCGACCCGTGGGCCGATATTCATGATCTCGTCGGTGCTCGTATCACCACGTACCACTCTACCGAGATCCCCAGTGTGCTTGAAGTCCTGGCTGATGACCTCGACATCCTCCGCACAACGGACAAAACGTTAGAAACGCGAATCAGCGGGCAGCTAGGGTACGGCTCGCATCATTTGGTCTGCCGAATCGGCGAGAACGCGCCGAATATTCTCGAGCCTTATAAAGGTCTTGAATTCGAGATTCAAGTGCGCACGGTACTCCAACATGCGTGGGCAGAATTCGAGCACGATATTCGATACAAGTCAGCCGAGGGTGTAGTCGATCCACGCATCGACCGTGCTTTTGCTCTCGCAGCCGGTCTGATTGAACTTGCCGACCAACAGTTCGACCAGATCGCCTCCATCATTGACGAGCAAGAACAAGAA
Organism: Corynebacterium sp. H78; assembly: GCF_037572275.1. Taxonomy (NCBI): domain Bacteria; kingdom Bacillati; phylum Actinomycetota; class Actinomycetes; order Mycobacteriales; family Corynebacteriaceae; genus Corynebacterium; species Corynebacterium sp. H78. Next base: position 95,538 of record NZ_JBBHKX010000006.1, on the reverse strand, counting down.
GCGGCATCTGCCCAAGACTCAGACAGCACGACGTCCGATGCAACAGGGAGAGACAGCTCTCCTAATCGTGCCGACGACATCGAAATCAATGCAGAAACTCTGCCGGGCGTGCTCACCCTGTTCCTGCCACGCATCCCTCGATCCAAGTCTGAACACTACGCATGGTTAGAAGACATCCTTGATGCCAATGGAGTCGACACCGTGGGAGAGTTGCGCAAACTGCTAGAGCCTCGTCGCGTAGACCAGGTGTCCAAAGCGATGCGCTATCGTTTCACCCCAGGTCACGCCCGAATTATCGACGATTGTCTCCTCGCCGAGTTCGGTGAAGATCACATCACGCAAACCCAGCACCTCGGTCTGCACCCAGAAGCGCGAGTGAAGCGAATGAAAGTGCGCCTCGCAATTTTGGACAAGGCCGGAGCCGTCAACGAAACAGGGGTTATCGACCGCGAAGTCGATCAATCTGCCGACGTTCCTTCTTTGTCGGACGCCCCGCTCCCCGATCTCGCATCGGAATAGACGCCAAGATTTCCCTTGGCGGCGGTGGCGGCGACTTATCGATGTAACACGTTTTCGCAATCGGTGCGCCAACTCGCTTGGCGATTGTCCGCGTGACCTCAACAATTGTTTCGCGGTGATTCGCCCACACACGAATCTCGTCGCCAGGCGCGACGATCGTCGCAGGCTTGACGGCGTTACCATTCAGCTTGACGTGACCACCCCGGCACGCCTCCGCAGCCTGAGAGCGCGTCTTGAGTAACCGCACTGCCCACAGCCAGGCGTCGATGCGGACTGGCTTATCGTCATCTAGATGCTGCGTCATGAACTACCTGCACCACATGGTTGCGCGGGCACATCTGCCACGCCAACCCGTGGGTGAACTACTGATTGTCCTTATGATTGACGATCTTTTGAACCTTCTGCCAGTTCACCAGACCGCCGATGATGCCAATACCAATGATCATGGCCATCAAGACAAAGCTCTGTGCCATCAAACCAATGGCCACACCGCCGATAATGCCACCGGTGCTCCACAACACTGCATTACGCGAGTGCTTACGAACCGCTTGTTTGCGCAGTTCAATCGGGTTTTGCTGATAAGGCTGCAGGTAACTCATGCTTTCATCTTATTCATCTTCAGCACATCGCGGAAAGCGTAGTGCACCTTGTTCGCTAATAGCGGAACGCCCAATAACCAGCAAACGACTACTTTCCAGAATAGAAACCCGGCCTCTTTTCCATGAATGCGTTCAGAGCTTCACGATGATCCTCAGTCGTGTGCGCCAACGCCTGCATTGCCGCCGACAACTCCAACAGGCTAGCCAAAGACTGATGCTGCGACTCGCGAAGCAACTTCTTTGCCATTCGCACTGCATGTGGAGGATTCTTTGCGACGCGACCCGCTAGCTTCTTCGCCGCATCGAGCAGTTCGTCCGGCTCGACGACCTCGTTAACCATGCCCCATTCTGCGGCCTTGTCCGCAGTAATTCGGTCGCCGGTCAGCGCCATTTCTGCCGCCCGCGCTGGGCCAATGGTCTTGGTCAACAGCCATGCGCCACCATCGCCAGGAATGATCCCGAGACCAACGAAGCTCTCTGCGAACCACGCCTTCGTTGATGCCACTCGCAGGTCACACATCAGTGACAAGTCACACCCGGCTCCGACCGCGGGACCGTTGACCGCAGCGATAACAGGAACTTGACAGTGGTACAACGCCATTGGGATGCGCTGGATGCCGTTGCGGTAGCCGTCGCGAAGTTCGTATGGGGTGCCACTGAACATGCCCGTCTTGTCAACCATGTCCTTGACATTGCCACCAGCAGAGAATGCGGACCCGGCGCCGGTGAGGATAACAGCGCGAACATCGTGGTCCATGTTGACCCGAGCGACGTTATCGACAATCGCGTCAATGACATCCGGTGCAGAAATCGGATTGCGACTATCCGCTCGATTGATAGTCCATGTCTCAATGTACCCCTCGCGGTCGACGAGAAGTGCTGGCTGCTGGGAAGAATCAGGCTGCTGTGTCATGCACTTAGAGTTACCAGTGATTAACTGACGACGCGGGTGTTTCTGCGATTTCGCCTAGGCTATCGCAGTGGCAGCTCGACCCAACGTGTCCCCGCCTTGGCTGACAAGAGCTCGCCGTGAGAGAGGGCCTGCAGGGCTCCATCGAGAAGCTCAGTTGTTCCCGGTTCAATTGCCACAGTATGAGTCACCTGTGCCGACCACGCGGTATCTACAACATCGAAGCCTCGATTGCGCAATTCCGACTCGACCCGCCCGGCGTCACCTGGATTGACCTCGATACTGCGCAGCTCGCGACGCACCCGTGTGTTCTTTGAAACCTTTGGCAAGCACCCAGATACTGCATCCGAATATGCTCGAACAAGTCCGCCTGTGCCGAGTTTGATCCCGCCGAAATACCTGACGACGACCGCCACGACATTCGTCATCCCCGACCCAAGGAGGACATCGAGCATTGGCCTGCCAGCTGTTCCGGAGGGTTCACCGTCGTCAGAGGAGCGTTCAACGCGATTCGAGCCCTCCACTTCATGAATGTATGCAGAACAATGATGGCGAGCATCTGAATACTCCGCGCGAGCGAGTGCGAGAATGTCGCGGGCTTCTTCTTCGGAGTCGGCACGCGTGATCCACGTGATGAATCGAGATCGTTTGATTTCGTATTCATCAGTAGCGATTTCGCCTGGCGAGGGCACAATCAGGGGCGCGCTGGGATCAGACATGTCTCCTATTGTTCCCTATTCCCTCCTTGTGTAATCCAACAGAGTCGCTATTAGGCCTTTACCATGGAAAACATGAGTAACTATCGAGTCTGGGCACCATACGCAACTGAAGTTGAACTCCTCCTTGGCGATCCGGAAGCACCACAGGTCTTTCCAATGCTTCCGGATAGCGCTCTTGAGGGATGGTTCGAAGCGGACGTAGCACGGGCACCTGGCGATCGATACGCATTTCAAATGCGGGCACATTCGGGCTACGGCGCTTCCGAAGACGACACTCCAGAGAACCCGAGCGACTGGACTATCCCGCTTCCGGATCCGCGTTCACAGTCGCAACCGGACGGCCCACATGGCTTTTCCGAGATTGTCGACCTTTCCGATTACGCCTGGAAAGACGCACAGTGGACCGGCCGGATCCTGCCAGGTGGTGTGATTTACGAACTGCACGTCGGCACATTTTCCGAGTCTGGCGACTTCGAAGGCCTGGTTGAACACCTGGATCACCTTATTTCCCTCGGCGTTACCCATATTGAGCTCATGCCCGTGCAGCCATTCGGAGGCGATCGCAACTGGGGTTACGACGGTGTCAGCTGGCACGCAGTCCACGAAGGTTACGGTGGCCCGCGCGGCCTCCAAAAGCTCGTTGATACGTGCCACAACAAGGGCCTAGCAGTCATTATGGACGTAGTGTTCAACCACTTTGGTCCCGATGGAAACTACGTTGGGTTCTTCGGCCCGTACACCTCTGGTGGTTCAACCGGCTGGGGTGAAGTCGTCAATCTGATGGGCGATCACTCCGATGAGATTCGCGCTTATATTCTGGATGCGATTCGTCAGTGGTTCGTTGATTACCACATTGACGGCCTGCGCCTCGATGCGGTTCATGCACTTCACGACGAAGGCGCGTTCCACATCCTCGAACAAATGCAGGTTGTCGCCGAGTCCGTTTCCGCTGAAACGGGCATTCCTCGTTCACTCATCGCTGAGTCCGATCAGAATGATCCAAAGATTGTGCGACCTCGTGCCGCGGGTGGATTCGGACTTGCAGCACAGTGGGATGACGATGTTCACCACGCAATTCATACGCTCGTCTCCGGCGAAGAGCACTCTTACTACGGCGATTTCGGCACTGTCGATGTTCTCGCACAGACATTGAACGAAGCGTTTTTCCACCTGAACCGTATGTCCACATTCCGAGGTCGTACCCATGGCCGTGGCTTCAACCTCGATGTCCAGCCACTGAGCTCCTTCGTCACGTATACGACGACGCATGACCAGACCGGCAATCGCGCTACGGGCGACCGCCCATCGATGAATCTCACTCCTGCTCAGCAAGCGTTGAAACTCGCAGTCGTCGCCGCGTCCCCGTTTACTCCGATGCTCTTCCAGGGCGAAGAGTGGGGCGCATCGACTCCATTTGCCTTCTTCTGCTCGCACGAAAATCCAGAACTGCAGCGACTAACCCGAGAAGGTCGACTCCGTGAGTTCGCTCGGGCAGGCTGGGATCCAGACGAAGTCGCCGACCCGATCGCCATCGACACGTTCACCAACTCCAAGTTGAACTGGTCGGAACTGGATTCTGCTCCACACGCAGAAATTCTGTCTGCCTACCAAGAACTGCTTGCTCTTCGCCGATCCCTCCCACAGCTTCGCAGCCCCTGGGCAGTGTCCGTGGCAACAGAAACCGACGCTGACGGACGGTGGCTCAAGCTCACCCGCACAAACACGGCTGCGGGAGCATTCTCAACGACAACACCATCTCCTGTCATGCTTGTGGCCAACTTCTCGGACGAGGAAGTCACAGTCCCGCTGTCACCGCAAAACTCCCACGTAATGTATGACGCAGCAGTCGCCCGTTTCGGCGACACCACCCACGGCTCGCCAACTGTACTCAGCACGTTCCCCTCTGCGGCGGCAACACTTGACGACGGCGTCGTCACGCTTCCTGCATGGGGATACGCGCTGGTCGGAGAAAAGTAGCTCTACCGCTGGTGACTAATTAGTCGCTAGCGTCTGCAGAGCCACCGAGGATTGCGTCAGCCAGTGCCTCATCGGCGCTGGCTTCGGCTGCACTCGCCTCGTCACCGTTGGTATCCGAACTTGTTTCCGTGGCGGGATCGTCGTCATCGGTAGCTGCGACTTCAATCGGCAGGGTACGGTCGCCGTGCAGAGCGAAAGTCACCAACGCATCGGCGATGAGAAGGTCACTCATGACGAGCGTTGGCACCAGATCCGCGAGCTGCGCCCACAGTGGCAGGAGCTCAGCCAAAACGGAGTCATCGACATCAGGGTTCTCTGCCTTCGCCCTCGCCAACGCTCGAGCTGCAACGGCAATGAGCAGTGAGGTTCCAGGCACAAGAGTCCAGTGCAACGACGGCTCATAGGCATCGATGCCGTCAAGCTTGTGGAAGCGCACGTTCACGGCTTTCCTCAGCTTTGGCGAGGTGCGAGAGACAATCTGGAAGAGTTTGCGGGACGCAGCAGCCAAACCAGTCATGATGCCCGAATCCACAATCTCATTGCGATGCTGCACCACTTCGTAAATGGCGGTGAAGCGAGCATCGTCGTCAGTAAGTGGACCCGGAACCATCCGGTGCACATCGAAGAACTGCCCCAGAATCGCGTTTGCCTGTGCTTCGGGCAATGCCGTGATCTGGACGGATGACTGGTCAATGCAGGCGGACTCCAAAGTCGCATCCTGACCTGTAGCCATCGCACGCAGCAGCGCTTCACCACCGGTAGCGCGAAGATACTCAAGCTGTTCGCTGTGTGTAACCGCATCATCGGTGACGACATCACTCATCGCAGCCAGTGCGCCCAGCCATGGCACGCGACGACGACCTGGAGTCGGTTCCGACATGGAAAAATCACGCAGCACGAGGCCGGAAGAAATGAGCATGCCCGGTTGATCGTCAAGCTTGATAGACGTCGAATTCAGCGCCGACAGATTCTTTCGTGGCACCGCCGTCAGCACAGTCCGCAGATTGTCTGGCGTTAACTCGTCGTTTGCCTGCGCCATCATCGTGCCACTACCCGACCGCATGGCAGCGAACAACGACCACAATTGAGCCAACTGGTCAACCTTCAAGTCACCAACGACATCGGCAAGGCTGGAACTCGCCTCCTCGCCCTCCACTTCCGGCAGAATGACCGATTCTAGTGCTGGCCACACCGGGCGACGATCCTTCTCGACGCCGAAGGTCACCTGCACCACAAACGGGCCATGTGGCAGCAGTTCCTCTGGCAATTCGCACTCACTATCGATGACGCGCAAACCAACTGGCTTCAGCCACGGTGCTCGGGCACACCACACCCACAGTGTCATTGGCACATGTGCAACCGATGCGCTGTGCTCAACCTCGATAATTCCTGGTGCATCCTCTGCCCAGGCAATAGACTGCACTGGATCAACCTGGGGAGCTGACACCAACGGAACGGACAACCGGCGACGACCCGTCACTCGCGTCCAGTCCAAGTTGACTGAGACCGACTTCAGCAGCGCAATACGATCAGCATAAGACCCAAAGTCCGCGACACCTTCGTCGCCATTACGAGAAATCGGTACTCGACAAATGTCACGCTCACCGGACGCAACAGCTAGGTGCGCATGGCGCAACTCGCCGGGTGCCATGACCTTGAAGCGACCGTGAACATCGAGTCGTCCCGGGCGAGTCAACAGGGTGAACTTACGTCGCGCTACAGTTTCGTCGGACAGGGGAACCTCAAACTCGAGGAATCCTGGCTTCACCAATAGTTCTAGCCAAGCGCCCTCTTCGGTGGAAAGTTCTATGGTGCCCTTCGTTTCATCTTCACCAAGACGCAACACTGCTGGGTCGGCTTCCAACGGCTTCTCGCCGGAAACAACCCGCACTTCAGCAGGGCTCAAACCTTCTTCAGTTGGGATACGGAACCCATCGCCACCATTGCGGTACGTGACCGACAGCTCGGCTTGCTCCGCGACAGCAAAGTGCTTCTGGAAGCTCCGTCCGCGTGGGTTCGTCAAGCGTACGACGAACTCACCGAGCCATGGGTAATCATCGTCAGTCAGAATGTCGACGTTGCCGCCAGCTGCAGGGATTTCAAGGTCGTAGACCATGATCATTTCTTCAGCGAAATTGCCATAGCCCGAGAATTCAGCAATCTGCGCTCGCCATGTCTCCGCATTTCCAGACAACGTCGGCGGGAACACTGCCACCGGCCCACCTGCATAGACGGGCGTGCCAAATTGCGTAACCGCTCCATCGAGACGCGCGTGTGGCAATGTCAGCTGCGGTCGACGCACCGGAGAGGCAGAACGCACTTCGCCAGCGATACCACCGCGACGAATCTGGACTGCATGCACATCACGTAAATCAACTTCCGCGACTTGCCACAACTGCCATTCAGCAGGACGTGGCTCTGTGAGCAGTGGAATATCCTCACCAGTAACCGGATCCACCAGACGAGCATCGTTAGGGTAAACAACCGTCACGGCATCCGAATGAAGCGACACTTTATCTGTGATCGACTGCCCATCCGCACCGAAAATCAGCACCGGGTCATCCGTATCAATAGCGGGTACCCGCCAATGCTGATCTTCGCCCAGCTCAACCAGCACCGAACGCACTGGTTCAGTTACCGGCACGACAGGGCGTGACGACGAATCTTCCAAACCAACAGCCTGCTTCGACACAACGGTGCCACCATAGGTAACAAGCCAGTCGCGATTCGCGGGCGCTGCAGGAGTTGGCAGCTGGATGCCGATGCGCTGCGTGATCTCGTCGAAGTACAACTGTGGCCGGCCAGTGGTAGCTACAACGCCAACCGCGGTTCGTCGTGACTGCGTACCCACTGGACGCAATCGCAATTCTTCGCGAGCTGCATCGAGCAAAATTGGTGGGATACCTGTGGTGTCAGGTCCGAGATCATCGCGTGATTCCCAGTTCGCAGGATCCGCTGCCGTTGCCATCGCATAGCCAAGCGTTGCGTTAACCAGAGCGACCGCCGTTTTCGGCGCAGACTGAGCCAACAGCCGCAGCGCCCGTGGCACATCACCACCCGCATCCGTTCCGAACCCGCTCACCATCGCTTCCACCGAGTTCTTGACGGTGGCCAGCGTCTGCACGACATCGCTTGGCGACGGATCAGTTATGTCACCAAGCCCTGCTTCGTCTTCTAGACGCTCGATAAGCAGCGGCATGACCGACTGCTGCATGCCAGCGTGGAGCAATGCCAATCGAGCGGAATCCTCCGAGGTTCCTGCCTCAGCTGCGGCACCGTCGAGAACTGCGACGTCGACAAGCCCGAAGTCCGTAACGAACTCTGGGAGCTTTTCGATGAGGTGCTCCACCACAGCCTTAGTCTCATCGGCGCGTGGATCGAGCTGCATACCTGCCGGCCAATCGAGCCAGATGTCCTGAGGACCAGCAATACGAGCAGCGCGACCAACAACCGAAGCGAACACTACGGCTGGGAAAGAATCTATAACGCTCTTTGCTTCCTCGACGGCGGAGTCTGCCAAATGATGGGCAAGCAAAGTGCCAAGGAAGGTATCGATCCGCTCAACCTCATCCATGCGTAGTCCTGACCACGCAAGTAGAGCATCCAGATCAGATTCCGTGGCTGATGCGACCAACGATTGCATTCGTTCGCGCATCTCGCTGTCAGCAGCCTGAAGCCACAATCCAACCATGGTGGCATCGTTCAATCGCTGCGAACTACGTTTTTGCGACACGTCGGCCATAACTGGTTTGCCATCTCCCCTAGTAAACGGAACTTTTTGCCTTGCAACCGCCACGAGCTCTAAGGGCAGTTTGTCATCCGATTTTCCATCCTAGACGGTATGCCTAATGACGCTCTGCTTCGGCCATCTCGTGCACGCCGAGATTCGGCAGCACCAGGCGCACACCAACTGCCGCGACCACGCATAATGCGGCAGCAACGGCTGCCGTCACGCCCATTCCTGTGACGAAGGCATCATTCGCTGCGGAGACAACCTGGGTTGCTGCTTCCGGGGTCAGCGACTCAGCAAAAGCATGAGCATTATTCACATTGCTGGAAATCGCGCTGAGCTCGCTGGCATCCACACCAAAGTCATGCTTCACCACGTTAAAGCTGTACACCGAAATCAAGACAGCACCTAGCACAGCTGCACCAAAGGCCGCGCCGAGCTCGTAGCCAGTTTCAGACAATGCTGATGCTGCTCCTGATTGTTCAGGGGGCGCTGCGCCCAAAATGATGGTGTTGGTTACCGGATCCAGCATGCCCACGCCAGCTCCAATAATCATGAATGAGGCGCCAAACCACCAGTTCACCAGCGGCCCGCTAGAAATAGCTTCACATTGACCGAAGGCCTCTATGACGTGCATGCTGAGGCCAAAAGCTGTTAGCAAAAGGGCAATCACCAGCAAGCGGCGTGCAGGAACGTGGCTGACCAACTCACCGGTTACCACGGTGAAGACCATCGACACGATCATTCCTGGCATCAGTAATAAACCTGCATGCACTGGGCTGAGTTCCAGAACTACTTGGAGATACTGCGTGAGATAGAACATCACGCCCACAAGTAAAAACGAGCTCACCAAATTGACGATGACTGCAGTCGAGTACGCGGAGCTGCGCAACAGGCGGACGTCGACTAGCGGAAACTGCGTGTTATTAAGATGTGCGACAAATAGCACCCCGAGGCCAATTGCCACAACTAGCAAACCAAGCGAAACCCACAGTGCCAACCCTGCAGTCACTGCTTTCAACGCTCCGACGAGCCCGAAGAGCGAGGTGATCGAGAGAACCGCACCAACAACATCGAAACGACCCGGCGCGCGAGATACGGATTCAGGAATGATGAACACGCCGCCGATGAAAATGATCGCTGCCACCGGAACATTGATGAGAAAGACTGAACCCCAGTGAAAATGTTCTAGCAACCAGCCACCGAGCACCGGGCCGATGATAGCGCCAAGTGAATAGCAGGAAATCCATGCAGCAATCGCGCGCGACAGTTCCTTTGGCTCTGTGAACATCGCCTTGATAATCGACAATGTCGACGGCATCAATGTTGCACCAAAAATGCCCTGTAAAGCGCGCGCAATGATGAGCATGAGTGATGAAGTCGCCATAGCCGCGATGGCGCTGGCCACCGCGAAACCAGCAATACCGATGAGCAACAATTTCCGGCGACCAATACGGTCGCCAAGTGTGCCCATCGTGATCAATAGCGATGCCAACGCGAACGCATAGATATCAATGATCCACAGCAACTGAGTACCGCTAGGTTGCAGATCCCGAGAAATCGCCGGGAGCGCAAAATTCAGGACCGTCATGTCGACCGCGAGGATGACGATTCCGCATGCCAACACTGCCAAGGCCCACCAACGGTGTGGATGCGGTGCCTGAACTGACTGAGTAGATCCGCCTTCTACACCTTGAGCAGCTGACTCTTGCGCCGACGAGAAACTTGCAGACATGCACTCACTTTCCTGCGCTTCACGACACGCCACCACCCAAGGTGACTACGGTTTCCTACGTAAGGAAATCGTACTCCGGAGTACCCGGAACGAGGCGACGGCAGTCGAGTGGCGATGATTTCATTCGTTCAAGCAGAGCGTTGAGATCCGAAGCACGACGCAACTCGATACCAACAAGGGCAGCGCCGGTCTCGCGGTTATTGCGCTTGAGGTATTCGAACTGGGAAATGTCATCATCTGGACCTAGGACATCCGACAAGAACATTCGGAGCTGTCCTGGCTTTTGCGGGAAATTCACCAAGAAGTAATGCTTCAAACCACGGTAGACAAGGGAGCGTTCCATGATCTCCGCATAACGCAGAACATCATTGTTGCCACCAGAGATGATGCACACCACGACTTCGTCTTTCGCGAAGTTGAGTTGTTCGAGAGCAGCTACTGACAATGCACCCGCAGGTTCCGCAATGATGCCTTCGTCCTGGTACAAGTCCAGGAGTGCTTCACAGACAGCACCTTCTGGCGCAATAAGTGGATGAATCCGGCTCCTATTTGCCTCAATGATGTGGAACGGTAGATCTCCAAGACGCTTGACTGCAGCGCCGTCGACAAATGGATCCACAGTTGGCAGTGTCACTGGCTCATTCGCGTCCAGAGCTGCCTGCATGCATGGTGCGCCCTGCGGCTCGACCGCGATGACAGCAGTGTGTGGGGACATATCTGCGAAGTAGCTGACGACGCCCGACAGCAATCCTCCACCGCCGACTGGGACGCACACGGTATCCGGAGTCAGCCCCTGAGCCGAAAGCTGGGCCACTACTTCCGCAGCAACAGTGCCTTGGCCGACGATGGTATTGAACGAGTCGAAAGGCTCAACCATCGTTGCGCCTGACTTCTGTGCATCCGCACGAGCAGCAGCTGCTGCTTCATCAAAGCTGTCACCAGTAACGATGATTTCTACCGCATCCCGTCCGTGGTACGCGATGCGATCGCGCTTCTGCTTTGGCGTCTGGCTCGGCACGAAAATGCGCCCTTTGACCCCGAGTGTACGACACGCATATGCAACGCCCTGGGCATGATTGCCTGCCGACGCGGCAACGACACCCGCTGCGCGCTCCTCTTCGGAAAGCTGCACCATCGCGTTGTACGCGCCACGGATCTTGTACGAGCGCACGTCCTGCAAATCTTCGCGCTTGAGAAATACCTTCGCGCCGGTCTTTTCCGACAGCCGAGCACAGTACTGCAGAGGTGTTGCCGCAATGACTGCCGAAATTCGAGCCTGAGCGACCTGAATATCAGCCGCGTGGACGAGGCGGCGGGCAGTATCTGTGGAGGGAGCGGCAAAGTCGGTCATGTTGATTTACATTACCGCCACCAACCCAAACAATGACATTGGGACGGCAACTCCCCCTCAGCTACGGCGCATAACCGCGCCGTCATCCCAGTTCAGGACGACATTCGGGCAAACCACAACCTCCGCCAATGTCCCACCCTTTAGGATTACTGTCCCAAAATGCCTGGGCCGAGGGTGGCTTTCAAATCTCCGAAAAGACTTGCTGCACGGTTGACTCGCAAGTGTTCGCCCAGCACCATCATCGTGGAATTATTGCCATCGACGAGATTCAGGTACACGTCGGATTCACCTGGATTGTCTTGCAGAACGCGCTTGAGTTTGGCAATGAACTCCGGCGTGCACTGTTCAGTGCGCAACTGCAGCCGAAGCGGAATTCCGGATGCACCGTTCAGCCCGAGATCTGGCACCTTAATGTCATCGCACACAATGCTCAGGCGATCATCCCGGTACTGCACGCGCGCCTTCACCAGCACGATTGCATCTTCCGCCACCATCGTCGACACCATTGCGTACGTGCGCGGGAACGCAAGCACTTCCACCGAGGCTCCGTTATGGTCTTCCAAACCAATGATGGCCCACGGCAAGCCGTCCTTATTCACTCGGCGATCCACGCTCGAGACGATGCCACCAATGACGACTTCGGTACGGTCAGGGACTTCGCCACCAACGATCGTCGTAATTGCCGTATCCGTTTGCTGCGCCAACGATTCTTCATAGCCGTCCAGCGGGTGACCAGACACGTACAGACCCAGCATCTCTCGCTCGAGTGCGAGTTCGTGCTTCCGCTCCCACGACTCGTCCGGGATCTCTACCTGGAAAACATTGACAGCATCTTCGTCTTCTTCACCACCGAATCCTGAGAACAAGTCGAATTGTCCCTTGTCAGCGGCCTTCTTCGTTGGCAGGACTGCATCGACGGCATCCTCATGGATGAGTGCCAATCCCTTACGCGGGTGGCCAAGCGAGTCGAACGCACCGCCCTTGATCAAGGATTCTGTCACTCGCTTCGAACACGGCAGAGTATCGATCTTGTCCAGGTAGTCCGAGAAGTCCTTGAACTTCCCCTTTTCCTTTCGCGTCGCGACGATCGAGTCCACAACATCATGGCCCACGTTACGAATAGCGCCAAGACCAAAACGGATATCCTTGCCCACCGACTGGAAGTTCATTGCAGACTCGTTGACATCCGGGGACAACACATGAATACCAAGATGGCGACAGTCGGAAAGATAGATTGCAGACTTATCCTTATTGTCCGACACCGATGTCAACAAAGCAGCCATGTATTCAGCCGTGTAGTTCGCCTTGAGGTACGCCGTCCAGTACGACACCAGTCCGTAACCTGCAGCGTGGGACTTGTTAAACGCGTACGACGCGAATGGTTCGATGGTTCCCCACAGCGCATCGAGTGCTTCCTTTGAGTAACCATTTTCCTTCATGCCCGCTTCGAAGGTTGCGTACTGGCGAGCAAGTTCCTCCGGCTTCTTCTTACCCATTGCTTTACGGAAGCCATCTGCTTGACCAGCGGTGTAGTTTGCGACCTTCTGCGAGATCCTCATGATCTGCTCCTGGTACACAATCAGACCGTATGTCTCGCCCAAGATGTCCTTGAGTGGCTCTTCCAACTCAGGGTGGATTGGTTCGATGGGCTTGCGTCCATTCTTACGGTCGGCATAAGCCAAGTGCGCGCCAACACCCATCGGTCCTGGTCGATACAGCGCGAGAGCGGCCACGATGTCGTTAAACTCTGTCGGCTGCATGCGCTTCAACAGCTCACGCATACCACCTGAGTCCAGCTGGAACACACCCAGCGAATCGGCACGAGCAAGCAGCTCGTAGGCGTTCTTGTCGTCGGTCTGCAGCTCGTCGAGAAGAATCTTTTCTCCTCGATTCGCTTCGATATTTTCCAGGCAGTCACCAATAACCGTCAGGTTTCGCAGGCCTAGGAAGTCCATCTTCAGCAGACCGATGGCTTCACATGCCGGATAGTCCCAGCCCGTGATGAGCGCACCGTCAGCCTGGCGCTTCCACATTGGCACGTGATCCAGCAACGGCACCGAAGCCATAATCACCGCACACGCATGTACACCAGTCTGGCGAATTACGCCTTCCAGACCGCGGGCAGTCTCGTAAATCTTGGCTACGTCAGGATCTGTTTCGATCAACTGACGCACCTCGGCAGCCTCGCCGTAACGAGGATGCTGAGGGTCCATGATGCCACCCAGCGGAATATCCTTCGCCATAATGGCTGGTGGCAGCGCCTTCGTGATGCGGTCACCAATTTGGTAGCCCGGCTGCCCGAACTGCACGCGCGCAGAGTCTTTCAGTGCCTGCTTCGTCTTCACCGTACCGAAGGTCACCACCTGCGCGACCTTGTCCTCGCCCCAGCGATCAGCAGCGTAGCGGATCATTTCGTCACGACGACGGTCGTCAAAGTCGATATCGATATCAGGTGCCGATGGGCGCTCTGGGTTGAGGAATCGCTCGAACAACAGGCCATGTTCAATCGGGTCGATGTTGGTAATCCATGTTGCGTACGCAACCAAGGAACCAGCAGCCGAACCACGACCTGGGCCCACCTTGATGCCAATTTCACGCGCATGCGCGATCAACTCGGCAACGATGAGGAAGTACGACGGGTACCCCTTGCCATCGATAACTTCAATTTCATAGTCGGCGCGCTGGATGTATTCTTCTGGGACTTCACGCCCATCGAATCGCTTTTCTAGCCCCTCCATCACCTTGTGGCGCAGCCAAGTGGTGGGTGTTTCGCCCTCCGGCACGTCGGCAAGTGGCATTCGATCGTGGGTGTGTTCCTCCCACAGTTCGTCGTACGACTCGACGCGCTCGGCAATGAGCAAAGTGTTGTCGCACGCTTCAGGAACCAGGTGATCCCAGGTCGCACGCATTTCTTCGGCAGACTTGATGTAGTAGCCGTCGCCATCGAACTTGAAGCGATCTGGATCGTGCAGAGTTTTGCCGGTCTGCACACACAACATCGCTTCGTGGGCTTTAGCTTGATCCCTGGTTACGTAGTGGCAGTCATTCGTGACGACGGGCGGCAGATTCAGCTTCTTGCCAATTTCCAGCAACTCGCTGCGAACCCGGGTTTCGATATCCAACCCGTGGTCCATCAATTCAAGGTAGTAGTTCTCCTTGCCATAGATGTCCTGCCACATGCCGGCAGCCTTCAAGGCCTCATCAAACTGGCCGAGGCGAAGGCGCGTCTGAACGTCACCGGACGGGCAACCCGTGGTGGCCAAAATGCCTTCGGAGCGCTCGGCAATCAGCTCTGCGTCCATTCGCGGGTACTTACCCAGTTGCCCTTCGTACGATGCCATCGAGGACAAGTAGAAGAGATTTCGCAGGCCCTGTGAATTTAGAGCCAGCATCGTCTGATGCAAGTAGGAACCACGACCCGAGACGTCATCGCCCTTCTGGTGTGGCTCGCCCCACTGAATACGCTTTTTGTTGAATCGACTTTCGGGCGCCATGTACGCCTCAATGCCGATGATGGGCTTAATGCCCTTCTTGGTCATCTGCCGATAAAAGGCGTTTGAACCAAACATATTGCCGTGGTCGGTCACACCGACCGCCGGCATACCTTGTCGATTCACCTCATCAGCCAGAAGATCGATCTTCGCCATGCCGTCGAGCATTGAATACTCGGTGTGATTATGAAGGTGCACGAACGAAGAGTTAGCCATGATCCCAGATTGTAGGCTGACAGCCGGATCGAAGGCCAAGCCCCTGGTCAGAGATGATGAGATATCGATACTTACAGACGTGTTGAATTTCACTCACCAGTGTCTTTACTTTCGCCCACCCTCTACCTAATACTTGAGGACATTCTCACGTTTTCCATAGCGAAAGGAACGTACCTATGTTCTCTCCACTCCCAGAGGGCGTCTACTCGATGTTCAACACCGACAAGCTCGATCAGGTTTTGGAGTCCATGGAACGTCGCCCAGTAGCAGCTGGCTACCTGGTTGACGGCGATGTCATCGAATTCGAGTCCTCCGAAGCTCGTTACAGCTGGCTCGTCTAGCCACTCCCGCCGCTTGCCCCGATGAACTTCGGCGACAGTACTCGCCAGCGATAGAAGTCAGCATCTGGGCTTTCACCTACGGGTTTTCTTTCTAAAACCACAACGAGCCGTAGTTAATCTCGTTATATTTGCGACATGTTTTCCCCAGCAGTCCCCGACGCAGTTCGGTCTGCGATCGCACACGAGCAACTGCCCGCTCTCGTTGTGGATCTCGAAGCCATCGACGCCAACGCACAGTCACTGCTTGACCGCGCCCATGGCATGCCTATTCGGGTGGCCTCCAAGTCGGTACGTATCCCCGAACTCTTACGCTATGTACTAAACAAGCCTGGTTTTCAAGGCATTCTCGCGTACACACTCCCCGAGGCACTGGCCCTCTTTCGGGACGACATCTCCGACGACATTCTCGTCGCGTACCCCAGCGTTAACACGACCGCGCTCACTGAGCTTGCCGACGACCCCGCTGCCCGAGCAGCAATCTGCCTCATGGTGGATTCCCCTGAACACATCGCTCTCATCGCACGACACGCCACAGATGCGACACCTATCCGCGTGTGCCTAGATATCGATGCGTCTTGGCGACCTGCACCTGGCGTCCATATTGGCACTCGCCGCTCTCCTGCTCACTCATCTGCAGACGCTGTCCGCCTTGCGAAGCTTGTCACCGACACTCCGGGGCTCGCACTGTCCGGCATCATGATGTACGAAGGCCACATCGCAGGTGTCGGAGACAAAGGCCGTTCCGCGCGTTCCCGCCTTATCCGAGTGATGCAGCGTCGCTCGCGTGCGGAATTGGCGAAGCGTCGAGAAGCTATAGTGACAGCCGTCGAAAAGCACAGTGGCCCGCTGGAGTTCGTTAACGGCGGTGGCACCGGTTCGTTTGAGTCAACGTGTGTTGAATCTGCGGTGACGGAAGTGGCTGCGGGATCTGGCTTCCTGGCCCCCACACTTTTCGACGGCTACCGTGCGTTCACCCTGACCCCTGCAGCATGGTTTGTCGTGCCAGTGGTGCGAAAGCCTCATCGTTCGATTGCGACGGTAGCTGGTGGAGGCCGAATCGCCTCTGGCCCCGCGGGAGCCGATCGATTGCCAACGCCGGTGTATCCGGCGGGACTCAAGTACGTGCCGGATGAGGGCCCAGGCGAAGTACAGACGCCTCTGACTGGACAGGCAGCGAAGTCGCTTGGCATCGGTGATGCCGTTTGGTTCCGACACGCAAAAGCCGGAGAGATCGCTGAACATGCCAATGAGACACTAATCGTTGCAGGTGGCGAGATTATTCATCGCTGGCCAACGTACCGAGGAAAGGGACTGTTGTTCACATGAGTTCGCTACACAATCCGTTTTCCACGAAGCACGAGGGGCACGACACAGAAAGTCGGCTGTGGAGTAACTGGTCTCGTACCCAGACGTGTGAACCAGCGCGCGTGCATAGTCCGGAATCGACGCACGACATTGCCGAGGTAATTCGGGCAGCTGCAGCTCAGCGCAGTCAGGTGCGACCGCTCGGTGCAGGCCATTCGTTTACTCCTGTGGCAACAACATCTGGGCATCGGGTGCAGCTGGACAACATGTCGGGGTTGCTCCATGTTGACCGGGAGGCCATGACAGTTACGCTTCGTGCAGGCACGCGCCTTCGCGACGTCCCTGCTCTTTTGCGTCCGTTGGGTTTGTCTTTGGCTAACCAAGGCGATGTTGACCCGCAATCAGTGGCGGGGGCTGTATCGACGGGTACTCACGGCACTGGTCTGAATTTCACTGGTTTCGCGGGCATGCTCCGAGGATTCCGCATCATCTGTGCCGATGCAGTCGAATACGACTGTTACGAAGGAGCTGAAGGTCGTGCCGGGGAGTTGTTCCGCCTCGCACGCCTCGGTCTAGGGGTCTTTGGAGTTCTCACAGAACTGACCCTCGACTGCGTACCTGCTTTTCATCTTGCTGCCGACGAACACCCAGAAGACTTCGATGATGTCCGCATCAACTTCACCGAGCGGGTGAAAGCTGTCGACCACATGGAGTTCTACTGGTTCCCCGGGACTTCGACCGCCTTGGTGAAAGAGAACACCCGCATCCCCGATACAGAGTTGAACACCGCCCTGCCAGAATTGCGTGCCACGCATTCCCTGCCGAGTGACTCTCCTACCAGTCAGTCTTCGGGTGCAGCACGGATGGCTGCGTCGACAAGTTCCTTTTTCTCAGAGGAAGTCCTGAACAACGGCGGATTGCTCGGAATCTGTGAACTATCACGTGCAATGCCGCGGAGCACCCGAGCGCTGAACCGCTTTGCTGCCAGTACTGTGAGCCGACGGAAGTATGTGGACGAATCGCATCGAGTGTTTGTTTCGCCACGCCGTGTTCGTTTTTCCGAGATGGAGTACGCCATTGCTCTTGACGATCTCCCCGAGGTGCTCGGTGAGATCCGTTCGGTCATTGACCGTCATCGGGCTTGGGTGTCATTCCCACTAGAGATTCGCGCAGCAAAGAGCGACGATGTCGCTTTATCGACCGCGTACCAACGCGATAGCGCCTACATTGCAGTTCATCGCTACTGGAAGGAACCGTACGCGCGCTACTTCTTCGATCTCATCGAACCTATTTTCAAGGAAGCAGGTGGACGCCCGCATTGGGGCAAACTGCACACTCTGAATAGTGCTGACCTGCGTGAGCGTTACCCGCTTTTCGACGACGTCGCAAAGCTTCGCTCCCAACTGGATCCGCAGGGCCTATTCCTCAACTCGCACTTGCGTGAGCTCTTCGGTGCGTAGTTTGCGCCTTTTCCGCATCGAGATCAGAATGTCTGCGACGAACAGGACTACTGCTACCCAAATGATGATGTAGCCCGCCCATCGCGCTGGCTCCAACTGCTCCTTGTTAATTACCACTGCGATAATCATCTGCATACATGGAGTGATGTACTGAATCAGCCCGATGGTAGACAACGGAATCTTTTTCGCGCCGATGCCAAACAACAGCAATGGCAATGCCGTGGCAACGCCAGCAAACATCAGCAGCCCCATGTGCGATGGCCCCTCACTGAGGAAGGTGCTAGTTCCCTTCGTCTGCAGCCATACGAGGTAGGCAATGGCCAACGGCGTGATGATCGCCGATTCTGCCATCAACGACTCAGCAGAACTGAGGTTTACCTGCTTTTTGAGCAAACCATAGAACCCGAAGCTAAACGCCAAAGACAGCGCGATAATCGGCGGAGTACCAATAGAAATGGTCAGGATGATGACGGCGATCGTCGCAAGGAGAACCGAGACGGTCTGCAATCGCGTCAGCGTTTCCTTGAGGAACACCACGCCTAATGCGACGCTGACCAGCGGGTTAATGAAATAGCCCAAAGCGGCTTCTGCCACTTGGTTGGTGTTAACTGCGTAAACGTACACGCCCCAGTTCACTGAGATAAACACTGCCGCAGCCGCAACAACGAGAAACGTTTTCCTGCTCATGGCACGAATGCGTCGCCACCCACCAATGATGGTCACGACGATCGCCATGAGCACGCAGGTCCAGACGAAGCGATGCGCCAAAATCTCGACGGGTCCGGCAGGTTTCAAAAGTGGGAAATAGAACGGGAACAGTCCCCACAGCAGATAAGCACCAATTGCTTGTAGCACGCGTCAAGAACTCCTAATTCTCCATAGCTGGGCCGTTGGTTGGGCCAGTTGCGGGGCTGTTGGTAGTGCTGGTGGTTTCGCCGTCTTCTTGCGAGGGAAGCATTGGTCGGATGCCAAACCGGCCTCGCGCAGCATCGGCAGGTAGTGCCTCGACTGCAGAGACACCCTTGTTGTCCCGAATATCGCGAAGTGTTGCCAAATCTGCATGCACAATGAGCCCATTGACCGTGACATTCGGATCGTCCTTGGCCAAGCCCGAAGACTCATACACGATCTCCATTTCCCGGTTCAGCACATCCAGCCGTTGCTCCTTGCCGACGGGCTCCGGAAGGTCCCGTGTCATCATTGGCCCCACCACCATGGAGGCAACACGAAGATCCTCGATTCCCTTGACTGATGCCGCGGCGGTGCGAGTAGTCCCAGGAGTGTCAAACGACACCAGTGCCCAATACTTGGGGTGTACCCCAGCTGCCCCCGGGTCACGAAGCTCTGCTTCTTCTTTTTCTCTGTTGTTCAGGGAGTCGTCGGCACGCTTGACATAGGCAGGTGCAGACTCCGTGACCTCAGGTCCCAGCATGTCGCCATTGATGTTCTGTGGCTTGCTCATGCGGTCCGAGTTGGACAAGTAAACGAAGAGAATGGCCATGCCGATGACGCACAGAAAGGCAATCGCTGCCAGCAGCGGAGACACCGTCGATGAGCGGTTGGAAGAAGCAGACATGAAAACTAGGTCCTCAAAACATCAAGTGCGTGCGACAAGTCATCAGGGTATGGACATTCAATGGTCATCCAACGACCATCTGCCGGGTGATGGAAGCCCAGTTCCACGGCGTGTAGCCACTGGCGGTTCAGTCCGACTCGCTTCGCCAACGCCGGGTCGCTACCGTACATCGGATCACCAACACATGGATGATTCAGCGCGGAGAAGTGCACACGAATCTGGTGTGTGCGTCCCGTTTCTAGTCGGATCTTCACAAGCGACGCGGGCGCAAACGCCTCAATTGTTTCGTAGTGTGTCACCGCATGCTTGCCATCCTGGCGCACCGCGAACCGCCACCCCGCCGAAGGATGCCGTCCAATCGGAGCGTCGATAGTGCCTGACGACGGATCAGGATGTCCTTGCACCAATGCGTGATATGTCTTCTGTACATCGCGGTTTTTGAAAGCCCGCTTGAGCGTTGAGTAACCACGTTCCGAGCACGCCACCACCATGACGCCTGAGGTACCGACATCGAGACGTTGCACAATTCCCTGGCGTTCTGGCGGGCCCGAGGTAGAAATACGGAAGCCTGCTGCTGCCAAACCGCCAACAACCGTTGGCCCTTCCCACCCCACCGATGGATGCGCAGCTACCCCAACAGGCTTGTGCACAGCTACCAAGTCTGAGTCGTGATACAGGACATCCATGCCCTCTACCAGCTCTTCCTTAGGCATCAAGGTGTTTTTCACTTCCGGCAAGAGCACTGCCAACCATGCTTCTTCGGGTAATCGATCCGACTTGCCTACGACTGCCCCGTCAACCGTAATATCTCCAGCTTGCGCGAGCTCGGCGACAACTGTGCGCGATAAGCCGAGCAACTTTGCGACACCAGCATCAACGCGCATCCCGGCCAGCCCAGGTGGAACTGGCATTTGTCGAGTCTCACGCATTGGCAGCCTCCGCGTCATCTGCGTCTTCTGCCTCTTTTTCAAACGCGGTATCCAGATCCTTGGAGAATACGATCCACGTTGCCAACACAATGACGCCCACCGTAATCGCTGCATCGGCAACATTGAACACTGCGAAATGCTTCACCGAGAAGAAATCCACCACATGGCCGACGTAAAAACTGGGATCCCGGAAAAGTCGATCAATGAGGTTTCCCAGCGCACCGCCCGCGACCATACCGGCAGCAATGGCTCCAGTACGAGTCACCAGATACTTCGAGAAAACACCGACGAGCACGATAAAGACGATCTGAATGGTGGTGAAAATCCACGTTGATTCTGCACCCATGGAAAACGCAGCTCCAGGATTACGCAGCAGCGTGAGTTGGAACCAATCCCCGATCACATCGATCGGTGGTTTTCCTTCTAATTGCCCCACCGCCACGATCTTGCTTATTTGATCGATCACCGCCACCACCACAATGGTGGCGATCAAAAGACCAATCAAGGGCTTTAATCGTGCATTCTGAGTTGTGTCGGCGGGTTTAGTCACCCCGCCATCTTAGGTCTTTTCCTCATTCGCCGGTAGCCTGGTGGCCGTGAAGCGTCGAATCATCACTTTATGCGCCGGGATTCCCGTCGTAGCCGGACTTTCGTTAAGCAGCTGTAGCTCTGATACCGCGGTCCCTGAGACTATGCCAATCGAGATCTCCTCGCCTAAGGTCACTCTGCTTGACGACGGCGACGGCGAAACCGCCAAAGTCCGTTGGCACGATGACGGCGCCGAGCAAACCAACAGCGTGATTATCACCCAGGGGTTTGTGCAAAAGGGCGCCGATGAGCAATCGGATTCGACGTTCCCTGATACTCGACTAGAAATGCCACTGACGACGAAGGCGACCGCTGGAGAGTCTCGTGCCGTTACTGCGACCGTCGGCAAGCCGTTTGGTTCCAACGCTGAGCTCAACGAAGATATCGGGACAGCCGAGGGTTTCGTCATGGAGTGGACAGCGAAAGACACTGGGCTCATTGAGGAAATGAAGGTCGGTGCGCCGGACAAGGCATCGGAGACTGCACGTGCGGGCATCGAGGCTGCGCTGCATCAGCTCAATGATGTGCCTGTTGTGTTCCCAGATGAGGCAATTGGTAAGGGCGCGTCATGGACTGTCGAGAACGAAGTTTCCAGCAGCACCGCGATGCAACAAAAAATCACCTACACGTTAAAAGAACGCGAAGGAGATGTGTTGACTCTCAACGTCGCAGTGGAGCAGGCGCCAGCTGTGACGGAGCTTGATGCTGGTGAGGGCGCGAAGCTGACTGTCGTTGACGCGAAGACAGAAACCCGCGAGGGAAGGCTCGTCATCGATGTGACGAAACCACTGCCCGTTGAAGGCACCATCGACTACGTCACCGAAGTGATTTACGGCGACGGTGCCAGCGATACCCGAATTGTGCAACAAGCCCACCGAGCGTTGCAGTTCCAGTAAAGCTGGCTAGCTGTTGGCAACCAGCTAGCCGCTAATCACGACTGCTCACTACAGCAGTGGGGCGTCAGCCGGAGGTGCTGGTGGCGCTTCCGGAGCAGGTGCCTCTGGAGCTGGTGGAGCTGGTGGCGCCTCAGGCGCTGGCGCTTCCGGCGCTGGTGGTGCAGGTGGTGCTTCTGGCGCAGGCTCCTCCGGAGCTGGTGGCGCCTCTGGAGCCGGAGCTTCCACAGGTGGCACCTCAGCAGGTGGCTGTTCCTCAGCTGGTGGAGCTGGAACTTCGCCCTCTGGGGCACATACCGGCGGAACACTGTCTGGAGACATGGTCTGCGCCAAAGTACACGCCCAGACCTTGGACAAACGCCACTTACCGTCGACCCTCATGAACTCAACGCCTTCAATGCGCTGTGGTTCCTGATCGGGGTAGTTCACATCCACACCAGCGAGTGCCGAATCTGCAGTGAATCCCGGCATGACTGGCTCAATGACGTTGAAGCTTGGTCCGCCTTCAGGTGGACGTACGATTGCCGGAAATAGATCTGGCATTTCTTCGCCAGTTTCCACCAATGCAGTGCGTTCCTCAATTGGAGCAGCACCATCAGTGACCTTCATCAACAGGTCGTTGAGCTCCTTGGCAGAAGGCAATACGGCAACTTCGCTAGTTGAAGTCTTCTCTTTAGAAGTCTCCTTTGATGATTCTGGTGTCGCCGGCTCATCATCGCCACATGCTGCCAACGTCAAAGCAGTCATTCCGGCGATGACAAGTGCTGTCATGCTTCGCAAGTTCTTCATTTCATACCTCGTCATGTGGGTCGAATGGATTCGGCCTAACATGACCAACATTACACAGAATCCCTATCACTGCAGGTGGGAAACTATGAACGCCATCAAGGTGCAACCATGAGTTAGTCCGATCGGACCATCACCGTAAGGTATGAGACATGATAAACAGCGCGGATAGCACGCAAAACCAGGCCACCACTGACCAGGCACAGCAGCAGTCTGAGGAGCAGACTCGGACCGCTCATCTCGTTGTCATTACAACTGGTGGCACTATTGCTTGCACCACGGACAAGCAGGGACAGCTCATTCCTACTATTAGTGGTGAGGAGCTGCTACGTCCCATCGCTGCTCGATTTGATGCCGGAGTCGTCGATATCGAGGTTCGCGAACTCATGAACATCGATTCATCGGCAGTGACTTTTTCCGATATCGACGCGATTATTGAGGCTGTCCATGATGCATTGGACGATCCCGAGGTTGATGGCGTCGTCGTCACGCATGGAACGGACACGATGGAAGAGTCGGCAATGGCAGTCGATGTTTTTCATTCGGATCATCGACCGGTTGTGTTTACTGGGGCGCAGTGTGCAGCAGATCATCCAGAAGCTGATGGTCCGGGCAATTTGTTCGAGTCTTGTGTTATCGCCATCGATGCGTCTGCGCGTGGCATTGGCACTCTGATCGTGTTTGGCCATGCTGTTTTGCCTGTTCGTGGCGCAACGAAGTGGCACACTACTGACGCGCTCGCATTTGCGACAAATGCGCCGGAGGAACCGCTTCGTCCGGAAGCGTTGCCAGTGCACCCTTTGGCTGACGTCCGAGTCGATATTGTCCCTGCCTATGCAGGTGCGGATGGATCGATGGTGGATGCAGCAATCACTGCGGGTGCCCGTGGTTTGGTCATCGAGGGTCTCGGCGCAGGTAATGTCCCCACCCAGTTTGCAGAAGCGGTTGCTCGTGCAGTGCAGGCCGACATTCCTGTGGTGATGTGTACTCGCGTTCCACGAGGAGATGTCTTCGCAGCGTATGGCGGTCTTGGCGGTGGCGCATCGCTGCAACAGCAGGGTGTAATCAGCGCTGGCTGCGTTCATGCACCACAGGCGCGAGTAATCCTGGCGGCCGCAATTGCGACTGGCACTCACCCGCAGACTCTGTTTTAAACCAACAGTCGTGCTCGAACGTTCAGGGCACTAATCGACGTACTTGATAATTTTCGCCGGGTTCCCGCCCACAATCGCGTTGGCGGGAACATCCTTCGTCACCACTGCCCCAGCCGCAATGACTGCGTTGTCACCAACCTTCACACCGGACAGCACAATGGCTCCACCACCGATCCACACGTTGTTGCCAATAGCGATGGGATCGCCGGCTTCAATGTACTTCTTTCGAGCGACCGGGTCCAAGGGGTGGACTGCACCCAGCAGCTGCACATTCGGACCGATTTGTACGTCATCACCAATGTCGATGCGACAAATATCAAGTGCTACCAAACCAAAGTTGATAAACGTCCGTTTTCCCAGGTGAATGTTCACGCCATAGTCAACAGTGAACGGCGGGCGCACCACGGTGCCTTCTCCGCAACTTCCCACAAGCTTTGCGACGATCTCCTGTGCCGCAACCTGGTCCCTAACATAGGCATCTGCGAATTCTCGGCCAAGTTGCATCGCCCGAGCATGCAGCGTAGTCAGTTCTTCGCTATCCGCGATATACCAATCGCCTGAGACCATGTGCTCGAAGGGCGTGCGGCCGTCGTCAAGTTCTTCGATGGTGGGCGCATATGTTCGCCCGGTGTTGCGTAGCGATGCAGTGAGCTTCGGGGTTGCTGTGGAGGCGTGGTCGCTAGCGTGTGAGTCCGTCATGAATCTAAGGGTACGGGTGACCAGTCGTTCCAGTCGAGGCTGCAGATTGGTGTGCACGGTTGAAGATTGGGGTCGTCTTCTTTGAGGCTTCGCATCCGCCCGGGGCCTGTGCTGCGGCTTTCGAATCGGACACTGACGATGCCGTGTCCTGCTCCTTGCACCCATCCATGTCCATACTCCGCGTGATGAACATCCGAAGTGGGCAGCCACGTCGAGTCCGTGGCGCGGAATGTGGGTAGTTCGCTGCTGCCGGTGAGCTCGACAAGTCCGGCGGGTTCGTCTGCCAAGGAGGTGTCGATCGTGTTGGAATCTTCTGTCACAACACTCCCGGCGCCCTGTTGCTCCAGTTCCGGGAAGAGAACCGATTGCATGTTCTCGTCCAAACCGGAAAAGCCGACACCTACAAGTCGCACTGGGCCGATAACGGTTGGCGAAAAACCAAGTCGATGAGCAACGGCAGACAGCACAGCTTTGTCTTGCGTTGCATACAGAAGCGTTTCCGAACGGGTATGGATATTCAAATCCGCCAATCGGACCTTAACGGTAACTGTTCGAGCACCACGACCGTCTTTCAACAATCGCTCGAAGGATTTGTCGAGGGCTCGATTGATGGCCGCATCCATTTGGGCCTGCGAATGCAAATCTTCGGGGTACGTGAACTCGGAAGAAATAGACTTCGCGACATCTCGTTCTTTCACCGGACGCTCATCAATGCCCTGCGCAATTGACCACAATGCGGGACCGACAGTTTTCCCCAATGAAATCTCGACATCGCGCAACGGTAGCGAGGCAAACTCACCGATCGTTGAAATCCCCATCGCATTCAGTTTCGCTGCAGTCACCGGCCCCACACCCCACAGCTTTCCGACGGGCAGCGGATCCAGCAGCTCAGCCTTCTTATCGGCTGGCATCGCGAAGACACCGTTGGGTTTTGCCAGGCCGGAACCTATTTTCGCAAACTGCTTCCCCGGCCCTGCACCTATCGACGACGGTAGCCCTGTTTGTTCACGGATATCTGCGCGGAGTTGCTCCGCCCAAGCTATAACAGCATCGGTGGTTGCCCCAGCCAGTTCGGGTGGCTCCATAAATGCTTCGTCGACGGATAGCTGCTCGACGACATCAACCCGTTCACGGATGATTGAAAACACCCGCTTGGAGACATGCCCGTAGATGCCCTTTCGAGGTGCAACAACGACCGCACCGGGTGGCATGAGTCGACGCGCCCGCATCATCGGCATTGCGGAATGAGCCCCGTAGGCTCTGGCCTCATACGAGCAACCAGCAACGACGCCACGACCGCCCAGTCCTCCCACTAGCACTGGACGATCTTGCAATGTTGGCCGGGTGAGCTGTTCGACCGACGCAAAAAATGCGTCCATATCGATGTGTAAGACCCAGCGTTGCATAAGGCATAAGTGTAGCCAGATTTACGGCAATTCGCCTATTTGTGCGAAAGAGTGAGATTTCACAAGTACGGCAATACGTGTCCTTTAGGCGACCGACTTCCGAGCATTGGCAATCATTGACAACCCGTACTCTGCCACAACTGCCGAGACCCCAAGCTCTTGTGCAACCCCATTCAGCACGCCTTCGACTTCTTCGATTGGCGCATCTGATACACAACCCAACTGCCGCCGGACAGCGGGCGACACATCAACCACGTCGCACCCGGAGATCAAGCGCAGCTGATTCCAGCTGCCAACCCCCAATCCCTTCACGCCTAGCCACAAGTGACGCACCGTTGCGCAATCGCGCCGAACCGCGTCACGAAAGTCAGCGATGTCCTCAATACCTTCTTGTGACAGCTTTCCGGCAATGTCAGCAACAACGTCAGTTTTTAATCGCCCGGCGACGCGATTCCTCGGCAGAATCCCGTCAGGGATCTCCGGCAGCTCTGCAGACGCAGGACCTTCCACACCGTGGACGTCGCAAAGCACAGACGCACATTTCGCCATTGGCATGTCTCGCCCCGAAGCCCACGCATTCCAGCGCTCAATAATTCCGTCAACCACACTATGTCGCATACGAATCGAAAAAACGACATCCAATACACATTCAGCCAAAGTATTCCGGCGTAATGTCGCCCATTCCCATTCAGAAACGGGCCCCAACAATTCCGTCATCTTATGCACACACTCGTCGATAACCATGAGATTTTCCAGCTCTCCAGCTTCGTAACTCATTACTGGAAACGACAGTTCTTGCATGAAAACATCCCCCAATGCTCCATTGACGCTAATAACTTCACAACAGAACGACACTTAACAATTTCCACTGGCAGTTTTAGCAAGATAGGCAGAGTTCAAGAGGGGCAATGGCACCAGTCAATACAGAAATTGTGGATAGAAACGCGCCTGTGAGCTAATTTTCTAACGGATTTTTGGTATTTAAAACCGATGAAACACGACTGTTTCTCGGCTTTATATTCATATTCAGGCACAGCCATCGCTACTCCACAATGCGCTTTCTTTCGCTTGCTTTTCGACGTTGCCAAATAGATGTTCGAAACCTCCACATCTCCAATCCGCGTCATGCGTCACTATGTGAACCATCAGCAAGTGATGCTGAGCTCTTCGAAATTCGACGAGCCCCTTCTTTCCGAAATATTGGAGTCAGAAAAATGTCGGAGTTGAATTCAACCGGAGACTTCCAGGCACAGCAATTCCCGAATGGAAACCAGCCTCAATACGGTCAGCAGAATCCGTATGCGCAGCAGCCAGGGCAATTTGCGGGTCAGCCAATGCAGCCACAACCGCCAGCAAAGAAGAAGGGTGGTTGCTTCAAATGGGGCGGCATCGCGGCGGGCATCATCGTGTTGGCTGCCATTGGCTCTGCGATGGGTGGAGGTAGCGATAGCACGGATTCCGCGTCGAGCAATACGGACAGTGCAGGCATCGTAGCTACGGCCCCAGCACTCGACCGCGCTGAAGACACCACAGGAGCGGCCGCAGACAGCGATGAATCCGCTAACAAGGCTGATCAGAACGTTCCTACCGAGTACACATCTGCGCTGAAGAAGGCAGATACGTATGCAAACATGATGCATATGTCTAAGGCTGGCCTTTATGACCAGCTCACTTCCGAGTACGGCGAGAAGTTCTCACCGGATGCTGCGCAGTATGCCGTGGATAACGTCCAAGCAGATTGGAATAAGAACGCCCTCGAGAAGGCTCGTAGCTACCAAGACACAATGGCAATGTCTCCAGATGCCATCTACGACCAGCTCATTTCTGACTACGGCGAGCAGTTCACTACAGAAGAAGCTGACTACGCACTAGCGAATCTCTAAAACCCGCGATTGCCATAAGTCTGATTCTTCGACCTTCCCAGAAAACAAACGACCCGCTGCTCCCCTTTCTACAAAGGAGAGTTAGCGGGCCGTCGTGAAGCGAACCGAAACCGATTTTATGCCTTCGCTACCTCAGCAGTGCATGCGTCGCCCAAGTCGTAGGTCAACGCATCTTCACCAACGGTGACATTGAATGACGTTGCCAAGACCTCACCAGCAATGGTCTGAGCGTGCTCGTTGGCCCACGCCTCGTACTTCGCAGGTACCTGCATGGTCACCGAGATACGGTCACTGATGTCCAAACCAGCCTGCTTACGTGCATCCTGCAAACCACGCACGCGGTCCGCTGCCCAACCACGAGCTTCATGAGACTCATCGAAGTCAATATCCAACACAACCAGACCATCGACATCGTCGATTTCGGCGGTCGTTTCCGGCTGCGTTGCGACGAGGTTGCGAGTGTACTCACCCTCCTGCAACTCAATACCGTCAGCAACGACAACGCCATCGACCACTTCGTAGTTGCCCGACTTCACAGCCTTGATAACCCGCTGCACGTCACGGCCCAACCGAGGTCCGGCCGCACGAGCATTCACAGACACCTCGAAAGTACCGACAGCAGCAACGTCAGACGCCAGCTCGACTTCATCGACATTGACCTCGTCGCGGATAATGTCCACGAATGCGGACAGCTGCTCTGATTCAGGCACCGCAACGGTGAGCTTCGGCAGTGGCAACCGGTTACGCAGCTTCTTCGACTTACGAACACGCGACGTTGCCGAGCACACGTTGCGAACGATGTCCATTGCAGACACCAGCGCATCGTCCTGTGGGAGGGAATCAGCATCTGGCCAATCGGTCAGGTGTACCGAACGGCCACCCGTCAGCGACTTCCAAATGACTTCGGTCGCCATTGGCAGCAGAGGCGCTGCGATACGGGTCAGCGTCTCCAAGACGGTGTACAGCGTGTTGAATGCCTCTGGGTGCTCGACATCGCCAGCCCAGAAACGGTCACGCGAACGGCGCACGTACCAGTTCGTCAATGCATCACAGAACCAACGAATATCGTCGGTTGCACCAGCGATGTCCGTCTCGTTCAACTTATCCGTGACCGAACGAACCGTCGCAGCCAACTTCGCCAGAATGTACCGATCCAAGACATGCTCGGAATCCGTGGACCACTCCGCCGGCTTTGAAGCATAGAGCTGCAAGAACGAGTAGGCATTCCACATTGGCAGCAGTGCCTGACGGACGCCTTCACGAATGCCCTGCTCAGTGACAATGAGGTTGCCACCACGCAAGATAGGCGAGCTCATGAGGAACCAACGCATCGCGTCAGCACCATCGCGATCGAAGACTTCCTTGACGTTCGGGTAGTTGCCCTTCGACTTCGACATTTTCAGACCGTCATTGCCCAGCACAATGCCGTGCGCCACAACTGTCTTGAAGGCTGGTCGATCGAACAGCGCCGTCGACAAGACATGGAGGGTGTAGAACCAACCACGAGACTGACCCGAGTATTCGACGATGAAGTCCGCTGGCGAGTGCTCGTCGAACCATTCCTTGTTCTCGAATGGGTAGTGCTTCTGTGCAAACGGCATGGAACCAGATTCGAACCAGCAGTCCAATACCTCAGGAACACGACGCATCATGGACTTGCCCGTTGGGTCATCCGGGTTCGGACGAACCAATTCATCGATGTATGGACGGTGCAGAGACTCAGGGCGGACGCCAAAATCGCGCTCCAGTTCGTCCAACGAACCGTACACATCGGTGCGAGGGTATTCAGGATTGTCCGACACCCACACAGGAATTGGCGCACCCCAGTATCGGTTACGCGAAATATTCCAGTCGCGTGCACCTTCAAGCCATTTACCAAACTGGCCATCCCGGATGTGCTCTGGGATCCAATTGATCTGTTCCCGGTTCAACTCGACCATACGGTCACGGAACTTCGTGACCTCAACAAACCAGCTAGGCAACGCCATGTAGATGAGAGGCTCACCCGAGCGCCACGAGTGTGGGTACGAGTGCTCAATGGTCTGGTGGCGAACAACCCGCTGCTTCGCCTTCAAATCCTTGATGATGTTCTTGTTTGCATCAAACACCAACTGGCCCTCGTACTCAGGAACCTGAGAGGTGAACTTGCCATCCATATCGACAGGAATGACAACGCCGATTCCGTTGGCCTTACAGACCTCCATATCGTCCTCACCGAAGGCCGGAGCTTGGTGAACAATACCGGTACCGTCTTCGACCGAAACGTAGTCGGCAGCAACGATACGGAAAGCGTTTGGTTCATCAGCGAAGTAGTCGAAGATTGGCGTGTACTGCAGGCCGACAAGCGCAGCACCAGGCATGGTGGCCACGACCTCAAAGTCCTTGCCCAGTTCCTTGGCGTACTGGCCGACAAGAGCTTCAGCCAACAAGAACCTGCTGCCACGGAACTCTTCGAGCCCCTCCTCGCCTACCTTGACCACGGCGTACGTGATCTCAGGGTGAACAGCCAAGGCCAGGTTGGATGGAAGAGTCCACGGGGTCGTCGTCCACGCGAGAGCAGCAGCACCGGTCAGCGCTTCCGCTACCTCACCGCCGTCGGCAAGCGTTTCTTCTGCAGCAGAACCAGCTGCGGCGCCGGTGATTGGCAGCGTCACGGTCAGAGTTGGATCTTGACGCATCTTGTAGGAGTCGTCGAGGCGAGTCTCCTGGTTCGACAGTGGTGTGTGCTCCGCCCACGAGTATGGCAAGACACGGAAGCCCTGGTAGATCAGGCCCTTGTCGTAGAGCGCCTTGAAAGCCCAGATGACCGACTCCATGAAATCGAGATCCATGGTCTTGTAGCCACCATCAAAGTCAACCCAACGAGCCTGACACGTGACGTAGTCCTTCCACTCTTCGGTGTATCGAAGAACGGAAGATGCACAGTAGTCGTTGAACTTGGCCAGACCCATGTCCTCGATCTCGCCCTTGTCCTTGATGCCGAGCTGCTTCTCAGCCTCCAGCTCCGCTGGCAAACCGTGGCAGTCCCAACCAAAGACACGCTGTACCTGCTTGCCCTGCATGGTCTGGTAGCGAGGGACGATGTCCTTTACGTAACCGGTCAGGAGGTGACCGTAGTGTGGCAGACCGTTAGCGAACGGAGGACCATCGTAAAAGACGTATTCATCTGCGCCATCACGCGCAGAAACAGACTCCTGGAAAGTCTGATCTTTGGCCCAGAAGTCGAGAACAGAACTTTCCAATTGCGGAAAACTTGGGCTACCAGAAATTGTTCCAAACTCAGTTGAGCGTGGGTATGCGCCACCAGCAGGAGTCGGCTTATTCACAGTGGTTCTCTTCTTTCCCATGGTTTGCTTCTTGAAGTTCAACCACGGGGACGCCAATCGGCGCGGTACCACCCCGCTTGATATGCCCTAAGACACATCCGCTCATCGCTGGAGTTACCTGCCGGACTCCACCCGCCCAGTTCTACTGAGCCACACTCGCGCTGGCATTACATCCGTCCGCGTAATGTGACCGTTCTTCCGGGACGCTCCCCGGTGATAGCCGGATCAACACGTGTATGACGCTCGATTATAGCCCGCTTCTGCAACTTTTCCATAAATGCAACAAACCGCACATGTACTCCGAAAGGAGTAGCACGTGCGGTAAGGAAAGCCATTCGCCGAAAACGCAAAATTGCGTCCGTACTATTGCCGAGTCGCCATCGCTTTACGACGCCCCTCGGCAATCAGCACCTTAGTTGTTGTAGCCCTCTGCTGGTGCAGCGGATTCGCGAGTGTGGAGATCCTCCAGCTGCGATTCCAGGAAGGTCTTCAAACGAGTGCGGTACTCGCGCTCGAAGGTGTGCAGTTCGTCGATACGACCCTCGAGTGCGGACTGCTGAGACTTGACCGTAGTCATGATCTCGGTGTGCTTGCGCTCTGCATCTTCCTGCAGTGCGATAGCCTTTTCTTCCGCAGACTTGATGGTTGCGTTCGAGCGGTTGTCCGCGTCGGTGACCATCTGATCTGCACGTTGGCGAGCGTCAGTGAGGGTGTTCTCCGCCTCGATCTGAGCGTCGGTGACCAGCTTGTTAGCGGTCTCGCGAGCGTTGGTCAGGGTCTCGTCAGCTTCCTGGCGAGCGCTGGTCAGAGTTTCCTCTGCCTCGTTGCGAGCGCTGGTCAGAGTCTCTTCAGCTTCCTTGCGAGCGCTGGTGAGGGTCTGCTCTGCTTCGTTGTTCGCGTCGGTGACGGTGGTGTCCGCCAGGGTGCGTGCCTCAGTCAGCATGGAGTCCGACTGGTTCTTCGCATCAGAAGTCAGGCGATCCGCCATCTCCTGTGCGAGACCAAGCACGCGTGCAGCCTGCATGTGGGTTTCTGGGGTTGCTGGCTCACCTGGTGCAGCAGCTGGCATTGCGACAGCAGCCATTGGCTGTGCGGACTCGCCTGCAGATGCTTCCTCAGCACGCTTCTCTGCCTCTTCCACACGCTCCTGTGCGGAACGAACGCGCTCGTCAGCGTCAGCCTTGATGCGCTCAGTGTCCTCTGCCAAGCGAGCTTCGTATTCCTCGCGCAGCTGTGCCTCAATCTCCTCGCGGAGCTTGTCTTCGTCAACAGCGTCAGTGTCGGAAACAGCACCGGTGGAGTCAGAATCGGAAGAATCAGCAACAGCGCCGCTCTTGACCTGATCCTTCAGCTCTTCGACCTCGGCGCGGAGCTCTTCATTCTCATCCTGAAGATTTGCGAGAGCTTCTTCAACCAAGTCGAGGAACTGATCTACCTCGTCCTCGTTGTAACCGCGCTTGCCAATTGGTGGCTTACTAAAGGCCACGTTATGCACATCAGCTGGAGTCAGCCGCATGGAGAGTTCCCCTTCACTTCAAGTGGAGCGTTTTCAGCGATAATAGCTATTACCGAGTCCATGTTACCTATAACCTGTGAAAACTCTCAGGCTGACGTACAGATTGAACACCGGCGTTAGCTACGTTCAATCTACGTGAACGTCTGGGAACCCCTCAACCTTTGCATTACCCTGCGGGTTTAGATAGCTGCGCCCAACAAAAAAGGGACCCCGACCACATTTGGTCAGGATCCCTTGCCATCTATGCCCCCGGATTACCCCCGGCGCTTAGAAAGGTGCGCCTTGAAGTGCGACGCTCTGCAACACCATCTGAAGAATCATCAGAATGAAGAACAAAACGAGCACAGACATATCCACCGAAACACCACCCATTGGCAACGGCGGAATGAGCCGACGCAGCAATTTGACCGGCGGGTCAGTGATCACAAAAATGATCTCACCAATGCTAGAGAACAACCTGCCAGGTCGCCACGCTTTAGAAAAGGATTGAATCATTTCAATCACAATTCGCATCAGCAGCAGGTAGGTAAATACCTGCACGAGAATTAGTAGAACGCCAAGAATTAATTGCACGGTAGCTAGTTTAGACAGACATCCGGTCGCGCTCGATATCGGCTGGCGACACGCCTTCTGGCAGCAGAGTGATCACTGGGCCGTCAGCCTTAATGCGACCACGCAAAGCAAATGCCAAGCCTGCAGCGAAGTCGAGGTAACGCTTCTGCTGTGCTGGATCCAGCTCACTCAGATCGAAAGTGACAATATCGCCATCACGGAAGTGACGACCAATCTCTGGAGCATTGGAGTAACGATCCTGGAAGTCGCTCTTTGGCTCAACGAAAATGTGCTGTGGCTCAACTGGCGTGTCCATCGGACGCAGATCTACTGGGCGACGGGACTCGTAACGGCTTTCACGCTCTTCACGACGTGGCATGTCCTCACGATCACGCAGGTCACGATCGCTGCGGTACTCGTCAGCGTAGGTATCTACTTCACGACGATCGTAGTCATCGTATCCTTCAGCCTCGTAACGCTCGTTGTCACTTGGGGTCAGACCAAAGTAGTCAGATACCTTGCGCATCATGTTGGCCATGTTGACGTCCTTCTTTTCGTTGTAGGGCTTACGTGGGTGGTGTCATCTGATCGGCTCAATCAGTACTGCCACCCAACGTACCGTTTAGGTATGCCTTTCACGGTGCAGACACGCCCAGGACAGAATTTTCTCCGCCAGTTTCCTCTCAGCTGGTGAGCACAATAACCCCAGCTTGACGGCCAGTTTTTCCTTCACGGCGGTACGAGAAAAAGCTGTGGTCATCAATCGTGCACCGCGGGTCGGCATTAATGTTGCTAACCCCCATGCCGACGAGTTGATGAATGATCCCAGCACGGACATCAATACCGTGGCTTCCCTTTTTAGTCCGGGTGCGCGAACCGGGCAGGCGATTTTCTACATCGATCGCCATCGACTCGGGAACCTCGTAATGCGCTCCCGAAGCCGCTGGCCCCAGGAGACAATGAATATCGGCTGGCTTACTACCCAGCTCGATCATCTTCTCCACTGTCTTGCGGACGATTCCATTTCGCGCACCCATCCGCCCTGCATGGACAGCGGCAACAATGCCGGCATCGTCGTCGGAAAGCAGTACCGGAACGCAGTCCGCGACCAGAACCACCAACGCCAGCCCTGGGGTTGCGGTGATGAGAGCATCTGTGGTTTCCACGGGCTCGTTAACAGGGCCGTCGATCACAGTGACATTATTCGAATGGACTTGCTCCATGTAGACGAAATTTTCAGGCGCAATTCCCAACCCCTCTGCTAGACGACGCCGATTCTTAGCAACGTTTTCCGGATCGTCACCAACATGGTCGCCGAGGTTGAAGGAATCGAATGGGGCCGTCGAATAACCGCCGTGCCGGGTTGTAAAGACTTTGCGGTGCCGGCGATCATCAGAATGAGAAGTCATAGCTGAAATATACAGAAAAAGAGCCCACCGTCTCCCCTTCAGGAGCTGGCGGGCTCTTCAAGCAAGGTCGCAGCTAGGAATGCCTAGCGCCGCTGAAGCTTAGAAGCCCCACTGTGGCAGATCGCTGCTCGGGTCGTAGCCACCGCGACGGTCATCACGATCATCACGGCGGTCATCGCGACGATCGTCACGACGGTCATCACGGCGGTCGTCGTAACGGCGGTCGTCGCGAGAATCATCCATACGATGCGCACCGCGGTAGTTCTCGTCGCGGTCACGCAGGCCGTTATCGGTGAACAGGCCACCGGAACGGGAGCTTACGTTCGTGCGCGGGGTGAAACGATCCTGGTCGTAGCGGTCCTCGTTGCGGTCGCCACGTGGCTCGCGCTCACGCTCATCGCGGTAATCCGCTGGAGCTGGCTCATTGCGCTCTGGGCGTGCAGCTGGGCGTTCGGTGGAGCGAAGGTTGTCTCCACCAGGGATCTCGTTGCTAACCCGTGCCGGCTGCTCCTGTGGAGCGGACTGTGCTGGACGTGCAGTCTGCGCTGGCTTAGCTGGCTTCGCCTGGTCGCCGTGCAGGTCTTCGAAACCGGTCGCGATGACTGTGGCGCGAATTTCGTCGCCCAAGTTGTCGTCGATGATGGTACCGAAAATGATGTTCGCATCTGGGTCAGCGAGCTCTTCAACGATGGTTGCAGCTTCGTTGACTTCGTGGATACCCAAGTCCGAGCCAGAAGCAAACGACAGCAGCACGCCACGAGCGCCGGACATGGTGTTTTCCAGCAGTGGCGAGTTGATTGCCAACTCGACAGCTTCACGCGCACGGTTCTCACCGCGAGACGAGCCAATGCCCATCAGCGCCGAACCCGCATCAGCCATGACCGAGCGGACGTCTGCGAAGTCAAGGTTAATGACACCTGGGGTGGTGATCAGGTTGGTCACACCCTGGACGCCGTTAAACAACACCTCATCAGCAGCGCGGAAGGCTTCCATGATGCCAATGTTTGGGTCACCGATCTGCAGCAGGCGATCGTTAGGAATAACGATGAGCGTGTCACAAGCTTCCTTGAGAGCCTCGATACCCTCGAGTGCCTGCTTGGTGCGACGACGTCCCTCAAAGGAGAATGGGCGGGTAACAACGCCAACGGTCAGCGCGCCGGACTTCTTAGCGATATTCGCGACAACAGGAGCAGCGCCGGTACCGGTGCCACCGCCCTCACCAGCGGTAACGAACACCATGTCCGCACCCTTGATGGTTTCTTCAATTTCATCCTTGTGATCTTCCGCAGAGGTACGGCCGACCTCTGGATTAGCGCCAGCGCCAAGACCACGGGTTGCTTCACGACCGATATCAAGCTTGACGTCTGCGTCGGAGAACATCAAAGCCTGCGAGTCGGTATTGACGGCGATAAACTCGACGCCCTTTAGCCCCTCCTCGATCATTCGGTTGACGGCGTTGACACCGCCACCGCCGACTCCGACGACCTTAATTACGGCGAGGTAGTTATTCGGGGAGGTCATTGCGTTGTTCTCGCCCTTTCTTCATTGTTTACGATCCCTGCTTGCTGTTGCGTCCATCTTCGTTGATTCAACCCGAAAATGTCTGTCACTCACACTCCCGGCGTGTCGCTAGCCTCAAGTCAAACTTGAGGGCTAATCTCATCAATACGCTGCGATTTTCACATGAGTAACGCTGGCAACACGATTGCGGGCAAACAGCCACGGTTAGTCTGAATTACGACACCGAAAAATATTTCAAGAAAATCCTCCACAAACTTTTCGACGACTCCCGTTATCGCAAACGAGAGTCGTCGAAGTTTTTGTACTAGAGGCGAACCGTCGGTTCATGTGGATTCGAGACATTCCACTTCTGCTCTTCACGAGGCAGGAGCAGTTCCACAGCTCTACCCTTTTCCTTTGCCATATCCGATGAACCCAGGAAGAATTCTCGTCCGTCCTTCATTTGCAAAGTGACTTCAGCTGCACCGGGAGCTTCCACTCGTGCCAATTGCTCGCGAACAACCTGTGGCATCGCGTTGACAACGCCCAATACCGATTCCAGCACGCCTGGGTCGATTCCAACTTTTCCTGGCTCTGGTGCATCTACCTGAGGAGCTCCAGTCAACTCCACTGCGCCAACCGGCGCAGGTGCTGCAAAGTCGATCGTCGTAAATTCCACGCCGTTAGTATCGATGATGTGGGCGCCATCGGAAGCCCGAATCATCAGGGCTGGTGTGAACTCGGTGACTTTCACGGTGATCGCGGATGGCCACTTTCGTCCAACAGTCACAGCGTCAACCCACGGTTGCGAGGCGACATTGCGCGCAGCAGACACTGTATCCACGCGAGCTACTGGTGTCCCTTCAGAGATCCCCGAGGCAGTACGAATTTCTTCAGCATTGCCATTGACGACACCTTCCACGTTGATCTGCTTCACTGTCGCAACAGGTGTGAACCACAGCACGGCCCATACAGCCGCGATGATCACGATGAGTGCAACGACAGCGGCTCCGATCGCCCGTACTCGGCTACCACCACGAGTGCCAGATCGCTTTACTCGCTTGGCGCTGCGAGCACGCGACGAAGTGTCATCTACATCGTCTGCTGCAGTGTCATCGGTTGCTGGATCCAACAGCTGCTCATCGTTATCAGTGGGATCAGACACCAGCGTTGTCCTCCTTCACGGATCCAAGCTCAGCGAGGATCTCGTCGGCAAGCATTGTGACGCTACCAGCACCGATGGTGAGAATGACATCCCGACTTGCGGCAATCTCCGCTACTCGCTCCGGTGCGGATGCGAAGTGTGGCTCGAAAATAACCGGTACTGTGACATCCTTGGCGATTAGGTTGCCGTCAACACCTGGGATTGGCTGTTCACGTGCGCCAAAAACATCCAGCACAATGACCTTGTCTGCCAACGACAGTGCCTCAGCGAATTCCTGGGAGAAATTCTGGGTACGCGAGTACAAGTGTGGCTGGAAAACTGCGATAACATTGCCGGCCTTCGCATCTTCCACGATCTCACGGGCAGCACCCAGCACAGCGCGGACCTCAGTTGGATGATGTGCGTAATCGTCATATACACGAGCGCCTTCGAACTGACCGCTTGCCACTGCGCCGTGGTAATCGAAGCGACGACGAACACCCGTGAACTCACCCAAGCCACGAGCCATGCGCGCCAAATCGGCATCGACGCAGCTACCGGCAACCAACGCGGCAAGAGCATTGAGCGCCATATGTCGGCCAGGCTGCTGCAATTCAAACGACACTGGAGTGTCCATCACGGTTGCTTCGATCTTTGCGCCACCGCCGATAGACGTCCAGCCATGCAATTCCGCGCCAACTGGCAAGGAAGAATGAGCTGCGAGAGATGCCGGGCCACCGTAGGCCAGCACATTGAGTCCCTCGGCAACCGCACGCTCACCCAACGCGGCAGCGTGCTCGTCTTCAGCGCAAACGACCAATGTGCCACCGTCGACAAGACGCTTAGCGAACTCATCGAAAACTTGGAAGTACTTCTCTTCTGTTCCGAAGAAGTCGAGGTGGTCCGGCTCAATATTCGTGACGACGGCGACCTGAGGCGCATACGTCAACAGAGAGGCATCGGATTCGTCGGCTTCTGCAACGAACACGTCGCCGGTGCCCTGATGCGCGTTGACGCCGGCCTTCGACATCAGACCACCCACTGCGAATGAAGGATCAATGCCCGCAGCCTGCAATGCAGCAACAGTCATAGAGGTGGTGGATGTCTTTCCGTGGGTACCGGCAATCAGCAACGCACGGTTGTCACGCATCAGCATTGCGAGTACGTCGGAGCGCTTGAGCACTGGAATCCCCAGTTCCTTGGCACGAGCCAACTCCGGGTTATCCTGCGGAATCGCAGCAAAGGACACAACAATTGCGTCCGGCAACGAACCGCTGATCTCCAAATTATCGACAGCGTGGCCGATCTCAATCGATGCACCCATAGCGCGGAGTCCGATGACTGCGCGTGATTCCTTCATATCTGAACCAGACACCCGGACTCCACGAGCGAGAAGAATTCGAGCAACACCCGACATACCCGCGCCACCAATACCAATCATGTGAACGCTTGCCGGCAACGGTTCCGTCACTGGCTGGAATGCGTCAAAATTCACGTCAGACATGTGTGTGAAATCCCTTTTATGTGGTGAGTCGAAATGATGTCGAAATAGTTGTGAAAGTTTGTGATGTTACTTGCACGCCGCGCTGAGGACACGAGCAGCGATAACCTCAGCTGCCGAGCTGTGCCCGTGAGCTTTTGTTGCGGCAGCCATGCCATTGAGACGATCTTCGTCGCGAAGCAAAGGAATAACAGTGTCCTTAACCGTTGCCGGAGTCAGCGTCGCATCTGCGATGAGCAAACCGCCGCCAGCTTCGACAATGTCAGTGGCATTCAGTGCTTGCTCACCATTGCCGTGAGGCAAAGGAACATACACCGCTGGCAATCCCACTGCGGAAATCTCCGCGACGCTCATGGCACCGGAGCGACACAAAATCAGGTCAGCTGCTGAGTACGCGAGATCCATCCGGTCGATGTACGGCACCGCAACATATGGGGCTTTCTCGTTTGTGGATTCGACCTCAACTGAGTTCTTTTTGCCGTATGCGTGCAAAACGGAAATGCCGGCTTCGGCAAGCGCAGCAGCTGCACCCGTCAGTGCCTTGTTAATCGACTGCGCGCCCTGCGAACCGCCGGTCACAAACAAAACCAAGCCATCCTGAGGCAAGCCAAAGAACTCGCGAGCCTCAGCGCGTAGAGCTTCCCTGTCTAGGTTTGCTAGCGCTGCGCGAACTGGAATGCCGACGACCTCTGCATCCAAACCGGAACCCGAAACCGCAGCCAAGCCCTCACCGCCTAAACGCACACCCAGCTTGTTTGCCATGCCGGCACGTGCATTTGCCTCATGAACAAGGAACGGAATCTTTCGTCCCTTCCTGCACGCCAAGTACGCAGGCGCCGATACGTAGCCACCAAAGCCAATGACAGCATCTGCCTGTACTTCGTCCAGTACCTTCCGGGTCTGGCGCACTGAATCAGCTACCCGGAACGGCAGCTTCAACAAGTCCACATTCGGCTTGCGTGGAACCGGCACAGGGGGAATCAACTTCAACTCATACCCGCGAGCCGGTACCAACGTCGATTCCAAACCACGGGACGTGCCAAGTGCCGTCACCGTTGCCTCAGGACAGAGTTCGCGAATCGCATCGGCAACAGCCAAGGCAGGTTCAATATGACCCGCGGTACCTCCACCAGCAACAACGATGGATGGTGCCGAGCCATCCGCCTTGGTGTAGACAGCCTTATCGTTGCCTGTAGTCACGATTCTCTCTCCTCATTGAGCTAGTTCGTTGGTCTCTCACCGGACGACGTTCGCCAATCGGCCGCACCGACCGACCATCACGTTGCTTCTGACGGTACATATCTCCGCCACGAGCGCGCGTGTTGCTCTCAAACATCGGGGCGTCACGTCGATCAACGCCACGACGATCTACGTTACGACGATTCTCATCACGCCGATCTCGTCGTTGGCGGCGTTCCACCCGCTCCGTTCTGGATTGTCGATTCAGGTTCGCCCGATTCGAGTGTCCGCCAGAGCCAGAGCTGCGACGTGGGCCCGTGGGGTCGTCGTCACGTTCTTGCACGCCCGCCACCGAAACCGGGGCGCCGAAGCGCTGGGTCTCGCGGTGAGTGCGAACTGGCCGTGGATCGCGTGCGGACGGGTCGTAGGCAATCGGCTCTGGGATTCCAAGTAGGCGATCGATAGCTGGACGCCCGGATGTTTGCATTGCAGAAATGGCCTCAGGCTCGTGACGTGCACACGTCAAAAGCAGGCCCATCGACGCGAGGGTGACGAAAGCCGACGTACCGCCTGCGGAAATCAGCGGTAGCTGCAAGCCAGTGACGGGAAGTACGCCAACGACATAACCGATATTGATGAACGCCTGTACCACCGTAGCAGCGGTAACAGTCGCCGCCATCAAACGAAGAAATGGGTCCACCTGCTTCGCTGAAATACGAAGTCCAACCCAGCCGAGAGCGGCGTACAACAGAATGACAATTCCGGCGCCGATGAAGCCCAGTTCTTCACCAATGATGGCGAAGATGAAGTCGTTGTTGGCTTCAGGCAGGTAGAACCATTTTGCATTCGACTGGCCGAGGCCAACGCCCGTCATAGAGCCATCAGCCAGAGACAGGAAGCCTTGGTAAGACTGGTACGCGTCGCCACGCACGTCATTGAAGTTCCCCAGCAGCGAATCGAAGTAGACACGGAAACGCGCAGAACGGAAGCTCTCCAAGACAGAGAACACCACCATCAACACGACGCCGGATACACCGATGGCAGCAACAATCCAGCGAGGCAAACCAGCAAACCACGCTAGAGCGAGCACGACGAAAGACATCGAACCCACCATGCCGAGGTCGCGCTGCAGCAACACCAACATCAAAATTACGGCAGAAACGACACCAAAGACGCCGAACAATTCCCTCGTTGTCGTTGCAGTTCGAGTGCGATCAGCCAGGATCTTGGAGCCCCACATAGCCATAGCGATCTTCGCGATCTCCGATGGCTGTACTGACATGCCACCGATGTTCAGCCACGACTGCGCACCCGTTTCTTCCATACCGACACCGATGCCGGGAATGATGACGAGGATAAGCAAGACAAGTGACCCCAAAAGCGCAACGATCGAAAACCGCCGAATGATTTCCACGCGCATTCTCACGACAAACCACATGGCCACCAAACCGAAAATGACCATGCCTGTCTGGCGGATAAACACGCTCCAGACGTTGCCGGATTCGGTACCAGCCTTTGCCATTGATGCAGATAGCACCATGACGAGACCAATACCGGTGAGAAGACCGACGATAATCAGCAGCAAGTTGTAGTCCGACAGTGGCCGTGACTTCCAATCCTCGATTGCATCACGCCACACCATGCGACCACCGCCTCGGCTGGAAGGGCCCGCTGACTTTACTGGCCGTTCTGCCTTCGCAGCCGTTGCACGCGATGAAGAGGCGCCGGCCGGTCGGGACGGGCGCTTCGAACCTGAAGTGTGAGTGCGATCTGTCACTGCTTACGTCTCTCGTGCGTATTGGGCAAACATGTCTCCTCGCTGAGCCATACCTGTGTACATGTCCAGGCTGGCTGCAGCGGGTGCGAGTAGTACGACATCACCGCAATGTGCTGCCGCAGCTGCCGCCGCGCAGGATTGCTGCATAGCGACCGCCGGGTCTTTCTCTGAAATTAACGTCACTGGGATTGCAGCATCAATCGCCTTTACCGCATCGGCGATGATCTGAGCATCCACACCTAACGCCACGACGGCACGGAACCTGTGGGCGTGCTTTTCGACGAGCTCCCCCACATCAGCACCCTTCAACTGACCACCCGCGACCCAAACCACAGAGTCATGTCCAGAAAGCGCGGCATTGGCGGCATGAGGGTTCGTAGCCTTGGAGTCGTCAATCCACGACACTCCACGAGCGTTATGAACTTCTTGGCCACGATGCGCATTGACTGTGAAGACCGCCAGTGCTGCTGCAATATCAGATGCCGGAACGCCGATTGCTCGAGCTAGCGATGTCGCCGCAAGCGCATCCAACACGCCTGCTCGCCCCGGAGGAGAAATCCCGTCGATCGGAGCGATCTTTTCCCCGTCAGAAAAAGCCCTGTCAACGATGTAACCGTCAACGACACCAATATCGCCCGCTGCTGGTTCCCTTTCGGTAAACCCGACCACTGTTGCCCCAAGCTCACCGCTGGCCCGCAGGCGAGCGACATGCTTTACGACGTCGTCGTCATCTGCACCGTATACAGCAATCGAACCTGTCAAGGCTCGCGCCTTGTCCTCAGCGTAGTTTTGATAGGAGCCGTGCCAATCAATATGGTCTTCTGCCAGGTTAAGCAGCACCCCTGCATCAGGCTTGAGATTCGGTGCCCAATGCAACTGGAAGCTCGACAGCTCGGCTGCGAGAACCTCGATCCGCTCTGGTGCGCTCAGCGCGTCGTGAAGAGCGACTCCGATGTTTCCGACTGCGGATCCCCGATCACCAATCATGGCAGCCAGCATGGCAGTGGTCGTCGTTTTGCCATTTGTACCGGTAACCACGAGCCAGATACGAGGCTCTCCCCAAACCCCCGAACGATCACCAGCGTAGGCGATGGCAACATCACCGACGACGGGCACTCCAGCAGCTGCGGCTGCAGCAAACAATGGAGCCGATGGTGGCCATCCAGG
This sequence comes from Corynebacterium sp. H78, assembly GCF_037572275.1. Taxonomy (NCBI): domain Bacteria; kingdom Bacillati; phylum Actinomycetota; class Actinomycetes; order Mycobacteriales; family Corynebacteriaceae; genus Corynebacterium; species Corynebacterium sp. H78. The sequence continues at coordinate 52,200 of NZ_JBBHKX010000006.1, read as the reverse complement.
AGACGTAACAACTGCTACGGCATCTGCAAGCAGCTCCTGGGCAGTATTCGTGTCAGACCACTGAATCCCATGCGCGGTTGCCAGCTCCGTGCCTCGCTGTTCGGAATCATCAACGAGATAAATCTCCGGGCAACCAAGGTCAGCCAGCATCTTCACAGCACCTGCGCCAGACACTCCCGCGCCCGCAACCAGGACCCGGCCGGATCGAACCAGAGCCGTCAGATCTGCATGGTCAGTGGAATGTGTCATTGCAAAACGCCTACCTGTAGGAGCCAATCACTGTAGAAGATGGCCGAACCCAAAATGTTGAAGATTGCAGCAAGGAGCCAAAAGCGAATGACGACGGTCGTTTCAGCCCACCCACCGTTTTCAAAGTGGTGGTGAATTGGAGCCATACGGAAGACTCGCTTGCCCGTGGTCTGGAAGACCGCAATCTGAATAGCAACCGAGGCAACTTCCATGACGAACAGGAAGCCGATGATCACCATCAGCAGCTCGGTCTTCGTGACGAACGACAATGCTGCAACGAGTCCACCTAGCGCGAGCGAACCAGTATCGCCCATGAAGATCTTTGCTGGTGCTGCATTCCACCAGAGGAAGCCGAGGCATGCACCAAGGCCTGCAACGGCGATAACCGACACATCTAGAGGATCACGAACGTCGTAGCAACCAGGGCCCACCGATGTCTCACAAGAATTGCGGAACTGCCAGAACGTAATCATGGTGTACGTTCCCATCAGCAAAGCGGTGGCACCGGCAGCCAAGCCGTCCAGGCCGTCGGTGAGGTTCACAGCATTCGTCCACGCTGCAATCACGATGTAGACGAAAACCAAGAACACGATCATCCCGAGCCATACCGGACCTGGCGCTAAATTCCACGGTGCAATATCGCGGATGAATGACAACTGAGTCGAACCTGGAGTCAAGCCGTTCGCGTCCGGGAACTGCAGCAGCAACACACCGAAGATCAATGCCGCTGCGAGCTGACCTACCAACTTCGCAGTTTTGTTCAGGCCTAGGTTGCGACCTTTGTATAGCTTGATGAAGTCATCAGCGAATCCCAACGCACCCATCGACAGCGTCAGGAACATGACAAGCAAGCCGGATGCCGTTGGACCTGCTCCGGTCTGGATAAAGCTAATGACACTGGAAATCGCGTAGCCAGCGACGATACCGGCGATAATCGCGATTCCGCCCATCGTGGGCGTACCGCGCTTCTTCAAGTGGCTCTTGGGGCCGTCTTCACGGATTTCCTGACCGATGCCCTCAGCGGAGAACTTACGAATAAGTACGGGGGTCAGAAAAACCGACACAATGAATGCGATTGCCCCGCTGACAATGAGTTGAGTCACTTAATTCGCCTCTTTATCTGAGAGATTCTGTCCAACGTGTTCATCCGCAAGTAGCGCATCTGCCACTCGCCACAGGCCATCTGCATACGATGCCTTCACTAAGACGACATCATCACTCGAAATACTTTCCGAAACAGCGTTCGCTGCTTCGTCGGTATTTGCGACCCGTACAGTATTTAACCCCAACTGACGTGCTTTCTCTGCCAGGGCACACACGTTGGCGCTGGTTCCCACGGCAACCAGCACTTTGACGCCTTGTTCCGCGAGATTCTCGGCGAGTTTCTCATGCTCTTGCGTTGCACTGTCGCCCAGCTCCCCCATCTGTCCAAGCACTGCCCACGAACGAACGTCGTCACGCGCATTGGCACAACGAACTAACGCGTCAATTCCTGCTCGCATTGAATCAGGATTCGCGTTGTACGAATCGTTGATGACAGTCACCCCGTCAGCGCGGGTTTGCACGTCCATCCGGCGCTCCGATGCAGCGACATGGCTACTCAGGGCATCTGCGACCTGCTTTGTTGGAAGTCCGGCTTCTACGCCAACAGCCGCAGCAGCCAAGGCATTCGACACCTGATGAGCACCCGAGACCTGCAGCACTACCGGATGTTCCTCCCGGTTCGGGAACACCAGAGTGAACCGGGCACGAGCGAGTTCATCAAGCTCGATGTCCTTCGCCACATAATCGGTGCTGTCGGCCTTGGTAGGGTCCGTCGAGAAGTACACCACCTTTGCGGTGGTACGAGGTGCCATTCCGGCGACGTAGTCGTCGTCAGCATTCAGAATTGCCACACCACCGTCTTCCGCAGCAGGAAGCGATTCGACGAGTTCTCCCTTGGCCTGCGCGATGACGTCGCGGGAACCGAACTCGCCCAGGTGCGCGGTACCAACATTCAGCACAGCGCCAAACTTCGGCGGAGCAACCTCAGCCAAATGCGCAATGTGGCCGACACCGCGAGCACTCATTTCAGCGACGAGGTACTTCGTATCTTCGGTGCAGGTCATCACCGTATAAGGGTGACCAATTTCGTTGTTAAACGATCCCTTCGGTGCAACCGTTTCACCTGCGGTACGCAGGACGGTCGCCATCATGTCCTTCGTCGAGGTCTTACCTGCCGACCCCGTTACTCCAACTACCGTCAAGTTCTCACCCGGAAGACCAGACTGCTCGCGATCCGCCAGTGCATCCACCGTATGTCGCGCCAACTTACCCAGCGCCTCCAGCACAGCCGCACCTGATCCATCCGGATCATGCGCAAACGCATCAGCATTGGAGTCTTGTTTACCCAACGGCTTTACGACGATCGCCCCTGCAGCAACCGGCCGTGCGGCCAACGAACACGCTGCTCCTGCTTCAGCGGCAGTCTGAGCGAAATCATGGCCGTCCACTCGAGCACCGGGAAGGCATAAGAATACAGAGCCGGGGGTTACTTTCCGAGAGTCAAACTCCACTGGACCAGTAACTGGGGTCGCAGCGTCAAGATTCGACAATTGCCCGCCAACGATGGTGGCAATCTCACCTGCAGTAGTTGGAATCATGATCTAGTCCACTCCCTTCTTTCGCTCCAGCGACTTAGCAACCTCTTCGCGGTCATCAAACGGATGCATCACGCCGTTGATTTCTTGACCCGTCTCGTGTCCCTTTCCAGCTACGACGACTGCGTCGCCGGTCGTCGCCAAGTTGATCGCCGCGGAAATGGCTTCGGCGCGATCGCCGATGACCTCGACTGGGACATCGCGACCTGCATCCTTTTCGATCTTCTGCTGGTCGTAGGCGCCACTTGCGACAGCCTCGCGGATCAGGGCAGGTTCTTCGCTACGCGGATTGTCGTCGGTGACGAACACTGCATCAGCAACCTTGACAGCCTCTGCTCCCATGAGTGGGCGCTTCGTAGCATCCCGGTCGCCACCTGCACCAACAACCGCAATGACTTTGCCGCTGGTCTGTGCACGAAGGGTACGTAATACTTCGCCAACTGCAGCAGGCTTGTGTGCATAGTCAACAACGGCCAAGAAGTCTTGCCCCTTGTCAATTCGCTGCATTCGGCCCGGCACCGCGACCTTTGCCAAACCGCGCTGTGCGGCGTCGTTAGCCATTCCGACTGCTGCCAACGCGCCCCACGCGACGGTTGCGTTTGCAACGTTGAACTCTCCTGGCAGTGGTACGTCGAGAGTCACCTGCTCAGCTCCGACGAGCGTCACCTGCTGCATGCCGTTCGGTGCCACCGTGACGTCTTGGGCTTTCCAGGCAAGCTCGCTGTCTGCTGGCAGCGCGTCGTTGGTTTGTGCGTCGTCCAGCTGCATGCGGTGTGTGGCCACTTTGTCCACGGTGACAGCGCTATCTTCGCCCGCAATCTCTGCCATCTGACGCCCCCATGCATCATCCACGCAAACAACTGCATGGCGCGCATGTACTGGGGAGTCCCCGTGGAACAGCAATGCCTTCGCTTCGAAGTACTCTTCCAGCGTGTGGTGGAAATCCAAGTGATCCTGCGACAAGTTCAGGAAGCAACCTACATCGAAAGTCACGCCTGCTACGCGACCGAGTGACAGGGCGTGCGACGACACTTCCATCACAACATGGGTCACGCCTTCGTCGACCATTTCAGAAAACAACCGCTGCAACGAGGGTGCTTCCGGAGTCGTCAAGCTACTTGGCACGGTTCGCTGATTAATCCGGGTGCCGGTGGTACCAATAATGCCGGTCGTGCATCCCGCTTCAAGCAGCGCGGATTCCAGCATGTACGTTGTCGTCGTCTTGCCGGACGTACCAGTCACACCAATGATTGTCAGCTTGTCGACGGGACGGCCATAGATCTCCGCCGCAACCGAACCCATTACCGCGCGCACATCGTCGACGACGATGACTGGCCGCTTTTCTCCTGCTTCGTTCAGGAGTGCCAGCCCTGCCTCATCGGTGAGTACTGCCGCTGCTGCGGATTGATTGGCATACGTTGCACCGTGGGTACGAGTTCCTGGTACTGCAGCAAACAATCCACCTTCAGGAGTAGCTGCTGCATTCAGATCCATACCTACGAGTGCAGTATCCGCACTATCCGCACCGTTATGAACAGTGCCTCCTGATAGCGCGACCACGTCTCCGATGGTGACGGCCATGACTGGTCCTCCTTGTCGATGTGTCTTTGTAAGACTGTCTTTTTCCTGACGATTCATTAGGGCTGCAACACTAGCGTTTGTTCTGGCTGTGCAGACGGAGGCACGTTGTAACGATTCAGAGCCCACGCAGCAATGTCACGGAACAATGGTGCAGCCGACTGCCCGCCCTCACCGTGTACTCCCCGAACGGGTTCATCGAGCATGATGCCGATGACGAACCGAGGATCATCCGCTGGAGCAATACCAGCAAAGGTGATGAAGTACTGAGAGTTCGAGTATGCGCCCGTTTCCTCGTCAACCTTCTGTGCCGTACCGGTCTTGCCGGATAGTCGGTAGCCTTCGATATCGTTTCCAGCCGCAGTACCCATCTGCACGCCGGTTTCATCCGATTGCATAGTGGACTGGAACATGTCACGGACAGTGCGAGCAGTTTCTGGGCTAACAACGCGTACCCGCTCGGGCGGATTCTGTTTCGTGACAGTGCCGTCCGACGTTGTCTCCTTGCGAATGACACGAGGCTGGATACGCTCACCATCATTTGCAATAGCCTGGTAAACCCCGGTCATCTGAAGCAAGGTCATTGCCATGCCTTGCCCGATTGGCAGGTTAGCGAACGTACCCCCGGACCATTGCGGACGCTGTGGCACTAGACCTGCGGATTCACCAGGAAGTTCAACCCCTGTTGATTGACCAAGACCAAACAGGTGCAACACCTCGGCGAAACGGTCCTGTCCAAGTCGCTCGGCCAACATCAGCGTGCCAACATTTGACGATTTACCAAAGACACCAGTGGTAGTGAAGGCTTCCGTGTCGTGTTCCCACGCATCGCGCACAGTCACACCAGACATTTCGATCGATCCTGGAACTTGCAGGACCTCATCGGGAGTTGTCTTCCCATCTTCGATTGCTGCCGCTGCTGTAATGATCTTCGCAACCGAACCCGGCTCGAACGGATCCGACACTGGGGAGTTGTTCATATTGCGACCTGCATCAACTTCTGCACCGATGTCGCGGTTCGGATTTGCCGTACCCGACTGCGCCATCGACAAAATCTCGCCAGACTTTGCATCCAGAACGACGGCAGATGCAGACTTCGCACCGGACTTCTCTACAGCCTGTTCCAACTGCTGCTGAACGTAGTACTGCATGTCGACATCGATGGTCAGCTCATAGTTCGTCCCATCAATAGGCGCATTGACATCACGGGTCGAACCCGGAATGGCGATTCCATTTGCAGCGACATCAATGGTTTTTCCACCATTGACACCCTGCAGCGTGGAATCCCGCGATGCTTCGAAACCGAACTGACCAACACCATCCATGCCGATCTTGCCAATCAAATTCGCTGCTGCCGCACCATTTGGATACTGACGAATATCTTGGCGTTCTGCCACCAGCTCCGGGAACTTCTTCGTAACTTCCGCGGCCTTGTCTGGATCCACATTTCGGACCAACACCTCGTACGAGCTGTTCTCGTTTCTCAGCTTCGCAAGGATTTCCTTAGCACTGATCGATTCCTGAACATTCTGAATTCCTTCTTCCTGTTCAGGCTGTGAAGCTTGTCGACGACGAGAGCTCTTTTCCTCTTCGTCATCTTTATTCTTTACGCCGAGCATTTCTGGAAGCTCAGCAGCGATCTGCTTCAGACGCTCGTCATACGGATCAGTCTGATCAGGATATAGCCGATGACGCTCGTCGATGAATGCACGTAGCGTGCCTGGATGCACCGTCAAGCTTCGCGCTTCCATCGTGAATGCGAGCTGAGCCCCATTACGGTCCGTGATAGCTCCACGACGAGCCGGATCAACGATTTCAACGCTTCGTTGACTCTGCGCCTGTGCGGCCAGATCCGGCCCCACTATGAGCTGTACCCAAGCCAGACGCGCGACCAAGGTAATAACAACCAGAAGACCAATCAATTGCAGCCAGTTGCGGCGCTGCACAAAGTCCTTGTGCGATGTCCGAAGACGCTCACCTGTGGCGAACTCGCGGTTTCGCGGTGGCTTCTGTCGCTGTTCGGTACGCATGTTGATTCGATGATTGCGTTGTTCACGGTCATACCCCGAATCGCGGTAATCATTCGAAGAACGAATCATGCCAGGCGCCTTCTTAATGGACTAGGAATCAGAAAATGCAAAATCACAAACTAAACGACAAGATGACCGACGCGAACGCAATGCGATCAATACGACGGTCACAGAACTGTTGCGCCGGTCAGCTTACCTATGGAGCTGGTGCCGGCAGTGGTGCCTCGCCTGCAGGCGCAGCGTTATCTTCTGCTGGAGCTGGAGCCTGTGCAGGAGCTGGCGCTGGCGCTGGCGCTGGAGTGCGGTAGCCCTGCGGAGCATACGGCGCAGTAGCTGGTAGCTGACCTGCTGGATTTGCTTCCTGAATAGTTGGCGCCTGCATGCCTGGGACGACCTTGGTCTCTGCTGGGTCAGAGGTAGGTGCGTGAGGACGATCGCTGCCACCGTTCAAGTCGATCATCTTCTGGTACTCGCCGGTGCCTGGGCGCACTTCGCGAACGACACCATCCTCGCCCGTAGCCAGAATCGCTGGCTGATCATGGTGAACCATGTCCATTTCACCCGCACGACGAGCAATCTCACCCGTCGACTGCAAGTACGCGACATCGCGCTCGAGAACCTCGACACTGTTCTGCAGGTCGACTTCCCGCTCGCGAGCAGCATTCAGGTCGAGGGACTGCGATGTCGACAAGCCCGACAAAACCATGGCCACGATGATGCCAGCAACAGCAATCAGCACCGCGCCAAGGGCAAAGTTGAACGACGATCGGTCTTTCGTCGTATTCGTGAGACGACGACCTCGAACTGACACCACCTGCTGCGAGCCGAAACGGCCTCGGTAGGTCGAGCGACGTGGGCGGGTACGCTTCGCTGGAATCGAGCTAGGACGAGTTGGGGTTGCGGTCCCGACGGATGAGGTCCGAGCCTTGACATCGTCCAAAACGGTGGCTGCCATGTGTTTTTCTCCCAGAAGATGCAGTGTTGCTGGCGGTGTACTGACTGGCTATTAGTTGTTGGGCAATATTCGTTCGATACAGCGCACTCGCACAGGTGCGGCGCGCGGATTATCTTCGATTTCTTGCTTGGTCGCTTTCTCCGCGCCACGGGTTATCAACTGGAATTTGGCCTCATGTCCGGGTAATTCCATTGGCAACCCTGGCGGAGTCGTGGACTTCACCAATTCAGCGAAATCACGCTTGACCAGCCGATCTTCCAAACTCTGGTAGCTCATGAATACCCCTCGCCCATTGACAGCGAGCAGATCACACACCTGCGGAAGGACATTTTCTAGTGCTTCCAGTTCACGATTGACTTCAATGCGTAGCGCCTGGAACGTACGCTTCGCAGGATGTCCGCCAGTGCGACGAGAAGCAGCAGGGATCGCGTCGTAAAGCAATTCGACCAAACGACCCGATGTACTAAAGGGTTCCTTGTCGCGTTCCCGGAGAATTGCGGACGCGATACGACCTGCGAAACGCTCGTCTCCGTAGGTGGACAGGATGCGCGCAAGGTCGCCGTGCGAATACGTATTCACAACGTCTGCTGCCGTAATTCCCTGTGATGCATCCATGCGCATATCCAGTGGAGCGTCGACGCGGTATGCGAAACCACGCTGCACCTGATCGAGCTGCATTGATGACACTCCCAGGTCAAACAAGGCACCGGCGAGACCATTCTGGCGAGCAGCGGCAACAATGCCGTGCGGATCAGCGACATCTTCATCGAAGTCGGCCAACGAGCCATCAACAAGATCTCGCAAACCATCAAAGCGGGTTTGCACGCCAATGAAACGATGCTCGAAAGCTGCCAAGCGTGCACGCGCTGAGGTCAAAGCATTGATGTCACGATCCAGTCCAATTACGAGAGCTTCTGGAAACGTCTGCAAGAAGTACTCGGTATGACCCCCAGCACCCAAGGTGCCATCGACAATCACGGGAGTTCGACCCGCCGCAAGGGCAGCTTCCACTCCCGGAGAGATGAGATCCGTCACGCGCTGCAGCAATACCGGCACGTGTCCGTGCTCACCAGAACGTCGATCACCGTCATTCTGCGCTACATCGGTGTCCTGATTGTTGGTGTGTGCTTGCGACATGAAGAACCCTCCTCCCATTACTCGAGGCGTGCTAGTTGTACGTGACCATCAGCTCGAATGACCCCTGCTAAATGGGGAGGGAATGTTCACAGGGCCCTGCCCGGCCACAACCTGATATCGGGGAAGTACACCAGGGTGCAACCGGACAGAGTCCATGCGGACACTCCCGTAGTCGGCGAATCGATGCGACTTAGAGAACGCCGAACAGCGAATCATCTTCGCCGTCGGAGAAATCAGCCTCATGCTCCGCCTGGTAGGCCTCCCAGGACTCTGCGTCCCAGATCTCCAGGAAATCGATAGAACCGATGACAACGCATTCTTTGGTCAGATTCGCGTACTTGCGGTGGTCCGCGTTAAGCGTGATTCGACCCGAACCATCTGGGCGTTGCTCATCCGTACTAGCCGCAAGGTTGCGGATAAACGCACGAGCTCGAGTGTTGGTGCGCGAAGCCTTAGTGGCTCGTTGCGCCAGCTTGACGAACTCATCCTTGGGGTAGACCGCAAGAGAGTGATCCTGCCCCTTGGTAACCATCAACCCGCCCGCCAGTTCGTCGCGAAACTTCGCTGGCAAAGTGAGTCGACCTTTGTCATCAAGCTTTGGGGTGTAGGTGCCGAGGAACATCAGTCAACGGCTCCTTCCCCATTCGATGCCCTTCATCCGTGGCGCTGTAGGCCTCGGACGCTGTCTTTCAGTTATTCAATTCCTGCAATGTTGACCAACCTCTTCAACATCACGCCCCACAATACCCCACTTGTCCCCACTATCAATAGCTAAACGACGAACAAGTCCGAGCGATTCAGCCATTCTTAACAAAAGAAGACACCTAGGGCCACGGTTGACCTGCACAAACTAAAAGCGAGAGCATCAAAGTCAAAGTGGGAGGAATTCCCACCCCTCGTAAATAGCGGCATTTAGCTTCACTAGATGGGGTAACCGATGTTGCTGGAGTGACTAAAGTGGCACCAGATACTATGGAATCACCGGTCAACACACTCATTGGTCTGCCAAATCGCGTAAGTGGGGCAAAGTGGGGAGCGATGGTGGATCGTAGTGGGTGAACCGTGAACCACCCCGCGAGGAAGTGGGTTAACCCACGTCGCAGGTACGAAAAAACCACCCCAGAAAAATCTGGGGTGGTTATGAGATACCTAACTACTGCACGAAGCCGCAGCCACTGACTTACCTACCGTTGAAGCGATCGCGGAAGCGAGATTCCAGATTAGAGGAGTCACCGCGAGCAGCACTGGATCCCCTTCCCGATTTCGTTTTGCGCGCGCCACCCAACTTGGCGCTGCGAGACACAGAACCAGAGCCCGATTGTCCCATCAGTGCCCAGACACCAGCGCCAAACATGAGCAAAAAGCCCAGAACGGAAATGGAAATCAACCACAGATTGACCATCGCTCCAGCAACACCGCCAATGAGCAGCACCAGCCCAACAACGATCAGAGCAATAACCTGCAGGGAGAATCCGCGAGGAGCCGATGGCGCATCGAAACTCCGCACATGACCAGACATGGTCGACCCAAACTTAGGGTCTTCTGCATACAGCGCTGACTCGATCTCATCGAGCATTCGCTGTTCTTGCTCAGACAGTCCCATGACGCTTCCGCCTCCCGCTATTCAGGTCCGAATACTAACAATGTAAACGCACCGAACGGCCAAAAAGTTCCCATCGACTGAATTCGCCAAAAAATTGCAGTCGGTCTCAGCTCCAAAGTCTACTCAACACACTCTGACTAGGAAAAAAGACATCTACGCCACCGCTGGCAATACACCCATTTCGTCTTCAATAATTGCCAAGAACTGAGTAGCCTGCGAGTTAATACGCACTACCGTTAACTCATCGGGGTTGAAATTCAGCCCCATCCGAACATCCTCCCGTAGTGGCATAAACTCTTCGAAAACGTCTGCCCATTCTGCGTATTCCGGGGCTACTGCGCGCAGACGCACCCACGCACTACTACTCCCCCGCCGGCGCTTCGCAGGTCGCTGCGCAATTACCGCACCTGCCACACGAAAAGCAGCTTGCATGCTGTATTCCAGCTTCTCGGCCGGCTCAGCATGTCGCGCCTGTGCGAGCAAGGCGTGGGCACGGCGAATAAACATCACCGCTTCCTCACTAACGCCAGTCGGCACTACATACGTTTCATCTTTAAACAGCATCCGAACCAACCTCCTTACTTCCTGCGCGAACCTGCGAACACGGACAAAATCTGCAATTCGAGAAACCGCAATCCAAACTTCCCGCTTTGCCTCCGAAAGATATAGGGAAGCTCGGATCGCCACTCCATCCACACCCCAAGTTTAGCACGTTTGTTCGAATCACTGTCGAAAAGGACCAGCTTTTCCGATGTGGGCAAGAATCCCACACCTTTTCACCAAGTAAGACACGTTGACCAGCGCGGGGAGGCTACTCTGTACAGCGTGCAATATAGCGTTCTCTCCATGCCAGATTCAGCTTTCCGCCTTCGTCTCCACGAAGCCGTGAGCTTGTACATCTACGCCATGGGATACGACCCCGCCATTACTGATGGGCGGCTACGCGCGTGGGCAAATCACCGTTTAGAGCCGAAATTCACTGCTGTCGCAGCTATTCAGCATCAAGAATCCGTAACTCCCGAAGAAGCGTTGCTCGACACAGATTGCAGTCTTGTCGGTATCGCGTATTGCCATCAAGGGCGCCCTGAACAGTGGTGGCATACCCAGGTTCGCGCTGGCATGGCAGCTCTCCAGTGGCCGCTCGCCGATCGTCGCGCTGTCCTTTCTAATTACACTGAGCTGGCAGAAATCCACGTTCACCCGGACCATCAAGGCGCTGGAATTGGGGAGCAAATGCTTCGCACGCTGTTGGCTGGGCGCACAGAGGACCATGTCTTACTGTCAACACCCGAAGTTGCCCACGAAAACAACCGAGCCTGGAGCTTGTACCGACGCGTCGGATTCACAGATGTTCTCCGCAATTTCGAGTTCGCCGGTGATTCCCGCCCCTTCGCAGTACTCGGCGCAAAGCTTCCCCTCGACTCGCCTCCACCAACCTCCTCGGACACGTCCCGCTAGCTCCGACGTGCCCCATGGGCTGCAATTCATCTATGCTTTTCGACGACCCACCCGAAAGGATTTCCATGCACTCTCGTGGACTGCGCGCCCGAAAAGCAGCATTGGCTATCGCTGCCTTTGCGCCTGTCGTAGCACTCTCGGGGTGTTTTCAGTCGGAAGCTGGATTGGTTATCACTGGCGATGACCAAGTAAACGGCGAGATTCGTGTTACTCCTGAAGAAGCGTACCGAGCGGACTTTCACAAGTGGCAGGTTCCTGGTGGCATGGAAGATCGCGTAGTTGTCGAAACTACGGACCCTGACACGGGTGCGATGACCATTCAGTTGCGTCAACTGGGCTTCGATGAAGTGCAGGCATTGGTTTCGTCGGCAAGTGACGAAGCGATTGATGTCGAAATTGAGCGCACCACTGCAGGTCAGGTGTCGGTGACGGGGCAAGCTGATCTAGAGAGCGCCCCGACCGCCTATGTGGCGTTGGCGATCACGTTCCCCGAGGCCGTGATCAATTCGAATGGCTCGATTCACAATGACACCGTGCAGTGGGAACTCAAGGGTGGCCAGCAAACCAATTTCTGGGCTTCGGCTCCTGCAGGCGAGACCAACCGCAATCAGCTCCTGATCTGGACTGGGGTGGTGTCTGCCATCGGTATTCTCGCTGCGGTGTTGGTCTTCCTGTGGGCACGTCGCTCGTATGACATGAATGGGCTTTAAAAGCCTCCACGCACCATGCTCTGACCCCCACCCCACGCCGGCGCCATGCCAAGGTTGTGCAGAACTTCCTGGGTAGCTCGAGCAAAATTGAGAGTCATGAAATGAAGGCCCGGCGCGCCTTCAGCAATCAGTCGGTCGGCCATCTGTGTCGAGACTTCGATACCAACTTTCCGAATCTCACCTCGATTAGCCACTTCGTCACCATTTGCTGCCGCAATCAACCGCTCCTCAAGCGCTGACGGAAGTGCTGCGCCCGACAGTTCTACCTGTCGACGAACCGATCGCAGCGACGTAATGGGCATAAGTCCCGGGATAATAGGCTTCGCACCATGGACGGGATCAGCGGCAACTAGTCGATCTCGCAAGCGCAGGTAGTGCTCAACGTCGAAGAACATTTGGGTGATCGAATACTCTGCCCCTGCTCGCAACTTCGCGATGGTGTACTTCGTATCCTCCTCAAGATCGGCCGCTCGATAGTGGCCTTCTGGGAAGGACGCGATGCCAATTTCCACATCATCGAATTCAGGTTCGTTGCGAATCAGTTCGATGAGGTCACTGGCGTAGTGCAGGCCGCCTTCAGTGGGAATCCAGTCACCCAATGGGTCTCCCGGTGGGTCACCTCGGAGTACCAGAAGATTGGTTAAACCGCGTTCCTTGTACGAGCGCATGATTTCCATCAGTTCGCTGACTGTGTGCTCGACCAGGGTCAGATGAACAAGCGTGGTGAGTGGCTGCTTAGATACCCGGTCGGCAATACGCAGCGTGCGCTGCCTACTCGAACCGCCAGCGCCGTATGTCACGGACGCGAATGTCGCGCCTAGATCATGGAAAGCCTCGGCTGCGCGGAGGAGTCGCGTTTCGGCGTCGTCGTCACGCGGAGGCATGAACTCAACGCTGAATGGAATGCGACCTGGGCCGGGCATCTGTAGTGCCTGTCGAATGGGGACTTGGAGACCGGCAGGTGGCAGCGGAGTTGAGGACATGAACAAGTATTCTAAGGGGTGCCATATTGTGGAGATGTAAAACACGTGCGTTCTTCGGCAAAAGCCTCAGGATTGGGCCAGGTGTTTTCAGTTGTTTCTCTGCATTTCTATTTCAAATCTTGGTTGACAACACCATGGAAAGGTCTGCCCCATCATGGTTGCCCTCCACATCCACCCGGACATGGCGCTCAAGGACATTCCCGTTACGGTGACATCCGTGCTTGCTTCGTTTTTCGAGGAGCGGTCGGCAAGTGTCGCAGCCATTGATCCGGCGTTTACGATGGTGGTTGATTCGCTCAAGGACTTCACTCTGAATGGTGGCAAGCGCGTCCGTCCGTCATTTGCGTGGGCGGGCTGGCTCGGTGCTGGTGGGAATATGGGCACTTTTGCGGATGCAGAGGATCCGGAGGCTGTTTTCCGAGCAGTTTGTGCATTGGAATTCATTCAAGCCTGTGCTCTGGTTCACGATGACATTATCGACGACTCCGATACTCGCCGTGGTGCCCCAACGATTCACCGCATTTATGAAGACAAGCACGCGGAAAACTCGTGGCGTGGCAGCTCTGCTCATTACGGTCGCAGCGTCGCGATTCTCGCCGGTGATGTAGCGCTGGCGTGGGCAGATGACATGATGCATTCCTCTGGTTTGTCTCATGCGGCTATCGACCGATTGTTGGAGCCGTGGTGGAGAATGCGTACCGAGGTGCTTGGCGGCCAGTTGTTGGACATCACTGCGGAAGCGTCCGGCGATTCACGCATCGAGGTTGCCGAGAAGGTCAACCTGTACAAGACCGCCGCGTACACCATCGCCCGTCCACTGCATATCGGTGGCGCGATTGCGGGCGCGACCACCGAAATCCTCGATGCGTACCGAACTTTCGGACAAGACATCGGCATCGCGTTCCAACTTCGCGACGACCAGTTGGGAGTCTTCGGCGATCCGAAAATAACGGGTAAGCCAGCGGGTGACGATCTCCGTGAAGGAAAGCGAACAGTACTGGTCAGCACCGCGATCACACGTTTGCAGGAATCGGATCCTGCGGGGGCACAACGACTCGATGATGCATTGGGCAATGTCCGCACCCCCGCGGAGATTTCCGAGCTCACTGAACTTATTCGTGCGTCGGGAGCTGATGAGCTCGTCGAAAAGGAGATTGAACGGCTAACCAATCAAGGTCTCGCGGCAATTGATGTTGCCCCGATCGTAGACACGCACAAGCAACGCCTCATTGAAATGGGCAAGCGTGCAACTGCACGTGCCAAGTAACGCAGGAGATGACTTTCGGTGGGTTTTCTAGGTTGGGATAAGCGTCGTACGGTGAAGGACTCCGCGCCGGGTGATCACATCGTCATCGTTGGCGCTGGCCTGTCGGGGCTGACCTCAGCGTTGTACCTGCTCGGCTCCGGATATGCCGTCACTGTTGTCGAGGCTAGTGATCATGTCGGCGGCAGGTGTGCCACGGAAGATGTGGAGTGCACGACCCCGGCTGGTTCTGTAACCGCTCGTTTCGACACTGGTGCGACGGTATGGACGATGCCGGAACTCGTCGACAATGCCTTGGCTGCGGTCGGCACGTCGATGGCGGAGGTGGACCCTTCGCTCGTCGTGAAGAAGATGTCGCCTGCTTACAATGCCATGTTTACGGATGGTCGACGTCTGCAAGTTTTCGGTGAACCAGCGTTGATGGAAAACCAATTGCGCGACTTTGACCCCGCTGCAGCTGACACCAATATTGCAGGGTATCGCCGACTTCGTAGCTGGTTCGAGGGCGTTTTCGAATCGTCCTTTGGCAACTTCATGTCTCGCAGTTTTGACTCACCACTGAATATGGTCGGCGACGGCACAAGCATTCGTGACTTGACCTGGCTGGCGCGCAACGGTGCTTTTGGTGGTCTGGAATCGAAGATTCGCAGCTTCCTGCCAGACGAACTGCTGTCGCGGGTATTCAGCTTTCAAGCACTATACGCAGGCGTAACGCCACGGCGTGCTCGCGCAGTCTATGGATGCATTTCCCACATGGACACGTCCATGGGTGTCTACTACCCGCTCTCTCAGCGTTGGGGTTCCGGACTAGGTGTTGTACCTGAACTCCTCGCGGCTGCTGTTCGCGACGCAGGTGGCACCATCCTCACCGGGACCAAAGTGTTGGGCCTCGACATCGACAACGACACGTGGCAGGTCAATGAAGTTGTCGTGTCTAGCTCGCCAACGCCAGTCCCCACGGCACTGTCTTGTGATGGTGTGATCGCAACGACGGATCTACCCGTCGTCGAAGAATGGCTGGAGGATGCTGGCTGGGATGTTCCGTTCCGGCCAGTCCCCCTTCGCTTCTCTCCTTCTGCAGTCGTTGCTCATGGTGTTGTACCTGTCGACGTCGCAAAGAAGTGGCCACAGTCGCACCACAACATTTCTTTCGGTGAGCACTGGAATCAAACCTTCGAGGAGATTTCCTCACCTACGCGAGGTCGAGTTATGTCGGATCCGTCGCTGCTCATTACAAGGCCAGCGCATACCGATCCGACGAGGATTGTGACCGATAGCAACGGCACCCAGTGGGAACCCGTCAGTGTGCTGGCTCCATGCCCAAATTTGAAGTCGGCGGAAATCGATTGGGCATCGGTTACCGACGCCTACATCGCAGAAGTCACAACGGAGCTGGAAGAACGGGGGTTCGCGGGTATTTCCACGCAATGGATCGCCGGCAAAATCGATACTCCTGCAACCTGGGCAGAACAGGGCATGGGCGACGGTTCACCGTTCGGGTTGGCGCATCTGTTCCGGCAAACCGGCCCATTCCGTCCCCGCAATTTCTCTGACCGGATGCCAGGCAATATCGTATTGGCTGGATCAACCACCGTTCCAGGTGTTGGTGTTCCCACTGTCATGGTGTCAGGGCGCCTCGCGGCAGAACGATTTGGCACCGCTTCGGTGCCTAGTGTGATGCCATCAACAGCGAAAGAAGATGAAGGATGAGCCGTTTATCCAGCGCCCACCTTGGCGCGATCGGTGCGATTCTCATCGCAATCGGCTCTTTCGGCGCCGGAGCCACGCGGTATCGCGGTGGTATCGTTGATGCGCTCGGTATGGGTTGGATTACGTACGGACATGGCTTTGCGCTGTTTGAAGCAATGATCTGGATCGGCATCGTCGGTGTGCTGGGGGCCTGGTTGCTGCTTGGCCGCAATGTCTTGTGGGGTCGCACTGGCGAAGCTCTCGATTCACCTCGCGAGGCTCGATTGGCAACCATCAACCGAAATTTGCTGTGGTGGATCATCCCGCTGTCTTTGTCCGCGCCGACATTCTCGCGCGACGTGTACTCGTACTTGATGCAGGGTGCGATGATGCGTGACGGGTTCGACCCCTACACCGAAGGCGCTGCAGCCAATCCTGGTCCGATGTTGCTCGAAGTCTCGGGAGACTGGCGCAACACCACCACCCCGTATGGCCCGCTGCATCTCGGTATCGGCGAAGCGGTGACGCGCATCGTTGGTGACAACATCACTGTTGGTGTCATTCTTTTCCGGATCCTGTGTCTTGCCGGTTTCTACGCAATCATCTGGTCAGTGCCACGCCTTGCGACGAAGCTTGGTGGCGACCCCGTCCTTGCCCAATGGCTTGGAGTCTTGAATCCCCTCGTGCTGTTGCATCTAGTCGTTGGATTACACAACGAAGCATTGATGGTCGGGCTGGTTTCCTTGGCGTTAGTTGCTGCTCTGGAGTCACGCCCAGTACGTGGTGCCATTGTGTCGGCTGTACTCATCGGCATCGCTGTGTCGTTGAAAGCAACCGCAGTGATTGCGCTGCCTTTTATTGTGTGGATGGTCATTACTCGCCAGAAGCCGATGGAGCATTGGACGGATATGTTCAAGCGCCTCCATCACATCCTTGGTGTGGGCATCGGGTTGGCGGCCATCATGGTTGCGACGCTGGCGCTGGTAACGAAACTGTCCGGCTCGACGTGGGGCTGGGTCACGGAAATTAGTGGCAACACAAAGGTGATTAATCCGCTGGCAGCACCGTCTGCAGTGGCGAACGTTATTGCGAAGATCATGGCGTTTATCAACGATGATGTCACGTTTAACATCATCGTGACGTACACCCGCATCGCGTCGTCCATCATTATGTTGGCCGGACTCGTCGTGTGCTGGTTCCTGTTCTTCCAGAACCCGCGTCGCAATGTGCTGGGTATGGTCGCGGCCTACGGCGTTGCTTGTGTATTCAATGCCGTTGCCCTGCCGTGGTACTACGCGAGCTTGCTTACTCCCATGGGTGCGGTGAAGCCTCGCCGTTGGCTCATCCAAGGCACTGTGATTGCGACGCTGATTCTTTGCTTGTCGTTTTCCGGTGGTGGCAATAACCGCTTTTACGACCCAACGTGGATGGCTGTTGTCACTATTGCGGCATGGTTTGCCACTGTGTGGCTCTTCACCGGCAAGGTGAACGGCTCACTGAAGTGGCGAGAGGACGCTGCCAAGTGAACGATCTGATGAAGGCATACGAGCTGTGCCGCGATGTCACCGAAGAAAACGGCAAGACGTATGCTCTTGCGACTCGGTTGCTTCCGTGGCGTCGTCGTCTAGCAATTTGGGCGTTGTATGCCTGGGCGCGCTGCATCGACGATTACGTGGATTTGGACGATGGCTCAGTGTCCCCTGTGAGAGACGCTGAGGCTGTCGAGCAACGAGTGCAGGCGCTCAATGAGGCTCTGCACCAAACGCTTCACGACGGCTCCGTCCCAGAGTCAGTCCTCACAGAGTTCGGCGAGAAAGAGCATCATATCCTCGCTGCCACAGCGCACACGCTGCGCGAGTGGAGTATTTCGACGGAACTCACCGATGCGTTCCTCGAGTCGATGCTCATGGATATCCCCGGTACCGGCGGTCATGTTTCACACTTTCGCACGTGGGAGCAACTCGATTCGTACATGTGGGGATCCGCCGCTGTCATTGGGCTGGAAGTGCTGCCGATTCTGGGCACCCGAGCGTCGGTATCGCGTGACGACGCCGCCCCTTACGCAGCTGAGTTAGGACGAGCCTTCCAAGTCACGAATTTCCTGCGTGATGTATCGGAAGATTTGCAACGCGATCGTGTGTATCTCCCCCTCGATGAGTGGGAGGCATTCGGTGTCGATGAGGATCGGCTGCGGTACTGCCATGCTCACGGATGTGCAGATGCACGAGTTCGATCCGCGATTGCCCACTTCATTGCTGTAAACCAGTCGATGTATCGCACTGCCGAGAAAGGCATCGATATGTTGGCGGTGCCAAGTAGACAGGCCATTCGAACGGCGCGTGTCCTGTATTCGGATATTCTCGACGAAATTGTTAAAGCGAACTATGACGTTTTCGCTGGTCGCGCAGTTGTTCCGCAGCTTCGAAAAATGGAAGTAGCCGTTCCTAATGGAGCTGCTGGCATGTTGCTGTGGATCGCCGGCAGACCACAAAAACGGCTACGTGCGCTAACAGCGCAAACTAAATAAACCAGGCTGTCAGTTACAGCGACAGAGTTTTACAGCGCCATTGCCTGCGCACGACGCATGACCTCACGTGCAAGGTGCCCGTGCAGCGCGTCAACTGGGCGTCCTGGCAACGACTCATCGTCGGCGAACAGCCATTCCAGTGATTCTTCCTTTGAGAACCCGCCATCGGACAGCACTGCTAAAACTCCGGGGACAAAGCGATTCACCGAATCGTCGTCGAGAAAGCGCTCAGGGATTCGCGGAACTCCGTCACGCATAACAGCAACGAGCTTGCCCTCCTGCAGCAGCGAGTGGACACGAGTGACAACGACGCCAATACGATCCGCGACATCTGGCAGGGTTAGGGTGGATTCTTCAGGATTTAGAATGTCCGTACAGGTAGGGATTTTTCTCACACAGGTAACCTTACCGCTGTAGTACAAAAACTTGTTTTTCCGGAAAGGGGCGGACTCGGATGGCCGAACTGCGTGAAGGCGACATTCTTGATGGTCGCTATCGCATCGGCGCCACCATTGCGCGTGGTGGCATGAGTACGGTGCATCGTGCCACGGATCTTCGCCTCGGTCGCCATGTTGCTGCAAAGGTCATGGATCCCCGGTTCGTTGACGATGCATCGTTCCGCGCCCGCTTTGAACGCGAAGCTCGTGCGGTCGCGCGCATGACGGATCCAACCCTGGTCAATGTGTATGACCAGGGAGTCGACTCAGCTGGACACGTCTTTCTCATCATGGAACTTGTCGACGGCGGCACGCTGCGCGAACTACTGCGCGAACGTGGCCCCATGCCTCCGCATGCGGTTGCAGCGGTGATGAACCCGGTTCTGGAAGCTCTATCTCTGGCGCATGAACGTGGCATGGTGCACCGCGATATCAAACCGGAAAACGTCCTGATCTCCGACAACGGCCGAGTAAAGCTCGCCGATTTTGGGCTCGTGCGGGCTGTGGCCGATGCCAAGATCACGTCTACGTCCGTCATCGTCGGCACTGTTGCCTACCTCTCCCCTGAGCAAGTCACCGGAACTGACATCACCCCCGCATCCGATGTGTATTCGGCGGGGGTCCTCATGTTCGAGCTGCTCACTGGTGAGACACCGTTTACTGGTGATGGTTCACTCGGCATCGCTCTCAAGCGTCTCAAAGAAGATGTGCCTCCTCCGTCCGAGCTCATCGATGGAGTTCCCCCGGAGTTCGATGATCTCGTCCTCCGCGCCTGTGCCCGCGATCCACACGAACGATTCGCTACTGCTGTGGAGTTTGGAGAAGCGCTTGACGACGTCGTCGTAAAGCTCGGTCTGCCACGGTTCCGTGTTCCAGCGCCGGTTGACTCCGCTTCGCATCGTGCGTTGGAGGCAGCAGCAACACAGATGAATACCCGTCCGGAAGCCCGGCCTGCCGAGGCAGCCGGTTCACAACTGAACTTCACCAAGGTTGCACGGGAAGACTGGGCTGTCGATGACGGCGGTAATGAAACGGGCGTGCTGTTCCCAGCACCACCTGGCCCGGCGGTTCCCATTGGACCGGCCATTGCGCCATCCGTTGATTCGCAGACAACTCAGTACCAGGCAGAAGCTCCAGTTCCGGAACGGTTCCCACCACGGGAAGTCGACACCGACGAGGTTGAGAATGGTGGCTCCCACCAGCGTGCTGGTCGTCAGCGTACGCGCACCGGATGCGCGATCTGGCTCATCATTGCGCTGGTTGCCACCTTTGGCATGGGTCTTGGTGCATGGTGGCTTGGTTCGGGGCGTTATGGCGAAGTGCCATCTATCTCGGGAATGACGCAGAGCCAAGCGATAACGACTTTGACGGATGCTGGCTTTACGCCGGTGACCAAGGACGAGTACCACAACAGTGTCCCCAAGACGCACATCATCGGGACCGACCCCAGCGTCGGCAGTGAGGTTGTCAAAGGCGAAGACGTTGCAGTGGTGATCAGCCTGGGAAAACCGGTAGTGCCGAGCTACCCTTCGGATAGTTCGGCAGTTGACTACTCTGCTGCCCTTACCGAAAGAACACTGAAGGAAAAGACCGGCAACCCAGTCTTTTCAGATGACGTTCCTGTCGGCGGAGTGGTGTTTACACAACCGTCGCCAGGTGAAGCTGTACTCGTTGGCTCCACTGTGACTGTGTACCACTCAAAGGGCGCCGCTCCTGTGAAGGTCCCCGACGTTATCGGTGACTCCGAAGACGTTGCTCGTTCCCGGTTGACAGAAGCAGGGCTTAAAGTTGCGCGCGTTGACACGGAATTTGAGGCAGGAGCGGACATGAACGAAGTCCTCGATGTCTCACCTGAACCGGGAGTTGGTCTGGAACGCGACTCTGAGGTCACGCTTGTTGTTAATAATGCCATCGAAGTGCCCGATGTCCGGGGCATGTCCGCTGAGGAAGCCACCACCGCTCTGCACGCTGCGGGGTTGACTGTGACGGAGACAAAGGAAACCTCGTCGTCTTCGCTGCCAGCCGGTCAGGTCGAGTCAACCTCGCCCGCTGCCGGAAAACTAGTTGACCCGGCGGAGCCAAATATTGACATCGTTGTCTCAAACCGCGTCAGTGTGCCCATGGTGATTGGGATGACCGTTGCCGAAGCGCGTACTGCGGTCAGCGAGGCGGGACTTGAACTCGATTTGAAGAATGATGGTGGCGAAAACGCACTGGTCATTACTCAAACTCCACGCGCAGGGAAATCCGCGAAGTCTGGCGATAAGGTGACGGTTCGAACTCTGTAGCAGCACAACCGAAAAGCATTCGTTTCGTGGCACTTTTCTCTGATCACTGCTGATTTTCACCATTCAACAACTATGGGGTCGACCTGAAAATAGGTCGACCCCACTGTGTGCAATGTTTTAACCAGTTGCGCTGACTAGTTGCGAAGCATCTCCGCAACAAGGAACGCGAGTTCCAGCGACTGCTGGGTGTTCAATCGCGGGTCACACGCTGATGCGTAGCGACCTGGCAAATCAACATCAAGAATGTCCTGCGCACCACCGAGGCACTCCGTTACGTCTTCACCGGTCAACTCGATGTGCAAACCACCCGGGTGGCTGCCGATCTGGCGGTGGACTTCGAAGAAGCCCTGCACCTCGTCAACAATGCGGTCGAAATGACGGGTCTTGTAACCGTTGGATGCACTGTACGTGTTTCCGTGCATAGGGTCGCACTGCCAGATCACCTTGTGGCCAGTAGCTTCCACAGCTTCGACGATTGCTGGCAATGTCGAGCGAACCTTGTCATTGCCCATGCGCGAGGTCAGAGTCAATCGACCTGGCTGGTTCAATGGATCTAGCTTCTCGACGTACGCAACAGCCTCTTCCGGCGTCGTCGTCGGGCCGATCTTCACACCCACTGGGTTGCCGATCAGCGCAGCCAGCGCAATATGGAAATCGTCAAGACCGCGGGTACGCTCGCCGATCCACAACTGGTGGGCAGACAGGCTGTACAGCTTCTCGCTGCCGTCCTCGTCTTCGGCCAGGCGAAGCAGCGCGCGTTCGTAGTCCACGACCAATGCTTCATGCGATGAGTAGATCTGCGCGGTTTGCAGATTGGTATCCGACACACCACAGGCTGCCATGAAGGACAGCGCATGGTCGATCTCGCGCGCCAAATCTTCGTAGCGCGCACCTGCTGGCGAGTTGGTGACGAACTCACGGTTCCACTCGTGCAAACGATGCAAGTCAGCGGTACCGGAGTTAGTGAGGGCACGAACCAAGTTCATGGCGGCAGATGCGTTAGCATAGGCGCGAACCATTCGAGCTGGGTCGTGGACGCGAGCCTCTTCTGTTGGCTCGACACCATTAACCATGTCACCTCGGTAGCTCAACAGACCATCGCCATCGATGTCCTTTGAGCGTGGCTTCGCATACTGACCTGCAATACGAGCCATTTTCACCACTGGGGTCGATGCACCGTACGTAAGAACTACGGCCATCTGCAGCAGGGTCTTCACATTCGCGCGAATATGCGGTTCAGTGTTGGACTCGAACGTCTCAGCGCAGTCGCCACCCTGCAAAAGGAATGCGCGACCGTTAGCCACGTCGGCCATTTCCTGTTGGAGCTTACGAATCTCCGGCGCGACCACAATCGGTGGCACAGATTCAAGGATGCGGCGCACGCGATACGCGTGATCCTTATCCCAGCTCGGCTGCTGCAATGCCGGCTTGGTCAGTGCCTCATCCAAACGGGCACGTAGGTCCGCTGGCAATGGTGGCAGATCAGGCAATTCGTCTACGGGTAGGTCAATGCTCCAACTCACAATGGAACATTCTAGCCACTAACTACATTGCTGGACCTAACTAGCCATGTTCTAGTGATAACCGGGGGCACTGTGCCGATCACCGAAACTGGCACCGGCACAGCAATTCGTCGAGAACTGACATGACACACAATGTCGTGTTCGGTCGCATCAGCGGAGAGGCAACGCCTTCGCGATCTCGTTAAAACGAACCAAGTTATGCCGGGCATCTGCCAAAGCATCGTGCTTTCCGTCAGCCTGCTTCGAAAGTCGTGGCTTACCAGCCATTTCCCAGTACTGACGTAGTTCACGGGTGAAACGCGGCATCTGTCGTGGGAGCTTCGTCATATCTCCCCACAGCTGAGCAAATGCGACATGGTCATAAGCGCCGATCCACGCCCACAGCTCCGGGCGATCATCTCCGCGAGGACAAAGAAACTCGGTGAGTTCCTCTCGAATGGTTGCGCGGGACTTCCATAGTGGGGACGACGGGCTTGGCAACTGGTTCAGCACATTCTGTCGAACCCACTGCCCTGCCTTGCGTTCGTCAAATTCGGTCGATACTGCGTAGTACTCTCGACCGTCCTCACAGACGACACCGATAGATACTAGGTCAATGGTGTGACCGTCTTCGATGAACTCGGTGTCATAAAAATAGCGCACGCTCTTACTTTACGTTAGCCACCATCGTGTTATCCGCGTGGTACTGGATTCGTTGCTGGTGTAGTCAGTGCGCCACCTGGTTCCGTGCCCTCTGGGTAGCCCTTGCCTGCGTTCAGCGACTCTTTCACGACCGACGCATACTCATGAACGTATTCCTGGCCGGAGAGTTCCTGTAGAGCCTTCATGATGTCGTCCGTCAGCGCACGAGCAGCCTGGTACTCATCGGTGATGTCTACGTAATCAGCTGGGTCAATCGGGTCGCCGACGACGACGCCAACGCGGTATGGGCGTGGAATCCAGGTACCAATTGGATTCGCCTTTTCGGTATTGATCAAAGCGACGGGAACTACCGGCGCACCGCTCTTGAGAGCCATACGTGCAGCACCAGTCTTGCCTTTGTACAGTCGCCCATCTGGGCTACGGGTACCTTCGGCGGACAGGCCGATCAGATCACCGCGTTCAAGCACTTTCAGTCCAGCCTGCAGGGCATCACGAGCCGCATCGCCAGACTCGCGGTTAATGGGAACCTGACCTGCCGAAGTGAAGAAGAACTTCTGGATCCGGCCAACCAAACCAGGGTTAGTGAAATACTCCTGCTTTGCTAGGAACGTGAGCTGACGATCACACACCAGCGGGAAGAAGAAGTGATCCATCACCGCGAGGTGATTATTCACCATCAGAGCTCCACCGGTTTCGGGAATCTTCTCGCCACCCTTGTAAAACGGACGGTTCCATACCCGAAGGAATGGGCCGATAAGAATGTTCTTAAAAAACCAATACCACCGATTGTTCACGGGTCGAATCTTACCGCTTGCTGTGACATTCGCTGGCCTTCGCAAGGGCGTGGCTTAAATTTCTCCGTGAAAACTACGTACGGGAATTCTTGACGACGCTCGTCGCTGCAATGTTCGCAGCCCCAATCAAGCCAGCATCCACTCCGAGCGAGGCCACATCAACACGTGGAAGCGGACGATAACCAGCTCCAGTGGTGTAACGCCCCAGCAATGCTGTGGCAGTGTCCAGATACTGGTCTGCTGCCTGGGCCACGCCACCTCCGATCACAATGAGCTCAGGATCGAAGATGTCCGCTACCAGCGCCAACCCCTGCCCCAACCAATGAGCAAATTCCTGGACTGCGGCGACAGCAAGTCGATCGTCATTTCGTGCTGCCACCATCACGTCAGTGCCTGTGACTTCTCCACGGAGGCATGATTCGACGAGTGGCGTCGCAAAGCGTCGGGTCGAAGCAAGCTCACAAGCTGTGGCTGCAAGTGCTGTGCCAGAACAGTAGCGTTCGAGGCAACCACGCTTGCCACACGAGCATGGGCGGCCATTGGGCACAACTGTGAGGTGACCGAATTCTGGTGCAGTGCCGTATGCACCACGGAAGATCTCGCCGTTGTGCATCATGGCGCCGCCAATACCGGTGCCGACAGCGAAAAGAACCCAATTATCAACATTCTGTGCGACACCGAATTTGTATTCACCCCACGCGGCCGAGTTGGCATCGTGCTCGAGTTCGAGAGGTACTGGAAGCCGAGGGCTCAGTCGGGCAACTACATCTGCGTCACGCCACGGCAAGTGCGGCGCGAAGCGCACTCGTTGCCGATCCTTATCCAAGAACCCAGCGACCGCCAACCCCACCGCCTGAGCTTCAGGATGCATGGCATACAAACGTTCTGTCACTCGAACGATGCCGTCTTCCACAGCCTTCACCGAACCGTCGGAAGATGTCTGCATTCTTTCGACAATCGTTCCGTCTCCGCGCACCACTGCTGCACGAAGATTGGTGCCGCCGATGTCGAAGCCGATCGTTGTCGGCATTGCATCTTGCATCTGCTGCGGAGAGGCTTCTAAAGGCACTGCAAACTCCATTGTTTTAAGGTGCGCTACCCAAAGTGCACATCTGAATGCATTTAGATACGAACGAACTCGCTCATTCTACCTAGGAATGCAGCGAGAAGGTTATTCAGTATCAACAGCCAAGATTCGACGGAGCTGCGCACCCATCACATCCCACGTCCAATGCTCTGCGACATGCGCACGACCAGCAGCACCCATCTCCGCAGCGCGCACTGGGTCCGCCAAGACTTTGACCAACGCACTACCCAGTCCCGCTACATCTCGACCACCGACAACGAAACCAGTTTCGCCATCAATAACCGTCTCCGGAGCGCCACCAGAATCGCCCGCGATAACTGGCACACCGCACGCTTGCGCCTCGAGATACACGATGCCCAGACCTTCCACGTCCAACCCTGCCCCTCGGGTTCGTGCTGGCATCGCGAAGACAGACGCAGCGTTGTAATGCGCCGGCAATTCCTCATACGGGACAGCTCCCGTAAAAATGACGACGTCCGCTACCCCTTTTCGCTCCGCCAGTTTCTCTAGAGCTTCGCGACGCCCACCTGCACCCACAATCATCAACCTGGCATTGGGAACGTCGGCAAGCACCGCAGGCAGTGCTCGAATCAACATATCCTGCCCTTTACGACGGACGAGCCGAGAAATGCACACGATCAGCGGAGTGGATTCATCAAGTCCATGGCGTTGACGAATAGCAAGACCAGCCTCAGCGTTAGGCGCGAAACGATCAATGTCGACGCCAGAAGGCAATCGTTCAAACGCAGTACCAGCGCCAAACGCCGCTGCAAAACGATTGCGCGTGTATTGCGAAATGTATGTCACTACATCCGCGGAACGGCCTATTGTCCGTAGTGATTGCCTCCCGCCAGGAACCATGGACCAACCCACTTCATGGCCGTGAGTAGTGGCAACGACGCGGTCGGCACCGGCTCGTCGTAAAGCAGCGCCCAGCAAACCCATTGGGGCCGCAGCTCCGAACCATACGGTGTGGATGTCTTCGTCAGCGATGATCTTCGCAGCTGCACGGGCGACGTGCGGAAGCGGCAGCAAGACCCGATCCCGCAGACGGTGCACTCGATATCGTAACGCTGAGTCGTGCTCGACCGTCTCCGCGCCCGGAGCTCGAGTCGATGCGAGAACAGTGATGTCTTCAGGGTTTAAGCAGTCGCAGAAATCACGAAGATACGACTCGATGCCACCCTGGCGGGGTGGGAAATCATTAGTAATCAGCAAAACACGTCCGGGCACACCCGCAACAGTAGCGAATGTGCCCGGAGAAGCGTGCAATGCCTAGAAGCGAACAGCCCCCTGGTATGGACCACCCTGAGACATCGGCACTACCTGAACAGGAATGCCGTAGTCCGCTGCATGGATAATCTTGCCATCGCCAACATACATACCGACGTGCGTAATACCTGGGTAGAAGCCGATCAAGTCACCTGGCTGCAGATCTTCGAACGCGACTGGGGTACCACCAGCGAGCTGCTGCTGGGAAGTGCGTGGGATGGACTTGCCGATCTGCGCATATGCCCACTGCATCAAGCCTGAGCAATCGAAGGAATCCGGACCGGTTGCGCCCCACACATAGGGTGCACCAATCCTGGTCATCGCGGCATCAACCGCTGCAGAAGATCCAGTGAACGTCTCCAACCCAACCGTGACCGGGTTGTTCTTGTTTTCCCAAACAATTCTCTCTTCTGGAGTAAGCGCATTGACCAGCACGGTAACTTCATCGATGGAAGCTTCGAGCTCGTCAGCGCGCTTGTCGAGCTCGCCACGCTTTACTTCCAGACCCTTCAGCTCCGACTGCGCAATAGTGCGGGCAGAGGAAGCCGCCGCGTACTCATCAGCAGCAGCGCGTTGCGCCTGAGAAATTGCAGCGAGCTTGTTTTCTTTGTCGCGAGCGAGCTGATTGATATACGCCGAACGGTCAATCGCTGACTGCGCGTCATCTGAGCCAAGAACCGCAGTCATCGGATCCAGAGTCTGGCCACGCATACGCTGCAAGGCATACGTACCGACATCACCCTTCAACTCATCTGCAGAGCTCCGCAGGCCCTCTGCCCTCTCCGTCGCTTGGGTGACGCGAGTTTCCAAACCCGCAAGCTCAGCTTCCTTCGCCTTCACATCTTCGTCGATGCGGATGTACTCCTCAGAAACAGCTGACGCTTCGCGCGACAGTGACTCGATCTGAGCGAACACATTATTTGACTCGACGGGTTGCGCCGACACCGAAGGCGCTACGGCTACAGGAACCAACATCGCCGAAATTACGACACTTGCAAGAAGCGCTCCGCGGGTGGTGGAGCAAGAAGCACCACGACGTCCTCGTTTAGACAACTGGTACGCCTTTCAAGAACAGAATTAAAGAAACTACTGCCATCGATACTAGCAGTATCTACCAGGCATATTGAACTGAAGTTCGACCGAGAAAACGCCGAAAGGCGAGGTTTCCATCACAGTGGAACCTCGCCCTTGAAACAGGATGATAAGAATCTATTCAATTACGGCGTAACAACCAGGTAGGTGTCGATTAGCGACACCTATTGGAAACGAGAGACGCTAATTAGTAGCGAACTACGTTGTTGACTGGCATGTAAGAAATTGGGGATTCCTTCACGACGTCACCCTCGGTTGGAGCGTGGATAACGTTTTCGCCACCGGAGTAGATACCAACGTGGGTAGCACCGGAGTAGAAGGAGATGATGTCACCTGGCTGCTTTGCGCCGAAAGCAACTGGAGCACCGGAAGATGCCTGCTGCTGGGAGGTGCGTGGGATGGACTTGCCAACCTGGGAGTAAGACCACTGAGTCAGACCGGAGCAGTCGAAGCCACCTGGCTGGGTGCCACCCCAAACGTATGGGGTACCGAGCTGGGAGCGAGCTGCTGCAACAACGCCGGACTGTCCACCTACGGAAGGTACCTCCGCCTGATTACCTACGAAGTTGTTGACCTGCTCGAATCCCTGCTGAGCACCTGGAAGCTGTGCCGAAGCCGGGATCTGCGAAGCGATGTCACCCTGTGGGATGTACTGACCGAACTGGTCAACAGCCTGCTGAGCACCTGGGATCATGTCCAGGCCTGGAACCTGAGCAAGTGGATTTGCGGATGCAGCTGGAGCAACAAGTGCGGTAACACCAGCGATGGTTGCAGAGAAAACTGCTGCGTTGCGTGCAATCTTGGAACGGCGGGAATGCATACCCATGATAAAGACTCCGAATCTTCCTGTTTAGTGCCGACCGGGTTAGCTGACGGGTTCGGAAGCGTATGGAAGAACTTCCTACCCACCGGCAAATGCCGGTGAGATTCACCCCATGGTTTGAGGTGGTTCCCCGGTTCAATTCCTTGTAGGGAATTGATTTGGCCTGGTTTCTTGTCCATGAGCGGCCACCACACTTTGTGGCCCCGCTGCAATGTCTCAGCAAGATTACGAAATGGAATCAACTCATGTCCAGTCGACGCGCCACAATCGACCTGAAACCAAGTCGTTACCAAGGCGACCGTCAAGCCGTTACCTTGCCGTTATCAAAATTGCTACCCTGCTAACCCTGCCGACAGGAGATTTCAAAAACGGTGTTCCACCTGGAGCTATGAGCGGGTGAATTACAACAGCGTACTTCCATAGGTTTGGCGCCAATTCACCCATGAGAATCCTATATGTGAGTTATGTCACTATACACCTTCCTGGTTTATTTTCTGCCCCAACTTTCACTTGTCCCCCGCTATTCACATTACGATTACGGCTTCATAACGCTGCCCGCGAGTACTCATAGCGGTCGAACATCATCCAATCCAAGCGAGAAACTACAGTGGAGCCGTGATCGAACAGCAGCCTTCTCTCCCCTTGTCCTCCGGTTCAGGAGAATCCGTATCGGAGGCTGACACCCTGTTGTTCAATACGACCTTTGTCGTTTTCGACTTGGAAACAACAGGGATGCGCCCAGACGGTGATCACATTCTGGAAATCGGTGCCGTAAAAACTCGGGGAGGCGTCGAGCTGGCACGCTTTAACACTTTGATTGA
Source organism: Corynebacterium sp. H78 (assembly GCF_037572275.1). Classification (NCBI taxonomy): domain Bacteria; kingdom Bacillati; phylum Actinomycetota; class Actinomycetes; order Mycobacteriales; family Corynebacteriaceae; genus Corynebacterium; species Corynebacterium sp. H78. The sequence continues at coordinate 22,599 of NZ_JBBHKX010000006.1, read as the reverse complement.
TCCTGGAGTCGACATTTCAGGCTTCATCACCAATTTGACGGGTATTACAAATCACGACGTCGTCGGCAAGCCCCAAATAGGAACTGTCCTGCCCCAGTTTTTGAAGTTTGCCGAAGGTTCAGTGTGGGTCGCTCACAACGCTCGCTTCGACATCGGTTTTATTCAGACAAATTGCAAAGCACTCGGACTCCCTTGGCCAGCTCCGACGGTCGTCGACACGCTAGGGCTCGCTCGAAAAGTCCTGGACCGACAGACGGTCGGATCGTTCAAACTCGGCACGCTGGCACGATATGCGAAAGCACGTACGACACCTACGCACCGAGCGCTTGACGACGCCGCCGCGACCGTCGATGTCCTCTATTTCCTTATTGAACGGTTGGGCGGACACAATGTCGAAACACTTGACGAATTAACTGCATACTCCCCTGCAGTCGATCCTCGCGTCCGCAAGAAACGCTCCCTCATTGACAATGTTTCTCACAGCCCGGGTGTGTACGTTTTCAAATCTGCCAACGGCGACCCCTTATATATAGGTACTGCTGTCGACCTTCGCAGACGGCTGAACCAGTACTTCAATGGTTCAGACCCGCGGAAACGAATGTCAGAAATGGTCATGCTCACCGAAAGCATTGACACCATCGAGTGCGTCCATGGCTTCGCAGCTGAAGTCCGGGAGGCCAGGCTTCTGTCCAGCACGCGCCCACCCTATAACCGCCAGCGGAAGGAACCCGGTCGAGGCTGGTACCTCATTAGCAATGGCAAGGCTGACTCCGCCAAAGCCAGTCGGCTTCCGCAAGGCGAACTCAGCATCGGCCCATTCAAGACTCGAAATGCCGCGCTCGAAGCACGCGACACCCTAGGAATCGGCGACGGCAGTTTCACCCGCATCGCCACCGAACTTCGCCATGGGGGCGCGGACCGCATTGCCGCGCTCATCCGCGCCGTGTCAGATGCAGCAGACCAAAGCCGATACCGTCGTGCTGCCCACTTGCGTGATGTGACATCGGAATTAATCTTGCTTCTGGACCGTCAACAACGCCTCGCAAGTTTGGCAGCAATCGAAGAAGTTCATGCTGCCTTCCCAGACGGCTGCGGAGGCTGGAATCTCGCAATTGTTCGTCACGGGAAACTCACTGCGTCCGGACACTGCCCACGAGGCGCCCGCGTCGCCCATGTCATCGAACTACTCGCTGCATCCGCAGAAACGGTCACGCCAACTGCCGCCCCCTTCCGTGGCACGACACCGGATGAGCTCTCCATTACCTGGAAATGGCTCACACGTGACGACGTCTATATTGGACCAACCTCGTCTCCGTGGGCATCCCATATAGAAGGTGTCGGCAAATATCGAGAATGGGCGCTAAGAGCACGTGAGGCTAAAGGGGCCTGACGCACATCATGAGTTCGCGATGACCGACTCGATGATCTCCTTACAACGCCCCGACGACAACGCATGATCGGCAATTGCCACTTCCTCCGCCAGCGCCTGCTGAAGCGTGCGCCCCTGCAATCCCTTGGATGCAACCAAAGATGCAGCGGAGTTGAGAACTACTGCATCTCGAATGGGACCATGAAGCTCACTAGCCCAGACTTGGCGAGCAATCTCTGCGTTGTACTCCGGCGTACCACCACGCAAGGAATCCGCTGGTGCATACGAGAATCCGAAATCCTCCGGATCGATCACATCCTCGTGGACCTCGCCGTGCTCGACAAAAAACAGCCGAGTAGGTCCAGTCACCGTTACTTCATCCAGGCCATCACTACCTCGGACAAGGAGTACACGTTGACCGCGGCGTGCATATGCACCCGCCATGGCCTCCATTTGCTCTTCAAAAGCACAGCCAATCAGACTGCACGAGGGCTGAGCCGGATTGGTCAGTGGACCAAGCAAATTGAAGATCGTCGGCACCGCAAGTTCTCTACGCACCGGCCCGGCATAGCGCATCGCCGGATGATACGACGCTGCAAAGATAAATCGCAGAACGAAGTCAGGGTGCGACGGCGAGAAGACTCGACCATCGGCAATATCAATACCCAACGCTTCCAACATGTCCGCGCCACCCGACTTTGACGACGCTGCACGATTGCCGTGCTTCAAAACCGGAACACCCGATGCCGCGACGACAACCGACGACATAGTCGAAATATTTACGGTATGCGCACCATCGCCGCCAGTTCCGACGATATCGACCGCACCATCGGCAACAGCCTGCAGGACTTCTTCGTCGTCAAGCTCAGTAGCAAAGGACAACATTCCATTGGCAGCAAAATCCAACTCGGCAGGAGTAATGCCCTTGACGAAAAGGCCGAATGAGAAACCAGCGACCTGCCCGTCCGTTGCTTGACCAGACATGATCTGATCCATTGCGAACGCGATCTCTGGCTCCGTCAGCTCGCGTCGCGCACCGATAGCCCCAAGGACTTCACGCCACGACGTATCGGCGACTAACTCGGTCAACTCTGTCATGGCTGATATTCCTCCTTATATATGGGCTACAAATCTCTGAGATACAACGACGTGGAAACGCACGCAGTTGGGACATCCACGATCACAATACGTTCAGTCTCGGTTAACAAGATTCTCGGGGTCGATCAGCTCATCGACGTTGCGTGCATCCGGACCCCGAGCACGGAGACAATAGTACTTGTCAACATCACAATCCGTGGGCGGACGGCAAAGCTCCCCCGTTCGCCCATGGAGCTGTCGTTCATATACACTTGTGGAACATTAATCAGGCATGAGAGTTCCATAAGCTACTGGAGCTCACAGGTGCAGTGCTCGACGCTTTGCGGTCATGGATGCCTGGCTCATCAAAACCCCCACTCAGGTGCGCGTCGGAAAGCGACCCCAAAGAGTTCCCGGTAATCCGAAAATCTATGTGAATTCTCAGGAACCTTTTGCAACGACCTGGGCTTTTGCGAAATTTCTGGCCAAAATGGGGGTTGCAACGTGACTACACCTAAGAAACAGGCCATACTGTTAAGCGTGACGAGCGCAGTTGAAAATCAAGGTATGACAGCACCACGTCGTGCCGCGACACTGAATCGGCCAAATATGGTCAGTGTCGGCACGATCGTGTTCCTGTCTCAGGAATTAATGTTCTTCGCCGGTCTTTTCGCGATGTACTTCGTATCTCGCGCAAATGGCCAAGGCGAATCGTGGGATTGGGGTACCGGCCACCTCAACGTCCCGTACGCACTTTTGATCACCGTGATCTTGGTGTCGTCTTCGTTCACTGCCCAGTGGGGCGTGTTCGCGGCCGAACGTGGCGACGTTTTCGCCCTCCGCAGGTGGTACGCGTTGTCGACCCTGCTGGGAACGATCTTCCTTCTTGGTCAGGCATACGAGTACATAACTCTTGTCGGCCACGGTTTGACCATCCAGAACTCCGTCTACGGTTCGGTATTCTTCATCACCACCGGTTTCCACGCAGCACACGTTCTTGCAGGTGTTGTGGCTTTCGTGATTGTGATGATCCGTATCTCCAAGGCGAAGTTCACCCCAGCCCAGGCAACGGCAGCCATCGTGGTTTCGTACTACTGGCACTTCGTTGACGTCGTGTGGATTGGTCTGTTCGCAACCATCTACTTCATCCAGTAGGCCGCTTGTCGCGGTCTAACTGCGACTACGAGGCCATCCACTTTCCACGAACTCTTAAAGGGAACAAGATGGAAATCAAAAACCCCGCTACTGAGGAGAATGTCTCCTCGACGGCGGCCCCTAAGACTAAGGGTCGCCGTAAGATGCGTCGCGCCGCTTCCGGCGTAATGGCGCTTGCTCTCGCCCTCACCGGCGCGGGCTTCCTTGCTAACGCACTTACCCCAGATGCCCAGACTGCTACAGCGGAGCAGGACAAGGCAGCTCAGATTCAGCAGGGTAAGGAACTTTACGACGTCGCCTGCATCACGTGCCACGGCGCTAACCTGCAGGGCGTCAAGGACCGCGGTAAGTCTCTCATCGGTGTCGGTGAAGGCGCTGTGTACTTCCAGGTTCACTCCGGTCGTATGCCTATGCTCCGCAACGAGGCACAGGCTTCGCGTAAGACCCCTCGCTACTCCGAAGAGCAGACGCTGGCAATTGCTGCCTACGTTCAGTCTCATGGTGGTGGCGCAGGCATCGTCCGCGACGAAGACGGCTCCATCGCAATGGAATCCCTGCGCGGTAAGAACGCCGGCCCGAACGGTGAAATCGATCCAGCCGACGTTGCACGTGGCTCGGAGCTCTTCCGTTTGAACTGTGCATCCTGCCACAACTTCACCGGTCGTGGTGGCGCACTGTCTGGCGGTAAGTATGCACCAGTTCTGGATCCTGCAAACGAGCAGGAGCTGTACCAGGCAATGCTTACCGGCCCTCAGAACATGCCGAAGTTCTCTGACCGTCAGCTTTCTGCCGACGAGAAGAAGGACCTCATCGCTTACATCAAGAATGCATCCGAAACCCCTACCCCAGGTGGTTGGGGCCTCGGTGGCATCGGCCCAGTGACTGAGGGCATGTTCATGTGGATTGTTGGCATCGTGGCTCTCTGCGCCGCAGCCCTGTGGATTGGATCACGCCAATGAGTGAGAACACTAAGAAGACCTACAGCTCGGAAGAGCTGTCGAAGATGAATAACGCAGAGCTCGCTCGCCTCGGCGCAGAGCTCGACGACGTTACCATTGCGTTCCGCAAGGAGCGCTTCCCAATCGAGAATGATCCAGCTGAGAAGCGCGCCGCAACTGGCGTCATCATCTGGCTGTCACTGGCAGTTGTTCTCGCACTGGCGTTCATCGCCATCTACTTGTTCTACCCATGGAACTACGAGGGCCACGGCTCCGAGAACCTGTGGCGTTACACTCTGTACACCCCACTGCTCGGTTTCACCCTCGGTGGCTCCATCATCTCCCTAGGCGTTGGTGCTGTTAAGTACACCAAGCGTTTCGTTCCAGAAGAGATCTCGGTGCAGCGTCGCCACGATGGCCCTTCAGAGGAAGTTGACCGTAAGACCATCGTCGCCCTGCTGAACGATTCTTGGCAGACCTCGACTCTTGGTCGTCGTTCCGCTATCAAGGGCCTGCTCGGTACCGGTGCAGTTCTCGCCGGCCTCGGCATGGTTCTGCCAATCGGTGGCATGATCAAGAATCCTTGGAAGCCACGCCACGAAATGGACGTCACTGGTGATGGCACTCTCTGGACCACCGGCTGGACCCTCGTCGAAAAGGGCGAGAAGGTTTACCTCGGTCGCGACACCGGCGCAATTGCGGAAGAAGACTCCCACGGTTACCACACCCGCGGCGTTTCCCGCCTGGTTCGTGTTCGCCCAGAAGATCTCTCCGCTGGCGCAATGGAAACGGTCTTCCCGCTTCCAGAGGCTGATGTCAACGACGGCGATAAGTACGATGCAAATCGCGATGCTTACGAAGCTCACATGCACTCGATTCACGGTTCCCGTAACTCGGTCATGTTGATTCGACTGCGTTCTTCCGATGCTGCTCGCGCTACCCTGCGCAAGGGCCAGGAAGAGTTCCACTACGGCGACTACTTCGCATACTCGAAGATTTGTACGCACATTGGTTGCCCAACTTCGCTGTATGAGGCTCAGACCAACCGCATTCTGTGCCCATGCCACCAGTCCCAGTTCGATGCCCTGCAGTTTGGTAAGCCAGTCTTCGGTCCGGCTGCCCGCGCACTGCCAGAGCTCGATATCGATGTGGACGAAGAGGGCTACTTCTACGCCAAGTCCAACTTCATTGAGCCTGTAGGCCCTGCATTCTGGGAGCGTCAGTCATGAGTAATTCCGTAAAGGCAGCACGCGCTGCAAGTAACATGGACGACCGCTACACCATGTCTGCTGGCCTGCGTCAGCAGCTGAACAAGGTCTTCCCTACCCACTGGTCATTCATGCTGGGTGAAATCGCGCTGTACTCGTTTATCGTACTGCTCGTGTCCGGTGTCTACCTGACCTTGTTCTTCGACCCATCGATGTCGAAGGTCATTTACGACGGTGCATATGCGCCACTCAATGGTGTGGAAATGTCCCGCGCCTACGAGACCGCCCTGCAGATTTCGTTTGAGGTTCGTGGTGGCCTGTTCATTCGTCAGGTCCACCACTGGGGTGCTCTGCTGTTCGCCATCTCGATCATGGCGCACATGTTCCGCATCTTCTTCACCGGTGCTTTCCGTAAGCCACGTGAAGCTAACTGGGTTATCGGCTCGATCCTCCTGCTCCTCTCGGTTGCAGAAGGCTTCATGGGCTACTCCCTGCCAGACGACCTGCTCTCCGGTGTTGGTCTCCGAATCATGTCGGCAATCATCATTGGTTTGCCAATCATCGGTACCTGGATGCACTGGATGATGTTCAACGGCGACTTCCCAGGCGACATCATTATTCCTCGTCTGTACATCGCTCACGTTCTGATCATCCCTGCCCTGCTGCTCGGCCTCATCGCCGCTCACTTGGCCTTGGTCTGGTACCAGAAGCACACCCAGTTCCCAGGCGCTGGTCGCACTGAGAACAACGTTGTCGGTGTTCGAATCCTGCCGATCTTCGCAGTCAAGGCTGCATCGTTCGGTCTGATCACCTTCGGCTTCCTGTTCTTCATCGCTGGTCTGTTCCAGATCAACGCGATTTGGAATCTGGGTCCATACAACCCATCGCAGGTGTCCGCTGGTTCCCAGCCAGATATTTACATGCTCTGGACTGACGGTGCTGCTCGTGTCATGCCTGCATGGGAGCTGTACCTCGGCAACTACACCATTCCTGCAGTCTTCTGGGTAGCTTTGCTGCTCGGACTGCTGGTGGTCCTGCTCTTCACCTACCCATTCATCGAAGCCAAGATCACTGGCGACGAAGGCCACCACAACCTGTTGCAGCGTCCACGCGACGTTCCAGTCCGCTCCGGTCTGGGTGCAATGGCTCTGGTCTTCTACGGTCTGCTCACGATCTCCGGTGGTAACGACCTTGTTGCTTACCACTTCGACATCTCGCTGAATGCGATGACTTGGGTCGGTCGTATCGGTCTGATTCTGCTGCCTCCAATTGCGTACTTCGTCACGTACCGCATTTGCATTGGCCTGCAGCGTCGTGACCGTGCGATCCTCGAGCACGGTATTGAGACTGGCATCATCAACCAGCTCCCATCTGGTTCCTTCATTGAGGTTCACCAGCCACTGGGTCCTGTTGACGAGCACGGTCATCCAATTCCACTCGAGTACCAGGGTGCATACGTTCCTACCCAGATGAACGAGCTCGGCGCATCCGGCGCTCCAGGTCGAGGCAGCTACTTCAAGCCTGACTCTCCTGAGATCGCAGCTGAAGCCGCTCGCATCGAGGAAGAGAACGACAAGCAGCGTACTCAGATGTTCCGCGAGCTGGAGGCAAAGAACGCCGCAGATCGCGCAGAGCTGGAGAAGTAAGGTTTAAGCGCCTACTTTCACTGCGTTCCAAAACCGCCCGCTAGGATCACAATTCCTAGACGGGCGGTTTTCGCATTTCTGCGCTCTTCCTCGACGGCGCGCATTAGTCGGTCAGGCCCCGTTAGTTGGCCACTTTCCATCAGCGCAGGCAAAACTCAGTGGACGTGAAAGCCAGCGGACACAGGTCTCAGTCCAACGAGACATCATCAGGGTTCGTGAGCAATCGCTACTTAACACGGACTTAACAGCGTATAATCTTCAGCTATGAACTGATTACGCCAGCTGCGAACCGGGTTAGTTCTTACGATCCCCTACCCCATCATTTCGCAGCGCCTTCACAATTTTCGGGATTGCATTAGTTAGGTATCTCTAGAAGGAGGCGAATCGACTGATGGCTGAATCAACATTGAGTTTTGTCGATGCAACCAACACTCAACTTGTCGCGAATGGTGTCAGTTTTGATTACGAGGGGACGCCGGTTCTCCAAGACATCAATCTGACTGTATCGGCCGGCGACGTACTCGGACTCGTCGGCGACAACGGCGCAGGCAAATCAACGCTGCTATGGGTGTTGTCAGGACGCCGAAAGCCAACCCGCGGCAAGGTTTCTCATATCGGTGTTCGTGTGCTGGGCTCTCAAGAGCTAGAGGATCCTTTTGACTCCACAGTGCAAATGCTTGTCGACGAAGCCCTCGGGCCATCAAAGCGCCGTCTAGCGGCTTTAGAAGAAGCTGCCGAACACATGGCCACAGCTGACGGTGATGAAGCTGCAGCGGCCGCCGAGAAGGCGTATTCAGACATCTTCAGCGATGTCATGGCCCACGATGACTGGAATGCCGAGCATCACGCTGCTGTTGTCCTCGATCACCTCGGCCTCTCTGGTGATGGCCCCGACGGTCCGGTACTCGAGCAGAGGACCGTAGACATGTCAGGTGGTCAACGTGCCCGTTTGGGTCTTGCTTTGACCCTAATTCGTAAGCCCGAGATCTTGCTTCTCGACGAGCCGACTAACCACCTCGACGACCGTGGCCGCGCACTTGTGATTGACACGATTCGAAAGCACCCTGGCGTCGTAGTCGTCGCAACGCATGATCGTGACTTCCTAGATGCGGTTTGTACGATCATTGGAGACCTAGTACCGAACCGTCCGGGTATCGGCTTGTTCCGTGGCAACTACACCGATTACGACAAGCACAGGCGCCACGAACGCCAACTCTGGGAGCATCAGTGGCGTACCGAGCAGCATGAACGTGCAAAGCTGGAACAGACCATTGACAATGTCAATGAAGATGCCGGTCCCGTCAAGCCGAAGCGCGACAACGAGAAGATGGGCTACGGGCATGCTGGGGGTCGTGCTGATCGACAAGTTGCTCGTCGAATCCGGGCTGCCCGACAGCGTCTTGAAGAGTTGATCGAAGACGGTGTACCGAAGCCCCCTGCCCTGCTCGGTTTCGATGCGCCACTGACAGCTCCGTTGTCGTCGAAGCGCGCAGCTGCAGGCAGCGAAGAGGACTTCCACATCAAGTTGCGTGGCGTTGTTGTCCCTGATCGAATTCATGTAGGTTCTTTGACCATTCGCCCGGGCGACACCGTCGTGGTCACTGGACCGAACGGAGCGGGCAAGTCGACGCTACTAAAGGTCATGATGGGCGAAGTAGCTCCACAGGCCGGTGAGGCGCGTATCGGCCAAGAGGCGCGTATCGCAATGCTCGCGCAGGAACAGCATTGGGACAATCCAAATCTGACGCCTCAGGAGCTCTATGACCGTGCTCCCAACCCAAAGGTCACGTTGGAAGACCTTGGGTTGCTAACAAAGCGCGACCGTAACCGTCCTGTTTCGGATCTTTCTGTTGGTCAGCAACGTCGTGTTGCCTTGGCCCTCGTAGTAGCTGATCCCCCGGAGATTCTGCTTCTCGACGAGCCGACAAATCACCTTTCGGTTGACCTGATTGAGGAAGTCCAGGACGCAATCGTGGCGACAGAAGGAACTGTCATCGTGATTACCCACGACCGCCGCATGGTTGATCGATTAGAGGCGCGTCACTTGGTCGTAGAAGAAGGCCAAGTAGCCGAGCTGCCTAAGGGACAAAAGCCTGTCGAGTTTGCGTAGGCCTTGATTAGTTCTACACGGTGCTAGCAGCCCGGAAGTCACATGCCAGTGTTGGGTCCTGGGAGGTGACTTCCGGGCTTTTCTATGCACGCTGTGGTTGCGCTGGATGCCTACGTAGATTGGTTGTCTGCACACAAAAGCGCCCTGTAGAACCGGAAGGCCGGGTTCTACAGGGCGTTTTTACAGTGTATTCCAGACTAGTGCTTTTCGACTGGCTGGATGTACTGGGTGTTCAGCTTGGTACCGGAAACGATGAGAATAACCGCACCGAGAACGATGAGCCAGTATGCCATGAAAGCGATGCCGTAGCCCATGAGCAGGATTGCCATGGTCATTACGAATGGCCAGATGGAGCTTGCGGAGAAGAAGCCCAGGGTTCCTGCGCCGTCCGCGATCTCGGCTTCTTCCCAGTCGGAAGGGGTGATGTCAGAGCGGGTCTCCGTGAAGTGGAGGTAAACGCCGAGCATCAGGGTGAGCAGGGTACCGAGGAACAGACCAGTTGCACCGACCCACTCGAGGCGGCCCTGGTTTTCGTTGATGACGTTACCGGTGTCCTGCAAGTACATGGTGCCGAAGATGTACACCACGGTCATGGTGCCCAAGAACACGGTAAGTCCGTAGAAGAGCTTTGCTGCAGACTTCATATCTGTTGACTTCCTAATCCAAAAAGTGGGCGGTTAGTTCTGGTTCAGGTCGACGGTGTTGGACTCTTCACGGTTGCCCATGTCACGAGTCTCGGTACGACCAGCGTTGAACGGAGAGGTGGAAACTGCGAATGCTGGCTCGCCGATTTCCTTGAGAGCCTCAGCGTTCGTAGCGGCTGGGTTCTCCTGGCGGAACTTGATGTACTTAGCGAAGTCCTCGCGAGGAACAACGCGGATCTCGAAGTTCATCATTGCGTGGTAGGTACCACACATTTCAGCACAACGACCAACGAATGCATTGTGAACCTCGGAGGATGGGTTGTCCTCTGGGCGGTTCTGAATCTTGTCAGACTCGATTGCCTCGATCTGGAAGAGACGGTTTACCTTGTTCGCATCTGGGTGAGGGAATGCATCTCGCTTGAAGAGGAACTCTGGAACCCAGAAGGAGTGAACGACGTCAGCGGAAGCCAGGTCGAACTCAACTGCAGTGTCTTCTGGGAGAACCAGAACTGGAACCTCTTCGGTGGTACCCAGGGTCTCGATCTCGTTGAAGTGCAAGAAGGAGAGGTCAGACTTGGACAGACCGTGAACTGGGAACTGCTTCTGCTCTGCCTTCTCAGCGTCGTCAGCGTGCTCGTCCGTGAAGAAGATTTCTGGGCTCTGGTTTTCCTTGCGCCCGGTGTACTCTTCGCCACCCATCAGGTCGGAAGAAACGTTTGCGTAACCGAACTTCCAGTTCCACTGGAACGCGGTGACGTCAACGGTGACCTCTGGCTCCTTGTCCAGCGCGGTGACCTTGTCCTGCGTCTGAACAGTGAAGAAGAACAGAGACATGACGATCAGAATTGGCAAGATCGTCAAAATCAGCTCAAGTGGAACGTTGTAAGCAGTCTGACGTGGGAATTCACCCTCGCCAGTCTTCTTTGCCTTCTTAGCAGTAAATGCGGCCATCGAGTACAGGGTGATACCCCAAACGATGATGCCGATGATCCACGCGGCAACCCAGACCCACACCCAGAAGTTACCCATTGCTTCTGCCTCAGGCGTAACGCCCATTGGCCAACCGAAGCGGAGTAGCTTGAAGAAGCCGTTTTCCGGCGGATTGACGTCGCAACCTGCGAGCAGGGTGGCGCTTCCGGCGAGGACGCCGAGGATGCCGAGCTTACGAACGGCTCCATGCTCTCTACGCTGATTCACGTGTGTCTGCCTTCCTGATCCACACAATTTGTTAAAGAACCTTAAATATCGGTTCAGTCTTACCAATGCAGGTTAGTCCATTCCTGTGAATTCTCCACAATGGACAGACCTTTAGGGGTGTCACCGAGTATAACGTGCCTAATAAAACTCTGAGAGTGCCCCACCCTACGGGGGTAGATCTCTTAGATTAGGTACCGATTCCCACAGATTGCACGCAATTTTACCCACTTGAAACGCTCACAACTAGGACAACGGCAGGAATAGAGGGTTCCTTTTCATCAGGAACCTCTGCGCCAGTCCCCTGTCCTCCGCGCCCTACTCCCTGAGAAAAATCTCCGTCCGGCAGCCCGGTGACTAACACCACCAACACGAATGTTCACGACATTGTTGGTTACCGTACTAATGTGGTCGAAGTAATTGCTTGCACCTTTGCTTTCGCGACTTCACTGTCACGTCTCGCACAGTTAACTATCCAGTGCGGACGCGGTGATACGCATCGATTACATCTCGAAAGTCTTCGACCGATTTGTACGGTCGAGGTGCTCGCCGTATCCATTAGGAAAGGTACTCACTAAAAGGCATGTGTGGTCTTCTCGGAATTCTGTCCGCAAACGCTGATGCCGCGCAGCTGGTTCCAGCTGTCGAGCGCGCTCTGCCATGTATGCGCCACCGTGGCCCAGACGAGGCCGGAACGTGGCACGACGAGGACGCCGTATTTGGCTTCAATCGCCTCTCCATTATCGACTTGGAGCACAGCCACCAGCCTCTGCAGTGGGGTCCGGAGGATCAGCCGAATCGTTATTCCATGACGTTTAACGGCGAGATCTACAACTATCTGGAGCTCCGCAAGGAACTGACCGATGCTGGTTATACCTTCAATACCTCCGGTGACGGTGAACCAATCCTGGTTGGCTTCCACCATTGGGGCGCAGATGTCGTCACGCATTTGCGTGGCATGTTTGGCATTGCCATTTGGGACACGGTCGAGCGTCGCCTGTTCCTAGCCCGCGATCCTTTCGGCATTAAGCCCCTCTACTTTGCGACGACTGAGCGTGGCACAGCTTTCGCGTCTGAGAAGAAGTCCATCCTGGAGATGGCTCCGGAGTTGGGCGTGGATACGAAGGATCTGGACCGTCGCGCACTGGTTCACTACATGGATTTGCAGTACGTGCCGGAACCGGAGTCTCTTCACACCGGCATCCGTCGCCTCGAGTCGGGCTGCAGCGCTTTCGTGAAGCCAGGTGGCATCGTCGAGCAGACGCGCTATTTCAAGCCTTCCTTCCCTATTAAGCCAGTGGCGAAGGGCAAGGAGCAGGATGTCTTTGATTCGATCGCTCATGCTTTGGAGGACTCCGTCGAGAAGCACATGCGTGCAGATGTGACGGTTGGTTCATTCCTGTCCGGTGGTATCGATTCGACGGCGATTGCGACGTTAGCGAAGCGCCACAACCCTAATCTGTTGACGTTCACGACTGGTTTTGAACGCAAGGGCTTCTCGGAGGTCGATGTCGCGGCGGAGTCTGCAGCTGCGATTGGTGTGGAGCACATCGTGAAGGTGGTGTCTCCGGAGGAGTTCGCGGCGGCGATTCCGAAGATCATCTGGTATTTGGATGATCCGGTGGCAGACCCTGCGCTTGTCCCGCTGTACTTCGTTGCAGCTGAGGCACGTAAGCACGTGAAGGTCGTACTTTCTGGCGAAGGTGCTGACGAGCTCTTTGGTGGCTACACCATCTATAAGGAGCCATTGTCGCTGAAGCCTTTCGAGAAGGTTCCTTCTCCATTGTTGCGTGGCCTAGCGAAGGTCGGCGACGCACTGCCTAACGGTGTCCGCGGCAAGTCGCTGCTCCAGCGTGGCACTACCCCACTGGAAGATCGCTACTACGGCAACGCTCGCTCCTTTAATTACGAACAGTTGAAATCGGTTCTGCCATGGGCTCCACGCGAGTGGGATCACCGCGAGGTCACTGCTCCGATTTACGCTCAGTCACAGGGCTGGGATCCAGTAACTCGTATGCAGCACCTCGACCTGTTCACGTGGCTGCGCGGCGACATTCTGGTCAAGGCAGACAAGATCACCATGGCTAACTCACTGGAGCTTCGTGTTCCATTCCTGGACCGCGAGGTACTGAAGGTTGCAGAGACCCTTCCTGTGGACATGCGCATTTCTAACGGCACCACTAAGTACGCTTTGCGACGTGCCATGGAGCAGATTGTTCCTGAACACGTTTTGAACCGTCGTAAGTTGGGCTTCCCAGTGCCAATTCGTCACTGGCTGGCTGGAGACGAGCTTCGTGGCTGGGCCGAGGATGTCATTCGTGAGTCGCAGACGGAAGAGTTGATTGACAAGGCTGCAGTCTTGAAGATGCTCGAAGAACACCACCCAACCGAGAATGACAACTCTCGTCGTCTCTGGACGGTGCTTGCGTTCATGATTTGGCATGGCATCTTCATCGAGGGTCGTATCAAGCCTGAGATTGAAGAGCGCGATTACCCAGTGAACCTCTAGCCTTCATTGCACCGCCGCTTCTTCCGACCTATGACCGAGTTAGCAACAATTTCACGCAATTTTCGGCCTCAAATGTTGCCAGCGCGGTCATAAGTCAGAGAGTCGATCAGAGAGACGAAACGGCTGGGAGGCCGAAGGACGGAAGGGGCCTCATTTCGCATTCGGCCGAAGATAAAAGGGAGCCTTACCCACACAATTCATGTGGGCAAGGCTCCCCTTTTTATTGAGGCTTCCTCGCTATATCACTACGTCCTGCTTGCGCAGGCAACAAGCCAACGAGGCACAGTGACTTAGTGAAACGAGGACTTAGTTGAACGAGTCGCCACAAGCGCACGAACCAGTTGCATTCGGGTTATCGATGGTGAAACCCTGCTGCTCAATGGTGTCTGCGAAGTCGATGGTTGCGCCCATGAGGTAAGGAACCGACTGACGGTCTACAACGAGGCGAACGCCGTTGAACTCTTCTGCAACGTCGCCGTCGAGGTTACGGTCGTCGAAGTACAGCTGGTAGCGGAGGCCAGCGCAGCCACCTGGTGCGACAGAAATGCGCAGCGAAAGATCGGTTGCGCCTTCCTGATCAAGCAGAGCCTTTGCCTTAGCTGCTGCAGTCTCGGTCAGGGTGACGCCAGTGCTCTGTGCAGTGGTCATTCCTTGGTGCTCCTTCACTTATGTAGAAGAAAATTCTGAGTCCGGAACATTTTCCTGCCCGGTACTGCCCTTGGGGCAACGTAATAGGTCTGAAGTCTATTCCATCGACTCTGCTCTTTGAAAGGGTAGTCCCGATCTTCGTTTACTTCACGACGGTTCGCCCGCAATTCCATTAAGCCCTGAGCGAACGCGATACACCCCACTTTTGCAGTTCAGTCCCTACGCCCTAATCTTGAGGCTGTGAAGAAGCCGTGGAATAAGAACGAGAATGCTGACCGATCAAGCAGCTCTGATGCTGCTGCTCAAGCAAAGCCTGCAGCGGAAGCTACTCCTGCAGCGGACGCACGCCCGGTCAGCAGCGCATATACGCCAAAGAAGGGGCGCCCAACTCCGAAGCGTAACGAGGTCGAGCGTGCGCAAGGTGTACGCCGTGGACCAGTCGACGCTCCTTTGACATCGAAGGAAGCTCGCGCGCGTAAGCGTGAACTGAAGCAGTCGATGTCCAAGGACGAACTGAAGGCCATGAAGGCCAAGGAACGAGCAGAGCGACGAGAGCAGCGTCGTATTGCTGATGAGCGCATGGCCTCTGGGGACCCGCAGTATCTCCTGGACCGTGACAAGGGCAAGGAGCGCAAGCTTGTCCGCGACTGGGTCGATTCTCGTCGTTTCTTCGCCAACATCTTCATGCCATTTGCATTCTTGTTGCTGCTCATCATGTTGATTGGCAATTCGATGCCTCAGGTAGCCAACATTGCCACGTTGGTTGCGATGGTCATGATTTTGGCGCTCTTTGCCGAGGGCATCTGGATCGGCCGCAAGGCAATGGCCGTCGTTCGTGAGCGCTACCCAAATACAGATGAGAAGCCAATGAGCCTCGGCTTTTATGCGTACTCACGCGCGTCACAGCCACGTCGTCTGCGCACGCCTCGTCCACAAGTCGAAATCGGTGGCACTTACTAGGTTTCTTGCTTCCAGTTTCTTTGTAGAAAGGCATCAGCCCATGCGGATTCTCGTTCTTGGTGGCGCGCGCTCCGGAAAATCTGCGTGGGCTGAATCTTTTTTTGCCCACGATTCCTCACGCGCCGAGGGCCTCACGGACAGCCCGGTTGTCAACTATGTCGCCACCGCCCGCCCTTGGCCTGGCGACGACGACTTTGGTGCACGCATCGCCGCCCACCAGCTTCGTCGTCCTGCTCACTGGCCCACCATCGACGACACCGATGCCGTGGATATTCTGCGCACCCCGGAGTCCCTGGCAGCTCCCGGGCACGTTCTTCTCGACGACGTCGGAACCTGGCTCACCCACCTCATTGACCAGCACGACGCGTGGGAAAAACCACGTGGCCACCTGGCGCATTACACCGAGGAATTGGTAAATGCTGTGGCGGGGTGGCCGTCGCAAAGCACAGAGCAACATCTGGTCATTGTGAGCCCGGAAGTGGGCATGAGTGTGATCCCAGAGCACCGTTCGGGCAGGCTTTTTCGCGATGAAATTGGTTCACTGAATTCCCAGTTGGCTGAGGTCTGTGACAAGGTTGTGCTCGTGGTAGCTGGCTGCGAGCTGGTGATGAAGCAGCCTTAACTCTTCATGCACTAATCTTTAATGCATGACTGCGGATTACTTTGGCCCGGTGGCTGCCCCTGATGAACACATCGCGGAATTGGCCCGTGAACGACACTTGCAACTAACGAAACCTGCAGGATCGTTGGGTCGTTTAGAAGAAGTCGGCATCTGGCTGTCCGCGTGCCAGGGCGAGTGCCCACCGCGAGAGCTGAAGGACATCAGAGTTGTCGTGTTCGCAGGTGACCACGGTATTGCTCAGCATGGTGTATCAGCTTTTCCGCCTGCAGTGTCAATCCAGATGCACGAGAATATCCGCCAGAATGGAGCCGCGATTAATATTCTTGCGGCTAATGGTGACGCGACCGTCGAATCAGTAGATATTTCGTTGGACCACGAAGCCGAGGGGGCGTACCGGGTACGCCGCTCGTGTGGGTCAATTGATCGTGAAGATGCCATGAGCCACGGCGAAGTCGAGAAGGCCATTCACGTGGGTATTGCGCTCGCGAATAAGGCAGTCGACGAAGGCGCGGATCTGCTCATTCCGGGAGACCTTGGCATCGGAAATACCACCCCAGCTGCTGCGATGATTGGTGCTATCACCGGCACCGAACCTGTTGTCGTCGTTGGCCGTGGCACGGGCATTGACGACGAAGGCTGGAAGATCAAGACCGCCGCTATTCGCGACGCGATGTTCCGCGTTCGCCGGCTCCGCAACGAGCCAGTTGAGGTGCTCCGACGCATTAGTTCTCCAGACCTCACTGCGATGGCCGCATTCTTGGCTCAGGCTGCCGTTCGGCGGACGCCATGCATTTTGGACGGAGCCGTCGTCACGTCTGCTGCGCTGTTGGCGGACCAGTTAGCGCCGGGTGCACGCCAGTGGTGGGTTGCAGGGCATCGCTCTGTTGAGCCGGCGCATTCTATTGCGCTGAAGCACCTCGATTTGGAGCCTTTGTTGGAATATGGCATGCGACTTGGTGAGGGTTCGGGCGCTGCAGCTGTGATTCCAGTCGTCAAGGCTGCCGGTGCGATTATGCGCGACATGGCGACGTTCGCTGATGCCGGCGTCGCTGGTAAGGATTAATCGGGTACCGCATTATGTCGGGAAAAGCGGGGCCCTCCGATCACTCTGATTTGAAAGGTGATCCAGCGCAGCACGGTAATCCGGTGTACGAAGGCGTCACGACGGCCATTTCTTGGCTGACTATCGTACCCATGCGTGGTGCTGCGACATTCGACCGCATCACGGGACGCCGTGCGATGGCTGCCGCTCCAGTTGCCGGTGTGATCCCGGGTTTCGTCGTCGGGGTCCTCGCCCTACTCTTCGCAGGTTTGGCCTCGTGGTCTGCTGATCCCATCAATGGCATCAACCCCGCGCTCTACCCCATGTTTGGAGCTCTACTCGTCTGCGCAACCGAGATAGTGACTCGCGCCATGCACATTGATGGGCTGGCAGACGTTGCCGACGCGCTGGGCTCCTACCGGGATCCAGCTGGCGCCCAGGCCATCCTTCGTGATCCCTCAACTGGCCCAATGGGCGCTGCCACAGTGGCGCTTGTTCTTCTTGTACAGGCCATGTCGATGGGTGCGATCATTGCAAAGATTGCTCAATCTGATGGTTCATGGGGTACGCAGCTGGCTCACGCTTCGCTGCTCGTCATCGCCACGATTGCTGGGCGAGCGGCTGCGACAACGGCGTGTTCTTCGTGGTTCCGTCCCATGTCAAACACTGGATTCGGAGGTTTGACGGTAGGCACTCAAGGCACCAAAACGATCGCCTTGTGGTGGGCGCTCATTGCAATTGGGTCCTGGTTTGCTGCCGGATTCCTCGGGATCTTTGCGACGATCGTATCGCTCTCCAGCACCGTCCTGTTTGTGCGGCATTGTCAGAAGAAGTTGGCAGGTGTCAACGGCGATGTATTGGGGGCCACAATTCAGATTGCAGTAACAGTTTCATTAACCATCTTCGCGTTCTAGCTGGTCAGAGCACTCTCCCCTGACTCCACCCCCGATTTTCACTATCTTTCGCACAAAACCATTGACCTTGGTTGTGAGCGGGCATACACTAAGGGCACACCGCCGGGAAGGCGGAGTAGGAGGCTCGTTTCGGGGCTCGCCCAAATTATTTAGTGCCGACCGTTTGCCGGGGCACCATCAACGAGCACACCTTCGGCCTCCCGATTTACGAAGTATCCCGAGTGGATTTCCACTCGGGATATTTTTCGTTTTTAACCACTGCAGCCACCGCAGGATGCGGTGGCTGCGTGCTCATCTTCGGCAGCCAAGGAGCATTTGGCTACCTTCGCTACTTACCTACTTGGCTGGGCTCAGTTCATGGAGCCAGTCGTGGGAGTCATCGACCGAACCACGCTGAATGCCGGTGAGCTGGTTGCGCAGCTTCATGGTCCACTCGCCGGTTTCACCGTTGTTGATCGTGAACGATCCATCACGCGACTCAACGAAGCCGACTGGTGTGATGACAGCTGCGGTGCCGCAGGCAAATGCTTCAAGCATTGCACCGCTATTGGCGTCCTGCTCCCACTCATCTGTCGAAATGCGCTTCTCTTCGACATTCATGCCCAGATCCCGTGCAACAGTTAGCAGCGAGTCACGCGTGATGCCAGCAAGCAGCGAGCCGGACAACGCCGGGGTGACCAGCTTGATTCCAGATGGTGCGGTGTCATCTTCATACAGGAAGGCAAGGTTCATGCCGCCCATCTCTTCGATATAGGTGCGCTCGATAGCGTCGAGCCAGACCACCTGGTCGCAGCCCTTTTCTTCCGCCTGCGCCTGTGCAGCGAGAGAGGCTGCGTAGTTGCCTGCAAACTTGGCAGCACCGGTACCACCTGGACACGCACGAACATACTCGTGCGATAGCCACACCTTCACCGGGTTGATGCCACCGCTGAAGTAAGCACCAGCTGGTGATGCCATCAACAAAAAGGTGTACGACGTCGAAGGATGCACACCCAGTGTTGCTTCGGT
Organism: Corynebacterium sp. H78; assembly: GCF_037572275.1. Lineage (NCBI taxonomy): Bacteria > Bacillati > Actinomycetota > Actinomycetes > Mycobacteriales > Corynebacteriaceae > Corynebacterium > Corynebacterium sp. H78. The sequence goes on along the minus strand of NZ_JBBHKX010000006.1, from coordinate 3,555 downwards.
TGCAAACAGCAGTGGACGCAAGTACAACGCCTCTTCACCGCCAGCCTTAGGAACCCAGGCCTTATCGATTTCCACGAGCTGACGAAGCGATTCCAAGAACAGGTCAACCGGCAACTCTGGCATTGCGAGACGACGTGCCGACATCTGGAATCGCTCCGCATTCTGCTCTGGACGGAACGTGACGACGGAATCGTCCGCCATGCGATACGCCTTCAGTCCTTCGAAAATCGCCTGTCCATAGTGCAAAACCGACGTAGCAGGATCGAGAGAAACCGGACCATATGGCACGACCTTTGCGTCATGCCAGCCCTTTTCGATATCCCAGTCGATTCGAATCATGTGGTCAGTAAACCGCTTGCCGAAACCTGGGTTTGCCAGGATTGAGTCTCGTTCAGAGTCGGAAAGTGGATTCGGGGTGCGCTCGATGGCGAATTCAAGTGACGACATATCCCCATAGTAAACCTCGACTCACCGAGGTGAAACGAGAAGGTGTCCAAGCGTTGGGATTTTAGTCCCATCAATCGGGATACTACAGCGTGATGCACGTCACATTCAAGTTTCACTGGCCAACATAATTACCCCCACGGGTGACCATCCCACTGCCTACAAGCATCACCATCCGACACCGATTCGCCAGTCTCAGTTAACGACACAATCCGCAGTGACATATACAGTGGCGACACAGAGGAATGATCACTGTGCAACTCGCAACAACCGCGGGAGGCAGGTGCGTTTGCTCCCGTGTTCGATGTGGAGTCTCCGCACAGTCATTGCCCACAGCCTTTACCAATGAAGGAGAATTCATGAGTTTCCAGACCCCCAATTCCGAGATCTTGTTGCGCCATCTCCCTGCTGTCGGCACTCGAATCGACATCAGGGCAGCTGCAGCTGACGCGGCCACCTTGCCAGATTCTGTGGAGTGCCTCGTTGTCGCGATTATGGATGGCGAAGATGGTCTGGAACTCGTAGTCCCACATGTCGTCGGTGAATACGCAAAGCCCCTCCTCGAAGCTCTCGAGGCAGTAGATGCCAACGCTTCGCTTGAAACAACTACCCGCATTCCTGCACCTTCCGGGCTTGGTGTGCAGTCAGTAATTGCTGTTGGTTTGGGCAATACGGACCCTGACGCAGAAATCATCCGTCGCGCATCTGGCGCCGCTGGTCGCGCAGCTAAGGGAGCCACTTCCATTGCTACCGCACTTGGCGATATCGATGCACAGGCAGCAGCCGAGGGTTTCGCACTGGGTGCATACTCTTACTCCGGCTTGAAGTCCTTGAAGGAAGCGTCGGAAAGCGAGTCGAACGAGACCGATTCCAGCAAGGACTGCACCCTGCATGTTATTGGTGCGACGGATGCGGAGATCCAGCGCTCGACTGCAATTGTCGACGCAGTATGCACTGCGCGTGACCTCGTCAACGCACCGTCTTCCCACCTCTACCCTGAGGTGTTCGCGAATATCGCAACTGACCTGGGTGAAGCTGCAGGACTTACTGTGACCACTCTTGACGACGTCGCGTTGGAGAAACAGGGCTTCGGTGGTCTCACCGCCGTCGGTGGTGGCTCCGCCCGCGGACCTCGCCTAGTGCGGATGGAATGGGCAGGCAAGGGAGAGTCGGACGCGAAGATGGCGCTCGTTGGCAAGGGTGTCACTTTCGATACCGGTGGAATTTCGTTGAAGCCAGGCGCCAGCATGGAGAACATGATCTCCGATATGGGTGGTGCGGCAGCGGTTATCGCGACCGTGGTGCTCGCCGCGAAGTTGGAGACTGCGGTGCCGGTCGTCGCAACGATTCCAATGGCTGAGAATATGCCGGACGGAAAGTCGTACCGTCCGGGCGATGTTGTTACTCAGTACGGTGGCAAAACCATCGAAATTTTGAATACTGACGCTGAGGGGCGTCTCATTCTTGCGGATGCGCTTGTACGTGCATGCGAGGATCAACCGACTCACCTTATCGACACCGCAACGCTCACCGGTGCACAGCTCGTTGCGCTTGGTGGACGTACGCCTGGCGTGTTGGGCACCGATGAATTCCGAGATCGCGTCGCTGAACTTTCTCGCGAAATTGGAGAGAACGGTTGGGCAATGCCAATGCCTGAGGAGCTCACCGAGGGTCTGAAGTCTCCCGTCGCTGATCTGCGAAATGTCACGACCTCACGCGAGGGTGGCATGAGCGTCGCTGCTGCGTACCTTCGCGAGTTCGTCGCAGACGATGTCCAGTGGGCTCACATTGACGTTGCGGGTCCAGCGTTCAACACCAATGGCGCGTGGGGTTACACCCCAAAGCGCGGAACTGGCGTTCCAGTCCGGACAATGCTGGCCGTCATTGAAAACCTGGAGTAACTGAATTCGACCACCATCAAAGGTGAATGCCAGTAATGAGGCCACCCGAAAACACCCGGCGACGGGCGATTTGGGTGGCCTCTCCTGCATTTTTAGGTAGCAATTCGATAAGCAAAACAGTTTTGGCCCAACCTTGTAAGCACGGCTTTCAGACAGGCTGTAGTCTTGGATGTGATCATCGTCTTTAGACCAATTAGTCGAGGAGTGCACACATGGCGACCTCTGTTGAGATGCCCGAGCTGGGCGAATCCGTCACCGAAGGTACGATTACCACCTGGTTGAAGAAGGTCGGCGACACTGTTGAGGTCGACGAACCTTTGCTTGAGGTTTCGACCGACAAGGTAGATACCGAAATTCCTTCTCCAGTTGCTGGCGTCCTGCTGGAAATTCTCGCTGAGGAAGATGACACCGTAGATGTCGGTGCAGTTATCGCTAAGGTCGGCGAAGAAGGCGAAGCAGCTTCGGACGCCCCGGCTGAAGAGGCTAAGGAAGAAGCTCCTGCTGAGGAACCAGCAGAAGAGCCAGCCGAAGAAGAGGAAGCAGCACCAGCAGCTTCCGGCGACGCTACCGACGTCGAAATGCCAGAACTCGGCGAATCCGTTACCGAAGGCACCATTACCACCTGGCTGAAGAAGGTCGGCGACACTGTTGAGGTCGACGAACCACTTCTCGAAGTCTCCACCGACAAGGTCGACACCGAGATTCCTTCCCCAGTTGCAGGCACCCTCGTTGAAATCCTCGCTGACGAAGACGACACCGTCGACGTAGGCGCAGTCATCGCACGAGTCGGCGATGCCAACGCAGCTCCAAAGGCAGAAGCAAAGAAGCCAGAGCCGAAGGAAGAACCACAGGCTGAAGAAGCTCCTGCTGAGGAACCAGCAGAAGAGCCAGCCGAAGAAGAGGAAGCAGCACCAGCAGCTTCCGGCGACGCTACCGACGTCGAAATGCCAGAACTCGGCGAATCCGTTACCGAAGGCACCATTACCACCTGGCTGAAGAAGGTCGGCGACACTGTTGAGGTCGACGAACCACTTCTCGAAGTCTCCACCGACAAGGTCGACACCGAGATTCCTTCCCCAGTTGCAGGCACCCTCGTTGAAATCCTCGCTGACGAAGACGACACCGTCGACGTAGGCGCAGTCATCGCACGAGTCGGCGATGCCAACGCAGCTCCAAAGGCAGAAGCAAAGAAGCCAGAGCCGAAGGAAGA
>NZ_JBBHKX010000005.1:0-227935 GCF_037572275.1 Corynebacterium sp. H78 | reverse complement strand
CAAACCCCGCAGAACAAAGTCAAACCAGACCCGAACCACAACAAGGAACGAAACCATCCCCACCAACACAACAACCACAACCACCGGCCGCAGCCCGTCGCGCTGACTCCGATAACAATACACATACCGCTCCAACAAAGGCCAACTCCGCTGGTCACATGTGTTTTTTAGCCCTATTGACACCGTCGAGAAGCGGAATATTGCTGGAAACAGCTGTCAGAAATGGAGAAGGCGGCACCCAAGAAGGATGCCGCCTGTTGTGTTCTTACTTAACTTGTCTTGGAACTAGGAGACGCGTTCGATTTCTGCGCCGAGCGCAGTCAGCGTTTCTACGAAGCATGGGTAGCCACGATCAATGTGGTAGACATCGTGCACTTCGGTGACATCCCCCGGCTCCGCACACAGACCCGCGAGTACGAGTCCAGCTCCGGCACGAATGTCCGAAGACCATACGGGAGCGGAACTCAGCTTGTCCTTGCCACGGATCATGACATGGTGACCATCGATGGTGGCATCAGTGCCGAGTCGAATCATTTCGTCGACGAAGCGGAAACGCGACTCGAATACATTCTCGGTGAGAACGCTGGTTCCTTCGCTCACTGCGGAGAGTGCAATTGCCATCGGCTGCAAGTCAGTGGGGAATCCCGGGAAAGGCAGAGTTTGGTAGTTGACTGCCTGTGCGCGGCCATCCATACGAATGCGGAATCCGTTGGTAAACGTCTCGATCTGAGCACCCGCGTTCTTCAGCTTCTCCAGCGGAAGATGCAGATGACGCGGATTAATGCCACCAACAGTGACATCTCCACCGGTCATAGCCGCAGCATAAGCCCACGTACCAGCAATAATTCGGTCACCAACGACCTCGTGTGTCACGGGGTTCAAGGACTTCACGCCATCGATAGTGATGGTATTCGAACCAGCACCCTGGATCTTCGCACCCATCTCGATCAACATGTTGCACAAGTCGACGATCTCAGGTTCACGAGCAGCGTTGTCCAACACTGTGTGGCCCTCTGCCAACACAGCAGCCGTCACGATGTTCTCGGTTGCACCCACCGACGGGAAGTCCAACTTGATGTTCGCACCATGCAAGCCATCGGCTTCTGCCACGACGCAACCATGATGAATGAACGTCCGCGCACCCAGCTTCTCCAAGCCAGACTGATGCATATCCAAAGGACGAGAACCAATGGCATCGCCACCAGGCAGTGCAACTACAGCCTTGCGGCACCGCGATGTCAACGGGCCGAGCACGCATACTGATGCTCGGAACTGACGTACCGCCTCGAAGTCAGCGACTGGAGAGATGCTCTGGGGAACATCAATGCGGATGACATCCCGATCACGCTCGACGGTGCAGCCCAATCCTTCGAGCACCTTTTGCATCAGCGGTACGTCATCAATTTCAGGGCAGTTTGTAAGAACAGTCGTGCCTTCGGCAAGCAGGGCTGCGCCCATCAGCTTGAGCACGGAGTTTTTCGCGCCAGACACGCGGACCTGCCCGCTCAGCTGAGCGCCACCTTTGACAAGGAATCGTTCATTTCCCACGCAACCTACCCAACCACACTTTTGCGATTCACGCTTAGGCTGGGTGTATGTCTGTACATCTCACACGCATTTACACCCGCACGGGCGACGACGGAACCACCGGTCTTTCTGACTTTTCCCGGGTTCCGAAGGACGATCCACGACTGATCGCCTACGCCGACTGCGACGAAGCGAACACAGCTCTCGGTCATGTTATTGCTCTGGGCGAGCTTTCCGACGACGTCGCAAAGGTCATCCGTCACGTCCAGAATGATCTCTTTGATGCTGGCGCAGACCTGTCTACCCCGATCGAAGAGAACCCAAAGTATCCACCGCTGCGCATTACCCCGGAGTACATCGAGCAGCTAGAGAAGTGGTGCGACCAGTTCAACGAGGATCTGCCGAATCTAGATTCGTTCATTTTGCCAGGTGGTACGCAGTCCGCAGCGTGGCTGCACACGGCTCGGGTCGTCACTCGGCGCGCGGAACGTTCGGCATGGGCTGCCGTCCGCGAATTTCCTGACACCACCTCGGTACTTCCCGCAAAGTACTTGAACCGGCTGTCCGACCTCTTGTTCATTCTGGGTCGCGTCGCCAACAATGGCGATGATGTTAAGTGGGTTCCAGGCGGTCAGCGCGATCAGTAGCGATATATACAAACGGGGTCGTCGTTAAGCGGAAAACTTAACGACGACCCCATCAACGTTTGTACGACATGAAGCTTATGGCAGCGCGCCAATTCGACGCGCGGCGTTCACGGCTTCGTAACGGGTGTGAGCACCCAGCTTGCGCATCACCGAGCGCAAGTACGACTTCACCGTTTCAGCACCAATACCCATTTCTTCGGCGGCCTCGACATTCGTGTGACCGAGTGCGACGCATGCCAAGACATCGAGCTCACGCGCAGACAGCTTGGTGGTCTGCTTGACGCGAACTGGGGTGACCATCTGATCGCACAGTTCCTCGAGTTCCTGACGAAGCTTTTCGTCATCGACCCGGTTGGCCAACATGCGCAGCTTCGAGTGCGTAGAGCGAACCTGCTCCCACTCGGCGCCGTTCATTATTCGGCCGCCCTTACCGCCACTCGTGCGGTCCATGTTGCGACATGCATCTACGACCGCCAGGTCTTGTTCCAAGCAACGCGCAGTCATGGTGACCTCTTCGAGGACCTTGTCCCCTAGTCGCACCGACGAATGCACCCCTGCGTACAAGACGCCACGAACCAATCGGCTCACAATAACTGGAACTGCAACCAACGAGTGCAGGCCTTCGTCTTTCACTGCTTGGTCGTATTCATGTGTGATCACCTTCGCGCGAAGGTAGTCACTCACACCTACCGGACGACGAGTCGCCAGCACGCGGCCACCAACACCTGCGCCAGACTCTATTACCAAGTTCTGCATAGCGGGAGTGCGCAAGCCAACCCAATGGCTAATCTGCATCTTCCCGTGCTCAGTGACCTCTGCATACATGGTGACCGGAATCCCGGTGGCATTCTTAAGCGTCACGAGAGACGACTTAATAACCTCTGCATCATCCAGAATGCGGTGGGGGTCCATCTAGCATCCTCCTGCTCCGCGGAAACCACCCGCCGGGGCAACCCAAGCGGGGGCGAAATTTCGTACAGGTTAGATATTACCCTCCGTTTGGGTGCCCCTGCATTGAGGCAAAAATCACACCACTACTAAACAGCGCTCAAAAATTGTCACTTTCCCACAACCTTAATACATATTAACAATTCGCATGATTCACAGTTTGTCCACGTTATCTTTGATTGTCCTGTAATTGTGCAAGTTTGCTACCCCCACAACGGGAATCGTGTATCGCGCCTCCGAAATTTCGTATGCTGGCATGTGCACCAGGTCTTGTCTGATCGTTTTGCGTCATTCCTCCAAGTGATCCGAACTTTCATTGTCAAGCGCAAGAGGGAATCCGGTGAAATTCCGGAGCTGTCCCGCAGCGGTCAACTGGAACGAAATTCGACATGTGCACTGGGTGAATCAGCTCACCTGGGAAGCGTCGAAAAGTAGGCCATCTATCGTGTGGTGCTGCCAGCATTTGTGCGGCAGTCATCAAAAGCCACCGATAAGACAAACGCCAGTGAGCCCGAACACCTACCTGTTGCGTCGGATCCTGTTGATCCGGCCACTGAGGGCGCCCGTGGACAGGCGTGACGTGAAAGCCTGCAGGTAGACGACGCGACACGTTTGCTGCACTTCCGGCGTGCTGTTCCATGGGTCCTCTTAGTTTAGGTGTGCTCCAGTGCACGAGCTGCGACGTCACTACGCGAAGGCCCCACAGTGGAAAAAACGCTTCTAACTGGTCAGTTAGCGACTATTTCTCACCGAGAATATCGGCGGGAGTCCTCACCGTTCGCCCCAACGCCTCAGATACCACTGGTGCCCACGGCAACGTGAGTCGCGCTTTGTTGATCAATTCGGACCTCAGCAAAACATCATTCGGCTCACCCACCACGAGCTTCTTTTCGACGATCACCGCTGCGCTATGTGCAAAATTCCAAGCAATGTTGACATCGTGCGTAGCCATGACGATTGCGGTACCGCCGGTATGGAGACGTTGAAGAGTGTCCAGAAGCTTCGCCGTTGAGGCAGGGTCGAGCCCTGCTGTCGGTTCGTCGAGAAGCAAGATCCGTGGGCGCATCGCCAAAGCTCCGGCTAGAGCCACCCGTTTGCGCTGGCCAAAGGACAGTTGGTGTGGAACGCGGTCGGCGAGATCGGAGATTTCGGCAGCGTCCATTGCCTCGCGCATACGTGCGCGAATCTCAGGTTCTTCGAGGCCTTGGTTCGCTGGCCCATACGACACATCCGCAGAAACAGTAACGGCGAAAAGCTGTTCGTCGGGATCCTGCGTCACCATTTGGACACTTTCTCGGATCCGATTTCGCCCCCTGCGGTCATATTTGTAGGGAGCACTGTCAAGAGAAATGCTGCCAGTTGTGGGGACAAGCGACCCTGCCAACATCCGCATCAACGTGGATTTCCCAGAACCGTTCGCACCGAGGAGCGCAAGCTTTTCGCCAGGGCGGATATCTACGTTGATCGCGTCGAGAATCTGCATACCGGGGTACGAAAAACCGAGCTCAGACGCCGTAAGAATTGGATCTGGCATTGAAATTCCTCCTCACCGCGTTAGATCTGGCCCGTACCACTGAATTATCGCCCACACTGCAAGTACCGCGAAAAGCAGCCCGACAGAAACCACGACGAATCGCTTATCGACGGGCCGTATCTCAGCCAAAACCCTCGTTGCGCCTGGCTCCGCTCGAAGTTCTAGACCGTCTTGGAGCTTTTGTGCGCGGGCAAAAGCCACGATGAAAAGGTTCGCAGATTGTGCTGCCACGCCGGTTACCATCCCACGTCGAGTCGTATGCCCCAGCCTGCGTGCTTGTGATTCGTGCATGCCACGCGCAGTAGCGATCAGAGAGTCTGTCATGCGGTACGTCAGCTCGGCAACGTAGGTGATGGACCGCGGAATCCCACGGCGTTCCAGCCACACCAAGAGTTCTGACATGGGAGTAGTCAACGCAAACGTCATCGTGCAGGTTATGCCCGCAATAGATCTCATGACCACTTCTGCCGCCCGCTGTGGACCAGTCGGTGACCACATGATGCCATCTGTCGACACAGACACCAGGAGCGGAGTAATCCCCACCAGCACAAAAGTGGCAGGTGCAATGACCATTGCAGCGAGCAATCGCATTGGTACTCGTGCAATCCACGCTGTGACAACCGCGATGGCGAAAACTAGTGGAGCTACTGCCCAGGGCGATAGCGAGATCACCAGCAGCAGTAGCCCACCGAACAGCAGTACTTTCTCGCCCACATTTCGCTGCGCCCACAGACTTGCTGCGGCCGCTACTTCCAGGGCGTTCATTAGGACGTGGTGTTTCCTACATCAGATGCGCTTCGAGAAGCATTGTCAGTTTCACGACGGCTACGCTCCTGAGAGCGACCACGATAATTGCCAAGCACGTACCCAAGAACTCCAGCCCCGAGGCCAGCTTGGAGGGCAAAAATACCGGATTCCACTTCACCAGGAAGTTCTCCGATTACAGGTTTAAACCATGGTTTGTAGTCAGGGTTGGATTCTTCAACCAACTCCGTTGCTGCACCGTCGGCTCCTCCGAACGATTCCTCCGCCTCGGGATCGCCAAAGTTGAAGAACATAGGAAACGCGGCCAGCAGAGCGATCGCTGCGATGATCAGCGCGGTAATCCAGCCATTGTTTTTTGTTGTGTCTTTGGTGGACATGGTGTTTTACGCTCCCTGCTTGACCGCGACGTCGTCACGTGTGTTGTCTTCGTACTCCGCTGCAACTTCAGCTGCAACACTGTCTGATACTTCGCTGCGAGTGAGCACGCCGAGACCAAACAGTTCCTTTGCTGCTACAGCTCGCAACGCACGAACTACCAAAACGGTGAGCAGACCCTCGATGACGGCTAGTGGGATCTGAGTTATAGCGAAAATGCCCATGAAAGTCGCAAGTGCACCGAGGAACCCGCCAGGATCTGCCGGGTGAGCCAACGCGAGCTGAGCCGAAGTGACACAGTACGTGGACAAGTCAGCCAAGAACGCGGCAACAAAAACTGCGGGGAGCAAGCCGCTCCCCAGTTTTCGCGCTAATAGATAGCCGGCATAGCCTACCCACGGACCAACGACAGCCATCGAGAACACATTGGCACCAAGCGTCGTAATGCCGCCGTGAGCAAGCAATAACGCCTGGAATAGCAACACGATGGTGCCCAGCAGCGCCATCACTGGTGGCTTGAACACCACCGCACCAAATCCGGTTCCCGTCGGGTGCGAGGTAGACCCCGTCACAGATGGAATCTTCAGTGCCGACAGGACAAATGTGAACGCACCCGCCGCGCCCAACAACATGCCGGATCCGGGGTGCTCTTTCAGCGTCTTCTTCACCCGAACCGCACCATGAATGACAAATGGCGCCGAGGCAACAGACCAACCAATTGCATGGCTTACAGGGAGAAATCCCTCTGCAATATGCATTTTCTTCTTCTTTCCGCGACACCCATCACCTCGTGGATGACGCACGGTGAATCCAACCGCGTATGCGGCTGGGGCGATGCGACGGCCGGTCTCCTGGCTGACGAGGCACGCAACCACCATGCGCGAATCTGCATTGCAGTTTGCGACCAAACCGACGCCTTCCGCAACGTCACCGCACCTTTTCCATCGAGCACGATGCATCACGTGGCACCAACTGTCGGTTGGAGTCACCTCGATCACAGTGGCGAGGGCCGCTGTCCATTTTCAAGACATTCCCGTCCACCGTCGATCAGAATTGATTTTAGCAGTCACTTACGAACATTCTCGATTGCCTACCGCTACACATCTGTTCAGTGGCCAACCCTGCAATCACGCCCACTACCTGCACAGATAAACACATACCTGCCCGACCCCTGCCGCAAATAGACTAACCAGTCTGTACAAATGGAATAGTTGCGCGTACACTCGCCGTTGAATTCGACGATTAGACAATGAATCTCACAAACAGTGAAGGGAAAGACTACAAATGACAATCCACAACGATGTCACTGAACTCATCGGCGGCACCCCGCTGGTTAAACTCAACCGCGTAACCGAAGGCCTTCCAGGAACCGTCGTAGCGAAGCTTGAGTACTACAACCCGGCTAATAGCGTGAAGGACCGAATCGGCAAGGCGATTATCGATGCAGCTGAAAAGTCCGGCGAACTCAAGCCAGGTGGCACAATTGTCGAAGGAACCTCCGGAAATACCGGCATTGCGCTGGCTATGGTGGGCGCAGCGCGCGGTTACAAGGTCATCTTGACTATGCCGGACACGATGAGCTCCGAGCGTCGTGTTCTCCTACGCGCATTTGGCGCCGAGCTGGTACTGACTCCAGGCGCAGATGGCATGAAGGGTGCCGTCGATAAGGCAAAGGAGATCGTGGCTTCGACGGAGAACTCGATCCTTGCTTCCCAGTTCGACAACCCTGCCAACCCAGCAATTCATGAAATCACCACTGGTGAAGAAATCTGGGCGGACACCGATGGCAATATCGACTACTTCGTGGCGGGCATTGGCACGGGTGGCACGGTCACCGGCACCGGCAAGACCCTGCGCCGATACAACTCCGACATCAAGATCGTCGGCGTCGAGCCTGCTTCTTCCCCACTTCTCACCGAGGGCAACGCTGGCCCACACAAGATTCAGGGAATTGGCGCGAACTTCATCCCAGAGGTATTGGACCGCGAGCTTCTCGACGAAGTGATCGCGATCAGCAACGAAGATGCAATTGCAGTCTCGCGTAAGGTAGCGACCGCCGAGGGTATCTTGGGCGGCATTTCTGCCGGTGCAAACATCAAGGCAGCACTCGAGATCGCTGCTCGACCAGAAGCTGAAGGCAAGACGATCGTCGTCATCGTTCCTGACTTTGGCGAGCGTTACGTATCGTCAATCCTCTACGAAGACCTGCGTAACTAAGTCCCTAGACGCCTTCAACCCCCATGAGGCCACGACAGTATGCCGTAATTTCAGGCAGCACTGTTCGTGGTCTCATTCCACTCTGTAAGGTGTTTCCCTATGAACCGTATCTTCGAGATCCTCAAGGAGGATCTGGACAACGCACGTAATCACGACCCAGCTGCTCGTGGAGACGTGGAAAACGCTGTTGTCTACTCTGGCCTCCATGCGATTTGGGCACATCGGTTAGCTCATCGCCTATGGAAGCGAGGCGGAGCAGCCAAGGGAGTTGCGCGAGTTTTGGCGCAATTCACCCGCTTCCTCACTGGCGTCGAGATTCACCCCGGCGCAACCATCGGCCGACGTTTCTTCATCGACCACGGCATGGGCATTGTTATTGGTGAAACCACTGAAATTGGTGACGACTGCATGCTGTACCACGGTGTCACCCTCGGTGGCCGCAGCCTCGAGAAGGTCAAGCGTCATCCCACGCTGGAAAACGGCGTCACTGTCGGTGCTGGCGCCAAAGTACTTGGCCCAGTTGTAATCGGGGCCGGCTCTAGCATCGGTGCGAACTCGGTTGTCACGAAGGATTGCCCTCCGAACTCCATTGTTGTCGGCATCCCAGGCAAGGTACGGCAGGCCAAACCAACAGAGCATGAAAAGCTGTGTGATCCTGCTACCTACGTGCAAGGCGACGGCGACCGCAGCTAAGCGGATTCCCCTCGACTACAGCAAAACCCCAGGCATTTGCCTGGGGTTTCTTCTATCCACATGAAGTACGAACTACTTCGATGTAACTGGCTACTTCTGCACGACATCCTGGTATTCAGGATTCTTGGCAATAAACCGCTCCACGGCTGAGCAGGATGGGATGATCGTGCGACCGTTCACTCGAACGTCGTCAAGCGCAGCCTTAACGAGTGGCTTAGACAACCCCTGGCCCTGGAACTCTGGGTAGACCTCAGTGTGATTGAAGTCCAGGGCGTCACCAGCGGTCTCATAAGCTGCGAAACCAGCCTCGGCACCGTCGACAGTAATGACGTAACGTGAGGCGTCCTTATCGTGGGTAATTTCCTGCGACATGGTTACTTCCTTCTTTCAGAACTTTGGCAACAGCGTTTGTTTGTTTGAGTGTACTAGGACAGCAAACGCGTCGTCTTTAATTCTGGATAAGTGGAGGTTCGCCAGGATGCTCATCAGCAACGCCGACGGCTACACGGCATGGAACATTGCCTTCGGACTCTGCGCGCTCAGCTGCATGGCCTGAACGCCACCCTGGGCTCACGATGTCTGCGAGCGGACCGGACAAATCAGCCAGTTCCGCGTGGGACAACCCTGGAACGATGACAGAGATACGCTGACGCGCGCGATCGCCTGGATCCTGACCAGGGTTTGCCTGTGTCCACAAATCAGCCAACGACGACGTGCGATCGACATCCGGCATGACATCCTCGTAGACCGTGGCTTCACTCTCCGGAGCGAATTCAGTCAGCGCAGCTTTAATTTTTGCCGCAGCCTCCTTACGGCCTGCACCATCGGTATAGAGGAAAATACGAATTACCGATGGCAAGGTTGCGTCGCCAGACATCGTGCCGGCGGAAGCGTACTCAGTGGTCATAACCCCCATACTAGCGACCCCAATTCGCGGTTAAGCAATGTCCCCGAAACTCGTGGTCCATATAGTGAGAAATGTTGAAACTCGACGCATTTCTTGCCTCGATGGAGGTAACACCGACACAAAAGCCCCAGTTGACGAACCAACTGGGGCTACATTGTGGCCAGAAGCGGGATCGAACCGCTGACCTTCCACTTTTCAGGCGGACGCTCTACCGACTGAGCTATCTGGCCATAGCTTCACCATAAGGAAAAGCTGGCGACCCTGACGGGACTTGAACCCGCGACCTCCGCCGTGACAGGGCGGCGCGCTAACCAACTGCGCCACAGGGCCAAAATGTCTTTGCAGACATCTGCCGCGCTTGGACTTTCATCCTTGCACGAGAGGTTACTTTACACAGAATGGCATGAAAGCCACAAATCACCAGGTCATTAGCAATTTAGCCCAATGTGAAACAGCTCTCTACTGTGTTGCATTCCAGGAGCTTACGCCACCGGCCAACCAGTAGGCTTCGAAGCCTTCCTTTCGTAGCACGCTTGCCGCACGACGAGCCCGTGGACCATGCGCACATACCGCTACGATTGGATGCTTCATGTTCAGTTCTTTACTGCGAGACGACAATTCATGAACCGGTATATGAGCCGACTTCTTCAGTGGCTGAGACTTCCGCTCTGCAGCAGTGCGCACATCAAGCAAACGAGCACCGCCTTTAACCAAGGTGGCCGCCTCAAGTTCGCCAACCTTCCACTCAGAGCCAAACAGCTTGCTAAAGAAGCCCATGCTGATCCCCTATTCCACGTCTTAACGGCACGCGATTGACAACATTTCAGGAAATCGTACCTGCAGAGCACGGAAATTGAGGAGCGTTGGCTCCGTGGAACTCAACAAATAACCCACCCGGGAAAAGCAAAAAAGGCACAGACCCAAAGTCTGTGCCTTCACATAATTGCGACCCTGACGGGACTTGAACCCGCGACCTCCGCCGTGACAGGGCGGCGCGCTAACCAACTGCGCCACAGGGCCATGAAGAAAACTAAAAAGAATTTTAGTGGTACTCCCAACGGGATTCGAACCCGTGTTGCCGCCGTGAAAGGGCGGAGTCCTAGGCCTCTAGACGATGGGAGCCCGGCTTCATATTGCTCTTGCTTTCGCTGTAAGCAACGATAGAAAGCCTAAATCATAAGGCATAGAAAGTACAAAACAGCAGTTCACAGCCACCTTTTCGAGTGTTTTTGCTAGTTTTGGACACAGGTTTTACTTTACGACGACCGTCGCAAAGCCACCGTGCAAAGCCAGACCGAAAGGACTTGGTAGCTATGCCTACTCCACAGTTCATCGTGGATATTCGCGAGAAAATAGGACATGACTTACTGTGGCTGCCCGGTACAACATCAGTGGTGCTTCGAGAGCATGACTGCGATTCGAGCACACTCGAAGTCTTGCTCGTGCAGCGCAGCGATAACGGTGAATGGACACCTATTACCGGAATCTGTGCGCCTGGCGAAGAAGCACACGTGACCGCGGCTCGGGAGGTTCTTGAGGAGACGGGCGTTGCAGTGGATGTCGAGGCGGTCATCGGTGTAGTTACTATTCCGCCACTCGTTCATGCCAACGGCGACAAGGCGAGCTACCTCAGCGTATGGTTTCGCTGCTGCCCTAAGGGCAGTACGGCAGCACACGTGGCAGATGACGAATCCAGCAATGTCGCATGGGTTCCCGTCAACGAGCTACCGCCAATGCTCCACCGCTTTGAAGCGCCAATTCACGCCGCGGTGGAGCACTATCGAAATCCATCGGGTTTCACCGTGGTGATGGGAATGCCTCCCGAGGCCTAAGCAGCCCTACTTCCCCTTCATGGAACCTTCCGAGAGGAAACGCTTGTGGAAGTCGAATGCAGTTTCCAGGTCATGCGGAGTCTGCATGAACGGGGTGGCTTTCAGAGCCCGCTCGTAGTACTCCTCCAACATCGGGCGGTAGTCAGGGTGTGCAATTGAAATCATCTTTGCGACGCGCTCACGAGGTGCTAGGCCCCGCAGGTCCGCATAGCCATACTCCGAGACCACCACCATCACGTCGTGCTCGGTGTGGTCGTGGTGGGACACCATCGGCACAACCGCAGAAATCTTGCCTCCCATCGCCTCAGACGTCGTAATGAAAGACGAAATGTAGGAGTTGCGCGTGAAGTCACCACTACCGCCGATGCCGTTCATGATGCGAGAGCCAGCGATGTGGGTGGAGTTCACGTTGCCGTAAATGTCAGCCTCGAGCATGCCGTTTGCCGCCACCACATCGAGACGACGGATAACTTCAGGGTGGTTCGAGACCTGGAGCGGACGCAGGATGATCTTGTCGCGGTATTTCGCTGCATCACGGTTGAGACGCTCGGCGTACTCTGCCGACAGACCGAATGCTGTAGCAGAGGCTACTTCCATTTTGCCGGCATCAATCAGGTCGATCATGCCATCCTGGATGAGCTCCGTGTACGCGTGAATGTTTTCGAATTTCGATTCCAACAATCCGGCCATAACCGCATTAGGTACATTGCCGACACCGGACTGCATCACGTAATTGTCATAGGAGAGACGACCAGCGGCTACCTCGCCCTCCAGGAAATCGAGGTAGAAACCTGCGATCTTCTCGGAAATCTCGTCAAACGGCTTGAACGGCCCGTTCGAGTCCGGCCCATTCGTCTTTACAACCGCGACTACCTTGCTTACATCGATATCGATGTAGGTCGTGCCGATACGGTCTCCCGTGCTCGTAATCGGAATCGGCTGCCGCCCTGGTGAGGTACCAATGCGGTAGATGTCCGCCATACCTTCGAGATCAAGGGATGGCCATTCATTAACCTCAAGGATGATGCTCTTCGCTGCATCGAGGAGTTCGACCGAATTGCCGATACCTGACGACGGAACGATATGCCCCTCTTCAGTGATTCGTAGTGCTTCCACGATGGCGACGTCGATTTCGCCAAAGTAGCCTTCAGAAATCTGCTTGGCGGAGTGGGACAGGTGGACATCGTCGTAAAGCATGCTGCCGGCGTTTACCGACTTACGCATCGTTGGCTCACCCTGGTACGGCATGCGGAAGCGAATAGCGTTTGCCTCTGCGAGAACGCCGTCACACGTAGCGGAAATCGATGCGCCGGTGAGGAGGTCGATCTGGAAAGCTTCTCCGCGCTCCTGGTGCTCCTTAGCTCGCGTCGCGATGGCACCGGGAAGCTCTTTAGGGCAGGCAAAGCCTGTGAAACCGGAAATACCGACACGATCCCCGTGCTTAACGAATTCTGCAGCAGCTTCTGGGGTGGTGACCTTCGCACGAAGTGCGGAATTAGCAATACGATCAGACATACCTTCTCCTAGGAAACGAAATAGCCTGAACACTACTTACCACCCCGTATAGGCCCACCAGGCGGTTTCTGGGAAAACAGTGTGCGCCGATCCAAGCGGCATCTAGACACAAAAATGCCTGCAGTCGCGTGACTGCAGGCATTTTGTGGGCCCCGCGGGGCTCGAACCCGCGACCTACGGATTAAAAGTCCGCAGCTCTACCAACTGAGCTAGAGGCCCGTGAGTGAAGATTCTAGCGCTCACGTTTTTCATTGGGTAATCGACCTACCCAAGACACCGACAATTGCAGGTCAGAGCCACTAACCCACCCAATGAGACCAACACCACAATACCCCCCCTCCCATAATTCGGAACTTTATTAGCGGATTTAACGACCTACTAAGTGAACTCGCTAAAAGCGACCAAAATGTGCGTCGTTTAACAAATGAGGTTTTTCTATGGATGTCGTCGATATATCGCGGTGGCAATTTGGCATTACCACTGTCTATCACTTCATATTTGTTCCATTAACGATCGGTTTGGCTCCTCTCGTTGCGCTCATGCAAACGTTCTGGGTCACCACTAAGAAGGCTCACTGGTATAAGGCAACACGGTTCTTCGGAACTGTGTTCATCATTAACTTTGCGATGGGCGTTGCCACCGGTATCGTCCAAGAATTCCAGTTCGGCATGAACTGGTCGGAGTATTCGCGCATGGTCGGCGACGTATTCGGTGGCCCGCTGGCGCTCGAAGGTCTCATCGCCTTCTTCCTTGAATCGACATTCCTTGGATTGTGGATCTTCGGATGGGGTCGAATTCCTGCATGGCTGCACACACTGTCTATCTGGATTGTGGCTCTGGCAGTCAACTTGTCTGCATATTTCATCATCGTGGCCAACTCGTTCATGCAGCATCCAGTTGGCGCCGTGTACAACCCTGAAACTGGACGTGCGGAGCTTAACGACTTCGGCGCGTTGCTCACCAACCCCACAGCTCTCGCTGCATTCCCCCACGCAGTTGCGGGTTCATTCCTGACTGCAGGCACATTTATTCTCGGTGTTGCAGGCTGGTGGGTCGTTCGAGACAGTAAGAACAAGACCCACCGCTCAGCAATGAAGGTTGGCTTCTGGGCAACGATCTTATCGTCGATTGGTGTCGCTGTAACCGGCGATATCCAGGCGAAGCTGATGTTCGTGCAGCAGCCGATGAAGATGGCTTCGGCCGAATCTCTTTGTCATACCCAGACCGATCCAATGTTCTCGGTTCTCACCATCGGTACGCACAACAACTGTGAATCTGTCCACCACCTGATCGAGCTGCCTTGGGTGCTGCCATTCCTTTCAGATGGCAAGTTCTCGGGTGTCACTCTCGAGGGTGTCCTTGATCTGCAGCAGAAGGCCGAGGCTCTGTACGGCCCCGGCAACTACTCTCCCAACTTGTTCGTTACGTACTGGTCGTTCCGAGCAATGATTGGCCTGATGGTCGGTTCGCTGGCTATTGCCTTTTTCGCATGGCTGTTCACACGCAACGGCCGTACACCGCAGGGCAAGATGGCTAGCATTTTCGCGACGTGCAGTCTGATTGCTATTCCGTTTCCATTCCTCGCTAACTCCGCTGGTTGGATCTTTACGGAAATGGGACGTCAGCCATGGATCGTGCATCCGAATCCTGAATCAGTCGGAGACTCCCGCACTGAGCTCATCCGCATGACCGTCGACATGGGTGTGTCCAACCACGCACCAGCAACAGTAATCCTGACCCTGGTTGGCTTCACGCTGGTCTACGCGGCACTTGCAGTCGTGTGGTTTTGGCTCATTAAGCGCGCCGTGATTGCTGGTCCCCCAACTGAAGATGCACCAGTGCTTCACGACGGCGCTGCCACTACGGGTGCTCACCCAGCAGATGATCCTTCGGCTGCTCCTGGCCCATCTGCTCCGGTAGCCACCGCCATTGGCGCACGTATTCCGCAACCAGTCCGTTTCGCCGCACGCGACGATGAGAACGAAAAGTAGGTGAATCTGTCATGTTCGGTTTGGAATTGCCTGTCATCTGGTTCGTACTCGTAGCCGTGCTGTTTGCGGGCTACTTCTTGCTTGAAGGTTTTGACTTCGGCGTCGGTATTCTGTTGCCGTTTGTCGGTCGAGATGAGAATCGCCGTGCTGCACTTCTCAAGACCATTGGTCCAGTGTGGGATGGCAACGAAGTGTGGTTGATTACCGCTGGAGGTGCACTTTTTGCAGCATTTCCCGAGTGGTATGCGACCATGTTCTCCGGTTTCTACCTGCCCTTGTTCTTGATTCTGATTGGCTTGATCGTCCGCATTGTGGGCTTGGAATGGCGGTTCAAGGTCGCGGATGAAAAGTGGCGTCGTTGGTGCGACGCAGCAATCATCGTCGGCTCCTGGCTACCACCAGTCCTCTGGGGTGTAGCTGTCGCCAACTTGCTAGGTGGCATCCCTATTGATGCAAACCGGCAGATGGACGCTGGCCTTGGCGGGTTGCTTGGCTTGCTCAACCCTTACGGTTTGCTGGGTGGCGTCGCCCTGACTGCAGTATTCGTCCTACATGCAGTGGCATTCCTTCGCTTGAAGACCGCCGGTAGTATCCGCGAAGAAGTGGGCAATTCGCTCACGATCGTGGCTGCTCTCGCCGTCGTTTTCGGAGCGCCATTCGTCATTTGGACTCAGCTGGCACACGGTAAGGCTTGGACCTGGATCCCAACGGTTATCGCTCTTCTTGGCGTAATAGCAGGTGCTGTATTTGTGAAGATGGGCAAGGATGGTTTGTCATTCCTTGCAACATCGTTTGCAGTACTGTCAGTCACTGCTCTGGCCTTCGGATCCTTGTTCCCTAACCTGATGCCAACAACCTTGGCGGACGGAGTCACGTTGGATATCTGGAACTCGGCGTCGAATCCGTACACCCTGACAATCATGACCTGGTCTGCGCTCTTCATCACTCCATTGGTAATCGCCTACCAGGGATGGACGTACTGGGTTTTCCGCAAACGTATTGTGGCAGAACCTGTCACCGCCTAGCAGGCGCACAACTGCTACGTTGTTGCTCGACTATTTGTGCATGAAAGCTGGCTCAACTCGGGAAACGTATTCTCGGATTGAGCCAGCTTCTGTTTTTCTAACTCTCGCAGTTTTGTCATTCGTGGTCTAGGAGTGAGCACTATCAAGCCCGTCGACCCCCGTCTCCTTCGGCATTCTCGCCCGGCGCGCCAATGGATCGTATTATCTGGCGTTCTCACTGCAATCGGCAGCGTCGCTGTGATCGGCATGGGCATGATCGTGGCGACCATTGCAGCTGACATGATCACTTCTCCGGCATCTCCGTCACAGTTGTGGGAACGCCATGCATCGAAGTTCACGTGGCTGATTGCCTGCGCCGTGGTACGCATTGCCGTGGCGTGGGCGTTGGAGCGTTTCGGGAAACTTGCTGCTGCGCAGGTAATTGCAGATCTACGTCAGCGCGTACTCTCCCGCCTCGCTGTGTCCGATCCCCGCACGATTGATGTTCCGTTGTGGCGAGCAATCACCACCACCGGAATCGACGGTTTGAGCTCCTATATTTCCGGGTTCCTCCCGTCACTTGTTGCGATGTGTA
The DNA here is from genome assembly GCF_037572275.1 of Corynebacterium sp. H78. Taxonomy (NCBI): domain Bacteria; kingdom Bacillati; phylum Actinomycetota; class Actinomycetes; order Mycobacteriales; family Corynebacteriaceae; genus Corynebacterium; species Corynebacterium sp. H78. The sequence continues at coordinate 211,385 of NZ_JBBHKX010000005.1, read as the reverse complement.
TTTCCACTCCGGTGGCGCTGGCAGCGGTAGCGTGGCTTGATCTCGGGTCGTTTGTCATTGCGATAATCACGCTGCCACTGATTCCCGTGTTCATGTGGTTGGTAGGCCTGCTCACTCAGGGCAAGACGGAACAGCGGCTACGCGATGTAGGCACTCTGCGCGATCAGATCCTCGATCTCGTCGTCGGACTGCCGACTCTTCGCGCACATGGAACTATTGACGCCCCGACACATGAGGTCAAGCGCCTTTCGGAAGCGCACCGCACCTCGACCATGGGCGTGCTGAGAATCGCCTTCTTATCCGGCATGGTGTTGGAGTTCTTCGCAACCATCTCGGTCGCTCTCGTCGCCGTCGGCATTGGTTTCCGACTCCTCGACGGAGCCATGGCATTATCCGCTGGCCTGGCAGTCCTCATCATCATTCCGGAGGTTTATGCCCCGGTTCGCGACGTCGGAAAGCAATTCCATAACGCACAGGATGGTCTGATTGCTTCCGCTGCTGTGTTGGATGTGCTTCACGACGAATCGTTGCACAGCGCCCAAGCAAACCAAGTAGATGAAGTGCCAGAACAGGTCTTGATGTCGGGATGGCCCGGCTTACACGTGGTGTTGACTGGTTTCACGGCTGAGGGGCGAGATGGTCAGCGTCCGTGGAACTTGTCAGTGCATGCTCGTCCCGGCGAGATCACAGTTCTGGCTGGCGAAAATGGCTCTGGCAAGTCTACGGCACTGTTAGGTGTGCTCGGCATTGCGACGGAAGGCATCAGCGGAACAGCAACGGTAGTGCAGGTTGCGAGCGGGCAGCCAGCTGAATGGAGGCCTGCCGGGACGGCACCCTCACCTCGGATTCTTCGCGATCAGCAACTGTGGGAGCACTGCGCCTATCTGCCACAACGGCCGGTCTTGGATTCCGACGCGGTTGGCGACACGTCGAATTTGTCGCTAGGGCAACGCCAGCGTGTCGCCCTCGCCAACGAACTAGCCGACCGGCAGCGCACGCTGCTCATTCTTGACGAACCAACAGCACACCTTGATGAGGCGAATGCACGCATAATGATGGATACTCTCCGCGACCGTGCCCACGCTGGCGATACAGTCCTCATTGCTAGTCATGATCCGATTGCGATGGAGGCTGCAGATTCCGTCGTCACGGTTTCTCACCTGGAGGCCCAAGCCTCATGATTATCACTACATTGCGAGAAATCACTGGGCTCAAGGCACGAGCGCTGGTCGGACCGGTAGTAGCGGGAACGGTGACATTGTTGTCAGCGCTGACGTTGACGATCGTGTCGGCGTGGTTGATTACCCGCTCCTGGCAGATGCCACCAGTCATGGATATCACCGTCGCAGTGACTGCTGTCCGTGCCCTTGGCATTTCCCGTTCCGCGTTCCGCTATTTGGATCGTGTCTTGTCGCACAATGTCGCTTTCCGAGCAGCATCTAACGCACGTGCGAATATGTGGACTCGAGTGGCACGGTCCAGGTCAGGCACCTTGTCCACGTGGTCACGGGGAAATGTACTGACCCGACTTGGTGATGACGTTGACGCGATTGCCGATGTCATCGTTCGTGCGCTCGTCCCTATCTGCGTTGCTGCACTGACCTCCTTTTTCGCGGTCATGTTTACCGCTCTTCTGTCACCGGGGGCTGCGATAGCGCTTGCGACGGGCTTACTCTTTGCGGGAGTAGCCGCGCCATGGATTGTCTACCGCGGCACGATGAAGGCCAATGCTTTGCATGCAGCCGCCCTCGACGAGCACGCCACAGCGGTGGATCGGGTGCTGACTGACGCACCATCGCTACGCGTCCACAATCAACTGGACACCGCCCTGGCGCGCACTCAGAAGTCCACCTTGGCGCTGGCTCACGCTACAAAAGCCGCTGCACCTCATGACGGTGCCAGCCATGCACTGTCCACCGCCGCGTCAGCTTTCACTGCGATTGCAACCATCGTCGTTGCCCTATGGACGTACACGGCAGCAGACCACACACCACTTCATACGCCGGAGTGGCTCGCGGTCATCGTCCTCGTTCCGTTGGCAGCATTTGAAGCCGTGTCCGTTCTGCCCAGCGCTGCGATAGCGTTGGCTCGAGCTCATGATGCTCTGACCCGGCTATCCGATGTCTGTGGCCTAGACACAGAGACACCACTTTCAGACGACCAGACACCCCAGCACTACGCTGTGGACGTTGACCATGAACTACGGCCACGACTGCGTGCACTTTCGCTCGTCACCGGCTATGACCGGGACTTGCAGACGTGGAACGCGGATGTGCCTTTCGGTGCTCGTCGAGAAATCATCGCTCCCTCTGGTGCCGGTAAGACCACTTTGTTGAAAACCCTGGCGGGTCTCGTACCCCCTCGCTCCGGAACAGTCCATATCACCGACGCTGACGGCCATGAACTGACCAGCTCCCCTGGTACACCAGCGCTCTTCGTCGCCGAAGACGAACATATCTTTGCCACCACCATTCGGGACAACCTTGCCATCGGCAACCCCTACGCTACGGATGCCGACATGATCGCGATTCTCACCGAACTGGGTCTCGGCGACTGGCTCACCGCCCTCCCCGAGGGTCTCTCTACTGTTCTCGCGGCTGGCGATGACAGTGTCTCTGGCGGCCAGCGTCGCCGCCTCATCGTTGCCCGCGCATTGCTCACCCACGCACCGATCCTGCTTCTCGACGAACCCACCGAGCATCTCGACACCCACAGCGATGACGTCTTGCAGAAGCTCCTTCACGACGAGACCCTGCCGGGCATACGTGCTGAACGGACAGTGATCGTCGTCAGGCATCCACGATAGGAATTTCGCAATATTAGGACGAAAGTGGAACAATAACCGCCGTGACTACCCCCACCGTTTCTTCCGCATCTGGCCTGCACATCGGACCTTTCGAGCTGCCATCCCCTGTCGTGCTCGCACCGATGGCGGGTGTCACAAACGTCGCTTTCCGCACCCTGTGCCGTGAGCAGGAACGGCAGCGGACCGGAACGGTGTCGGGGCTGTATGTCTGCGAAATGGTGACGGCACGAGCGTTGGTCGAACGCAACGAAAAGACGCTGCATATGACCACGTTCGCCCCAGAAGAGAATCCGCGCAGCCTGCAGCTGTACACCACTGATCCAGAGTGGACATACAAAGCTGCGAAGCAGATCGTCGATGAGAACCTCGCGGATCATATCGACATGAACTTTGGCTGCCCGGTTCCAAAGGTAACTCGAAAAGGTGGGGGTTCCGCACTTCCCTACAAGCGTCGCCTCTTTGCGAATATCGTGGCAGCTGCAGTGAAAGCTACCGAAGGCACTGACATCCCGGTCACGGTGAAGTTCCGCGTCGGTATTGATGACGAACACCATACCCACCTCGATGCCGGCCGCATTGCAGCTGAACAAGGCGCGAAATCAGTTGCTCTTCACGCTCGAACGGCTGCGCAGCGCTACTCTGGCCAGGCAGATTGGTCTGAAATCGCACGTCTGAAAGAGCACATGGTCGCGTCTGGTTTTGAAGACATTCCTGTTCTTGGCAATGGCGATATTTTCGCGGCAAGTGATGCCCGTCGCATGATGAACGAAACCGGCTGCGACGGGGTCGTTGTCGGCCGTGGCTGCCTCGGTCGCCCGTGGCTCTTTGCCGAGCTTTCTGCCGAACTCCGGGGGTTAGATGTACCCGCTCCCCCGACCTTCGGCGAGGTGGCTGCTATCATTCGTCGCCACGCTGAGCTACTAGTAGAGCACGACGGAGAGCGCAAGGGTTGCCGCGATCTTCGCAAGCACATCAGTTGGTACCTGCGTGGCTACCCAGCTGGTTCTGAGGTACGTAAGGCTCTCGCTCAGGTTTCGACTCTGCAAGAGCTGGACGATGCATTGGCACCGCTTTACGACGGTCCGAATGCCGCGGCTCTGCCGTGTGACGCCGATGGTGCCCGCGGCAGGCAAGGCTCGCCTGCAAAGGTAGTCTTGCCAGAAGGATGGCTCGACGACCCTGAGGATGACACTGTTCCAGAGGGCGCTGACATCATGCATTCAGGTGGATAGCTACACTTTTATGACCATCGACGTGGTGACTGGATTTCGGACCCACTAGCTGTTTACCCCGCAATAGGGGTAACACTGTGACCAGCACTACTCCAGGCTGTTTTAGTATTGTGACTAATGGTGTTCACATCGCGGTAAACACGCAGGTAGAAAGTTTGACGATAGAAAGTACGAGACGCTTTATCGTTTTCTGCCAATCATCAAGGGCGCGCATCTTAAACGATTAACCCTTAACATTTAGATATGCGCACTATTTACCGAGAACAGATGGACGCCCTTGCACATGGCCTCATTGTCATGTGCGATCACGTCCATGGCATGCACCGCGCAGCGGCAAAGGCTCTCTTCGATGCCGATTTGGAAGCTGCTGAACAGGTGCTCTCTAGCATCGACAAGCTAGACGAGCTTCGCACGTCGGCCGAAGAGCGCGCATTCGAACTGCTCGCCCGCGAAGCGCCTGTTGCACGAGATCTGCGACAGGTCGTGTCTGGTATCTATATTGTGGAAGATATTTCCCGCATGGGTGCTTTGTCCGTACACATCGCAAACGTGGCTCGTCGCCGTTTCCCTGAAAAGGCTTTGCCAGAAGATATCACTGGTTTCTTCCAGGAGATGGCTAAAGTCTCCGACCAATTGACGCATGACACGCGCCAAGTCCTCATCGATTACGACGTTGATCTGGCCATGAAGGTCAATCACGATGATGATGCAATTGATGATATTCATGCGCACCTGCTTCAGGTCACCACGTCACCAGAATGGACTGGCACTCCTGCTCAAACAGTCGACATCACGCTGCTTAGTCGCTACTTCGAACGCTACGCAGACCATGCTGTTGAGGTTTCAACCCGAGTTGTCTACTTGGCTACCGGATACAAGTGGGGCGATTACCTCGAACGAATCGAGGATGAGAAACAGCGTGACTCTATCTCACGTCGCCTGGAGTACTTGGAGCGTCACTTCACCATGTAGCGAGAGCATGCTCAACGATTAGTCATCAAGCATGTACCCCACGCTGATCACCGAACCCAGCCGCACTTCCTCTTGAGGATAGTGTTGCTGGATTCGTGCTTTCCACAGCCCGGAACTAGAGTTTGACTGCTGTCTCCAGGTGACTGGCTTAGCCACTGGATGACGACAACAGGCTATACGACTGCAAAAGCGCCACCATCCAGAATTGGACAGTGGCGCTTTCAGGCTTTGCGACGACAGCTCGTCGCTAAACACACAACTTCGCGGACGCGCTCGACTTAGCCGAAACGACCCGAAATGTAGTCTTCGGTTTCCTTCTTGTCTGGGTTCTCGAAGATCTTCTTGGTTGGGCCAACTTCAACAAGCTGACCTGGCTTGCCAGTAGCTTCGAGGGAGAAGAACGCGGTCTGGTCGGACACACGAGCAGCCTGCTGCATGTTGTGCGTCACGATGACGATGGTGAATTCTTCCTTCAGCTCGTGGATCAGGTCCTCGATTGCCAGAGTCGAGATTGGGTCGAGAGCGGAGCAAGGCTCGTCCATGAGGAGAACTTCTGGCTCAACTGCGATTGCACGAGCAATGCACAGACGCTGCTGCTGACCACCGGAGAGGCCACCGCCTGGCTTGTCAAGACGGTCCTTAACTTCATCCCACAGGTTTGCGCTGCGGAGAGACTTCTCTGCAACTTCCTTCAAACGCGCACGATTTTTCACGCCCGAAAGCTTCAGACCCGCAACAACATTGTCCTCGATGGACATGGTTGGGAATGGGTTTGGACGCTGGAAAACCATGCCGATGGTATTACGAACGGACACTGGGTCAACCTTTGGTCCGTAGATGTTCTCGCCATCAAGAAGAACCTCGCCCTTGACGTATGCGCCTGGGATAACCTCGTGCATACGGTTCAGGGAACGAAGAACAGTGGACTTACCACAGCCGGATGGGCCGATGAATGCGGTAACCGAGCGTGGTGGTACATGCAGGTTGACTTCCTTAACTGCGTGGAAATCACCGTAGTAGATGTTGACGTCGTTCAGATCAAGGCGCTTCGCCATTGTTCTTTACCTTCCTAGGAATCTGAGGCTTAGCGCCCGATTAGCTCTTTACAGAGAACTTTGCGGAGATGACTCGCGCGATGACATTGATGAGTGCAATGATCAGGACCAGCGTCAGAGCTGCGCCCCACATCTTGTCGAATGCCGCACCGGTGTTACCTGCCTTGTACATGTCCAGCATGAACAGTGGCAACGAAGACTGAGACTGACCGAATGGGTTCCACATGATGATTCGGGAAGTAGCAACCAGAATCAGCATTGGTGCCGACTCACCCATAACACGTGCAACTGCAAGCATGACACCGGTAACAATGCCGGAGAGAGCGGTAGGCAAAACGATCTTTGCGATGGTCTTCCACTTTGGAACGCCCAGTGCGTAAGACGCTTCACGCAGGTCGTGAGGAACAACGCGAAGCATTTCCTCTGTGTTTCGAACAACTACTGGGAGCATAAGCAGCACCAGAGCCAACGAAACTGCGAAGCCTGAACGGCTCATGCCGAACATAACGACCCACATGGAGTAAATGAACAGCGAAGCAACGATGGATGGAACACCCGAAAGGATGTCCACCATGAAGGTCGTGATCTTGCCAAGACGCGAGTTGCCCGCGTACTCGACCAGGTAGATTGCAACGAAGATGCCGACTGGCACCGTGATGATTGCAGTAACCAGAGCCTGAACAATGGTACCGATGATTGCGTGTGCAACACCGCCTTCTGCAGAACCAACGGTCACACCTCGCTGAGAGGCGGTCCACCATTCTGGAGAAAGAAGTGAGCTGGTGCCACGGGTGATGAGTTCGAACAAAACCCAGCCGAGTGGGATCAGTGCCAGCGCCATGCAGGCGTAGATCAATACGGTCGAAAGGTTGTCAACTACCTTGCGCGAACCCTTGAGAGGGGTAAAGGCAGAGTCACTCGTAGAGACCTTTTCATTAGGGTCCGCCACGATGACGCTATCGTTTTGGTTAGTCATGTCGATATCCTCTTTTCCGATTACTTCTTCGCAATCATGCGAGCAGCGGAGTTAACCACGAAGGTCAACAGGAACAAGACAAGACCTGCGGACATGTAAGCGCCGGCCTTCAAGTTGTCGTTGAACTCCGGAGCAGCATTAGCAATGGCCGTTGCGAAAGTGGTGCCACCATCGAACAGCGAACCACGGAACGCGTCAGACGTAGAGATAACCATGTACAGCGCCATGGTTTCACCGAGTGCACGACCAAGACCCAGCATCGAGCCGGAGATGTAGCCGGACTTACCGAATGGAAGAACCGCCATACGGACCATTTCCCAGCGGGTTGCACCGAGTGCGAGGGCAGCTTCGATGTGTCCACGAGGAGTCTGAACGAAAACCTCTCGGGTGGTAGCTGCGATAACCGGCAGAATCATAATTGCCAGGACGATGCCACCAGTGAAGAGGTTACGACCCGTCGCAAAGTCCGGAGAGTTGACGTAGGTCTGGAACAACGGAATGAACGACAAGTTCTTTGCCAAGGCCTCGTAGAAGCCTGACAGTGCTGGTCCAAGAGCCATGAAGCCCCACAGACCGTAAACGATGGATGGTACTGCAGCGAGCAGGTCAACTAGGTAACCAAGTGGCTTAACTAGTCGCTTTGGCGCGTAGGTGGTCAAGAAGATAGCGATACCAAGTGCAACCGGCATAGCCAGGATCAGGGCCAAGATCGAAACCGTGATGGTTACGAGGAACAGGTTTGGAATACCGAAGTGCATTGCTGCGGTATCAGCCAAGTTCCAGCGCTCTGAGTAGGTGAAGAAGTTCTCTTGGTTTCGGGAGATGGCCGGAATAGCGCGGAGCATCAAGAATGCCGCAATCGCGATAATGAAAACCGTAACCAAAGCCGAAGAACCGACCGAAAGCATGCGGAAGATACGGTCACCTGGGCGCACCACACCGTGTGCTACCTGGGCTTCACCCGGCTCATCTGAGCGGGTGCCAACGCGAGGCGCGTTGGACAACGTATCGGCAGTTACTTCTTTCAGCTCTTCGTTTCCCTTAGCGGATGTAGGGGAAGACATAATCAATTTCCTTGTCAAAGTATTTAGCTGCCATTTACGCACCTGAGGCCGATTGACCTATTGCACCGCTTTCAAAGAAAACACGTGTCAAATGGTCAACCGGCCGGCGGCTCTCGTGACTGCTAAAAGTCAGGATTATACGATTCGCAGAGACCTACTTGATGGCGTCGACTGCGTCGACCAGCTTCTGCTTGAACTCACCCTGAACTGGGATGTAGCCCAGCTCTTCGAGCTCTGGGGACTGACCCTTCTCAAGAACAACCTTGAAGAAGTTCTTGACCAGGTCGCGGGTCTGCTCGTCGTAGCCAGCGGAGCAAACGATCTCGTAGGTGGTCAGAACCAGTGGGTAAGCACCTTCCTGATCCATCGAGAAGAGCTTGTCGGAGTCCACAACCATGTCGTGGCCCTCGGACTTGTACTCAACGTTGTCCATTGCCTTACCAACGGTTTCAGCGTTCAGCTCAACTGGGCCGTTGCCGAAGTCCATCTTGGCGATGCCAAGATCCTTATCCTTAGCGAAGCCAGCCTCAACGTAGGTGATGCCACCGTCAATAGCTGCAACCTGGTCCACAACACCAGCGGAGCCGTTAGCGCCAGCACCGGTTGCGGTTGGGAAGGACTTCGAAGCCTCGTGCTTCCACTGATCTGGAGCGGAAGCCGACAGGAACTTCATGAAGTTGTCGGTGGTACCGGACTCTTCCGAGCGGTAGATAACCGAAATGTCCTTGTCTGGAAGATCTGCGCCTTCGTTCAGCTTGGCGATCTTTTCATCGTTCCACTTGGTGATCTTGCCGTCGAAGATTTCAGCAACAACTTCTGGCGACAGGTTAAGCTCAACGCCCTCGAGGTTGTATGCAACAGCAACTGGGCCGATGACCATTGGCAGGTGCCAAGCGTCGTTGCCACCGCAACGCTTCTTAGCTTCTGCGATCTGATCCTTGCCGTCCTTCTCCTTCAGTGGAGAGTCCGAGCCAGCGAATGCAACGGTGCCTGCGATGAACTGGGTCTGGCCAGAGCCCGAACCGGTTGCGTTGTAAGACAGGGTCGAACCGGTCTCTTCGTACAGGGTTGCAAACAGGTCCATTGCACGCTGCTGGGAGGTAGCGCCCTCACCCTGCAGCTCACCGGTGGTTTCGGTCAGACCTTCAACTTCAGATGCTCCGGTGTCTCCACCCTCAGAGCAAGCGGAGAGGGTCAGACCAGCAACAGCGGTCAGTCCCAAAATGGCAGCACGGCGACGAGTGTTCTTCAGCACGGGTTCCTCCGGATGAAAATTAATGCAGCATCTCTAGTACGCGCCAGGATTGGCGACAACCTTCAACACTTAACGGAATCAGGGGGGCGAACACGGTTCCTATTCAGCGAGCACAGCCGCAGACATCAGTTCCGCATCTTCCGTGGAACCAATGTCCAGGCCCCACTAGTAGGCGAAGATAACGTTCCAGGGTGACGCACTGCTGTTATCTAGGTTAACAATTGGTTAACTACTTAATTTTGACTGTGAGTACTGCAACAAATTCGCCATATATTCCTGTAATTACCCGTACATAACGTCCATTCGCGCAAGCTCGAATCCTGTCTTTTCGTAGGTTCGAATTGCCGTCGCGTTACCCCCTTCCACATAGAGAATGACCGCCCCGGCACCTCGCGCAACCAGATCTTTCAATCCAATTCGGGTTAACCAAGCCCCTACACCCCGTCCTCGAGCACGCTCAGCCAGCCCAATGACATAGACCTCACCTACACGTTCCTCCTGTTCAGGATGCATTTTTGTCCAGTGGAATCCAACGACTTCTCTACTATCTCGATCAACCGCGAAGAACACCCCGGCTGAATCAAACCAGTCAGCACTGCGCGCCAAATCTAGATCGCCCTGCGTCCAATTCCCCTGTTCTGGGTGCCAATCAAAGGCTTCATTATTGACGGCCAACCATGCGCTGTCCGCAGCTTCCCTACCTATGTTTTTCTCAAGTTCTGCATAGGTTTCGAGCTCAATCCCATCGGGGACCTCGCCACCCTCCGCAGCCAAGTCAAGCGACTCTCCTTCAATCGACATCTGCAGCAACTGCCGATTCATCTTCCGCCCCGTGACAGCTGCCAACTGCTGCGCACCCGGAAGATTGCCATGAGCCCATATCGGCAGACGCCCCGGCTTTACGACGATCTCATCAACGCTTTGCAGCAATCGTTGCCCGACTCCGCGACGTCGAAAAGCTGGGTGTACGACCAACTCGATGGAATCAGGGGCAATACCTGCGAGTGCTATGCATTGACCCGGCTGATCCGCGGAGAATACGGCCACGTGCTGATGGCCTCGCTGTGGTTCCGACAATCCACGTACAAAGGCCTCGCCGAATGGTTCGACGCGGTCCTGAGCCGTGGCGTCGACAAGGAGACGTCGAGCAGAGTTCAACGAATCACCGGAAAGAACGGATGGAAAGTGCTGCAAGTTGAGGTCCATGGCACCACTGTAGACAGCCTCAGGAGTCCTAGCTGGCGAATCGTACGCACAAACGAATACACAAGCGAATACTGGAACAAGCAGCCAATAGGGTATGAATGAGATGTGTCATCTTCTCGTCGTCGGAAAATAATAGGTGGAGTATGTGCCTCATTGGCCATGCTTTTCCTTGCCGACGCTGGGGTTGCCATCCACGCTGAACGCAGCTTCGCCAATTCCTTGCGGGCGGACGCGAATTTGCCCGCAGATCCGTACGTTGGACTGGGCGGCATGGCGTATTCATCCTCGTTTGTTACCGGGAAGCTGTCTTCAATTCGTGTGCGCGCTCGTGACCTCGAAGTCCCTGGATTTGGCCTCGTATCCGTCGAATCCGGCGCTTCCGATGCCAAAGTTCCGGCCCGCAGCGTCTGGAGTGGGGACTTCGAATCGACCTACGCAAAGAAGTTTTTCACCAATCTGCAGTTCGATGGCCTTGCCCTTGGTCAACACATGGGTCTGACCGACCTCGTCATTCAAAACCTTGACGACGTCTCCCCCGCTGGCGGTTGGGAAACCGAGGCCATCCTCGAAGCGACCCCGAAGGGGTATTCGGCACCAGTGACGGCCGTCGTAAAGCTGCGAATTAAAAGCGGTGACGTGTACTTCCTCCCGGATCATATTATTTCGGGTCCGGAAGATAAGGAGACGACGAAGGAGACTCCGGGTAAAGAGCTAAACGACGAGCTCACCCAGGAATTCTTGGATGTCTTCTATCTCGAACTTCCAGGTGAAAGTTTGCCTCTGGATATGCCTCCGACTCGTATTTACGTGTCGGGTGGCTTCATCTTCGTGGAAGCGGAGAAGATCCATGCAACAGTGTCTCCTCGTGATTTCCTCCCAGTTGCTGACGACAAATCTGATTTCGAAGGTTCACACTAAGAGGACTCCAATTAGTCTGCCGGGGACTGCATCGGTGTCGTTAGTTGCCACGGATCTCAGTCTTCACTACGCAAATTTGCGCTTCAACCTTGGCACCCCGCATGGTCGGAAAAGTGGATGCGTAAACTAAGAGGCATGACCGATGCCAATGAAGCGAACGAATCAAACGCACCACTCCTCAACGGAAATGAGGCAGTGAACCGTGCTGCACAAACTGCAGAATCCACGGCTTCGCGGAATATTTCTGAGCTACCTGGGCTGCCGATCCCAGAAGACACCGCGAATCTTCGCCAGGGACCAAACCTGCATGATGGTTTGCTGGCGTTGCTCCCGCTCGTCGGCGTGTGGCGTGGAGAGGGCAAGGCAGACACTGTCGTCGACGGCAACTATGCGTTCGGCCAGCAGCTGATTTTCAAGCACGATGGCGAAAATTACCTCAGCTACGAATCACGCTTCTGGAAGCTCGACGAAGACGGGAACCCAACGGGGCCAGACCTCCGCGAAACCGGTTTCTGGCGCATCAACGATGACGACGAGATCGAGTTCGTCTGCACCCACTCCACTGGCGTTGTCGAGATCTACTACGGCGAGCCAATTTCCGAGCGCGCATGGGAACTGCAGGCGGCCTCCACGATGGTCACCGCCACCGGTCCCGCATCTCTCGGCCCTGGCAAGCGCCTGTACGGCCTCATGCCAAACAACGACCTAGGCTGGGTCGACGAACGACTGCGTGACGACGAATTCGTGCCACGTATGTCCGCTCAACTGACGCGTTACGCCGGCTAGGCTCGATCTCGTAGCGGGCCATGAGCGTGGCTAACTGTGGGCTAGTTGCTGGCGAGGGCGTCGTCGCAAAGCTTGTGAAATGCCAGCTGCGATTCTGCAGACGGCTCTGCGAGTGGCTGCCCGTCCACAGTGGTGACGCGAACTGCAATGCGGACGGAAGAAACAAGCCAGACAGAGTCGGCGGTCTGTAGATCCTCAGGGGTGAGATTTGCTTCTACGCATGTCCACCCCTCTTTTTCTGCCTGAGCAAAGAGTGCTGCCTGCGTGGTACCCGGCAGAATGCCTTCCCCAGGCTTCGGTGTAAGCAACTCCGTGCCACGAACGATGATAATCGTCGACGTTGGGCCTTCCAGCAGATTTCCTTCGGCAGAAACGAAGATGACATCGTCAAAGTCGTTGGCTTTTGCGTATCGGAGTGCCGCCATGTTGGCCGCGTACGACAGCGTCTTCGCCCCAATTAGTGCCCACGGCGCCTTGCTCCCCAGGTCCAGTGAAAAACCACGCTGCGCAAGCATGACTTTCACTCCTTGACGACGCACCTGCCCCATGTCCGGTGAAATCGAGGCCAGAACATAGCCAGTAGGCTCACCAGTCGATTCTCGACCTCGGGAGTACACCCACCGCAACGAACCATCAGAATCGCCGATACCGAGCTTGCGCAGTTCTGCCAGAGCCAGTGCGTTGGCTGCGCGCCACTGTTCAAGATCCGGTTCCGGCATCTCCAGCATCGCTGAGGACGACAGGAAGCGGTCCTCATGTCGTTTGGTATTACACGTGTGTCCGTCGCGAACGAGGAGCGTTTCAAAGACTCCATCGCCACGTACAGCTCCTAAGTCATCAGCGAAAAGAAACGGCTGCGAGGCATCAACAACGAATGGGGTATCGCCGGATAAGACGTCGATAAGAACCAAAGAAGTCTGGGAATTCTTCATGACCCTTAGCCTATTACCAACAAGACACGATACGATGTCGGTGTGGCTATCGATTTTTCCAGTCCGATCGTCTCGCATCTTCCTGGCGCTGTTGCAGTCGAAGGTGATGATGTCGGCGGGCGTGCGGGCGTGGCATGGCATTACGGCTCCCCATTGGTCGAGCAGCGAGCAATACACGAATCAACCGCTTTAGTTGATCGCTCGTACCGCACCGTCATTGAGATCACCGGCGAAGATCGGTTGACGTGGCTCAACACCCTGTTTTCACAGAAGCTTGACGACGTTTCGTCGGGAACCGTCACCGAAGCACTCAATTTGGATCCTCAGGGACGCGTTCTTCATCACATGGTGGTGACAGTGCTGGAGGATTCCGTGCTGTTGGATGTCCCACCGCTTTCTGCCGAGTCGTTGCTGAAGTATTTGACCATGATGATTTTCTGGTCAAAGGTCGAGGTTCGCGAAACAGATCTTGCAGTGTTGTCAGTGGTTGGTCCGACCTCACCGGAAACATTGGCGGCGGCCCATCTTCCCTTTCCGCAGGTTGGCACCGCATCGCTTGCTGGCGCTGACTGTGCTGCACTTGGCGACGATGTCGCGATGATCCGACATCTTCCCTGGCCAGCTGGCGGGACGGTTGACCTTTTAGTTCCTCGCAGCGCCTCAGTTGCTGTCACTGACCAACTGTTGGCAGCTGGTGCGCGCCCGACTGGACTCATGGCATGGGAAGCCGAACGAGTGGTGTCACTGCGCCCCGAAGTCGGCCTTGATGTCGATGAGAAGATGATCCCCCACGAATCGCCACGCTGGATCGCATCTGAGTTCGATCCAGCGGCTGTGCATCTGGAAAAGGGCTGCTACCGTGGCCAAGAGACTGTGTCGAGGGTCCATAATCTTGGTCGGCCTCCTCGCACTCTGGTGATGCTGCAGATTGACGGCTCTGCGTCTGAACTTCCCGAAACCGGCGATGCTGTGAAATCTGGGAAGCGAACTGTTGGCTACGTCGGCACGGTTGTGCATCATTGCGACTTCGGTCCTATCGCTCTTGCGCTGGTCAAACGTTCAGCTCAGGAGGGTGTTGCACTCACTGTTGGCGAATGCGCCGTGTCAGTCGACCCATCCACTGTTGACCGCGACGATGCAATTCGTCCTGGTCGAGCCGCGGTAACACGTCTACGCACTGGAATCGACCCCACAAGCGACCTTCGCGACACGAATTAGGTGTGGCCTTATTGACAATCTACTGAACATCGTTTTTACATAACCGCAGGTCAGCGAAGTTTCACCTCGGCAATAGTTGTGACACGACACGATATTGTCCAAGGGCGGTCACCCGTGCGCTCTGTAATAGGCTATGGTGTCTTACAGGAATTGACGCATATAGAACATAGTGGGGCGGCCGAATCCCGTGCCGTACCCCAGACCACATGAGGGGGTCAGGCCATGGGTCGCGGCCGTGCCAAGGCAAAGCAGGCGAAAGTAGCTCGTCAGCTCAAGTACGACACGCCAGATATGGATCTGGAAAGGCTTCAGCGTGAGCTCGTTGGAAAGAAGGACGACTCCGACGTTGAAGACGATTACTCTGATTGGGAGGATTGGGCGTCCGGCGACGATCGCTTTTGACGCGTAACATGAACGTCTTCTCCACTTATGTGTGAGTAAATGCTTCAAGCGGAAACCCCGCCACACCGAATGGTGTGGCGGGGTTTCCGTCGTTTTTATATTCCTAGAACCGTGGGTGGTCGCCCACCAGAACTGCGCCAGCTTCGCCGTCCTGAGCAGCACGAACAGTTCCGATCTCCCAAGCATCGATGTGACGTGCAGTGAGCAATGCCAGCGCACGATCGCGATCTTCAGCGGCCACAATAGCGACCATGCCGACACCCATGTTGAAGGTCTTTTCCATCTCTTCGCGAGCAACCTGACCAACTTCAGCAATAGTGCGGAAGATTGGGCCAGGAGTCCACGTTGCACGGTTCATGTCAGCGCACAGTCCCTCTGGAATGATTCGGACCATGTTGCCCACCAAGCCACCACCGGTGACGTGGCAGAACGTACGGACCTCTGTCTCGTTCATCAGTGCCAAACAATCCTTGGCGTAAATGCGAGTTGGCTCGAGCATTTCTTCGCCCAAGGTACGACCAAAGTCCTCGACGTGCTCGTTCAGGTCCATGCCTGCGCGCTCCAGGAGTACGTACCGAGCCAGCGAGTAACCATTGGAGTGAAGACCTGAGGAGGCCATACCGATGACAACATCGCCCTCACGGACGCGGTCTGGGCCAAGCACCTTGTCTTCTTCGACCACACCAACTGCAGTAGCCGAAACGTCGTACTCGCCTGGCTCCATCACACCTGGATGCTCCGCGGTTTCGCCTCCGAGCAGTGCGCAACCAGCCTGAATACACCCTTCAGCAATCCCCTTGACGATCTCCGCTACGTGCTCTGGGACAACCTTGCCAATAGCAATGTAATCCTGCAGGAAAAGTGGTTCTGCACCGCAGACCACCAGATCATCAACAACCATGGCAACCAGGTCTTGGCCGATGGTGTCATGCTTGTCCATTGCCTGCGCAACAGCAAGCTTCGTACCCACACCATCGGAGCCTGCAGCCAACAGTGGCTTCTTGTACTCCCCTAGCGCGAAGAGACCGGCGAAACCGCCGAGACCTCCACGTACCTCTGGTCGAGTGGCCTTCTTAGCAATTGGCGCGAACAGCTCTACTGCGCGATCGCCTGCCTCGATATCCACACCGGCTTCCGCATAGGAGGCGCCACGGTTCTGATTGTCGGTCATATCCGCTTCTCGCTTCTTTCTTTTCAAACGTGGTTAGTCGCTACCCAGGGTAGCTGCATGGGCGGATTGCATTCGTGCGACGGCTTCCGCATTAGCGTCATTCTCCGGCAATCCCAGTGGATAGCGTCCGTCGAAGCATGCACGGCATAGCTCGGTGCCGGCCTGCTCTGTCGCCTCTGTCATACCGTCGACAGAAACGAAGCCGAGACTGTCTGCACCGATCGCACGCGCGATACCTTCAACAACGGCATCCTCTGACAAACCATTAGCAATGAGCTCACCTGGAGAAGCAAAATCAATGCCGTAGAAGCACGGCCACTTGACTGGTGGTGAGGCAATACGGACGTGAACTTCAGCAGCTCCCGCCTCGCGGAGCATACGAATCAATGCACGTTGGGTGTTGCCACGAACAATCGAGTCATCAACAACAACGAGTCGCTTACCTGCGATGACTTCCTTCAGGGGATTCAACTTCAGTCGGATACCCAGCTGACGAATCGTCTGAGAAGGCTGGATGAAGGTACGTCCAACGTAGGCGTTCTTGGTCAAGCCCTGACCGAATGGGATTCCGGATTCCTGGGCATAGCCAACAGCAGCTGGAGTACCTGAGTCCGGTGTTGGCATCACGAGGTCACCGTCTGCTGGGAACTCTCGCGCCAACTGGCGTCCCAGTTCCAGACGGACAGCATTAACAGAGCGACCACGGATCACGGAGTCTGGGCGAGCCAAGTACACATACTCGAAAATGCAGCCAGCATGCTTCGTCTCAGCAAAACGCATCGAGCGGACACCGGCGGCGTCGATAGATACCAATTCACCAGGCTGAATTTCACGTACGAAAGAGGCGCCAACAATGTCGAGCGCACACGTCTCCGAGGCGATGACCCAACCATTTGCAAGACGGCCCAGGCACAGCGGACGGACGCCCTGTGGGTCACGGGCAGCATAAAGCGTGTCGCCATCAGTGAACGTCAAACAGAAGGCGCCCTTAATGCGTGGCAGAACTCGCTTCGCAGCAACCTCCACCTTTGTTTCGCATCCGTCTTCCGTCGGATCGTCGACACGCCCGGTCTCATGAGCGATCAGCGCGCACATAATATCCGAATCGCTCGGCATGCCGTTGCTGTCATCGACCAGACCTAGAGCTTCTGCTTCCTCGAACAACGTCAGATGGTTGGTGAGGTTGCCATTGTGTCCGAGGGCGATGTCGGTGCCATCGTCTGCCATACGGAACATGGGCTGTGCGTTTTCCCATGACGGCGAACCCGCCGTGGTGTACCGCGTATGTCCAATGGCGACGTGCCCCTTCAGCGCTTCCAACGACTGCTCGTCAAAAACCTGGGACACAAGGCCTAGATCTTTGAAGACGAGAATCTGGTCGCCGTCGCCGACAGCAATGCCAGCGGCTTCTTGACCGCGGTGCTGCAGTGCGAACAAACCGTAGTAAGTCAGTTTCGAAACATCTTCGCCCGGAGCCCATACACCGAATACGCCACACTCTTCGCGGGGAGCATTCTCACCGCAATCGTCGAAAGGTGAAGTCGGCTGGGTTGGGCAACCTGTAAGGGAACCTGGGTTCATGGTATCGGCCACATCATTAAAGATAGTCGTGCCAGGTAGGTCAAAACCAAATAGGCGGTTAACGAGACGAAAACCGGGGGCATTAACCTGGCACCGCTAAACTTGTGCCCGACGTGTCAATGAACCTGTGGAAGGGTCGATCCAAGTATGGAAATCATCATTCTCGAGGATGAGGCTGCTGTCGCTAATCTCGCAGCTGACATCCTTGCCCGCTATGCCGAAGCTGAAGCCAATCTTGGCTTGGCAACGGGTTCGACCCCTGTTCCGACGTACAAGGAGCTCATCCGCCGCCACCGTGAAGAGGGACTGTCGTTCGAGCATTGCAACGCCTTCCTTCTCGATGAATACGTCGGCCTGCCACACGACCACGAGCAGAGCTACTACTCCACCATTCGTCGCGAGTTCACCAGCCACATCGATATTCACGATTCCGTGGTGTACTCCCCGAATGCACAGGATCCGCAGCACGCCTACCAGTACGATCGTCAGATCCAGGAAGCCGGTGGCATTGATGTCCAGCTGCTAGGTATCGGATCCGATGGGCATATTGGTTTTAATGAGCCAGGCAGTTCACTGCAGTCGATCACTCGGTTGAAGTCACTGCACCCACGCACAATTGCGGATAACGCGCGTTTCTTCGACTCTCTTGACGACGTCCCCAAGCAGTGCGTAACCCAGGGTCTCGGCACAATCTCGAAGGCGCGTCACCTGCTGTTGCTGGCCACCGGTTTGGGCAAGGCACAGGCCGTTGCCGATATGTGTGAAGGACCGTTGTCAGCCAACTGCCCTGCGTCGATACTGCAGATGCATCCACGTGCAACCGTGATCATTGACGAGCGCGCCGGCTCTCTGCTGCAGCACTCTGAGTACTACAAGTTCTCTTGGGAGAACAAGCCCGACTGGCAGGACGTGTAAGCCAGCCAAGCAGCTACAGCTTGACGACGGGCAGGTGTTCAGCGACCTCATGTGCTCGCGTGCCCGAAACGTCGAGCTCAGGCGCTGAGGCATCAAAAACACGCAGTCCTGTGGCTAGCTGAAGCCACGTCACGGCATCGGTTTCCACCACGTTGGGTGGCGTGCCACGAGTGTGGCGTGGTCCCTCGATGCACTGTACGGCCACATAAGGTGGCACTCGCAGCTCGACGCTATGCCCTGGCGCTTCCTGAGAAATCGTGCGCGCGGTAAGCCGCACCGCAGCTGCAATCGCTGCGCGCGTCGGTCGCGGTTCGTTCTCAGGGTCTTTTACCCACTCCGCGACACGGAGCACTGCGGCGCGAACTTCCTCTGGGTCAATGGTTTTGGCCATGCGTTGATGATACGAAACGACCGTCGTAACGCTGTTTTCAAAAGCTGCAATTCCGCTGCCAATCATCATGAATGTTGTTAGTCTGACAGCCATGAATTTGTCGCCATCGCTCACTTTGCGTTTCCTTGCTGCACCCACTGACGTACTAAATGCAGGCACCAATAGTGTGCATGGAGGGCGAGTATTGCAGTGGATCGATAAGGCTGCATACGCGTGCGCTTCGCAGTGGTGCGGAACGTACTGCGTAACGGCGTATTTCGGCCATATTCACTTCACACGGCCCATTCCGAGTGGCCATATCGTTGAGGTTCGCTCGAAGATTGCGTATACCGGTCGCACATCGATGCACATTGTGAATGAGGTGCTGTCGGCAGATCCGCGTGACGGCAAGTTCACGCGAGCTGCAGACTGCGTAGTCATCTTCGTTGCGATGGACGAGAACCGGAAGCCGACGGAGGTGCCAAAATGGGAGCCCGAGACCGAAGAAGAAAAGCGCGTGCAGGAAGCTGCGTTGTCGCGTTTTGATCTTCGTCGCGATATCGAGGCGTCAATGCGTGCTCAGACTTACTCCGCGGATTCTTCTGCCCCAGAAATGACGACTCGGTTCTTGGCTAAGCCGACCGACATCAACTGGGGTGGCAATGTGCACGGTGGCACCGCAATGGAATGGATTGACGAAGCCGCAACAGCTGTCACGACCAACTGGTCGGGGCGCCAAACAATCGCGGTGTACGCGGGTGGTATTCGCTTCTACAAGCCAATCCACATTGGTGATCTCGTAGAGGTTCGAGCACGCGTTTTGCGCACCGGCACCACGTCCATGCATCTCAGCGTCCACGTGCATTCGGGAGAGCCTCGCAAGGGCCGTGGTGGCCTGGAACTCGCGTTGCATTCGTCGATGACATACGTGGCTATTGACGATGATTTCAATCCGCAACCTGTTCCACACTTCACTCCGGTCACGGATGAAGATAAGCGCCTCGAAGCACACGACCTGTCCCTCAAGGCGCTGCGCGACAGGTACCAGCCACTGCCGCTGGTTCTGCCAGAGAAGGCTTAGAGCTCGTCGACCAGATTCTGTACGCGCTGGTCAATTTCATCGCGAAGCAGGTCCATGCGCCCGTCACCGTGGATGCCACGAAGTGACGGCTCGTCGACTTCCCATCGTTCGACGCTGGTCTTCATGCCGTCGTACTGTGGAATCTCCGCGCCACCGACAACGATGACACGGTCAGCGGTAGCCATAACGTCGCCGTCAATAGCGGTTGGTTCACCGTTCGACATATCTGCTCCGATTCGGCTTAACGACGCTACCGACTCAGCATTAACTTCCGAACCGGGCTTAACGCCAGCCGAACGCACGTCAACCGAGTCACCAGCACGCAGTCGCATAATGGCTTCGGCCATTTGCGACTTCCCGCAGTTTGAGTTGCATAAAAAATAAATTAATGGTTTATTATTTTCACTATTTTGTGGTGTGCTACCTGCGTTTGCCATGTCTTAATCCTTCCGAGGGTAAGCACTATCCACCTTACATTTAGATTCTTGCCTAATCATGTCCAAGCGAGTACACCTGTTGAATATGAACGCCGAAAATATGACTCCCCTGATCATCACGTCCGAGGAGTCGTCGGGTGCAGATTTTTGCGCTTCAGATGGCGAAAAGCCACTGCAAATATTTCAGCCTGCCATCGCACAGCGCCTCGCAGAGAAGTTCCAACTTCTTGGCGATGCCACTCGTGTTCAGCTGCTCACAATTCTATCATTTGCAGAGGGCCAAGAAGTATGCGCCTGCCACCTCGCAGAAGCACTTGAGCTGACACCTGCAACTATTAGCCATCACATGAAACGCCTGGTCAAGGGTGGACTAGTGGCAGTGAACCGAAAAGGGCGATGGGCACATTATCAGCTTGTCCCCGAGGGTTTCGAGGCACTTCGGAATGTACTCGACCTCAGTTCCGAAGCTCCTCCGGGTGTCTTGGTGAACGCGCCGTTGTCTGCGCACAACTCCTAACGATCTAGCTTGCTCACGCGTGAGCTGCTGACAATCTTCTTCAGAACGAGCAGCGCGGAGGCAGCTCAACTCGCACCGATTACGTAAGAGGGGCGGGAAACCATTGCGGTTTCCCGCCCCTCTTTTCGGAGCTACACCTCGCATAGAGGCCGAGCTGTCGCTCTTAAGTGTTCTGCTTCATTTACTCTGCTTCAACAACCGAGTTGGCACCTGCAGCGTGAGCAAACAGCTTTGGCAATGTCGAACGCCATGCATCCTCTGCCTCCGCTACTGGAATCTCGAATTCAACAGCGCCTGCGGCACCAGACACCTTGATCACTGGCTCATCGGCTGCAACGACAGCGCCAATGCGTGTTGCCTTCACGCCAGTTGCTGCGGCGCGCTCCTCCAGCTTTGCTGCGTCTACTGCTGGCACTGCGACTAGCGCACGCGATGCAGATTCGGAAAACAGGGCGACGAATGCGTCGGAATGGACGTCGTCAAGAGTGGCCTCAACGCCGACACCGGCTTGAACTGCAGCCTCCACCAGTGCCTGGGCAAGACCGCCCTCGGAAAGGTCGCGGGCCGCAGAGACGAAATGCTTGCCTTCTGCCTCGATGGTGCCGTGGAAGAAATCAACGAGCTTCTCTTCGTTAGCCAAATCGATAGCAGGTGGCATACCACCAAGCGCGTTGTGGGCAACCTGCTGCCAAATGGAACCGCCAAGTTCGTCAGCAGTCTCACCGAGAACGTACAGCACCTCGTCCTCGACAGTGCCGAGACGGTTGGTGATGGTGTTCTCAACGTTGTCCATAATGCCCAGCACAGCAATCACTGGGGTAGGAAGAATTGGCTCGTCGCCAGTCTGGTTGTAGAAGGAAACGTTGCCGCCAGTTACTGGAACAGCGAGTTCCGCACAACCATCAGCAAGTCCACGGACAGCTTCCGCGAACTGCCACATTGCATCCGGATTCTCTGGGGAACCGAAGTTCATGCAGTTCGACACTGCGTATGGCTTAGCACCCGACACAGTGACGTTGCGGTGAGCTTCAGCCAGTGCCAGCTGCGCACCGGTGCGTGGATCCAGCTTTGTGTAACGACCCGAAGCGTCGGTGGACAGAGCAACACCACGGCCAGTTTCTTCGTTCACGCGAAGAACACCGGCATCTGCATCCTTGGCAGCGACAGTATTGCCACGAACGTAGCGGTCATACTGTTCGGTGATGTGCGCACGGGAGCACAGTGCTGGGGATGCTGCCATCTCCAGAACGGTCTTCCGCAGCTCTTCGCTTGACGACGGACGCGCCAGCTCAGGTTCAACCTGAAGCGCATCCTGCCACTCTGGACGAGCGTATGGACGGTGGTAGGTCGGACCTTCATCAGCGATGGTCTTCGGCGGAGCGTCGACAACAGTCTTGCCATCGTGAGTGATGACCAGATTGGTGTTCTCGGTGACTTCACCAATGTCGGATGCGATGACGTCCCACTTGGCGCAGATAGCCATGAACTCGTCCATGTCTTCTGGGCGCACAATTGCACACATGCGCTCCTGGGACTCGGACGACAGGATCTCTGCTGCACTCATGTTTTCGGCGCGAAGATGGACATTGTCCAGGTTCACGGCCATGCCGTTGTCGCCGGATGCTGCAAGTTCGGAAACAGCACAGGACAGGCCTGCGCCACCGAGGTCCTGAATGCCGACCACAACGCCAGCCTTGTATAGGTCGAGGCAGCATTCGATGAGGACCTTCTCAGCAAATGGGTCGCCGACCTGTACCGCTGGAAGCTTGCGCTCTGCTCCTTCTTCGAAAGTGTCCGAAGCAAGAACAGATACGCCACCGATACCGTCCAGACCGGTGCGGGAACCGAACAGAACGACGCGGTTACCGGTACCGGTTGCGAAAGCCAGATGCAGGTCTTCCTTCGGAAGTACACCAACGCACAGTGCGTTCACGAGTGGGTTGCCAGCGTACGACTCGTCAAAGACAGTCTCGCCACCGATGTTTGGCAAACCGAGGCAGTTGCCGTAGCCACCGACACCTGAGACAACACCAGGCAAAACGCGCTGGGTGTCTGGCGCATCAGCTGCACCGAAACGCAGCTGATCCATCACTGCTACTGGGCGTGCACCCATAGCCATGATGTCGCGGACAATGCCACCGACGCCGGTTGCTGCGCCCTGGTACGGCTCGACGTACGACGGGTGGTTGTGGGACTCGACCTTGAAGGTCACGGCCCAGTCATCTCCGATGTCGACAACACCGGCGTTTTCGCCGATGCCTGCGAGCATCTTCGACTTCATTTCGTCTGTGGTGGTTTCGCCGAAGTAGCGAAGGTGCACCTTCGAGGACTTGTACGAGCAGTGCTCAGACCACATAACGGAATACATGGCGAGCTCTGCATCAGTTGGACGACGACCCAGGATCTCGCGGATGCGCTGGTATTCATCTTCCTTCAGACCAAGTTCAGCCCATGGCTGTTCCAGATCTGGGGAGGCAGCTGCTGCCTCAACGGTGTCGTCATGCACCGTGTACTCGGAGTTAGTTTCAGACATGTACGTTCTCGACTTCCCTGCTTCTACGCACCGATTGTGCCGACGACGGACAAGAAGAGCTCCAGGCCATCCAGCGATGGACCAGTCAGCTTTTCGACAGCATGCTCTGGGTGTGGCATGAGACCAACAACGCGACCATTCTTGCTAGTAACACCAGCAATCGAGTTGATAGAACCATTGAAGTTGTCGGTGTAGCGGAACACTACGCGACCTTCTTCTTCCAGTTCCTTAATAGTCTCTGGCGCTGCCTGGAATCGACCTTCACCATGTTTTGCTGGGATGAGGATCTTCTGCCCAACCTCAAAACGGTTGGTCCACGCAGTTTCGTTGTTTGCAACTTCCAAGTACGTATCGACGCAGTGGAAATGCAGTGCTTCATTGCGAGTCAAAGCACCTGGCAGCAGACCCGACTCCGTCAGGATCTGGAAACCATTGCAGATACCCAGTACTGGCATGCCACCTTCCGCAGCACCAATCACGGACTGCATGACGGGTGCCAGTGCGGAGATAGCACCGGAGCGCAAGTAGTCGCCGTACGAGAATCCACCAGGGACAACTACTGCATCTACAGACTTCAGATCGGCATCGGCGTGCCACAGCTCTACTGGCTCTGCGCCAGCAAGGCGAACTGCGCGCAACGCGTCGACGTCATCAAGAGTGCCGGGGAAAGTGATGACGCCAATCTTGGCGGTCACTTGGCTTCCTCGCGGACAACTTCGTAATCTTCAATAACCGTATTTGCCAGCAGGGTTGCTGCCAGTCGGTCCAAGTCTGCGTCGGTGATAGACTCATCCACTTCCAATTCAAACCTCTTGCCCTGACGAACATCGGCGATTCCATTCACACCGATGCGCCCCAGCGCACGCTGGACGGCCTGCCCCTGAGGGTCGAGAATCTCGGCCTTGGGCATGACATTGACAACTACACGGGCCACGCTTTGCTCCTGGTTGCTCGGACTATCCCACCTGGTACACCGGCATGTGCCGGCTGTGGGCGATTCCTACGAGACCCACTTTACAAGGCCATGCGGATAACAACCCCACTGCAGTCTCTCGTAGCCGACCTATATGGTTAATGCATGACGAAAACCGCCCACGACGTTGAGGACAGTGCAACCACTCCCCGCACGTCAAAGCTCAAAAGGATCTCCATCCCGCCATGGCCGATCCTGCTGTTGAGCTTCGTCTTCATCTTTGGCGCGGTTTTCATTTTGTGGGGTCCAGTACGCCCCATGGCTTGGCGGATTGATCAGTTTCCGGCCACCAATCTGGAACGTCCACAGTGGCAGCAAAATATAACAAACGTCACGCGCCAACAGTTCTTAGACAAACCCGATGGTTCCCGCTACTTCGGTCCAACGTGCACCGATCAGATTTTGCCGGAGCCCACTCCGCAACCGGAACCCCCGCGTGACGGCGATTCGCCTGCACCCGACGTCGTAAAGAAGGAGTTTCCATACGACTGTGACGGCAAGTGGGATGCGGCGTTCGTGTCTTGGGTAATGAATGAGGTGGGCATGCCACTTGCGGAGCCGACACCTGAGGACCCATACGCGTGGTTGGAGCCGGATGTTGATCGCATGATCGAGCGCTTTCGGGCTAACGACGCGTTTCATGAGGAGCCTGATTTCATGCCACAGATTGGCGATATCGTCTTTTATGACGACCCATGGCCGCTAGGCAAGCACGTCAACTTCGTTGTTGATGTGCAGGGCGATCTGGTCACCGTAGGTGGTGACGAGGTCGGCGGCGTAGGCGTTGCGACGATGAAGCTCGCCCATCGAGGTGGCATTCTCGGCTTCGGCGCGACCGGCAAGTTCGAACGCCCAGCTGAGGCTGCCCCCGAGGCCGTTGTGGCCAATTAGAACTTGTGGGCTCCAGTTAGACTGGCAGATTCTCCTCGATGAGGTCGAGAAGATCGTCGTCTTCTGGATCCACCGTAGGGCGGAAACGGCCGATGATTTCACCGGAATCGCTGACCACAAACTTCTCGAAGTTCCACTTCACGTCGCCTGCTTCACCGTCGCTATCAGCAAACTCCGTGAGCTTCTTGTACAGCGGGTGTGCATCTGGCCCGTTGACTTCGACCTTGGAGAACATCGGGAACGAGACCCCGTATTCAGAGCTACAAAAGTCGGCGATGTCGTCATCGCTGCCTGGCTCTTGAGCACCAAACTGGTTGCAGGGGAAGCCAAGCACGAAGAAGCCACGCGCAGCATAATCCTGGAAAAGCCGTTCCAGACCTTCGTACTGGCTGGTCAAGCCACATTCGCTGGCGGTGTTTACTACCAACCAGACGTGCCCTGCCCAGTCTCCAAGTGTCGTGGTCTTACCGTCGATGGTGGTTACTTCAATGTTGTAAAGGTCGCTCATGGCTACCAAGTCTAGGCAGCGACGCGCAATGGCACCATGGCATGACCAGTCGGCTGCGCACCCGCGTCGAGCGCTCGGTCGACCATCTCCAGCGCGGCATCGCGAACCTTCGGCTCGCGCAGGCGAGTTGCTGACACCGACAGTCGAATTGGACGGTTGCTACGTACTGCCCGATCGATGGAATTGCGCATCGCTCGGCGCCACCAACCTGCGGCACCGAAACCTTCTCCCAGTGCCAACACACGAGTTGGATCTACCGCGCCGGTATCCAGGTCATGCACACCATGAAGATCCGCTGCAATGCGGAAACCCAAACCTGGCAGAGCCTCCAGCGTGCCTGGAGACATTGCCCACTTCGGTGGGGCGAACATGTCAGTCTCCAGCCCCAGCGCCTTCATCTGACGCGTCGCGGCCTTCAAACGCAGGTGCGCTTCATGCGCATCCAACGTTGAAAACTCGCCTAACCTGCCACGCACGGACTGGTCGAATCCAGCCAACAGTACTTCCGTGCCTTCTTCTTTACGACGACGCACCCAGTCCAATACTGCCGGAGCCTTACGCAAAGACCAGTCCTTACCCGCGTGCGGTGCTATGAGCAGCGCAGGGCTGACATCGCGCTTGTCCATCGCCGCGACGAACCTTGCTGCATCCAGCAACGTGGAATCCCGCAACCCCGACACCGATACAACAAGCGCTGGCGGATGTGGATGGAAGCCAGCGAGGTGAACGGATGGGTCGAGAGGCACTGGTGCGAGGGTCATGCCTATACAACATCACTATTTCGTTAAATCAAAGTAAAACCAAGGCTACGCTGCAGAAAACGATTGCATACCAATTGTTGTCTAGTTAATCTTTAGCAACTTAGTCGTTTGCAACGGAATCGGCGATATCCCAGTGAACAACGGCATCGAGAGGCAAACCCTTGCGCCATCCGAAGGCTTCGAGGTCGCGTTCTTTCGCCAAGTGTGTCACCGGCCCCAGGCATAACCAGCCAACGGGGCGGACAGGTGCTTCCACCCCGATGAAATCAGCGAGGAATTCTTCCTTGTAAAAACTCACCCAGCCCATGCCAATGCCTTCAGCGGTTGCCGCTAACCACAGATTCTGGATTGCCAGCGCAACTGACATCAATCCGGTGTCAGCGATGGTGTCGCGACCCAAGATGTTGGTGCCACCGCGCGTCGGATCGTACGTCACCACAATGCCGGTGCCAGCCGCTTCAATTCCTTCGATCCGAATCGGATTGAACGTATCTTTTCGTTCACCGTCGAGCTTTGCAGCAAAGTCATCACGACACTGTCCGACGTGCTGAGCAAACTCAGCCAATCGCGCCGGATCCTGCACAATGTGAAAATCCCACGGCTGAGTCAACCCCACCGAGGGTGCCGCGTGCGCAGCTTCCAGCACACGCATCAGCATGTCACGGTCGATAACCTCACCCGAGAACTCACGACGCACGTCACGACGACGAAAAATGTTGCGATAGACAGTAGCGACATCGTCGGGAAGCTCATTGAACCACTCCACTATGCAGCTCCTGCCGTGCGCAGAATCCAGGCGTACTGGAAAGCAGTTTCGCGCCACTTTTCATAGCGGCCAGACACACCACCGTGACCGGCAGACATTTCAGTCTTAAGGAGGAACTTTTCAGCGGGCTGGTCCGCACATACATCGCGAAGCTTGGCAATCCATTTCGCCGGCTCCACATACAGCACGCGGGTGTCGTTCAAGCTGGTGATCGCCAGGATCTTCGAATAATCCATCTCAGCCGTGATGTTCTCGTACGGGGCATACGACGCCATGTAGTCATATACCTGTGGGTCATGGAAAGGATCTCCCCACTCATCCCACTCGACCACAGTCAAAGGCAACTCTGGCATCAACATCGATGTCAGACAATCCACGAACGGTACAACCGCTTGAATACCGGCAAACCGGTCGCCCGCCATATTCGCTACCGCACCCATGAGCATGCCACCAGCGGAGCCACCGTTGGCAACCATCTGCTCGCGCGTGGTCCAACCGTGTTCCAGCAAGTAGTCGGCCACATCAATGAAGTCCGTAAAGGTGTTCTTCTTGGTCAGGCCATGACCGTGTTCCCACCACAGTCGCCCCATCTCTCCACCACCGCGCACATGCGCGATCACAAAGATCATGCCCCGATCCATCAGTGACAATCGAGCCACCGAAAAACCAGGATCCATCGATGCTTCATAGCTGCCGTATCCGTACAGCATCACTGGATTCGGCTTTGCGACGTCTACATCCTTGCGCCGCACCAATGACACGGGGATGTCAGTTCCGTCGTTCGCGGGTACCCACAAGCGCTCCGCGACATAATCATCCCGATTGAATTCGCCCAGTACCGGCTGTTCCTTCAGTAGTTCTCGCTCGCCGGTTGCAAGGTCAATCTGCCACAACTGTGATGGTGTCGTGAACGAGCCATACGAGTACCGAAGCACAGGAGTTTCCCACTCTGGATTCCCCGCAGTACCCGCGGTGTAAAGCTCCTCGTCAAACTGCATATCGACGAAATCCAGCGACTCGACATCGGCACCGACCGAGGTCAGTGCCAGCCGACCAATGCCGCCCTTGCGGTAACCCACGACGATGTGGTCGCTGAAACAATCCACACCTTCGATGCGGGTGCCGTCGTCATGCGGGATAAGTTCGATGAGCTGTTCTACGCTGTCGAATGAGCCCACCGGTGTCGTTGCCAAGGCGAAGTTCTCGCCAGTCATATTGTGCGTGACCAACCAATGGTCGCGCCCACCAATGACAGCGTGATCAACGTCGTATTCCACGCCCGTTTCACGAGGTCGTACGCAGGTTAGTTCACCGCATGGATCGCTGCAGTCGAGATACCAGCTTTCCGACGTGATCTTTGAGGCAGCCTCGATGATGAGGTACTTCTCGCTTCGGGTGGTGCCAACGCCGGTCCAGAAAGCTTCATCGGCTTCGTGGAAAACACGGACATCTTCGTCGGCAGGAGTGCCCACCTTGTGGCGCCACACGGAATCTGGACGCCACGCTTCGTCAACGCGCTGATAGAAGATCCATTCGTTGCCGACCCAGGTCGCGCCAGCTGCGATGCCTTCGAGAGTGTCGTCGTAAAGTTCGCCCGTAGCAAGGTTCTTGATGCGAAGGGTGTAGCGTTCATCGCCAACGACATCCGTGGAGTACGCGAGCAAGGTGCCATCGACGGACACTGAGGCAGCACCCAGCGAGAAGAAAGAGTGGCCTTCGGCGAGCTCATTTGCGTCGAGAATAATGTGCTCGCCGATCGCCTGCGTCTCTGCGCTGCCCGGCGCGCCCTCAGGAATCTGCGGAGGGATCCAATTGCCTGGTTCGGCAACAATACGGCAGCTCATGCCGTAGGACTTACCCTCGAGGGTGCGGGAGTAATACCACCAGTCGCCGGAGCGAACTGGCACCGACATGTCTGTTTCCTTCACTCGAGATTTGATCTCGGTGAAAATGCTTTCTTGGAGTTCTTTCAAGTCCGCCGTGTGCGCGTCGGTGTACGCATTTTCGGCATCGAGGTAGTCGATGACGTCGGGGTTTTCTTTATCCCGAAGCCACTCATAGTCATCGGTGAAGCTGCGACCATGGTGCGACCGAACTACCGGCCTTTTGTCTGCAACTGGTGCGGAAGTGCTGGCCGGTGAGTTGGCGGCGTTGGTCACGCAGGGGCTCCAATCCAATCTGAGAAACGACGTCCCGAAATACGCTCGTATGCTTCGATGTAGCGTTCGCGGGTTGCCTCGACGACACTACCTGGAAGCGCTGGCGGTGGGGTGCCAGATCCCTTGTCCCAACCAGACTTCGCAGAGGTCAGCCAGTTGCGGACATACTGCTTGTCGAAGCTTGGGTTGACCTGACCCTCGACGTGAGTGTCGGCCTGCCAGTAGCGGGAAGAGTCTGGGGTCAGGACTTCGTCAGCGAGGACCAGCGTGCCGTCGGTGTCGATTCCGAACTCGAACTTGGTGTCTGCCAAAATGATGCCCCGCTCCAGGGCGAGATCTGCCGCCTGCTTGTAGATGGACAAGGTGGCATCGCGAAGCTCGTTTGCACGCTCCTCGCCGAGGTCCTTGACAACACGGTCGAACGACACGTTCTCGTCATGGTCACCGATTTCAGCCTTCGTAGCTGGCGTGAAGATTGGCTCTGGGAGCTTAGAGCCTTCGGTCAAGCCTTCTGGCAGCTCAATGCCACAGACAGTGCCACTCTCGCGGTATTCAGCCAAGCCAGAACCGGTGAGGTAACCACGAGCAACGCACTCGAAAGGAACCATGTCGAGCTTCTTGCACACCAGTGCTCGGCCCAGAGATTCGGCGGGGATACGGTCATCGTCTGCTGGACCGGCGAGGTGATTCGGGAAATCGAGTTCATCGAAGAAGAACACACTCATCGCGGTCAGGACACGTCCCTTGTCGGGGATTGGAGTGTCCAGGATGTAGTCATATGCCGAAATACGGTCACTGACGACCATCAACAGAGTCTCGGAGTCAATCTCGTAAATCTCACGAACCTTGCCAGCGGCAAGATGACTGTACGAGGAAAGTTCAGGGCGCATGGCAAGACAGTGTAGACCCCATGTACTCTGAAGACCCTTTTAACCCAGTCATTCCCCCTAATGTGGAGTAATTACACCGATCTGTCACAAGTTCTCGCCATCGTTTAAGCGCCCCAATCCATCAGCATTGTTCTATAAAAAGTGAAAACCCGTGACAGTGCTCGGACAAGACAAGTAAGGTCTAATTTTAGTAATTCAAGTCACATGCGAGGGACCCGGAAGGTACCAATTCCATGACGAATCAGACCACCAATTCTTCTCTCCGCCGCGCTGTCATCGTCGGCGGCAACCGCATCCCATTCGCGCGTTCCAATAAGGAATATGCCAACGCATCGAACCAGGACATGCTCACCGCAGTTATCGACGGCCTCGTCGCTCGCTACGGACTCGCCGGCGAACGACTCGGTGTAGTTTCCGCTGGTGCAGTGCTCAAGCACTCCCGCGATTTCAATCTCACTCGCGAATGCGTTCTCGGCTCAGCATTGTCCCCTGCCACCCCAGCGTTCGATGTGCAGATGGCCTGTGCCACGGGCATGGAGGCCCTGAACTCGGTGTCAAACATGATCAAAATGGGGCAGATCGACTCCGCCATTGCTGGTGGCGTAGACACCACCTCGGATGCACCTATCGCCGTTAATGACCGTCTCCGCAAAATCCTGCTGGAAGCCAGCCGTAAGAAGAAGCCACTCGACATGGCGAAAGTATTCGCCAAGGTACGCCCCGCTGATCTTGCTCCCGAACCACCGTCAACGGGCGAACCTCGCACTGGCCTGTCCATGGGCGAGCATCAGGCACTGACCACTGCCAAGTGGGGCATCACCCGCCAGGAGCAGGACGAAATCGCAGCTGCGTCACACCAGAATCTTGCCCGCGCGTACGACGAAGGTTTCTTTGCCGACCTCATCACCCCATTCAACGGTGTCACCAAGGACACGAATATGCGCGGGGACTCGACCGTCGAAAAGCTGGGCAAGCTGAAGCCGGTATTCGGTCGCGGTCTCGACGTGGAACCAACGATGACCGCAGGCAACTCCACCCCGCTTACCGACGGTGCATCCGCCGTGCTGGTTTCTTCCGTGGAGTGGGCGCAAGAGCGTGGCCTGCCGGTCCTCGCAGATGTGGTGGATTCGGAAGCTGCGGCAGTTGACTTTGTTCATGGCGACGAAGGCTTGCTGATGGCGCCTGCCTACGCCGTGCCACGCCTGTTGGCCCGCAACGGCCTCTCATTCGATGACTTCGATTTCTTCGAGATCCACGAGGCTTTCGCTGCTACCGTCTGCGCCACCATGAAGGCGTGGGAGGACGAGGAATACTGCCGCGAGCGCCTCGGACTCGACCAGCCACTCGGTTCCATCCCACGCGAAAAGCTGAACGTCAATGGTTCGTCCTTGGCCTGCGGCCACCCATTTGCAGCAACTGGCGGTCGCATTACCGCATCGCTGGCAAAGATGCTGCGTGCCAAGGCTGACGAAACCGGCACCACCACTCGCGGACTTATTTCCGTATGTGCAGCAGGCGGCCAGGGTGTCGTCGCAATTCTTGAAGCACGCGTCTAGCCGCAATTCCGCATCGTTCTCAGTACTCAGAGCACTCACAGCAATCACAGCAATCACAGCAATCAGAGAACTTTCACTCACCACCAGGAGTCGTACACCATGGCCGATAAGTACCAAGAACTCGTAACCGGCGGTCCCCTCACTGGCTTTGCCAAGGCTGCGGGATTGCCACAGCCACCGCTTCTTCGCCGTCACAAGGTTGGCGATCCCCTCCTCCGCAACGACATCGTGTTGGTCACGGGCGAGGGTGCGGATGCAGACGCCGTCGCAAAGCAACTTACCGATTGGGGTTTGCACGTTCGTCGTGGCTCCGCCGCCGATGACAAGATCGGCGCAGTTGTACTAGTGCTGACCGAGGCGCAGCGCCCCACCGATTTGCAAGAACCAGTGCTCGCTGCGGCAGGTCACCTACGCAAGCTGGATAAAGGTGGCAGGTTTATCACCTTGTCCCGAGCAAAGGGCTCCACTGATGACGTAGCTGTCGAGGCAGCGCGTGGTGGTGTCGAGGGGCTTGTCCGTTCGATGGGCCACGAAGTTCGGGGTGGCTCGACTGCGAACGGCATTCTGCTGGATGGCGATGTCAACGTGCTGGCACCATCTGTCATCGCGTCGCTGCGGTTCTTCCTGTCGGGCCGTTCAGCGTTCGTGGATGGCCAGTTCCTCCGCGTCTCTTCCGAGAATGGCACGCTGCCAGCCGATTGGGATCAGCCACTCGCAGGCAAGGTCGCCGCTGTGACCGGCGCTGCACGTGGCATTGGTGCGGCTATTGCGAAGCAGCTTCACGACGACGGCGCGACCGTCATCGTCATCGATGTTCCTCAGGCCGGTGAAGCATTGTCGAAGGTTGCCAACGAGTTGGGTGGCCTCGCATTGCAGCTGGACATCACCTCCGCTGATGCGGGAAATCAGATCGCCGATGCGGCGATGAAGCGCTATGGCGCGCTGGACATTGTGATTCACAATGCAGGTATTACCCGCGACAAGATGCTTGCAAATATGGATGAAGCAAAGTGGGCTTCGGTCATTGCTGTGAACATCGAGGCACAGCTGACCATGAACGAGCAGCTGCTGGCTCATGAGGCATTTCAGAAGTCGCCACGTATCGCGTCGATGGCGTCCACGTCCGGTATTGCGGGCAACCGTGGCCAAACGAACTATGCGGCGTCCAAGGCCGGAGTCATCGCGATGGTTGAGGCATCAGCTGCCGAGTTCGAGCGCCGTGGTGGAAACATCAACGCAGTCGCGCCGGGCTTCATCGAGACGGATATGACCGCTGCGATTCCATTCGTGAATCGTCAGGTCGCGCGTCGCGTGAATTCCTTGCAGCAGGGCGGGCAGCCTGGCGATGTTGCCCAGGCTATTTCCTTCCTCGTCTCCGATCAGGCTCTCGGTGTCAATGGCCATGTGCTTCGTGTGTGCGGCCAGAACATCGTGGGCGCTTAGCCGATGCTCTGTCGCGTATTGAACTTCCGAAAGGAGTTTCTCCATGGTTAAAACCTTGAAGGCCATTCCGTCGCTGGGCCCTCTCTATGCGAAGGCTGCTGCGGGCTCCGCAAAGAAGCGCCCTACGTCCACCGACGTAAAGGTGCCAATGCTCGCGGTGCATAACGTGGCAGTGTCGCGTTCTCGCGACGATAAGTTCCGCGATCTCGTCGGAGCTAGGACTGCAAGCGGTCTCGGTGTCGATGAGGCATTTTTCGGCCATGTCCATGCCCTGCTCATGCCAGTGCAAATGGAACTCATGGCTGCCGATGACTTCCCACTGCCCATGATGGGACTCATTCACACGTCGAACACCTACCGCCGTCTCGGTGCCGTAGAACTCGGCTCGACTGTCGACATCGAGGTCTCCATTCGGGAATTCCGCGCCCACCGCGCAGGAACCGAGGTAGTACTGGTTTCCACCGTCCGAGCTTCGCGTGACGACGACACCCACGAAGCAGCCACTCCAGAAAACACAGTGCTGCCGGAGATTCTCGTGGAAGAGGAATCCGTCTACCTGGCGAAGGGCGTGCGCTTGAAGGATGCCGCCGGGTTTGACGACGTCGAGAAGCAGCGCGCAGCTGGAGGGAACACTTGGCGTGAGTTGTTCGCTCCCCCGCTGCCAACTGCGCAATGGAAGCTAGCGAAGGATGTGGGGCGTCGCTGGGCTGCCGTATCCGGAGACTGGAACCCGATTCACATCAATGGTGTGGCAGCGCGGGCATTGGGTATGCCAGGAGTGATTGCGCATGGCATGTTTACGGCATCGAAGGCACTGGCTTCCTCTGATGTTCCTGCTGGTGAGCCATATGAGTTCGCCATTGACTTCGCGACCCCGGTCGTACTGCCAGCGTCAGTAATGCTGTCGATTACTCGTGCTGGTGAAGTTGCTGAGGGCACGGGAGCCGCAGGTGCTGGCGCTGCTGGTGCTGGCGTTGGCGTTGCTGATGCAGCGGATGCCCGCGGTGGCATGGACATTGTGGCATGGAATCGCAAGAAGAAGCGACCACACTTCACAGCGACCGTACGGGACATTTAGCGCACCTAATGCGTTGCGTGAACTTCGCGCAACGCCGGGATAGGGCCCACGCCAAAACGATCCACAACCATCCACAACCAGCCACCCGGCCAACCGACCCCCTGCCACCCCAGCTACGCCAGTCACCCCAGTCACATCGCCGCGACAACCAAAGCCGGCCGAAGCTGGGCCGAACGCTCCCAACTAGTCCAGCATCTCCATGACAAGATCGCGCACTTCCGGCACTTCGGTCACTCCATGCCCAAACAGGAAGTGCTTCGCGCCGGGCACCTCGACTGTTCGCACCGTCGTGTCCGTTCCCTCAACCGCCGCTTCCCAGCGCTTCGCCATCTCTTGGGGATTATGGATAGGCACCACGGGATCCTCGTCGGAGTGCACGATTGCAACATGACGAGTCCGACGCGCCACGCCGTCACTGTCAGCACCTTCACCGACGAAGCCATCGACCTCGGGAATTGCCTCAACCTTTTTGTCGAATGCCGTCACAAAAACAAGACCACGTGGCTTGTCTTCAGGGTGGTGCTCGATGTGGGAGATCGTCGCAACGCAACCAAGAGAATGCGCCACCACGATCGCATCATCCACAGAACCGACCTGTTCTTCGAGCGCCCGCTCCCACTCCGCGCGATCCGGATTCTTCGGCGACGGCAACGCAACCCGAGTCACCGGCAGACCAGCAGCGACCAGTTCATTTGCTAGCCACGGGTACCAGTGTTTCTCGGGGTAACCGCCGAAACCGTGCACGATTACGACACGACGCAAGCCAGCCAAGTCACGGCCATTCGGCGCGCGACCACCTAGTGTTTCTTCCAGTTCAGGGTGCGCTGCGAGGTATCCCTCTGGGACATCAGTGATTTCCGGATTCGTCATAGTGCAAACATATGTCGCAGATCACAGTTCCGTGGTGAAAACAAACGGATTTGAGTTGAATCAGGCGGATCCTCACCACGTCGCGGTGTCAGGATTGACACCATGCGCCCGCGCATCCGCCTCGATAGCTGCGACCAGCCACTCGACTGCACCTGGCACGCCTCCCTTGTCTTCGGATTCATATGCCTCGCGGAACCGCGAATCCGCGAGATACATCCTGGCCAAGCACACTTGCCGAGCATGTCCACACTCATAGTGTTTTTCAATCCCCGCTCGGTGCTTCGCCGAAATCTCACGCCCCTGCTCCGAGTCCGGGTTCGTGCCCGCGCGGACGGCTTCCGCAAGTGCTGCGACCAGCGCGTCCTGGTCTGCGTACATCTGCGCCCA
The DNA here is from genome assembly GCF_037572275.1 of Corynebacterium sp. H78. Lineage (NCBI taxonomy): Bacteria > Bacillati > Actinomycetota > Actinomycetes > Mycobacteriales > Corynebacteriaceae > Corynebacterium > Corynebacterium sp. H78. Next base: position 175,676 of record NZ_JBBHKX010000005.1, on the reverse strand, counting down.
TTCGTCTTTCGTACGGTTCGCGTTGCGACGAGCGGACTCCGCGAATTCATCCGAGTCACCCCAGCGCTGCTCCGCTTCGTCAGCCCAGTCTTGTCGCCAGCCTCCGCCAAACTTTTCGGCTGCATCGCGGGCAGTCATCTTCTTATCCATGTCAATTGCCTCCAGAAGATTGTCGACTACGTCGATCATTCGGTGCAGATGCGAGGCACGTTCTTTCAGCAGGTGTCGCTGCCGAATGAGATGGTCTCGAGGATTAGTGGCACCGTCGACAAGTGTTTTGACTTCGTCGAGCGGAACACCGATTTCCCGATACACCAAGATCTGTTGGGCACGCTCGATATCAGCATCGAGGTAGAGACGATGGCCTGCTGCCGTGCGCCAGCTGGGCACGAGCAGTCCGATGGAATCCCAATGACGCAATGTTCGTGCTGTCACGCCAAGAACATCTGCGGCTTCACCTACCGTGAGCTCAGAGCCATCTGTGTAATCAATCTCTGTGTCTCGCATGAGACCAGTTCACTCCTTGACGCAGCGTTAAGTGCAAGTGGTTGACGGCCACAGCGCAGGCAAAGTAAACAAAGGGGCAGCCAGCAACAGCTGACTGCCCCTTTCGCTCTACCCCAGGCTTTCTACACCGCCAGGTATCGCAACTACAGAATCTCGCCTGGCTTGTATGCCGCAGCCTCTGGGTGCTTCTCAACCAGGGCGTTGACGCGTGCGCATACACGGTCAACCTGGGACTCTGCTGCACCGATGAATGCGTGACGGTCAGCCAATGCCTCAGTCAGGCCTGCTTCGTCCAAAGGAATGCGGGAATCTGCAGCCAGACGCTGCACCAAGTTCTGCTCCGCGCCCTTCTCACGCATATCCAATGCGGTTGCTACGGCGTGCTCCTTGATGACCTCGTGAGCCTCCTCACGGCCAACACCAGCACGCACACATGCCATCAGAACCTTGGTCGACGCCAGGAATGGCAGGTAGCGCTCCAGCTCACGGTCAATCATTGCTGGGAATGCACCGAACTCGTCCAACACAGTCAAGAATGTTTCGAACATGCCGTCCATAGCGAAGAACGCATCTGGCAGCGCCACACGACGAACAACAGAGCACGATACGTCGCCTTCGTTCCACTGGTTACCTGCGAGCTCCGACAGCATCGTCATGTAACCGCGCAAAATGACCTGGAAACCAGTCACACGCTCACAGGAACGAGCGTTCATCTTGTGAGGCATTGCGGACGAACCGACCTGGCCTTCCTTGAAACCCTCGGTCACAATTTCATTGCCTGCCATCAGGCGGATTGTGGTGGCCAGCGAGGATGGGCCAGCGCCCAGCTCGACCAGCGCAGACAGCGCATCGAAGTCCAGGGTGCGTGGGTAGACCTGACCGACCGAATCAAAGACACGGGTAAAGCCAAGACCTTCAGCGATTTCAGCTTCAAGTGATGCCAGTGCGGCTTCATCGCCATCAAGGAGATCCAGCATGTCCTGAGCGGTACCCATTGGGCCCTTGATGCCACGGAGCGGGTAGCGGTCGATCAATTCATTGACGCGCTCGATGCCCAGCAGCATCTCGTCTGCAGCAGATGCGAAACGCTTACCCAAAGTGGTTGCCTGAGCTGCCACGTTGTGGGAACGACCAGCCATGACCAACGACTGGTACATAGCGGCCTTTTCCGCGGTGCGCGCAACTACAGCCACTGCCTTGTCGCGAACAGCCTGCAAAGACTGCAGCATCTGCAGCTGCTCAACGTTCTCGGTCAAGTCACGCGAGGTCATGCCTTTGTGGATGTGCTCCGTACCCGCAAGGTCACAGAACTCCTCGATGCGGGCCTTGACATCGTGGCGCGTGATGCGCTCACGATTCGCAATCGACTCCAAATCAACCTGGTCCACCACGGCCTCGTACGCCTCGATGGTGCCCCCCGGAACCTCGATGCCACGAGCCTGCTGAGCCTTCAGCACGGCGATCCAGAGCTGACGCTCCAGAACGATCTTGTGCTCTGGGCTCCACAGCTGCGCCAGCGAAGCGGAAGCGTATCGGTTTGCGAGGACGTTTGCGATCTTCTTTTTCTCAGCCACGCTTCTAGTATTCCATGACAGCTGGATTACCTGGTCGACGGATTGGTGGAACACTGGAAACCATGAGTGAACGCGACGAACAGACAGCTCCCACCCCACCCACAACGCAGACCCCAGCCACGGCAGCCAACCTGCTCGTCGTGTCTGATTTTGACGGCACTCTCGCTGGTTACTCGACCCAGATTTATGACGTTCCTGTCCATCCGGACGCAATCAGCGCTCTGAACCGCCTCGCCACCATGCCACACACCAACGTAGCGGTGTTGTCTGGACGCGAGGTCGCGACTCTATCGACGCTTTGCCCCACTAGCGAAAAGGTCATGCTCGTCGGCTCTCACGGCGCTGAATCATCCACGCAGGCGGTGTCTCTCACGCCCGAGCAGCAGCAAATCTATGCGGAATTGCGAGACGATTTGGAGACGGTCGTCGCAAAGCATGAGGGTGCTTTTGTGGAGAAGAAGCCGGTGAATTTGGTGACACATGTGCTTGGCACACAGCAGCGTGATCCTGCAGAAGCTGAGGACATCATGGAGCGATCGCGTGCGCTGTGGGCGAGGAAGTACGCGGACCGTGAAGTGACGATGACAAATGGCAAGGGCATCGTCGAGTTCTCGATCCTGGACATCACAAAGGGAACGTGGATTGAGCGGGCAAAGGCCGACTTCGGGGCTTCCTGCGTCGTATTTCTTGGCGACGACGTCACCGATGAAAACGGATTCCGAGTGCTGGGCGACGGCGACTTCGGCATCAAGGTCGGAGACGGCGAAACCCTCGCACGCCACCGCGTTGCGGATATCGACGCTGTCGCCGACTATCTCACCGCGCTGGCTAATGCGAGGGCTACGTTCTTGTCTGAATGACGTCGTGTCTGCTTGATGTCACATCTGACCGACGCTCGCGACTACTTGAACACGTCCAGCTTGCCGAACTTCTCTGCCAACAGGTAGTACACAGCCAGGCGACCGTTGGAGGTACCGTCCTTCATCTTCTCGCCAACTTCGGCGATAGCGGCATCTAGCGTTGCGTCATCGTCGGTAAGGCCGAGCTTCTTCTTCAAGAAATTCTCACGCACAGTTGCCAGCTCAGCTGGATCGCTAAATGATACAAGCGATGAGTCACGCTTGCTCAGCACCAAACGGTACGTGGTGAGCATCTTCTCCAGCACCGCGTCATCTGCGTCGGGTGCGTACTTCTTGACATCGGCAATCCAGTCGGCCATTGTGTCCTCCTAGGTAGTGCTGGGCAACGCCAACCGACAACCAAACACAACTCTGTCGCTGCGACACCCATGTGGTTTTGAAAGCTATCGAAAAGCTTCATCTACCAGCATAGGTGCATTTGCTTTACGACGCTCCTGGCCCCGTCAACCACGCAAGAATTCCGCCATTGAGATTGTGCAGCCGGATTCCCCGTGGCGTTGTTGGATCCATCATGAAAATGTCAATGGCGTGTTGGGACCGCTGACCGGATCGGCAATTGACGATGACATCGGTGGCAGTAGCTACCGAATCGTCAAGCACAGACCGTGCGACCGCTGCCCATCCCTGCTGGCGAATTCGCCCCAGAGGAATATGAATGGTGCCATCAATTGCAGCTTGAGCCAGTTCTGGCGCTTCGCGTACATCGACAAGAATCGCTTGCACGTCGCTGCTCGACAACATGTCGGCTGCTTCATACGCCGAGATTCCATCCCTGATAGGCGCATCGGCAGTTTGCTGCTGCTCCTTCCGCTCCTGCTCAGATTCCTCTGCCCAGTACGCGGAGTCACCACATACGTCCTCGATATCCGACAAATCTGTGACCGGTTCCCTATCGGGATCGGCCGTGAATTGTAGAGTGCGAACTTCTGGCAGGAGGACGTCGATAAGCAAAAGGCGCCCGATCGCTGGCTCGCCAACACCCGTCAATACTTTGATGGCTTCGATTGCCAACATGGAGCCGATTTGGCCAACCATCGCACCAAGCACCCCACCGGCTGCGCACGAAGGGACGGAGTCGGGGTCGGGAATGTCCGGGTACAAATCGCGGAGCATTGGCCCACGCCCGGGCCAGAACACCGACACTTGCCCTTGGAATTGCGAGATCGTTCCCCATACCAGGGGTGTCTTGGTGATTTCGGCGGCGTCGTTGGATAGGTACCGCGTCGCAAAGTTGTCGGCTCCATCGAGCACAATGTCGTGGTTCTCGAACAGTTCACACGCATTGTCCGGGTCGATCTTGCCGACGATCGCCTCAACCGACATTTCCGAGTCCAGTCGTAACACTGCGTCGCGCGCAGACTCGGCCTTCGGTCGGCCAATATCGCTTTCACGGTGGAGAACCTGCCGTTGCAGGTTGGATTCGTCGACGGTGTCGTCGTCAATGATTGTGAGATGTCCGACCCCAGACGCAGCCAGATACAGCAAAACCGGCGACCCGAGACCGCCTGCACCGATGACAAGTACTCGAGAATTTCGCAGTCGACGCTGCGCGTCTCCGCCGAAGCCCGGCAAGGTCAAGTGTCGCGCGTATCTGCGCAGATCGCGCTCGGACAAACGCGGAAGTGGTACCGCGGTCGCTGGCTGCCTTGCCACTACAACGACTCTTCCTCGCGGGAGGTACCCACGCGTTCGGTGATGATGCCATCGAACGACGAGCTTGCCTGTGCCAAACGCCGTCGTGGGATGCGCCCTGCATTGCGAGCTGTGTAACCTGCCTCGACTCCGAACTTCATGGCGCGCGCCATGGCCACGGGGTCTTGTGCGCGAGTGACAGCAGATGCGAGAAGAACCGCGTCGCAACCAAGCTCCATGGCCAGCGCAGCTTCGGAGGCGGTGCCAATGCCAGCGTCCAAGATGATTGGTACCTGAGAGCGTTCCACGATGAGTTCAATATTGTGTGGGTTCAAAATACCCAGGCCAGTACCGATAGGCGAACCGGCCGGCATCACCGCAGCACAGCCCACATCTTCAAGTCGCTTAGCCAACGCCGGGTCGTCGTTGGTGTACGCAAACACAACGAAATTATCATTGACCAGTTCCTCTGCCGCAGCGACGAGTTCCACTGGATCTGGCAGCAGCGTGTCTTCGTCGGCAATGACTTCGAGCTTCAGCAGATTTGTCTCCAGCGCTTCCCTCGCCAGCTGTGCTGTCAACACTGCATCACGCGCGGTGTAGCAGCCAGCGGTATTTGGCAGCGCGGCAATGTTGTTGCGCTCGAGCATTGCAAAAATTGATTGCTGCGACCCAGCTGCGAAACGACGCATCGCGACCGTCGTCAGCTCCGTGCCCGATTCAATAAGCGCACGTTCCAGCGTATCCATCGACGTCGCGCCACCCGTGCCCATGATGAGGCGCGAATTCAGCCTCAACCCGCCAATGTTCAAGGTGCCTGCAGTGTTGTCAGTCATGATCAGAAGTCTCCTCTAGCTCTCGCTCTTAGCCGCCCTGCACTGCCGTCACAATGTCGATCTGCCCAGCTACCGGGGTCTGTGCCCACTGGGCTCGCCTTACGACGACCCCATCTACAGCAACCGCGATTCCCAAACGTGAACCATCTGCCGGCGTTCCATCGTTAGATAGCTCGCGACCAGAATGAGCAGTGACGAGGTCAAGAATCGTTTCGTTGTCGCGTGGCTCATATGCCTCGCCATTAACAGTGGTGGTCATGGTGGTGGCCTTTCGTGTCACGTCTAAATCGGTGTCGTTGGGGCTAATCACGGAGTTGTACTCTTGGGCGGGCATCGCTAAAGCGCCACGGATCGACTGCAGTAGCAATGTCTTGATCAACGTCGTTGTCACACACAACGTCAGCGCCAATTAGGGAACCGACAGCAGCGAGCAAGATTCCATGTCGAAAGTATCCGGTGGACACCGTCAAGTGTGGGGCAACTCGACCGATCATTGGAACGTCGTCTGGAGAACCCGGGCGAGCGCGCGTCGTCAGTTCAGTAATTTCGCAATCGAGAATGCCCGGTACGAGCCGGTAGGCATCACGAAGAAGTTGGTGGACACCCTCGGCAGAGACTCCCGACATGGAGTCTTCACGGGAGGTCGCGCCCAGAACAATTGAGCCATCTGCTCGAGGCACGATATACACCGGTCGGCCTTGCACAATGCCCCTAATCGTGCGAGTGACCAGTGGCTGCAGCCGTTGTGGCACGTTCATGCGAATCACATCGCCATACACAGGACGAAGTGGTAGCTCCAAGGTGTTTGGCAAACCAGAAATATCGCCAGTATTCAGCCCTGCTGCCAACAGGACTTCATCTGCCAAGTAGTCGTTGCCTTCGGTATCGCGTAGCCCTATGGCGCGATCGCCGTCGTAAAGAACTTCGGACACACGAGCGCGAACGACCTGTTCCCCCAGAATCTTCAGCAGAGCAGCGGTAAACAAGCGGGGATCGATTTGGTGGTCGCCGGGAATTTCGACGGCCCCGACACAACCTGGGCCAAGAGCAGGCTCAGCCCGGCGCGCAGCAGACGCAGTGATCCGACGTACTTCCATACCCATCTGGTGTTGCAACGACATCAGGTCGGTCAGCGTCTGTCGATCAGCTGCGTCACCAGCACACACAAACGTTTCGCTGTCGAGATAGCCGACATTCTCGCCGGATTCTTTGGCCACTGCCTGCGCAAATTCTGCGTACATCTCGCCAGAGGTAATCATCAACGGATACAGCGTCGGCTGATCCCACACCACTTCGCTGACGGGCGCAAGCATGCCCGCTGCGGCATAAGACGCTCCAGAAACCGGTTCGGCATCAAGCACAGTGACCTGCCAGCCACGGCGCACCAACCGCCATGCAGTAGCCAGCCCAATAATGCCTGCACCAGCAACAACAACTGACTTCTGGTCTGACTGTTGCTCAGGCTTTGAGGCAGTGTCCACTGCCTTCCTCCCTCCGGCGGCATGACCCGCATCAGGTGTAGCGGTCGGCATTGCGCCCTCTCAGCCCCTCGGTCGAGGCTCCCGCGGAATTGTTACCCCTATCATAGGCCTATGGCTTCCGAACCTTTGTTACAGCCCATCACCGGCAACAGTGCGGTATCGCCTGCGCGTGAGCGTCGTCAAGCGAAGCTCCGCGAAGCCCGCCTCTACGTCTGCACTGACGCGCGTGCCGATCGCGGTGATCTACGCGAATTCCTGCACGCGGCATACGAAGGTGGCGTCGACATCATTCAGCTGCGGGATAAGAAGATCGATGCGCGCAGCGAAATCGACGCCGTCGAAGTACTTGCCGACGTCGCCTCCAAGCATGATCGCCTCTTTGCAGTCAACGACCGCGCGGATGTAGCGGCCCTCGTCGATGCGGATATTCTCCATGTCGGCCAAGAGGATCTCACTACTGCGCAAGTGCGTCGTTTGCTTGGCGACGACATCCTCGTCGGGCGTTCCAACCGCAATGCGGACATGTTCGCCGAGTCTCTCGCAGACCCTGGTATCGACTACGCAGTGATCGGACCAGTATGGGCTACTCCAACGAAGCCGAATCGTGCAGCAGTTGGCCTCGACACTGTGCGAGCAGCAGCTGCAGCAGTCGCGCAATTACGTGCTGCCAGCTCAGCCGAAGCCGGCCAACGCAGCGTTGCTGACGTCACCGATCCGCGCCGGGCGGTCACTGTCGATCCTGTAAAGCCATGGTGGGCTATCGGTGGCATTGATCAGGAGCGGGTCGGCGAGGTCATTGACGCGGGTGCAGAACGCATCGTTGTGGTTCGTGCGATTACCGATGCTGCCAATCCGGAGGAAGCGGCGCGGATGCTGAAGGAAGCAATCACCCAGCGCTAAATGCCCGCTACTCCCCTAGTCACTAGCGAAGTCCTCCAGCTTTTCGACGGGCCCCGACACAATCAGCAGATCGCCAGCGTTGACGATATCGTCATCAAGTGCTGGCCGAAATCGTTCACACCGTGGACGCAGCGCGAGCACCGTAACGGGCGCAATCGCATTGATCTCGCTCACGTTCTTGCCCTGCACAGCAACGGGTGGCACGATCTTGGCGATTGCGAAATCACGGTCGAACTCCAGATAGTCCTGTACCTTGCCACCGATTAGGTGCGCGACGCGACGTCCGGTGTCTGCCTCCGGGCGAATCACGTGATGGACTCCGATTTGTCCAAGGATCTTCGCATGAGCTTGATTATCGGCCTTTGCCCAAATCAGGGGTACTCCCATATCGACGACCGCGGATGCGGTCAGCAGCGATGCTTCGATGTCGCTGCCGATGGCAATGACAACTCGCTCGGCTTCATGCACACCGAGCTGTCGCAGAACTTCCGGCTGCGTCGTGTCGGCGGTGACAACATGGTCGAAGGTAGCGGACAATTCTTGGACTACACGCTCGCGAAAGTCAACGCAGAGAACTTCGATACCGTTAGCACGAAGCTCTTCGCCAAGGGCCTGGCCGAAGCGGCCCATACCCAGAATGACCACGGGTGAGGTGTCAGCTCGACGTGAAAACATGAGGATCTCTCCTGATTAAAAGTGCGGGTAAGTCGCGGATGGGTAATTGCAGTGACGAGCTAACCGATAAACGGTCGTTCTTCCGGGAATTCGTAAAGCCGATTCTTCGTGCGTGCAGCCAACGCCGTCGCCAGCACGATGGGACCAACGCGACCAGCAAACATGAGCATGATCAACACACCTTGGGCGCCGGCGGGAAGCATTGGGGTGATGCCCGTTGACAAGCCAACGGTTGCAAACGCACTCACCACATCAAACGCAATCTGATCAGTGGTGAACTGAGGTGCCATGAACATGATGGCCACCAAACTGCCGATCGAGAGCACACCACCGAACGCAAAAACCGCCAACGATTGACGAACGATACGAGGGCTAATTTGTCGCTGCTGAATCGACACCGTTTTCTCACCGCGAATTTCCGCGAGCACCGCAGCGACGATGACGGCGACCGTCGTGATCTTCACACCACCCGCAGTACCACCGGAACCGCCGCCGATGAACATCAAAATATCCGTGCCGAGCAGTGTTGACGGATGGAAATCCAAATAATCCAACGCATTAAATCCCGCAGTACGAGGGCTCACGCCTGCGAAAAACGCGTTCAGCACCTTGGCCGGCCCGCTGAGTCCTTTCAACGCGCCGTTCCATTCCGCTGCAGCCACCAACACGAAGCCAGCGAGCACCAACATGGCGGTACCGATCCACGTGAACCGTGCTGTCAGACTCCAACGGTGTGCCGGCTGCCCTTGCGCGGTACGACGGAATCGTCGAAAAGTCTCAAGCAAAACAGGGAAACCGATACCGCCGACCAAGAGTCCGAATGCGAGTGGCAGGATCACCAGAGCATCAGTGTTGAAGCCGATGACATTGTCCGTGTACAGGGCAAAGCCAGCGTTGTTAAATGCGGAGATCGCGTGGAAAATACCTTCCCAGATCGCACGGGGCAGCGGATAGTCGTAGGCGAAGTAGAAGCGGAAAGAGAGGAAGACAGCCAAGAACAGCTCGACAACCGCGGTGAATATGATGGTCGCGCGAACAACCCACGAAACTTCACCTAGATCGACACCACGCCCCTCCACCCGAGCGCCCGCGCGACGGTTGATGCCGAGACGACCGGCAACCATGAGACCGAAGATGGAGGCGATGGTCATGAAGCCGAGGCCACCCAGTTGGATTAGGATGATGATGACAAATTCACCGAATCCAGACCAATGAGTACCCGTATCAACGGTGATGAGACCGGTGAGACACGATGCCGAGGTAGCTGTAAAGAGGGCATCAAGGAAACTGGTTCGATCGCCCACTGTGCCACTACCACTGGTAATGGCATGTTCGGAGGTAGAAATCGGCAACATCAGCAAGGCGGTGCCGATAGCAATAAGCATCGCGTAACAAACAACAACGAGCGTGGTTGGTTTCAACCGTGGTGGGAAGGTAACCGCGCGGAGATCGGAGTTGTCGTTTCGATGCTGACGAAACGTTTTCACGAATGGAGAGAGTAGACCTCTCTAGGGCTGCACACCAGCTTTTGTCGGATATGTCTCAGGTGGTTGCTTCGGGTGAACGCGATGCACTGGTGCCGATCTTCAAATCCTCCACCTGGCCAGCGCATTCATACAGTGCATACAGGCCACCGAATACGCCTGCAAAAAGGTTGATGAGCAGGCCTATCACCATAATTCCGCTTCCCCACGTAGCAATCTCGCCTACCTGAAACGAGCCCACCGGACCCGCCAGCACACCCGCAATGGCGATCACCATGCCCCACGCGGTGATCTGCCAGAGACCGCGAATTCGTTTGTCGGCAGTTGCTAACAGCGCTGGGCACAGTTCGACGCCGTGGCTGGAGGCGATCGTCACAAGCTGCGAAGTGATGCGAAAAGCCGACACTGCAAGGAAGGGCAACACCGCCCAACCCAGCATTGCCATTTCAGCCACATACCGATCCTCACTGAAGCTGAAGACTACCGACGCTGACGCGGCGACCACTAGCAACAGTCCTAGCAAGAAAGAAAGCAATGCGATTCCTTCAGTGCCTGACGACGAAGATTCTGCCTCGGCAGTAAAGGTTCGGTCAGCGAAAAGGGCCGACACAGGTTGCGCTGTAATTGAGGATGTTGGCTTGCTAGTTGGCTTTGGGGAACTGACAATCTCTGCGAGCATGGCGGCTTTCACTCATCCGTTCATCTACGGTTCTTTTCTTTACGTAGATGGGATGCAGCGAACACCCAGCAAAGTTCCCTCATTTTCGAGGATTCCAGGTTTTGGGCAGCTTTGGAACACTATTGTTTCCGCAACCGCGCAGGTCAGCTAGCCGGCATTGTCAGCATTGTAAGACTTGCCGGTGAACTGCCCGATCCGGCGCACAGCTTCACGCATATCGTCCGTGGAACCGGCAAAGCACAACCGCACCCAGTTCTTTCCGCCTACGGTGTCGAAGTCGATGCCCGGCGCGACTGCCACACCTGTCGCATCGAGCAGGTCACGTGCCCAGGTCAGCGAATCTGCGTCAGCGGGATCGTCGTAAAGTTCGGAAGTATCGGTGTAGATATAAAAACCGCCGTCGGGAGGTGCGATGTTGCCAAGGCCAACTTTCGGCAGGCCTTCCAACAGAACTTCGCGGTTTGCTGCGTAACGCTGGACATGCGAATCGAGTTCCGCGATGGACTCCGGCGAGAAGGCCTCAATCGCGGCGACCTGCGACACAGCAGGGGGGCAGACACTGAGGTTTGCGCTCAGTCGATCCAGCGGGGCACGCAACCACTCGGGAATGATGAGCCAGCCGACGCGCCAACCGGTCATCGAGAAGTACTTGGAGACGCTGCCCACGACTACTGCTGACTCGCTGAACTGCCGAGCAGATACACACTCTCGGCCGAAAGAAATGCCGTGGTAAATCTCGTCGCTGATCAACAAACACGCATGATCATCGCACCACTTCGCAATCGCTTCCAGCTCAGCCGCATCGATAATCGTGCCCGTTGGATTGTCCGGGCTAGTCACAATCACAGCCTTTGGCACGCGAGGCAGCGCATCCAGCTTGTCGACGCTCAGCTGAAAGCGAGACTCCGGACCACAGTCAATCTCGACGACATTCGCTCCCAGCGCCTCCAGCGAATTGCGGTACGCAGGATAGCCGGGACGGGCAAGAACGATGTCATCGCCAGCGTCGAGGGCTGCCAGGAACAATGACACGAAACCACCCGAGGATCCGGTGGTGATGATCACATCATTGACAGAAACTGGACGCGCCGAAGCGCCAAGCTGATCAGCTTCCCCATATCGCTGATTCCAGTTGTCGGCAATAGCCTGCTTCAATGCAGGAATGCCGGTGGCCTCGGTGTACCCCAGGATTTCTCGGTCAATGGAATCACGCGCAGCTGCCAACACTGGCTTTGGCGCCGGTGTTGATGGTTGGCCAGCACACAAGTAGACGACATCACCCTTTTCCCTATTGCGTGCATGCGCTGCTGCCAGCACATCCATCACGTAGAAGGGAGCGACTTCAGATCGCTGTGATGCGCGTGAACTACCCGATTCCATGACGAGATTTTCCTATTCCGGAATTGAAATGCGACCCTCAACAGCTGGCAGGGCGATATCGCCACGGAAGTGCGAACCTTCGAGCTCTACTGTCTTCAAAGTTGCATATGCCTGCTCGCGAGCTGCTTCCAAAGTGTCACCGACACCCACGAAGTTCAGCACTCGACCACCAGCAGAGACCACACGGCCGCCGTCGTCAAGAGCGGTACCAGCGTGCAAAATGCCATCGTCTTCGCGACCTGGCTCCGCACCCTCGATCACATCACCGGTGCGAGATGTCACTGGGTATCCTTCGGAGGCCAGCACGACCGTCAGGGCGTAGCCTTCGCGCCACTTCAGCTCCGGGAAGTCTGCAAGAGTACCCGTCGCAGCAGCGTGCAGCGCCTGAGCCAATGGAGATTCCAAAAGTGCCAACACTGCCTGCGTCTCCGGGTCGCCGAAACGGCAGTTGAATTCGACAACAGCAATGCCGTCCTTGCCCCACGCCAGACCTGCGTACAGGAGACCCTGGAATGGGCAACCGCGCTTGACCATTTCCAAAGCGACTGGCTGGCACACTTCGTCCACAATCTTCTGCACGGCGCCTTCTGGCAACCACGGCAGTGGCGCATAAGCACCCATGCCACCAGTGTTTGGACCAGTGTCACCTTCGCCAACCCGCTTGTGGTCCTGCGCCGGAATCAATGGCACCACAGTCTCGCCATCAACCAGGCAGAAAAGCGAGACTTCTGGACCATCCAAAAACGATTCCAGCAGCACCGGGTTACCACCCTCGAGCACGGCCTTGGCATGCTCGATGGCCTCCGTACGCTCTGGCGTGACGACGACGCCCTTACCTGCAGCCAAACCGTCATCCTTGACCACCCACGTTGGTCCGAAACGATCGATAGCAGCTTCGATTTCTTCCGTTGCGGCACCAGGTTGGATAGCTTCTGCGTGTGCGGTCTTCACACCTGCTGCAGCCATCACATCCTTGGCGAATGCCTTGGAGCCTTCGATACGAGCTGCGTCTGCATTTGGCCCGAAGACAGGGAAACCCGCAGCACGCAGCGCGTCGGCTACACCTGCGACGAGAGGAACTTCTGGACCAACGATGACAAGATCCGCCTGGACCTCCTGGGCCAGTGCAGTTGCTGCTGCAGGATCATCGACCTTCAGAGAATGCATCGTTGCAAGCTTGGACATGCCGGCATTACCGGGAGCGACATGCAGCTCGGTGACCTGTGGGTCTTTACTCATTGCGTAGAGGAGGGCGTGCTCGCGAGCACCGTTGCCAATAACCAGGATGCGCATGCAGTCCATCATATCGGCAGAGCTGGATTACCTGACCATTCCCCCATTTCGCACGCCACCGATCCGCAGTTCGGGATACGCTGGGCGACATGAGCACCGTGTTTACAAAGATCATTAATGGAGAACTACCGGGCCGCTTTATCTACCGCGATGAGCAGGTAGTTGCCTTCCTTACCATCGAGCCTATTTCCTCGGGCCACACGTTGATCATTCCAGTCGAAGAAATCGACCGCTGGACTGACATTCCACCAAAGCTGCTAGCTCATATGAACGAGGTTGCACAGATGGTGGGCCGAGCAGTAATCGAAGCATTTGACGCGCCTCGCGCTGGTTACCTCATCGCTGGCTTCGAAGTGCCACACGCGCACATTCATGTTTTCCCGGCGTGGGATATGCATGGGTATAACTTGGAAACGGTCGACCGTAATCCAGATCCAGCTGCTCTGGATGAGGCCGCCAACAAGCTCCGTGAGATTCTGGGTACTCAGGAGCTCGGTTAGCAAGAATCAGCATTCGGGAGCCATCGCGTATGAGCGACGATTCAACGACTGACGCCACTGACACGAATGACCCCACTGAACAGCCAAGCGCGGATGACGCAACGGATAAGTTGACTGCGTCGCATCCTCGCTTAGATTCTGTGCGTGCACAGCTGCACCAGCTTTTGGGCTCGCAAATGCCCACGTTGTTCCCTGAAGGCGCTGCCCGTTATCGTCAGAGCCTTGCAGATTCAGCGGACAGTCTCACTCACGCTGATCTTCCAAAGGCCGGCGTGGAGCCTGCCCCAGAAGAAGGAAGCGCAGACGGTGTGGGAGAGTCGTCGTCGAAAACTCCGTACGCTGCGTTTCGCCCGCTGCGTGGTGTTTTCGAGGATGACTGGCGCGCAAAAGTCACCCCGGACCGCCCGTGGCCGGTCATTCTGATCCACGGTACTGGCAACTCCAAAAGCGTTTGGCAAGATCTCGGTACTGAACTGCGCAGCGACGGTTGGGCAGTCTTCGCTCCAGATTATGGCTTCCGTGCGTCCGGACCACTATCTCAGTCGCTTGACCAGTTGCTGGCTTACATTCACGCTGTCATGCATGCCACCGGCGGTCACAGTGTGATTCTTGTTGGCCATTCGCAAGGTGGTTTGCTGTCAACTCTCCTTTCCTTGCGTATTCCTTCCAAAACCAAGCATGTGGTGTGTTTGGCTGCTCCGAATCACGGGACGTCGTTAGGCGGAGTGGTGTCGGGTCTTATCCGTATCCCGTGGACCCGCAACTTGATGAGCTCATTCGTACAGAACTACTGGGGCATCTCCGGGCTGGAGCAGCTGACAGGATCGAAGATGGTGTTCGATTCGACGATGAGTCGTGATATCACTGCACCCGGCGTGACATACACATGCATTGCGTCCAAAACAGACCAACTGATTTACCCACCAACCTCATGCTTCCTTGATGATGGCGATACCGGTGCCATCGAGAACATCTTCGTGCAAGAACGTTTTCCACAGTCCGTGGTACTCCACGAGCACATGGTGTCTGATGTTCGGGTGCGCTCGCTCGTCCGTGAAGCCCTGTTCAAGCTGGTAAACGTTCCGTTCAGCGCCACCACGTTCATGCTTGACGACGAAGTGCCAGACATCGACACCCTCAATAAGCAGCAGTTTGAGAGCTAGACATGTTGTTTCCCCGTGTTTTTACGTCGGCACTTGCAGCACGCAAGCGGGGTGAACCATTCATCTTGTTGGTTCCTCCCAGAGGCAGTGTCGCTGCCGGCACTATTCTTGACGAGAATTGGCAACCACCAGAGACACAGACTGGTACGTCGGAAGTACCTGTCGTGATGTTGCATGGAACTATCGCCAATGGTGGATGTTGGGAGCATTTGGCAGAGAGACTGATGGCCGAGGGGCGACAAGTAGCTGTGCCAACATTTGGCGCACGAGGCACGAGTGGAATTTCTCAGTCCTACGGTGAAGTGACGGACGTTGTCCATGAGGTATTGCGAAAGACAGGTGCGAAGCGGGTAGACCTCGTCGGGCATTCCCAAGGGGGCATGCTTATCGGATGGATGGTCGCTGCAATGTATGGCAACGGCCCAGATAGCATGGTCGAAGCTTTGCCCCGAGGGTCAATTCGCACAGCCATCGCTATTTCCGGTACTCACCGTGGAGTGCCCCGTCCCCGTAAAGCCTTACGCGGGTTCTTTTCGCAAGCGATTATTGGGGAGTCGCTGGGTGAGATCATGTTGATGGGCGACAACACCATGTGGGATTCACCGGAAACGTGGCAGTACGCAATCGATGTCGATGCCGATTCTTCATTCCCACACTGGTACGACATTGTTTCCTATGAAGACGGCATTGTTCCAGCGACGTCTGCCCTGCGCGCGCACTCTCCGATTGAGATGCCCGGTGCCACCACACTCGTTCTTGAAAAAGAACTCGGTCATGGTGTCAGGCATCCCCTACAGCCGAGCCACCCAGAGATCATTGATCTAGTCGCCCGCATTCTGCATTCGGACGACTAGTGAGCGCGACCGATCGGCGCTAGTACTTATCCAAGGATTCGCGCGCTTCCGCAACCTGCGCGATCAACTGCCGAGCTGCCCGCGATGGAGCCTCGGAGGTCAAAGCTTCCAAAACTACCGGCGGCAATCCAGCTGCCTGATAGTCCTCGAATGTCACGTGCCCTAAAGCCAGCACTCCCTGCAACCACGCGACGGCGCGCGCTTCAGGAGCAATACAGCGACGGGCAACACGTTCGTGTTCGACCAAGCGCTGACGGTGTTCATCGTCACGCATACCAAGACGCGCAAGTGTTCGGGCAGCGGCAATGAGGTTCTCGCCGGACACTTGCTCAAGCTGCGCAGGATTTGCGGGTGGCTTGGTCTTGCTGCGACGACGAACGTACAGATCCTGTTGACCGATCCCAACAACGCCACCGTCTTTGTCACGAACCACCGAGGTGTAATCGATGACGGTGGAATACCCGCCCTCAGTTTCGCGGTGAATACGCTCTACCAACTCATCTGTGATTTCTACTTCCAAATACGCGCCACGAGCGCCAGGGCGAATGTATTCGAAAGAGCCAGTACGCGTCCAGGCTTCCCAATCCCGGAGACCAAGCCTAAACATCACGAGTGCGCCGAAGAGCACATCAGTCATGGCATAGAGTGAGCCACCAAACGCAGCGCCATGAATATTGGCGTTGAGCCTATTAAGGCGCAACTCCAATCGGCCATACGACCAATCGTCTGCCACATCTGTGACCCTAATACCCGATGCAGCGAGAGGTGGCCAAATATTCAAGAACCTCTTGAAGCCCTCGGGAGTTGCAAAAGTATCTTCAAACTTCCGAGTGAGTTGCTTCTTCAGCGATTCTGAATTCATACTTAGCAACTCTAGGCTTTGCGTCACTTTCCGTCGAACGTGCAACACTCCATAGCAGCCATTTTTCCAAAGATTCTCTGTGTCGCCACATAATGCCTAGGACAGCGACTTTTCAAGACGACGGATTTTGCCCAGCAAATCATCACGAAGGATTCGGTAACGCTGGATACCATCGATGCCGTTGTCTTTCGGATCTTCGTACTCCCAGCGGATAACCTCCACCTCAGGCGGCACGAACTCAGAAACATCAATGTCGCCCAGCACTACGACCAAATCGGCCTTGTCCGCAAGTGACGGCGTGAGCTGTGACGGGTCCCCATCGCACCGCGCGCCAACTTCGGAAAGCGCCATACGCGCATCTTCGTCGATGCCACGGTCATCGTCATCCACATCGATACCAGCCGACATGGCGTGAATGTGCGGAGCATTATGACGAACAAGCCCCTCCGCAATGCGTGACAAACCCATGTTGCTTCCGCTGACAAAAAGAACTTCGGTCATGGTCACATGATAGGCGCAATTGACCCACGTGGCAGAGGTTTACACAGTTTCCCTGCCTGGTCAGCCGTGCCTCGTCAGAGTCAGTGCGTAGTTGACGACGAGTTGGCCTCTAGTTAGCACCCTCGTGAGCGACCGACCAGATTGTGACCAGCGGACCTTCTGAGGTCTCGCACCGCAGCGTTGCTTCGCCAGCAGGCTTACACTCGGCTGGGCCGCCAGCATCAAAGCGGTGATCCCGGGCCAAAATTCCCTCATGACCTGGCGCATTATCCATATCGCTAGCCAGCAGAGCGCCCATCACACGGTAGGCAGTCGAGCACAGTTTCGCTGCATCTCGCTGCGTGTCCCCTTCTGGCGCTCCTGGCGATTCAGTCACACCAACGTGACTAATCCCTGCACCATTACCAGTTGCGCAAACGAGAACTCGCTCTCCCGCAACATCAGCAAAATCACCCTGCAAGACTATTGGCGACTGAGGAGAACCGTCGTTAGGTTGCGGCTCAGCAGGAGCTGACGGCGACGGACGTACTGGGACCGGACGGGATGGAGTAGGTGCCTTGATGTCCTTGCTTGCAAAGAAATTCGGGAACAGCGCATGGAAAAGCGCGAAGTTGAAATTCAGGGAATCCAGGGAACCCAACCCGAGCGACGTTGGAGCTGTAGCCGACGACGAAGCAGGCGCATCCGCGGGTGCAGGTTCTGCTACGGCCACACCGGCGGTGGCCCCTGAAAAGGTCAAGCATGCGGTAGCAGCGACGGCTGCGACCACTGGGCGGGAAACCTTGCGAGCGAAAAACACGATACTGCTCCTCTCAATAGCCGTATCAACACCGCCAAATGTACCTAAAAATGGACAGATTGTGAACTACTGTTACGGAAGTTACCAAAGTTACAGATGTTGTCCAGTGGGCCTTAATTCAGCAGTGCGTCTCTCACCAGGGCGAATACCGCCCGCAATGCAAGGCACAGCCTTCCCCACAGAAAAGAAAACCAGGCCGGGAAACTTCCCTGACCTGGTTATATGGAGCCGGAAATGGGACTCGAACCCACAACCTACCGCTTACAAGGCGGTTGCGCTACCAATTGCGCCATTCCGGCATCCAGCGACACAACAGCGCCCTGTACGAGGAGTCAACCGGGTACGAGGGCACGACAAGTTATCGCTAACCGGGGATGATACATAACTGAATCGCAAAGACTAAAATCTGCCGTGCGCTTGACGACGCTCCGTCGTAAAGCCACTTCCCTTGTCCCTCACGTTTACCCATACTGAACAGCACGTATAGAAGATTTGCCACAAAGGTATAGAGTCGCATCAGAGTGTGCACGAATACCGTCGGGAAGTACGGTTGAAAGACCAAGGTGGACGATATTTATGGCAACCATTGAGCCAGGCGCGGAAACATCCGCAAGCACGGATGACGACGGAACCACCCCTTCCTTCGCAGTACGCGTCCGTAGTAGTTGGTCGCAGATGTGGTCAGGCACCCGATCGACCGTTGACCTCGTTCACTCCACCCAAACGCCACTTCCGCTAGCGCCGATCGATTACACCGATCCCGACCAGGTGACGGCTGTATTGGACTTGGCAGCCCGCATCGGTGGCCTCCTCCTCGCGTGTGGCTCCCCGAATAACGACACGGTTCTTCAGATCAAGGCTGTTACTGCTGCATATGGCCTGACCCGAGTGCAGGTCGACATCACGTTGACCTCGGTGACGGTGTACCACCTCATTGGTGCGCGCCGTACCCCGATTACGGCAATGCGGGTGGTTGATACCCCAGTGCCCAATTTCGAGCGACTACGCCAGACTGACCGTCTCATGCGCCAGATCCGCGGCGGTCAGATTTCTCTGGAAGATGCGACGGTTCGTGCCGAAGAAATTGAAGACGCACCCTCGCTCTACCGGCTGCGCATTATTTATCTGGGTTGGGCCCTGCTCGCCGCGTCGGTCTCACTGCTACTTGGAGCATCGTTGGGCGTTGCGACGATCGCCGCTTTCGTCACACTCGCCATTGTCGTTGTCATCGGCGAGCTGAGCGCCCGTGGCCTGCCTATGTTCTTCCAAAATGCGGCGGGCGGTTTCATTGCAACGATCTCCGCGACCTCTCTTTATGCCATCCAGGGAACTCTGGGATTTGAGGTGCAGCCGGGCCGAATTATTGCCTCGGGCATCATTGTGATGCTTGCCGGCCTCACGCTGGTTCAGTCACTCCAGGATGGAATGACGGGGGCTCCAGTCACCGGGTCAGCACGGTTCTTCGACACGATGTTGTTAACCGGCGGCATCATCGCTGGTATTGCGCTGGGATTGGAATTGTCGGCTTATCTCGGCATCTCTCTTCCAGCTTTCCAAGCAGCCCCTGACCCCACGTTCACCGAATCAACGGTCCGTGTCTTCGCCGGCACTGCCGCCAGCCTTGGGTTCGCTGTGGCATCCAATGCGGGACCGAAGGCATTATCCGCCTCCGGCATCACTGCGTTACTTGGCTCGCTGGTCTACTACCTCGTCCTGCTCCCCGCCGGCTTCCATCCTGCTTCCGCCGCTGGCGTAGCAGCAACCCTGGTTGGCCTCGCGGGTGGTTTGCTTGCCCGCCGTTCGTCCATTCCGCCATTGATCACCGCAATCGCAGGCATCACCCCGTTCTTACCTGGCATGTCCATTTACCGTGGTCTACACGCTTTGCTTCACGACGAGCCACTGATGGGTTTTGCCTCCCTAGCCTCCGCACTCGGCATCGCTACGGCACTGGCTGCTGGCGTTGTATTGGGCGAATGGATTGCTCGCCAGCTTCGTCGCCCACGCGCACTGACCCGCGATGGTGAGTTGAAGCGCCCGAAGTGGAATCGAGGTAAAAGGGTCCGAGGTGCCGTCGTAAAGCCAAAGAGGCGCCCACTGCGTAGCGCACCGTTCCGATTCAAGGGCGGAGCGAAGGAAGCGACAGATAGGTAACGGCCTTACACTGGTACACTGAAGTTTCTGCATGGGTACTCGACCACGCCGGCCGGTCGCTTGCCCGCTCCTGCGCGCGACGGAGATTTTGACATTTCGTGGTTATGCGCGCACTTTTCGCCGTTGAGGCCGCCACACAGGAGGATTCGTGCCACCTAAGGTCACTGACACTCGTTCTGCCCAGAATGAAGCCCTACACAAAGTGGAGGAAAAGACTGCAGCGGGGGCTCGACGGATCGTAGCTACGTTCTCGGATGACTTTCACGATTGCGTCACTTTGATGTGCATGCTTGGTGTTGAGCCGGAGGGCCTGAGCTACAAGAAGGTACATGACGAGTACCTGAAGGAAAACGCTCCAAAGACTACGAAGCGCACTCGTAAGTCCACCAAGAAGACGGCCAAGAAGGCCACGAAGAAGACCGCTAAGAAGACAGCGAAAAAGGCCACCAAAAAGGCTGCAAAGAAGACGGCCAAGAAGGCCTAATACATGCGACTGCTGCGCCGTTCCACGAGATTTTCCGTCGCATCAGTGTGTCTCGGTGTCGCGACTATTCTCAGCGTTGCCGGATGTAGCGCGCAGGGCCAGGCACAGTTCGTTGGCCGGGAAATTCAGGTGACGCATGTCTACGATGACCCGGCACTGCCCACCGCTGCGCCGGAAAATGCTATCCCTCCGATGATCACCTTCGGCGGACGCACGTACACGGTCACCAGCCAGTGTGGCACTGCCACTGGTGAGGTGGACTGGCGTGGCGAGGCGGCGGTCGTCGACAAGCCGGAACCGCAGCTGCAGCGTAAGTGTTCTCCTGCGATGCAAACATTCGTAGACCGCTTGTTTGCCCAGCTCGATGGTGAATACACCTTCGATGCGAATGATAATTCTGTGCGCTTCGCCCGCGTGGAAAAGCCGACTGCCGGCGAAGCACCAGCCGGCTGGGCGGGGCTGCTACGCACGGACTAGTACCGGCCGGTTTTAAGTACCACAGCGCACTAGACAGTGATTCAGCTATACAGAAGGACGCTGGCGCCACTTCTGCTCGTTCGGCGCATCCGCACCTGCAGCCACTACCCTCGCGTACGAACCGCGGTGGTAAATGAGTGGCTTCGCAGCGTCACGACGACCAATAGTCTTCAACGCTCCCACCACAATGAAATGGTCACCGGCTTCGTGCACGGTATCGAGCGTGCAATCGAACCACACTGCACAATCATCCAAAACTGGGTTACCCAGATCCGTCATTGCCCAGGTTCCGTGTTCGAACTTATTGGGGCTGCGACGGCCAAACGCTGTCGACAGCCCTTGTTGATCTTCTGTCAATACGCTGACAGAAAAACGCCCCGTCGCTTTGATCCGTGGCCACGACTGCGATGACTTCATCACAGTAAACAGCACCAATGGCGGTTCCAAGCTAAGCGACGAGAACGACTGGCAGGCAAAACCGACAGGCTCGCCATCATGGGTTGCGACAATGGTTACTCCGGTGGCGAACTCGCTTAGTGCCCGGCGAATAGCCAGTTCATCGAAATCAGACGTTGGCTGCAAGGCGCCATCAGAGTTGCTCATATGCGGAACTTTACCTGCCTTCACTTTTGTTCGACCGTCAGAGTGAACCTTCCGGAAGTTTACCTATCGACTTCTCTTCGCGGCTGTCCTACTGAGTCGCTGCCCGTGCCGTTAGCCCTGCAGCTGTCCCATCGTCTCAGTCTCACGGGGCGCGGCCGTCGTCTTGCCAGGAATAAACTCCGTTGGCAAGATCCGTCGAATGGCCGGTGTAGTTCCGTTTCCATCGTCGTCGGAGTTCACCAACATGCGACCAACCTCGCGGCCTTTGTCCTTGTTTGGCTGCGAAACCGTCGTTACACCCAGCACCCGTGCGAGCTGAATACCGTCAAAGCCCGTAACCGAGAGGTCCTCGGGGATCCGAATTCCCTCTTCCCGGCAGTAATTCATCACTCCCAAGGCCTGCGTATCTGTCGTACACACCACTGCGGTGAGATCTGGATGAGCTTCCAACAATTCTCGTGCCGCATCCATGTTGTTTTCGCGATTATTAAGATGGCGCTCGATAATCGGGACTTCTGCAAACTCGATGCCTGCCTCTGCCAGCGCATCCAGAGCACCTTCTACACGGAATTTCTGCACGTGGTGATGCGCATTGTCCAAACGCTCGCGCTCTACCGGACCGTCGTTACGCACCCGGGATAGACGAACCGAAAGAATACCGATCTTCCTATGCCCAAGCTCCAGCAGGTGCCGGACGGCTGGTTTGATTGCCTCGCGATCGTCGATTCCCACAAACGGCAATTCCTCGACGTTCGTCGGCTGATCGCAAATCACCGTGGGCAGCTCGCGTTCCATCACGGACTTCAAGAATGGATCATTCTCAGCCACTGAATACACCACGAACTTATCGACGAGCGCGCGCCGGATCATGTTCAGCGCCCGCACGTCGCCTTCACCGCCGGTAGAGGCTGCGGGGATAACCACCATAGACTCGCCGCGTTCACCGAGCGCTTCGGACAATCCAGCCAAGAAATCAGTCGATGCAGGGTCTTCGAATGCGAAGGACAGCTGCTCTGTGAACAGCACACCCATCGCGCCGACTTTGCGGGTTCGCAGTGACCGCGCCATCGGATCTGGGCCTGGGTAACCGAGCTTGTCCGCAGTAGCCATAATTCGCTCCCGCAGCTCGTCCGACAACTGGTCAGGTCGGTTATAAGCATTAGAGACAGAGGTACGCGAAATACCCAATTCTGCTGCGATCGAGGCCAGGGTGCCCCGGCGTCGCTTCTTCTTGGGAATACCAGCGGAAGCTTCATTACTCACGTGGTTTAACTTACCGTCACTTGTCGAAACCGGCAGTGGATGAAAACCTGTGCTTCACAACGCTCTCCCAGCCGGGGCTGTCCAAGATCACTCACCCACAGATTGAAAATCGTTTTCAAAAGGGTTTAGGATGCTGATATGACAAACGCTTTCTCCTCGCGACTGCGTACCACGTTCTACGCAGTCGCTACCACAACTGGCTTAGTTTTTTCTGCCACCGCATGCTCTTCGGACAATCAGGCGACAGAAAGCGATGACAGTCAGGATTCCATCAAGATTGTCACCTCCACTAACGTGTGGACTGACATTGCTAAAGAGGTCGTCGGCGACGCAAAAGACATCGAGGTCACTCCGATCATCGAATCGAACGATATTGACCCGCATTCTTACCAGCCAACTGCCGCAGATATGGCCACGGTCGAAAAGGCAGACATTCTTGTTGCTGGTGGTGGGCATTACGACGCGTGGCTAACGTCCGCAGCGTCCGATCAGGGTGAGCAAGTCATTATCTCCGCGCTTGCCCCTGTCGCTGAACACGACGCTGATCATGACGCTGAACATGATGTTGATCATGACGCCGAACACAACCACGAAGCAGAAACAGGTCATGAAGGCCATGACCACGAGAACGAAGTCAACGAGCACATTTGGTACTCGACCACCGCTGTGAAAAATGTCGCTGAGCAATTGGCGAAAGAGCTGAACCTATCAGACGATGCCGTCGTCAAGAAGATGGACGACATTGAAAGGCGCCAGGATAAGCTCCCCGCTGCCAAGACTGCTCAAGTTCATCCATTGGCTGATGACATCATCAGCGATACCAAGATCCACGACCTCACCCCGAAGGGCTACCGAGCCTCAACGCTGAACGAGTCCGAGCCGAGTGCAGCCGATGTCAACGAGATGCTTAAACTGATTGAATCTGGCGACTTGGACTTCCTCATCGACGCACCTCAGACTCACGATCAGGTCAGCGAGCGAATTCTGGAGGCAGCAAAAGCAAAGGGAATACGTATTGTGAATGTGTACGAATCCCCAGCGCAGGGCCAGAGCTACTTCGATCTTTACGACGCGACTCTTGACGAATTGGAGCAAAAGTAACTTGCCAGTTCTCTCTTTCACTGGAGCTGCAGTGTCACCACTGTGGTCCAATCTCAACCTCACGGTTGAACCTGGCGAATTTATCGCCGTCCTCGGCCCCAATGGTGTCGGTAAATCCACCCTGTTAAACGTTGCTCTTGGGCAGCGGAAACTCACTGCTGGTTCCGTTTCAGTGCAAGGGAAAATTGGTTATATCCCACAACAGCACATGTTTGACCCGGACTTGCCCATGCGCGTCCGCGACCTCGTCGAGCTTGCCGCGTCCAGGGCATTGGGTCGTCGTAAAGTTTCGGAGGAAGTAGCCGAGGCACTCCGCACGGTTGGAGCGACGGGCATCGCGACGCAGCGGGTAGGCACGTTGTCCGGCGGTCAACAGCAGCTGGTTCGTCAGGCTCAGGCGCTAGTGTCCAATCCCGCGATTTTGCTGTGCGACGAGCCCCTCCTCAGCCTCGACCCCGCCGCGCAGAAATCGGCGGTGCAGCTTCTCGACGATCGACGTCGCCAGCACGACACCGCTGTCGTCTTTGTTACTCACGGGATCAACCCGATTCTGGAGTACTGCGACCGAGTTTTGTACATCACCCCACACGGGCATCGTGTTGGCCCAGTTGCGGACATCATGACATCAGAAACACTGTCTGACCTCTACCGCACGGATATCACCGTTGCGGAACTTAACGGAAAACTGGTGGTGGCATAGATGCTCCCCGATCTCGCAACGTGGTTTACTGACACCCAAGATCTCATCTCTGTCAGCTTTGTTCAGACCGCAATCATCGCAGCAGCACTGCTGGGTTTAGTATCGGGCGTAATTACGCCATTGGTAGTGATGCGCCGGATGAGCTTCACCGTTCACGGCACGAGCGAACTGGCGCTCATGGGTGCGTCAGCAGCTTTGCTGACAGGCTTTTCGGTCGGAGGCGGTGCGGTCGTTGGGTCCGTGCTCGCGGCGGTTGTGCTGGCGATCCTTGGCATGCGTGGCGGACAGGATGCCATTGTTGGTGTCGTGCTGAGTTTCGGCATGGGCCTATCCGTGCTGTTTATCCACCTGTATCCCGGTCGCTCGAACACCGCATTTTCGCTGCTGACCGGCCAGATCGTCGGCATCACCGACAACTCGTTATATCTCCTTGCCGCTATCACGGTGGTTGTCATTGCCGCCGTCGCATTCTTGTGGAAGCCCTTGTTGTACGCCTCTGCCGACCCTGTCATGGCCGCAGCCTCTGGTATCAACATTCGGGCGATGGCGATTCTCTTTGCGGTGCTGACCGGCTTGGTAGCGTCGCAAGGCGTTCAGATCGTGGGCGCTTTGCTGATCATTTCTTTGGTCATCACGCCTGGAGCTGCAGCTGCACACGTCACGGCATCGCCGAGGATGGCAGTTGTGCTGTCGATCATCTTCGCAGAGGTCGCTGCAGTCGGGGGCGTAATTCTGTCCCTGGCACCCGGTCTACCAGTTAGCGTTTTCGTGACGACGCTGTCGTTCATCATCTACCTCGTCTGCCGGGTGATTGGTTGGCAGCGATCCAAGAAGGCATCGAAGGACCTCGTGAATGCCCAGCGTTGGGAAACTACGTGCCCCACCTGTGGCGAGGCATAGACTTTACCTGGAAAATGACAAAATCCGCGATTTCTTTTGGGGATGATCGCGGATTTTCTTGTTCTTACTTCTGCTTACTTCGTGCTAGCTTTCTTTACTCGACGCTGCCGAGCGAATTCATTGAGCGTCACACCTGCAGCCACCGATGCGTTGAGGGATTCAACCCACGAGGCCATCGGAATCGACATGATGGTGTCGCACGTTTCACGGACGAGACGGGACAACCCCTTGCCCTCAGAGCCGACAACGACAACCGTCGGGGTCGTGCCGTCGTAAGTATCCAGCGTATGGTCACCGCCGGCATCTAGACCAACAACTTGGTATCCCGCCTTCTGGAATTGCTTCAGCGCACGCACCATATTTGTTGCCCGAGCAACTGGCAGACGAGCTGCAGTACCTGCCGAGGTACGCCACGCCACACCTGTCACCGCCGCAGAACGACGAGCCGGGATAACCACACCGTGCCCACCGAAAGCCGCAGACGAACGAATCACAGCACCGAGGTTGCGAGGATCAGTGATGTTGTCGAGGCAAACAATCAACCCAGCTTCACCGGTGGCTTTGACCGAATCAATAAGGTCTTCAACTTCCTGGTACTTGTACGGAGGAATCTGCAAACCAATACCCTGATGCAGGGAGTTGCCGGTCATACGGTCGAGCTCATGGCGCGCTACTTCCTGGATAGGAATGCCACGCGAATTGGCGATGCGAACGGCTTCCTGCAAGCGGTCGTCGTTATCCGTGCCCAACGCCACGACCAGCATCGCAGCCGGAACCTTTGCATGCAGGCACTCAACAACTGGATTACGACCTACAACGAGCTCCGTGCCATCAGAATCCTTCTGATGACGCCCCTGAGCGCGTCGACGCTGCTCTTGCGCACGCTTATGAGCTGCGTGATACACACGATCTTCAGCCTTTGGAGTTGGCCCCTTGCCACGCAACCCGCGCTTGTGGCCACCTGTGCCCTTTGATGCAGGCTTCTTCGATGTCTTGCGGACACCACCTTGCCTACGTGAATTACCTGGCATTAGCTCAATTCCTTTGAAGTCGATTCGCTCAACATGGTGTGTTCAGAAAACTCGTGTTTCAGCTCATGTAAAAGACTGTAGAAACACTACTCGGACAACGACCAGGAAGCTCCATCTGAGGTATCCGTGACAGTAACCCCGGCTTCTTTCAGACGATCACGCACGGCATCGGCAACTGCCCAGTTCTTTTCTGCACGTGCATTCTTGCGTTCTTCCAGCTGATGATCAACCAGCACGCCCAAGGCATGCATAGCCTTGTCATCGCTGCTACCAGCGCTTACCCACTTCTCCGAGAGCGGATCGACGCCCAACGCCGAAGTCATGCCCCGAACTGATTCCGCCACAGTGCGCAGTTTTTCAACGTCGCCGTCGGCAAGTGCTTGGTTACCTTCGCGCACAGCATTGTGAATCTCGGCCAACGCTCGAGGTACAGCCAGGTCCTCGTTCATTGCAGCCTCAAATGCCCGAGTCCAAGAACCGATGGCAATGTCACCGTTTGCGGACAGCTTTTCCTGAGTCCGGTGCAAGAAAGACTCGATTCGGCGATAACCTGCTGCGGCCTCCTGCAATGCCTCTTCGGAGTACTCAAGGACAGAACGGTAGTGAGCGCTTCCCAGGTAGTAGCGAAGCTCAACTGGACGTACCAGCGTCAAGATATGTGGCACCGACAGAACATTGCCCAACGACTTCGACATCTTTTCACCAGCCATGGTTACCCAGTGGTTGTGCATCCAGTAGCGAGCGAAACCGTCACCGGCTGCATGTGACTGAGCAATCTCGTTTTCGTGATGCGGGAACTGCAAATCCAGACCACCGCAGTGAATATCGAATTCTGAGCCCAAGTAATACGTCGCCATTGCAGAGCATTCGAGGTGCCAGCCTGGACGGCCATCACCCCACGGGGTAGGCCACGATGGTTCACCTGGCTTCGCAGCCTTCCACAACGCGAAATCATGTGGACCGCGCTTGCCTGGAGAATCCGGCTCGCCTTGCTCCATCTCTTCGATTCGGTTGCCAGACAACGAACCGTAGTCGCTGCCTTCCGCTGCATCCCATGCAGCAACGTCGAAGTACACCGAACCGTCGACGTCGTAAGCAAAACCGTTATCCATCAGCCGCTGCATGTACTGCACCATTTGGGTGACATGACCAGTTGCGCGCGGCTCAACGCTTGGTGGCAATACACCAAGTTGATCGTAAGCCCAGGTGAATTCACGTTCGTAAGTGGAAACCCATTCCCACCAGGGGCGACCGTGTTCCGCAGCTTTAGTCAAGATTTTGTCGTCGATGTCCGTGACATTGCGAACGAACGCCACGTCGAGACCACTGGCGATAAGCCAGCGACGCAAAATATCGAACGCCACACCGGAACGCACGTGGCCGATATGTGGCTGCGCCTGTGGCGTAGCTCCACACAGATAAATCGACGCATGACCTGGTCGAATTGGCACGAAATCGTGCAGTGTGCGGGTGGCGGTATCGAAAATCTTGAAAGTCACGTCTTTGAGTCTAGCTGGAGCAAGACGTGTGTAAGACGTACCCGTAGGTAACGGGCACGCCTTTTAAGAGAGGGCTACTCTTCGTCCAGGTCAACGAGCTCGGGTGCCGCAGGCTTCTTTTCCTCTTCCGTCGACTCATCTGCAACCGACTTGTGTCGCTCAATGGTTGCTTCGATGCGGGAGAAGAGCTCTTCAGTCTTCGCGTCATCCACGCCATCTGCAAGCGCCAGTTCACCGACAAGAACCTGGCGAGCCTTGCTCAACATACGCTTCTCGCCAGCGGAGAGACCGCGATCCTGATCACGACGCCACAAGTCGCGGACTACCTCAGCAACCTTATTAATGTCGCCAGAGCCGAGGCGCTCCTGGTTTGCCTTGTAACGACGCGACCAGTTGCCAGCTTCTTCAACGTCGGTTTCACGCAGGACTGAGAACACCTTCAACAGGCCTTCTTCGCCAACGACATCGCGAACACCAACGAGCTCAGCATTTTTAGCTGGCACCTTAATGTTGAGGTCACTCTGCAGAATCTGAAGATCCAGATACTGAACAACCTCTCCGTTTAGCTCGCGTTCGAAAATTCCCTCAATTTTCGCAGCGCCATGATGTGGGTAAACAACGGTGTCGCCGACCTTGAAATCCATGTAGTGAACACGCCCCTTTCAACGGCCTTCCACCCTATCATGTCCCCCCACACGAATGACGGTAGTATGAGAGCATCCTATGAAGAGGCTAAGCTAGTCCTTCAGCAGCATTCCCCAATCCTCAAGATGATGGAGGAAACGTAGTTATGACCCCCAAGTCGGTTCTTCGCCGCGGTGCCCTGGTAACCGTTGCCACCGCTTCTGCAGTCGCCCTCACAGCTTGTGGCGCGGGCCAGATTTCCCAGACCGCTAACCAGGTTGCAGCAGTCGATGGTGCTCAGAATCCTCAGGAATCCAACCCAGGTGGCGTTGCTATTCGCGATGCTCACATCCTGGTTAATCCTGAAGATGGCAAGGCAGCCCTGAAGTTCTCTGCTATCAACCAGGAGCGCGCAAACGACGCGACCTACACCTTGAAGAAGGTGGAAATTGATGGCATCGGCGAAGCTAACCTGACGAAGGATGGCGAGTCGGAAACGTACAAGAAGCTCGCTAAGGGCGACAAGGAAATCCCACGTAACTGCTCCCTTATTGCAGATTCGCAGGACTCCATCAAGATGATGTCCGAGGGCGTCGAGAAGAACGCTGCTTGTGTCGTCTACATGTCTAACGACCTGGACGCTGAAAAGCTCGTGAACGACACCATGAGCGCTTCGGGCGAGAACCGCAACGTTACCTTCACTTTCGACGGCCCTAAGGGCGAAGAGAAGATTGAGCTGTTCGTTACCGTTTCTGCTGAGATCGCTGAAGCTGGTCAGATGGACCGCAACGACGACGGCATGACTAAGAACGAAAAGAAGGACGCTAAGAAGGACGACAAGGCTGGCGAAGAGAAGGATGCTGCTGCATCCGAGTCTGAGTCTGCCGCTCCTGAAGCAGAGGCAACCCCTCAGTAGTTAAAGGCCCCACGGCCTTATGCAGCTGACTTGATGCAACCAGCAGCAATCGATCGACTGGGAAACAGTTGACCGGTTGCTGCTTCTTCATTTCTTAGGAGTACCTAGTGGCGAAGGACACCGTCTTCCAATGCTCCGCCTGTAGCTGGCAAGTATCGAAATGGGTGGGACAGTGCCCATCGTGCAAAGAATGGGGCACGCTGGAAGAAGTCCCAGTTCTGCCACATATGAAGGCTGCGTCTGCGACGAGTAAGTCTGGGAAACGCAGTACCTCAGCAGTCAGTGTCGCAGGAAATGTACTCAGATCCTCCGCTCAGGGCTTGGTAGCAAGCCACGCAGCCCAACCCATCACGGGCATTAGCGCAACCGCCTCACAGGCGATTCGCACGGGGATCAGCGAGCTTGATCGAGTGCTTGGCACAGGAATAGTGCCTGGATCTGTTGTTCTGCTTGCCGGCGAACCCGGTGTCGGCAAATCCACTCTCCTACTTGAAGTCGCATACCGGTGCGCCACCTCAGATTTGGGCCCGACGCTGTACGTCACTGGCGAAGAATCAGTCGGGCAGGTTCGCCTGCGCGCCGAACGAACGGGTGCGCTCAGCGACAAGCTGCTGCTCGCTGCAGAAACCGATATAGGTGCAATTATCTCGCAAACCTTGACAACCAGACCGGGGCTGCTCGTCGTCGACTCTGTCCAAACTATGCAAGCAGCCGATATCGAGGGCACTCGTGGCGGTGTCGCTCAAGCGCGTGCTGTCACGGCTGCGCTGACCTCGCTGGCAAAAGAGACAGGAACGGCAGTATTCCTCGTTGGCCACGTCACTAAAGACGGCAACGTCGCGGGCCCACGCACGATGGAACACCTCGTCGACGTCGTCTTGAACTTCGAAGGTGACCGTCATTCTGGGCTACGTTTCCTCCGCGGCCTGAAGAATCGCTTCGGTACCACAGACGAAGTGGGCTGTTTTGAGCAAACGTCAGAAGGCATCCGTGAAGTGACCGACCCTTCTGGCTTGTTCCTACACCATCGCACGCCTGCGCCGGGTACCGCCATCACCGTCGCCATGGACGGGCGCCGTCCGCTGCTCGCCGAAGTGCAAGGCCTCGTGGTCGATTCTGAAGCACACAATCCGCGTCGTAATGTATCGGGACTTGATGTGCGTCGCGTACCTATGATCGCAGCAGTGTTGACGGAACACGGGCGTTTGAAGTCACTGCCAAAGAAGGAGCTGTACGTCAGTACCGTCGGTGGCATGTCTCTGCAGGAGCCTTCGGCAGACTTGGCGGTGGCGCTGGCGGTGGCGTCGTCGACAAGCAAGAGGACTGTGCGCGACAAAATGGTGGTGCTGGGCGAGCTCGGCCTGGCCGGCGAACTGCGACGCGTCCCCGATATGGAGCGCCGATTGCGCGAGGCTCAGCGCATGGGCTTCCGCAGCGCATTGGTGCCGAAAGGCTCGACGGGCCCGGCCGGTATGAAGTTGTTGGAGGCGAGGCACATCGGTGAAGCGCTGCAACTGGGGTTGACAATGGACGACTAAACGGACGACATCGACCATTCTTTACGACGCCTTACGACGCTTTACGACGAACCCAGGAATCACCATGACTTCGATTAACCAAGATCTACTGAAAGAGCTCGCCCCGGGCACCCCGATTCGCGATGGCCTGGAACGCATCAAACGTGGCCGGACGGGCGCTCTTATTGTGCTGGGTTTCGACGACACTGTGGCGCGACTTTGCGACGGTGGCTTCGAGTTGGATGTCGCGTTCTCACCCACTCGGTTGCGCGAGCTGTGCAAAATGGACGGTGCCGTCGTGCTGTCGTGTGGCCCCACTGGGCCACGGATTAAGCGCGCGAATGTGCAGCTGGTTCCCGATCCATCACTTCCGACGGATGAGTCTGGAACGCGACATCGGTCCGCCGAGCGCACGTCCTTGCAGACGGGGCTGCCTGTGATCGCAGTGTCTCAGTCAATGAACATGATTACGGTCTACGCCGATGGTGACCGCCACATGCTGAAGGACTCCTCTGAGATTCTGGCTCGCGCGAACCAGGGACTCGCGGTGTTGGAACGGTATAGTGCACGCCTCGATTTCGAGGAGGAAAGTCTCTATCAAGCGGAGGTGGCCGGCTTCGCGACGGCAGCTGAAGTCATCGAGGTCATTCGCCTCACTGAGCTTTTACGACGATCCTCCGCGGCAATTCACCGTGATGTCGTGGCACTGGGCTCCGACGGCCATCAGCTCGATGTTCAGCTCCGTGAGCTCATGGCAGACAGCAAGGTTCAGGAATTGCTGCTCGATGATTACCTCGTGTGCGAATCCGGTATCCCCAACCAGGTGGATATTGACACAGCCCAGCAAAACCTAGCAGCTCTCCCCCAGACAGATTTGGCCACTATTGCCCGTGTCGCGCACATTTTGGGTTTCCCTGCTGATCAGGATTCACTCGCCGAACGGGTTGCGCCACGCGGGTACCGTGCCTTGTCCCGTATCCCCCGGATGCAGCGTGCGTTGATGACCAAGATCGTCGAAAAGTACGTGACGCTACCTGCGCTGTTGGACGCGACAGTTGATGATATTGCGGCCATTCAAGGAGTAGGCCCCCTCTGGGCACGTCACGTGCGGAGGGGGCTGGACCGAAATAACGTTGGCTAATTGCTAACCGAGGTTGAAAGTGTACGGATCGGAGTTTCGGTCCCCGAGGAGTCCGTACACAATGTAGTTTCCTGCACCGACTTGCTGGCGATCGGCTTCCGAGCACTTGCCTGGAGCTGAGGAAAGTCGCGACCACTTCACGTTAAACGTGGCCTTTTCACCGGCCTTGATGGTCTCTTCCCCTGCGCCTTCAGAGTCGTGGCAATCCAGATCCGACCAGACGCGCTTGTAGTCAGCCAGGTCAAAGACTTCAAAGCGCAACGTGGACTCGTCCAGGTTGACCTTGCAGTCCGCCTTCGTTGGGTTTTCCAACGTCAGCGAGAACTCGGGCTTGTCTTCCGCACCGTAATTTGGGCTGTCGCCCTTCACAGTCAGAACGAGATCCGCAGCTTCACAGGAGTCTTTCGCTTCCGGCTCTTTGCTAGTCGACGGATACGGCTCCGAAGGCTTCTCTTCCTCTGGCTTGGAGGTTACTTCCGAGCCGTCTTCCCGGGAGACTGTGACCTTTTCGCTGGCAGCGACGTTTTCCGGCTTCTCTTCAGCACCAGATCCACCTGTTATGGCTTTCACTACCCACGCGATGAGCAGCAAGAGGACAACGAGGATTACTACCGCAGCGACTCGGCGACGCCGGTAGATTTCTGGAGGCAACGGAGCAGTCATGCTCTTAGGTTAGCGGGTCAGCAGAGACACCCTTGGTCACGACAGTCTCGGCGCGTCCATCCGACAAACGGTAACGCATTCCGACGACACCGACGCGGCCATCTTCGAGGCGTGCCTGGATTTCCGGCGAACGATCGACAATATGCTCGACGATCTCAGCGACGTGCTGGCGTTCGTAGTCCTCAGGGGACTCGAAGCCACTCTTGCGAGCGCACAGCAACGAAGGCGTGACCTTTTCAATCAGCACTCGCTGGAAACCGCTTGGCATATCCCCACCATTGAGTGCGCTGGTTGCAGCCTTAACTGCACCACACGATTCATGGCCGAGGACACACACCAATGAAACGCCCAAACCATCGACGGCAAACTCCAGCGAAGCCAGCACTGATAGGTCGGTGATCTGACCAGCAGTGCGGATAACAAAAACGTCGCCAAGTCCCTGGTCAAAGATAATCTCAACCGGAACGCGCGAATCCGAGCACGCCAACACGACGATCGCTGGATTC
The DNA here is from genome assembly GCF_037572275.1 of Corynebacterium sp. H78. Lineage (NCBI taxonomy): Bacteria > Bacillati > Actinomycetota > Actinomycetes > Mycobacteriales > Corynebacteriaceae > Corynebacterium > Corynebacterium sp. H78. The sequence continues at coordinate 142,057 of NZ_JBBHKX010000005.1, read as the reverse complement.
TGTCCCTGGGTCAGCTTTTCGCGATGGGCAACGTCTTGATTAGGGTGTGCAGAGTTACCTTCCATGAAACGGCGATTGCCTTCAAGGAACTGCTTCCAAACATTTTCAGGAGTACGTGGCATGTGTTCTATTGTGCTCCCTTACCCCCATAGAGAGGAAACCCGTGCTACCCCATCTGTGCCACTGGTATCGGCAAAACATGCGCGAGTTGCCGTGGCGGACACCGGAAACAACACCGTGGGGAGTACTCGTCAGTGAGGTGATGAGCCAACAAACGCCCGTCTCTCGCGTCGCCCCATCATGGGTTGCATGGATGGAAAAATGGCCAACACCCGCAGATTTGGCAGCTGCTACTAAAGGCGAGGTGCTCCGCATGTGGAGCAAGCTTGGTTACCCACGCCGTGCACTTCGGCTCCATGAATGCGCCACCACCATAGTCGAGCGTCATAACGGACAGGTTCCGCGAAATATTGATGATTTGCTCGCACTTCCGGGGGTAGGTGACTACACGGCTCGGGCAGTCGCTGCATTCGCGTTCGGAATGCGCACCCCGGTGGTCGATATCAACGTCCGTCGGGTGCTCCGTCGATACGTTCAGGGCACCTTTTTGCCCGGAACTCACAAGCGCGCCGATCTCGATGCCGTAGAGAAATTGCTTGACGACGACCCCGCCTCCGCAGCAGAGACATCTGTGGCATTGATGGAGTTAGGAGCGCTCGTCTGCAAGACGACACCGCTGTGCGAGCAGTGCCCATTGGTTGCCAACTGCGCATGGGTTCTAGCCGGAAAGCCCGAACCGGCCGCACATGAGATCGCCGCAGCCAAGCGTCGAGTGCAGAAATTTGAAGGGACGGACCGCCAAGTACGTGGAAAACTGCTGGATGTCCTGCGCGCTGCCGAATCACCAGTAGAACAATCCATACTCGACGCTGTATGGCCCGATGCTGCGCAGCGTTCACGCGCCCTGTTTTCACTGCTTGACGACGGTCTCGCCGAGCAAAACGATCAAGGACTCTTTCAACTCCCCACATAGGAATAGCAACTGCCCGCATACACTGGGCTTATGGACCCTTTCGGCACTTCATCGTCCCCCCGAGGACTACTCAGATCCTCAGTGGCTGGTGTGTGCATCGCTGTTCTCACAGCGACCGGATTGACGTCCTGCACTGACAATTCCGATCCGACTGGGGCGTCTGCACCATCCGTACCCAGCGTTGATGCCACTCCCGGCCACATCATTACCAACACGACCTTCGACGCTGTGGCACCTGCGGAGGCACGCCGAGTGGTATTCCGCTCCACTTCAGCTACTGGTGGTCCGGCGACGGTGTCAGGGACTTTGTTGTCGACGGACACCCAATGGGCGGGGCCAGGTCCGAGACCTTTGGCCGTCGTCACGCCCGGCACTTTAGGAATGGCAGATCGTTGCGCAAGCTCGATTGCGCTGCGTTTCAAGGCCATGCCCACCCCTCCGTCGCAGGAGTTACTGCAGTTGGGGTGGGATGTCATGATCGTCGATTACGAAGGCTTGGGCACTCCCGGTACGCATCCGTATATGAACCGGCTATCCGCAGGGCATTCAACGCTGGATGCAGCTCGCGCTGCGCTGACGCTGCGTGACGGCAAGGACGTCCGGGACGACGAAGAGCCTGATGCCAAGGTTCCCATGGCTATCCTTGGCTATTCTCAGGGCGGAGGGGCAGCTGCCGCTGCTGCAGAATTAGCTGCCACGTATGCGCCTGAATTAGACATCAAGGCTGTCTACGCAGGTGCCGTACCAGCGGATCTGGCCGCCACAGCACAGCACATCCCGTCATCGACGTTGGCAGGAGCGGTCGGGTACTCCATTGCGGGACTCGAAGCGACCTATCCCGAGTTGAGTCCCGCTTTTGACCGCATTTTGTCTGCGGAGGGACGTGCCTTTGTGGACTCGTCGACAAGCGATTGTGTGTCTGAGACGGTCAACAAATGGGCGAATGATGACACGCGATCGTTCACCCGTGACGGCAGGCCACTGGGGATGCATTTGGCTGACTCCACCATTGCGGATCGGGTCAGGCAACAACAGCTCGGTGGAGTGGCACCTACAATGCCGGTTTTTGTTACTCACAATGAGCATGACGACATCGTGCCTGTCCAGCCTGCTCGAGACATGGTGCAACGCTGGACGGACGCCGGCGCTGATGTGACCTACTCCGAAATCAGTGAAGACTTCGGAGAGGGATCCCACGGCCTGGCGTTCGTCAAAACAAGAGACGAAGCTTTCGCGTGGTTGCTACAGAAAATGGATTACTAGCAGGCTTTTACTTCTTCCAACGACCGCGGAAGGTCAAACCCTTACCTAGTCGAACGGTGTAGCCACCACGGGAATTAAGGGTCACTGGCCCAATCCGCTTCGAACCCGAGACACCCGAACCCGAGTAGTTCAACCAGGTGTCCTTATCGATGTTCTGCTTCTTGCGGAAGATAATTCCCATGGCGAGCTCCGTCTGCTTTCTCGACTAATTACCGACTAGTTGTCGGTTGATTCATCCGAAGATTCAGCGGCCTTGGTCGTCGCATCTTCAGCTGCACTCACGATATCAGCTGCATCTGCGCTGATGGTGCCGTCAGCAGAACCAAGTCCGCTCAGCTCGTCTACTTCTTCAGCGACTGCGCCATCAGCTGGCGTGGTCTTGAACACGAACGTTGCCTTATCGATGTCCTTCGACTCACCATCCCAGCCGTCAACATCGATGGAGACAGTCTCACCCAGTCCGACCTCGCCGTAAAGAATCTTCTCCGACAACTGGTCTTCGATCTCGCGCTGAATGGTACGACGCAATGGGCGGGCACCCAGCACTGGATCGAAGCCACGCTTCGCGAGCAAATTCTTTGCCTTCTCCGTGACATTCATGGTGATGCGCTTTTCCTTGAGCTGCTCAGAAACGCGAGCCAGCATCAGGTCAACCATCTGAACAATCTCATCCTGGGTCAGCTGCTTAAACACGACGATTTCGTCGATACGGTTCAAGAACTCTGGTCGGAAGTGCTTCTTCAGCTCGTCATTGACCTTGTCCTTCATGCGGTTGTACTGGCCCTCTTCGTCGGTCTCGCCGACGCCACTGAAGCCCATACCAACGGCCTTGGAAATATCTTGCGTTCCCAAGTTAGAAGTGAAGATCAGGACAGTGTTCTTGAAGTCCACAACACGTCCCTGGGAGTCGGTCAAACGACCATCCTCCAGAACCTGGAGCAAGGTGTTGTAAATCTCCTTGTGTGCCTTCTCGATCTCGTCGAAAAGAACCACAGAGAAAGGCTTACGACGAACCTTCTCGGTCAGCTGGCCGCCTTCTTCGTAGCCGACGTATCCCGGAGGTGCACCGAAGAGACGCGATGCTGTGAATCGGTCGTGGAATTCACCCATGTCAATCTGGATGAGTGCGTCTTCCTCACCGAAGAGGAACTCCGCAAGAGCCTTCGACAGCTCGGTCTTACCGACACCAGAAGGACCAGCGAAGATGAACGAACCGGATGGACGCTTTGGATCCTTCAGACCCGCACGCGTACGGCGGATAGCACGAGACACTGCCTCGACAGCTTCGTTCTGGCCGATGATGCGCTTGTGTAGGTTTTCCTCCATGCGCAGCAGGCGGTCGGACTCTTCCTCGGTCAGCTTGAATACTGGAATGCCGGTCCAGTTAGCCAGCACCTCTGCGATCTGCTCTTCGCCAACTTCAGCGATGGAGTCAGATTCGCCGGCACGCCACTTCTTCTCACGCTCACGGCGCTCTTCGCCCAGCTTGCGCTCGGTGTCACGCAGGCCCGCAGCCTTTTCGAAGTCCTGCGCATCGATTGCGGCTTCCTTCTCGCGACGCACGTCAGCGATCTTGCCGTCAATTTCCTGCAGCTCTGGCGGCGCAGTCATGCGCTTGATGCGCATGCGGGCACCGGCTTCGTCGATAAGGTCTACAGCCTTATCTGGCAAGAAGCGGTCGTTGATGTAGCGATCTGACAGCGTCGCTGCCGCAACAAGCGCCTGGTCAGTAATAGAAATGCGGTGATGCTGCTCGTACTTGTCGCGCAGGCCACGAAGAATCTCGACAGTCAGGTCGACGGATGGCTCTGGCACATTGACTGGCTGGAAACGACGCTCCAGGGCAGCGTCCTTCTCGATGTGCTTGCGGTACTCGTCAAGAGTGGTCGCACCGATGGTCTGAAGCTCTCCACGAGCCAGCTTTGGCTTGAGGATAGATGCTGCGTCGATTGCGCCTTCTGCCGCGCCTGCGCCTACGAGCGTGTGAATCTCATCGATGAACAAAATGATGTCACCGCGCTGGTTAATTTCCTTGAGGACCTTCTTCAGGCGCTCTTCGAAGTCACCACGGTAACGAGAACCTGCGACCAATGAGCCGAGGTCCAAGGAGTAAAGCTGCTTATCCTTCAGGATCTCTGGCACACGGTTATTAACAATGTCGAGGGCAAGACCCTCTACGACTGCGGTCTTACCGACACCAGGCTCACCAATAAGGACTGGGTTGTTCTTCGTGCGACGGGAGAGCACCTGCATGATGCGCTCGATTTCCTTCTCACGACCAACAACCGGGTCAAGCTTGCCCTCACGGGCAGCGACAGTCAGGTTACGACCGAACTGGTCCAACACCAACGAACCGGACTGGTGATTGCCGTCCTGAACGCGAGCACCAGACGTCGCACCAACCGGACGCTGCTCTGCCGACGAATCGGACTCATCGCCCTGGAAACCACTAAGAAGCTGAATAACTTGCTGACGAACTCGCGGCAAATCAGCACCAAGCTTCACCAGTACCTGAGCTGCGACACCCTCGCCCTCACGAATAAGACCCAGCAAGATGTGCTCGGTACCGATGTACTTGTGGCCCAGCTGCAATGCTTCACGCAGCGAGTATTCAAGAACCTTCTTGGCACGGGGAGTAAAAGGAATATGGCCACTTGGTGGCTGCGCGCCACGGCCAATAATGTCAACGACTTCGCTACGAACAGCCTCAAGCGAAATGCCCATTGACTCGAGCGCCTTCGCTGCGACACCGTCGCCCTCGCTAATCAGGCCGAGCAGAATGTGCTCCGTACCGATGTAGTTGTGGTTAAGTTCGCGTGCCTCGTCCTGCGCCAGGACGACGACGCGACGCGCACGGTCGGTAAACCTCTCGAACATTTTTCTCCTCGTACTTACGTGTCGTGCTTAATTGCCGTCTAATTATCGATATTCCGATGCTTCCATTCAGCTTAACGACGACACGTCAATCTGTAGTCCTCAATACCGTACGCCAGTAGCGAACAGCCCGGCCTGTCATACGAAAAGGCCTGTTGGAAGGGAAGCACCCCAATTGTTGGGCCACAGTCTTACACATCGCAGGCTTTAGGTAATAATAATGCTGAGATTGAGCAGTTTCCTGCCTCTTCATCACATTTTCGACGCACCTACTAGGTAAGCGCACCACCTCGAAAGCGAGTCGCTTAATGTCTAACAACGGCAATCCGTCTACCAATCCTTGGGAAGACCCGGGCTTCGTAGGCAACGACTCGGCAGCTAGCAACCAAGCGTGGGGAAATGTACCCAATGCGGATTCACCAGGCTACCAATCTCCAGTCAACAATGGAGCAAATTCCCGCTGGGGCACCTCTGGCAGCACTCAAGCACAGAATGCTGTTCCGCCACAGCATTCTGCAGCAGGCATCACCTTTGGCGATCCAACGGCACCTGCTTCTCCGACAGTATCTGACTCCCCTACTTCTCCTTCAACCTCCGCGAATGCGCAGTACCCACCGAATAACTACGGTGCTCCGATGCCACCTTCCGAAGAGCCGGAGAAGAAGGGCAACGGTCTGACATACGCACTTGTCGGTTCGTCGGTGCTGCTGCTCGGCGCAATCGGCGCTGTTGGTTACCTACTAATCGGCGGAAATGACCAGCCGGATAGCGCTTCGGGCATGCCCGATCCAGTCATCGCTGCACATAACACGACGAGCGCTGCACCATCTCCTCATGCGGGGGAGGCAGAGTCGTCGACAAGTGCGGAAACCGAGGCTTCAGCACAGACGAAGACTGTCACCACCACGGCGACGACCGATGCTGATGATGTTCGTTATGCAGATCTTCCATCCGGCGCCGATAACCAGGGCTGGGTTGGCACGTATGCACGCTGTGAGGCAGAGGAAAAGCTAGTCACACTTGTTGGCACAAAGGACGGTGTTTCCGCAGTGTGTGAGACCTCAGATGGCGGCTACTACTACGTCAGCGACTACAACCTTGGGGCTGATGTCTACGAGGTCGCGAGCTACAACCGAAACATGATCGACGTGCAGAATTTCGGTGAAGACGTTGGAGACGGTGACGGAATCGTGCACGAGTGGCATTACTATTTGTCGCCATCTTCACTTCGTATCACCAAGGATGGTGCCCACTTCCACTCATTCGCAGTGACGAAGTGGTGGCAGTACTAATCCGCCCATTAGGCGAGATCAACGGGATAATTGCGCCGAAAAGCCAACTCATAACCCTGGCATTCCACATTAAATAAACCTTTTTTACCAGAACTAAACACACGTGACCCAGATCACAGATATGGTGTCCGTTAAAGCGATCCCGTTCGACCGAGGACTGACACCGTGACCGATTCAACGCCACACAGCCCACAGCCATCGACTAGCTCTGGGAAACTCTTGCCACGTTTCCTTCACCGCACTCGCACGACATCGCGAGCCACGACAGATCTCATCCGTGGCCTCGCTCCAGTAACGCAAGCTGGAGTGCTAGGCAGCATGAGCCCGGCAGCAGCAGGCAAGGCCGCGCAGTCGATCTTCAAATGGGACTTCTTGCCCGCAGGACTGCTCGGCATCGCAGCCAGCCGCGACCCACACCACACTGCGATCATCGACGATGGCGGCTCCGTAACCTACGAAGACCTACACAACAATTCCACCGCACTTGCCCGCGCACTTCGTCACGGCGATATCAAGCAGCGCGACCGAATCGGCGTACTGTCACGCAATCACCGTGGATTCATCATGGCGCTATGTGCACACGGTCGTCTTGGTACTGACCTCGTCCTGTTGAACACCGGCGCATCGGCACAGCAGACGCTTGCAGTCATTCGGGAGCAGAAAATCGACTTCCTCTTCATCGACGAAGAGTTCACGCATATGCTCCCCGACGACTTCGACGACTGCCCCGTCGCCGTCAGCTGGCTGGAAGACTACGAAGATACCTCCTGTGTTCGCGAGGGGTGGACCTCGATGCGCGAAATGCTGCGCACTGCTCCGCCTGAAAACTGGCCGGGCGCGGACCTCCCGCAACGACCACGACGTGGCCGAGTCATCATTTTGACTTCGGGCACAACGGGCACACCGAAGGGAGCGAAACGTCCCGAACCACGTTCCTGGATGCCGGCTTCGTCAATCATGAGTCGCATTCCGCTGCGCCAACGTCGCCCCGCGTACCTGGCAGCACCTTTGTTCCATACCTGGGGTTTCGCAACTGCTCAGCTGTGCTTGGCGCTTCGTTCCACGATGATTATGCGGCGCCACTTCGACCCCGTCGATAGCCTCCGCATTATTGATGCACACAATCCGCACACGATCTTCCTCGTACCAACGATGCTGCAGCGGATGCTCGAAGTCATGCCGGACTCTTACGACAACACCACCTCATCACTGCAGGTCCTCGCTTCATGCGGATCAGCCATTCCTGAGGCCGTCGTAAAGAAGTCCCTCGATCGCTTCGGTCCCGTCCTCTACAACCAGTACGGTTCCACCGAGGTCAGTTGGGCGACCATCGCAACTCCCGATGAGCTCCACGACAACCCAACCACCGCAGGTCGCGCACCACTTGGCACCCGGGTCAAGATCTTTGACGACGACGGCAACGAATTGCCAGACGGCGAAACGGGGCGCATTTTCGTCGGTAACAACATGTTGTACGAGGGATACACCCGCCCCGGTGCAGACCGCGAGATTATTGACGGCATGGTCTGTACAGGAGACTTGGGCCATCTGGACGACGGCCTGTTGTACATCTCCGGACGCGAAGACGACATGATCGTCTCTGGTGGAGAGAATGTCTTCCCTCGAGAGACCGAAGATGCACTGTCCAGTCTCGAAGGCATCCGGGAATGCACAGTCGCAGGTGTCCCTGACGAGAAGTTCGGTCAGGCTCTGGTGGCGTGGGTCGTCAGGGAAGACTCGCCAGAAGGTGCAGCGCTAACGCATGAGACCCTGCGCAACCACGTCAAGTCGCAGCTCACGCGCTTCGCGGTACCACGCGAAACCATCTTTATTGATGAGCTTCCGCGCAACGCTGTAGGAAAGGTAGTCCCACGACTTCTTCCGAAGCCGTGGGAGAAGGACAACTAACGTAGGCCGCTGAGATCCGACTGAACGATGTAGTTTCGGTCGGACGCACGGCCCAACATCAGCTCAGGTTCAAAGCCCAACATTGACCAGCGAGTACGAGTAGACCAGGTCAGGGACTGCTCAGTACGAGTGCGGTGGTAGGTGACCTGATACCCATCGGTGTGCACACGAACCTGCGTGTAACCGCCCGGGTAACCAAGCGCCGCGCCACGTTCGCAGTAGTCAACCGTGCCGACATCAGCCTTACCACGACGACTGCGGTGCGTGTGACCAGCAAACATTGCCTTCACGCCCGATGCCTTCGACAGCGTCGCCTGCAGCTGCTGAGACTGTGCGCGAGGCAACATAAATGCTTCGCCACCCAAGTGCGAACGCATCGCGTCATAGGTCACCGGATGGTGACCGAAAAGCAGAGTTGGCCGATCAGGATCGTCGAAAAGTTCCGTACGAACAGCATCCATCTGATCCGGCGAAATATAACCGCCACCAATGCCGAAGGTTGCAGTGTCCAAGCCCATCAGTCGGAGTTCACCGATCTGCGTGGACCAATGCTGCTGAGTAGGCGTGAAATGCTCGCTGAAGTAGTCCGGCACCTCAACCTTGCCGCTGCGAATGGCACGACCAATGCTGCCGTTTGTATGCGGGGTGCCTGGCAAGTGGTTGTCATGGTTGCCGCGCGTGACAAACCAATTCTTGTCCTGCTCGCCGAACGTGTTCATGATTCGCTTGAACTCGTCGTACTCTTCGGGCTCATTGTGATCCGTGCAGTCGCCATTGACGACGACCGTGTCAATGCCGTCCGCCTTCACAGTGCGGAGCAGACCTTCCAGCTGCATGGCAGCGAATGGATCCTCGTCTGGTCCGGAGGTTAGCCCGACACCTTCAATACGAATGCCATCGTGATACGGCTTGCCGATGTGCGTGTCATTAGTGACCGCAATGGTGCCGACATACGCGCCTTCAAGAGCTGGCAGCGTAGTAAACGTGCCCGTCATTTCGGGTGCGGTCCGAGTCTTGGTCACAGCAAGCGACGGCACTGCACGCACCCCATCCGACCAGCATTCAAACCGGTAGGTACGTCCTGGTTCTAGCCCATTAATGGTGACGTGGTGGTAACCGGAATCCGACACCCTGTCATGCATGACATGCATTTCATAGCTATCGACGGGGCCAATCTTGACCAGCTCGCCAGCTGGAACCGTTGGCTTTGCGAAGCCATACGGAGTGGACACACCAGGTGCGTAGGTTGCCCAAGTAAAAGTCACCGAGGTTGAGGTAATCGTTGCCACTTCAAGGTCAGTGGCTCGAACAACCATGCCTTCAACATCGCTTGGGGTAAGCCCAAATGATGACGTAAACCGGACAATTCCGTTCGCACCTGTTGTCTTTGCCAAGTTAATAGAACCGGCAGCCAGCGTTGCAACAGAGAGGTAGGCGCGACGGGAAATGCTCATGGACTGGGAGAGTAATCGCTACACATGGCCAATGGCTGAAAAAATCCTTAACGATTTGGCAACGACATCAAAATATCCTGCTAATTCCCGTCGCTTATCTCTCTGACCTTGGGTTTCGCAGTGAAGTGTCTATTCACACACAGTTAACCCCCAAGTAGGCTACTTGAGTTCCTTAGAGCTCAGGCCGAGGGTACGGCGCGCAACCACGAGCTGCTGGATCTGCTGCGTTCCCTCGAAAATGTCGAGGATCTTTGAGTCACGAGCCCACTTTTCGATCAGGTTTCGCTCGGAGTAACCGTAAGTACCGGCAAGCTCTACAGCCCGAAGAGTGACTTCAGTACCCATTCGACCTGCCTTTGCCTTAGCAGCAGATGCTTCCAAGGTGTTCGGCTGCTTGTTGTCAGCCATCCAGGCTGCACGAAGTGCAAGCAAATACGCGGCCTCCCAATCAGATTCCAGCTTGATGTACTCGGCTGCGGCTGCTGACTGTGACATGGCAGGGCGGTCGTAATCGATGTCAACGCCGGCTTCTTCAAGAATGCGGCGGAGTTCTTCGAGAGCAGCACGAGCACAACCAATTGCCATTCCGGCGACCAATGGACGGGTGTTGTCAAAGGTTGCCATCGCGCCTGCGAAGGACTTCTTCACGTCAATTTCTGGCGAGCCCAGAAGATTTTCCTTAGGCACTCGGACATTGTCCAACCGCAGCACTGCGGTATCGGATGAACGAATACCAAGCTTCTCTTCCAGTCGTTCAACAGTAAAGCCAGGGGTTCCCTTCTTAACCAGGAACGACTTAATTGCCGCGCGCCCCTTACTCTTGTCCAGCGTTGCCCAGACCACCACGGAGTCCGCGCGCTCGCCCGAAGTAACGAAGATCTTTTCGCCATTGATGACGTACTCGTCACCATCCAGCTTCGCCGTTGTTGATACAGCCGAGGAATCTGAACCAAACGACGGCTCGGTAATGGCCATCGCAGCCCACGTTTTACCGAAAGCCTCCAACTGTTCGTCAGTTGCAACGGCAGCAAGAGCGGAGTTTCCAAGTCCCTGGAACGGCAGTGACAACGTCAAGCCGACATCGCCCCAGCAGATCTCGATGACGTTTAGCAACGAGGCCATGTTGCCACCGTTCTTCACGCCTTCGCTCTTTTTCTTCTTTTTGTCATCTCCACGGCCACCGGATGCGCCCGAGAACGAACGCCCACCGTCAGCCATGCCATCCATCATGGACACCAACGTGTCGAGTTCGCGTGGGTACTCATGCTCCGCAAGGTCGTACTTACGGGAGATTGGTCGGAAAATTTCTCGGGCCGCCTGATGCGATTGATTCGCGCCCGCCTTCAGAAACTTCGGCAATTCGAGGTTAATCATTGTTCATGCTCTTCTCGTTGTAGAAGCGTGTTGCGGTTTACAGGACGACGACGCCCTCAGCGACGCCAATTGCCCGGAGATCTCGGTACCAACGCTCGACAGGGTGCTCCTTCACGAAGCCATGTCCGCCCAGCAGCTGCACTCCATCAGAGCCGATCTTCATGCCCTTTTCGGCTGCGTAGTTCTTTGCCAGGCCAGCTTCGCGAGCGAAGTTGTGTCCCTGGTCTGCACGGGACACACCACGAAGCAGAATCATGCGCAGACCATCGAGTTCAATCTTGATGTCGGCGACCATGAATGCCACTGCCTGACGGTGCGAAATTGGTTCACCGAATGCTTCTCGTTCATTCACGTAAGGAACGACGTAGTCAAGCACTGCCTGAGCGGTACCGGCGGCAAGAGCTGCCCACCCCAGCCGGGATCGACGGACGACATCGCAGTACTCAAGTTCAAGCTGGTGAGTCGCCATATTTGGACCGCCGACGATGTTGTCTACTGGAACGCGGACATCCTTCAAGATGATGCGCCCCATAGCTGCGCCACGAAGACCCATGGACGGGTCGGCTTCGATGTGCAAGCCTTCAGTGTCAGACTCCACGATGACCAAAGCTGGCTTGCCATCAAGCGCTACGCCAATGATGAATAGCTCGGCAGCACCTGCATTCGGCACCAATGACTTCACACCGTTCAGAACTAGCTCATCGCCATCGCGACGTGCGTTTGTCTCTGGCTTGAGCGCGTCAAACAGTGGTCGTGGCTCCGCAATACATACGGCAGCAGCTGGAACGTCCTCACCGGCAAAGGCCGGTAGGTACGTTTCCTGCTGCGCGGCAGAACCATGCGCAGTCAGAGTCGCTGCAACACCAGCAGGTGCAAGCGCTGCGACTGCCAGCCCCATGTCACCGTATGCCAATGCCTCTGCGACCAACGCGTTCGTCGTCGTGTCCTCGCCGGTGGCAATACCTTCAAATGCTTCGGGCACATTGATCATAGTGACGCCCAGCTGCGAGGCTTCGTCGACAAGCCCTTCCGGAGGAAGCGCATCTTTGTCTGCTTGAGCAGCGGCGGCACGAAGGCGCGACTCCGCGAACTCCTTGACCGTCTCGACGATCATTTGCTGATCATCAGTCGGAGTGAGATCGAAAAGCTTCTTTGGCTTAGTCGACGCCGAGTCCTTTTCTGTGGCGCTGTCGGCGACCTGATCGTCAGCAGCTGCAGCAGCTTGGGCATCCTTTGCTGGACGCTGTGGTGCACCAGCTCCGGTCGCCTTCTTGAACTGACGATTCGCAGCGCCGAGCGTCTTAAACCCAGACTTTGTGGACTGGTAGACAACCCGATCAATTTTCGGCTGCAGGTCATACTTCTGTGCAAATTGAGAGCCGGTAATGGAGGTAATAAACCTCATCGCAGCACCAACGGCATCACGGCTCGGACGGTTACGTCCTACGGTCGAATCCTCACGATTCGAGGGGTCACGGCGATTCTTCTTCTCGCTCATGCGACACGGCCTTTCGAGTCGAAACTGTTACACGGATAACAATATATCAATCGAGTGATTGTCATCACTAGTTTTGCGAAAAGCGTTTAATGTTCTTGTGTCGAGCCGGCTGTGTCGTTTCCTCGGCCTAAGAAATGCGTCGCTGAACTGAGAAGTTCCTATCTTGTACCGTCCCCAACAATGGCTCCGGTTCAAGGCCCCATACTGCCCATCTCGCCCTGGATGCCCATTCCAATGCTTGCTCATTCATGATTCGGTGGAAATTCACCTGGTATCCACCGCTATACACGTGAACCAATGTGTATCCACCTGGATAAGCCTTGGCTGCGGGCGTTTCCACGAAGGTGACATCTGACGCCACCCGCCCGGAAGTTCTTTTCGCACGGTGTGTATGCCCAGCTGCTACCAGAAATACGCCAGGTGCTTGCGCAATAGCACGCTGAAGACGAGCGGAATCGTGCAAGTTCAGAGTGAATGACGGACCCGCAACATTACTAAATGCAGCTTCTTCCGAAACTGGATGATGAGCCATGATGAAGGTTGGGCGAAGCGGATCTGCCATTAGCTCAGCTTCAACTGCATCCAACTGCTCTGCACTGATTTCACCGCCTGATTCGTCCAGTTTCGTGGAATCAATGCCGATAACACGAATCTCTCCTACCTGAGTTACCCAATGTTCCTGCCGCTTCACAAGAAGACTGCCAAAAGGATCCCTGTGGTTTTCTGTTCCCTCCAGCACTGGGAATTCCTCATACCCAGCCTGTGGATCAGCTTCAGGAGTATGCGGCCTGTCATGGTTACCACGAGTGACAAACCAGTCGTGCCCCCACTCTCCCACCGAGTTCATAATTTCGATGAACTTCCGAACTTCGTGAGGTCGAGCTTCAGACGTCGCATCTCCGTTGACGAACACAGGCCCTAATCCCCGTGACTTAATCTCTTGAAGAGCACTGGCCAGCATCAACTCGGGATACGGCGCTCGACCAGCTTCTTGCTCAATGGGCGGGGGGAAATTGTTCACAATGATGCCGTGTCGGCCTTCGCCGATGTGCGTGTCATTCAACAGAACAACTGTGCCCAAATGCTGCCCTACTGGAGCTGGCAGAGTCGTTACCGTTCCAGTCTGTTCGGGCGATTGTGGCGCATTCGTAGTTATTAAACCTGGTCGAGCGACCACACCACCCGAACGGCATTCGAACCGATATGTCGTCTCTGGCTCCAGGCCGTCAACTGTGACGATGTGGAAATTCCGTGGCTCGTTATCCTTATGCACCACTGGCAAATCAGAGGCGGGAAGTCCCACGGGACCAAAAGCCACTTCGGTATCCGCAGGTGCGAGCGGAGCTACTGTGCCCCACGCTGGATGCGGCCCATCGTAGGTAGCCCAGCACAAAACGACGGACGTTGCAGTCACCGTCACCACTTCGAGGTCAGTAACCACAAGACCATGCTTCAAGCCAGTAAAAGGAAAAGGGACTTGCTGGCCAACCGACGGGTCAGAGGGAATGCTCGACGGCGCTGCATGAGCCCTCATCGACGACATCCCACCAAGCCCCACATAGCCTAGGAGCCCCAGCCCGCCAAGGAGTGCCGTTCGGCGTCCTACCCGTCGCTGACCGAAAACTTGTAGTTGGTTCTGGTGAGAAGTGTCATCTGTTGCCGTCATAAGCACTCAGGGTAGGACCCTCACCAGCACGAAGTGTTAACTCTATTCAGACAACTGATGAACCGAGGGCTAACCCTCGACGACCTGGAATTAGGCCTCTGGTTTCACGATTGGGAACAGCACGGTTTCTCGGATACCGAGACCTGTCAATGCCATCAATAGACGGTCAATGCCCATGCCGACACCAGTCGTTGGTGGCATACCCTGCTCCATTGCGCGCAAGAAGTCCTCGTCCAAAACCATGGCCTCGTCATCGCCACCAGCTGCCAGGCGAGCCTGGTCAACGAAACGCTCACGCTGAATGACAGGGTCAACCAGCTCGGAGTAGCCGGTAGCCAGCTCGAAGCCACGCACGTAGAGGTCCCACTTCTCGGTGACACCTGGCTTGGAGCGATGCTGACGGGTTAGTGGCGAGGTTTCGACTGGGAAGTCACGCACGAAGATTGGGCCATCTAGCTGGTCCTCGCACAGAACTTCCCAGATCTCCTCAACCAGCTTACCGTGGCCCCAGCCACCCTTTGCTGGCACATCCAGACCAATAACATCGGCAAGAGCCTTCAGCTCGTCCACCGTGGAATCGATTGTGACCTCAGGCTGACCGGGGAACTTACGCTGCAGAGCTTCGTTCAGAGACGGGTACATCTCGATCTGCTTCCACTCACCGCCGAAGTCGTACTCCGACCCGTCGGCAAGTGTGATCTTTGTGTCGCCGAATACAGCAACACAGATCTCCTGGATGACCTCGCGAACCGTACGCGCGGAGTCATCGTAGGTGCCATATGCCTGGTAGTACTCGAGCATGGCGAATTCTGGGCTATGCGACGAGTCGATGCCCTCGTTACGGAAGTTGCGGTTAATTTCGAAGACTCGCTCCATGCCACCGACAACGCAACGCTTCAGGTAGAGCTCAGGCGCGATACGCAGGTACAAATCCAAGTCGAGCGCGTTCGAATGCGTCACGAATGGGCGGGCTGCGGCACCACCATGAAGCGTCTGCAGCATTGGGGTCTCGACCTCAAGGAAGCCACGACGTTCGAGTGCATGGCGCAGCTCGCGAATCACCTTGATGCGGGTGACAGCATTGTTACGAGCTTCTTCGCGAAGAATCAGATCGGTGTAGCGGTGACGAACACGCATATCTTCGCTGAGATCAGCGAATGCAACCGGCAATGGGCGCAGTGCCTTGGCTGCCATAGTCCACTCGGTAGCCATGACCGACAGCTCACCTCGGCGGGAGCAAATGACGCGACCAGTGATGATGACAAAGTCGCCCAAGTCCACGTCGGACTTCCATGCAGCCAGGCGCTCTTCGCCGACCTCAGCCAGCGACAACATAGCCTGCAGCTGCGTGCCGTCACCTTCCTGCAGAGCAGCGAAGCACAGCTTGCCGGTGTTACGAACAAACATGACGCGGCCAACAATTGTGACGACATCCTGGGTTTCCTCGCCAGCTTCGAGGTGACCCCACTCTTCACGAACATCCTTCAAAGAATGCGTGCGAGGGACCTCTACTGGGTACGCCTGCGTACCTTCCGCCAACAGGCGCTCGCGCTTCTCTCGGCGGATGCGCAGCTGCTCTGGCAAGTCATCGGAATTCGAGTTCGTTGGATTCTTCGCGTCAGTCACGCACATTAGGTTAGCCGATAGCGCGGACTTGTCCTGAACTACTCTCCCGCTTGCCGCCACCCTCGCCGAATATCGTCCACGATTACGGGATGTTCCAGCGTCGATGGCTCCATTTCTCGGCGCGCAACATCACCACCAAACGCAGTCGCAGCCTCCGCTGTTTCAGCGTTGAAATACTTCAATTCCGGTGCGCCCTCAAATAGCTCCACCGTCGGTTGCTTTTCGACGGCTCCCACCCCAAAGCCCCAGTCCCCGAACGTGGGCACATGGACGTGATAAGGCGTTGTCTGCCATCCCGCTGATTCCATGGTGTTGATGGTCCGCCAATATGCATCTGGCGTGGAAAACGGCGATCCCGACTGCACCACGAGTCGCGCTTCTGGCGCTGCCACCCGACGAATCAGCCCGTAGAATTCCTCCGAATATAAACGTCCCAGAACTGCAGTATCTGGGTCTGGAAGATCCGCATAAATGGCATCGAACCCACCCTGCGGAATATCTGCGTCCGTGGCATCACGCAACCAGGCGAAAGCATCTGTCGTGATCACATCGACGCGGGGGTTATCCAAACTGCCGGCGTTGTCGTCGTGAAGTGCGGTTCGAGCAAGTTCAATGACGACGGGATCGAGTTCGATTTGCACGATCTTTTCAATATTCGGCATCCGCAACAGCTCACGCGCGGCCAGCCCATCACCGCCGCCCAGGATCAGTGCGGTACGAGTGTGTTCGGTGACCGCGGGATAGACGAGCGACTCGGTGTAGCGATATTCGTCGCGCGTGGAATACTGCAGGCCACCATCGAGGAAGAGGCGGCGATCTTTGCCAAGCTGCGTGACGACGATGTCCTGATACTCAGAATGCTCTGCATGGATAATGGGATGTGCATACAACGCTTGTCGGGCTGTGGTTTCGATTCCTCGTGCACCGATGAGAAGCGCGATCAGTGCGAGAGCAGAGGCCACAAGTCCGGTCAGAGCGATGATGAGCGCACGCTTGCTCAGTAACGTGCGCAACACTAGAAGTGCAATGATCGTCGCCGCTGTGATGTTGATGAGCCCCGCGGCTGCCGTTGCCTTCAGCATGCCGAAGTTGGGCAGCAGAATGAACGGCCATGCTAATCCGCCAACGAGTGCGCCCAGGTAGTCAGCGGCATTCAGGTTAGCGATGACTTTGCCTGAGTCCTCCGCCGTGGCTCTTTTGCCGTGTTGCAACAAGGTCAGCAACAAGGGCACTTCGGCACCGACGAGACCGCCAATCAACAAGGTTGCGACGACGAGCGCAGCCAACGAGTCTCCAGTGACAGCGAAAGCCAAGTACAAAGCTGTCGCGGAGAAACCACCAATGAGGCCGAGAGCAGTTTCGATTCCGAGAAACGACGTGGCAGCGCGGGCAACCAGTGGCTTTGCAGCAATAGCGCCAAGGCCGAGAGCTGCCACGTAACCGGCGACGATCAGCGAAGTTGCGACGACGTCGCCACGCCCAAGAGAAGCAGACAGCGCCAGAAGTGCCAGTTCATACACCAAACCGCAGGCTGCACACGCAGCAACTGAGGCCAGCAGAAGTGCTCGCCACCAGGTGCTATTGACGGTAAAGCGTGCGATCACGACAGTGCGACGGCGTTAATCAGACCAATAACCACAAACGTGACACCAGCGAGTACTGCGCGAGGCTTCACCTTGGCGTCCATGACCACGTCACGGAACCGTCCAGGAATGGACACCTCTAAACCGACCAGAGCGAGCGCCTGGAATACGACGCCGAGGAGGCCATACAACAGCGTCTCGACGATACCGAGACGTAGATTATCGTCCGAGGAAAGAATCACTGACACGATAATCGCGGCCAAAGCAATCTGTTGGGCAGCAGCAAGAATGGCTGCACCACCACGGTTCTCAATAAACACGAGGTCGCGTAGTTTGCCCGGAGTCAGAAGATCTAACACAACAAAGCCGATGAAAAGCACGACAACGCCAGCGACGAAATAGGCGATTGACGAGATAATTCCGTTGTAAATTACGTCCATTACGCTTAGCTCCAAAGTGTCTGTTCGTTGTTGGCTGACTGAGAATCTAGAGAATGAATCGTCTGCACGGTGCGTACACAGCACATTTCGGTCGGGCATCGGTGCGCGGTCACTTTGTACCTCCCGACGACCCTGCGCTGCCGCCTGAGCCACCCGATGGTGACGACGGCGAGAAGCCCGGTCCGAGATAAACGAAGCCACCGCTGGAGTAGCGACCGGATTTCTTCTCCAATTCAATTCGACATGGCGGACTTGTCACGACGTACATCGAGTCGCCCTTACGCAAGTACGCATTACCGCTGTCCTCCGCATAGGCATTCGGGTTCAGCTGATCCCGCAGCTTGCGACCAACTTCAATTGGATCTTGGTCACCGCATGTCCAGGTACGCTCTGCATACGTCGAGCTCGACGATGTCTGTTGGTACTGCTTATCAATCTGGTCCACCGACGACGTCCTGCCCAAAAATCCCACGATGATAATCAGAACGCCCACGAACATCAGGCCGAAGCCCCATCTATCACTGTTTCTCATCGCTTTTCCTCATCGCGGTCATGGTTCTGCACACAATTGCGCTGCCGGACGGGTGCAATCCACTCGGTTTCAGTCTCCACTACTTCCCCACCACCTGAACCATCCGGGTACAAGTGCCAGGTTCGCCAGCAGAATCCACTCTCCTCGGTCCAGCCGTGCACCGCTGTCAGCGCGTCAGCAGCACCCGGAAACTCAGCGATCAAACTTCCGTTGCTGCCCTCAAGTTCGCGCACCTGCTTTACGACGGCACCAAACCCATCGGAGCTTAACTGTCGCACCGAAATGTTGTTTCCAGGAACGCGTGCCTCGGCCAGGGGGACTCCATCGACGGCAGTGCACGATAGCTCTTCGACAAATTCCGGGCGGTCTCGTTCGCCGATGAAGGCGACGTGTGACGATCCCAAAATGCCCAAGGTCAAAGCCTGGCCAGCGCCCGTGGACGCTGATTCCACTGTTATCGATTCCAGCATTTCTGGCACCTCGCCATTCATGGCGAGGCTTAGCTGAGCAGCTGATACGTCGGCAAATGCGACGTCGAGAAGCACCGTTGCCTCTTTACGTTCAGACATCGACTTACTGCGGACCACCGGCAGGAGGGGTGCCGTTGTTCTTAGGTGCAGGGAAGATATTCAACTCACCCGGAAGGACGCGTTCACCGAGTGAAGCCTCCCACTGTCCGGAGCCGTTAGTCCACCGCTCCAAACCGAGTAGGCGACCATCGCGAGATTCGTAGTCGATGTACTCCATCGTTCCCTCGGGAGGCAGGCCAGTTGTTCCCGTAGCGGTGTACTTCGCACGACCACGATCGTCCTCGTAGTACTCCACGCCATCAATAACGATCGGATTCACTGGATCAAATGCACCTGGCAGTCGACACCACCACGTCAATTCCACCGCACCTTCATCCTCTTCAACTCCGAACCAGGCGCCGTCACGGCCACCGTCGAGAAGGTGCTCCCACCAACGGAAAGGGCCTTCGGTGTAAGCAAGCGTGCCGCGAACCACGTGATCGGTACCCGCGCGACCAATAATTGCACCTGCACCTAGCGACGTAGGACCGTAGATGCGGTACTCATCTGTCATCAGTGGATCAACGAAATGATGCGCGTTACCTGCAGCGTCACGCTCCTTCTTCTCCTGCAACCGCGGAAGAACGACAAGCATAATGCCGGCGATAACGACCAAGACACCAATTACGACAACGAAAGCCATACGGAAAACTCTTCCATGAAAAATGAAAATTAACTAGTTGAAAAAGAAAACTCGTTGGCCACCTTTTGCAGGGGCCAACGAGTTCACATCACGTGCGTGACACTATGTGCCAGCGTGTCGTATCAGGAGTGAGCTAAACGCCGATCTTCTCGCCACCGCTGCGGACAACCTGCACCACAGATGGGCGAGGCTGAGCGTCGCCGCCATCTGGCCAGTTCGAGGAAGGATCCTTCGTGGTCGCTTCGTCCGACTCACCTGGGTGCTGGACATTGACCATCACGCGCTTGCCTTCGACGATTGGACCACAGGTTTCAGCGCCAGCTGGAACGGTGAGGAAGCACTTCACTTCACCGCGACGCTCGCCCTCAACAGCAACTGCGTACAGGCCGTCATTGGAATCCAGCGCATTGCCGTCCGTGGAGATCCACAGGTTGCCGTACTCGTCGAACGCCAGGTTGTCTGGGCACGAGATTGGCGAGACGCTCTCCTTGTCGAAGCCGCCAAAGTAGGAGTACGCCTCCTTCGGATCGCCACACACGAGCAGCAGGTTCCACTTGCCCTTGGTACCAGCGTGGTCGTCTTCCATTTCCAGAACAAGACCGTTCTTGTTCTCGGTCACTGGCGCAACCTCGGTTGGGCCCTCGTATGGGCGACCTGCTCCGTCAGTTTCCTTGTCAACCTTGTTGTCCTGGACCTTGCCGTCGCCGGCGCCAGCCTTGCCACGGTACTTGTTGTTGGTCAGCGCAGCGTAGACCTTGCCGGTCTTTGGCGATGCCTCGACATCCTCTGGGCGGTCCATGCGGGTTGCTTCGACCTTGTCCGCTGCCAGGCGGGTGTAGACACACACCTCAGCTGCGTCCATGCCGTCCACGTGCGACTCATGCTTACCGTCAGCCTTTGCGGTCATCAGAGGAATCCACTCGATGGTGCCGTCGAATGCACCGTCTTCTGGCAGTTCACCGGAACCGTCGATCTTGTCCTTCGGGGAGTTACCCTCGAACTTCGCGACGTACAGGGTGCCCTCAGAGAGAATGCCCATGTTGTGCTTCTTGTCGCCCTCCTTCATCTTGCGGGAGGAGACGAACTTGTAGATGTACTCGAAGCGCTCGTCATCGCCGGAGTAGCACACGACCGTGCCATCGTCGGTGATGTAGATCTGGCCCGCTTCGTGCTTGTAGCGACCAACTGCGGAGTGCTTCACAGGAACAGATGCTGGATCATCTGGGTCGATCTCGACGAGCCAGTAGAAGCGGTTTGGCTCGTTGACTTCCTTCGATACGTCGAAACGATCGTGGAACTTCTCCCAGCCACGGTCCGAGGTTTCATTCTTCAGCGAGTAGCGAGCAAGCTTCTTCTTCGCTTCCTCGTCCTTGAGCTTGTCGACGCCGCCGAAGTACTGGTCAACGTTTTCTTCACCGGACAAGAACGTGCCCCATGGGGTGACGCCACCGGAGCAGTTGTTGAAGGTGCCCTCGATCTTGGTGCCTTCTGGGTCAGCCGTGGTCTTCAGCAGGTCGTGGCCAGCAGCCGGGCCGTCGATGGTGAACTCGGTGAAACCGGTGATGCGACGGTTGTGCTTGTCCGACAGGATTGGCTTCAGGAAGCCCTTGTCGTCTTCCTCAACAGCTAGCACCGTGTGGCCGTGAGCAGCGATACCAATGTTGACCTGCTCTTCGGTGGTCTTTTCGACGTCCCAGTCGTGGAACATCATTGGCTCGGTGGTGTACTCATGCGAGCAGCCGTACAGGAGCGTGCCGTCCTCGCCTTCCATGACACCAGCGAAGTCGTTGTTGAAACCGAACTGGACCTTCTGGTCCTCTGCGGTCTGCTTGTCGAAGTTGAACTCCGGGCCACCCTCGTGGATTGGGTCGCCCCAACGGATCATGATGTTCTGCTCGTAGCCATCTGGAATGACCACTGCATCATCGGTGTTTGGCTCGACCGGGGTGAAACGCATGCCCTCCAGTGCCTCACCCTCGACCTTCTTCGCCTCGGTCTCGCCACCTGCAGCCTTCGTGGAAGATTCAGTTGCACCCGCGGTGTCGTCCTTCGAGCAAGCAGCCAGAAGCGAAGCGCCACCGAAAGCAACGGTTGCAGCACCAGTTACCTTCAGTGCAGAACGACGGCTGAATGTGCGGTTGTCCAGCGCCTGCTTGGCAACGTCGCCAAAGTAGGCGTGGTTCGAATGCTCATTCGGAGCATCGTCATTACATGCGTTACCGCATTTGTAGGTACAGGTCAGGGAGCTACGGGACGTTGCAAAAGGGTTCTTCAGCAAATTCTTGCCGTTAAGTGCCACGGGGTCACCTCTATGAGAGTAAGGATGTACCCGCGTTACTCATCAAAAGTCAGGAGAGCGCGGGCACGGGGGCTGTTTTATTCCTTAAAAACTTTAAAGAACATAAGTAACCCCGACCTTGCGGTCTCATGGCCGATGAGTGACCCCTGACTGATGACTCAGTAACCCCTCACTTAACAGCAGGTTAATATCGCTGAGTTGATGCGCTATTTCCGCCAATTAGCTTAACGACGAACTCGTCGTTAAGCGTTGTCTGTGGTGCGCGGATCCCACAGCCCGGAGCCTTCAGGAACCTCGGCTGGGTCTTCGCCTTCTTCAAGAATCTTGTTGTTCTCGTCGACGAAGATCACGTGTGGCTTGCGGGTACGAGCCTCTTCCTCATCCATCATGCCGTAGCCAATGATGATGACCAGGTCACCTGGGGAAATCAACCGTGCTGCAGCACCGTTGATAGAAATAATTCCGGAGCCACGCTCCCCTGTGATGCAGTAAGTGGTGAGGCGATTGCCGTTGTTGATATCGACGATATCGACGGCTTCGCCCTCCAACAGATCTGCAGCTTCCATCAAATCTGCATCAATGGTGCAGGAACCGACATAGTGCAGGTCAGCCTGCGTCACCGTTGCCCGGTGGATCTTGGACTTCAACATAGTGCGAAACACTGGCGAACCTCCCTGGTTAGTCGTTGTTGGTGGTGCCGAAGCCGGCATCACCGAGTTGTGTACGTGCAGCTTCATCAGCTTCACGCTTCGCGCGGACTTCGCGAACACGTTCTTGCAGAGCACGTAGCTCAGCCATTTCAGCGTCCGTCAGTGGCGCATCGTTCACGCCTGCTGCATGCAGTGCAGCTTGAGCAATTTCACGTTCTTCACGATCGCGCATGGATTCTTCATCGTCAATGCCGAGGATCACACCGACGTTGTCAATCAAGCGAGTAGTGCCCACACGAGCTGCCACCAGCAGACGAGCCTCCATTGGCTCATCCTTGCCTGCAGTGTCCATGTTGAGCTTGCCGAGAGAGCCGTCGCGAAGTTCCAGGTAGTCGACATCAACTTCTGGACGTTCCGCCAACACCAGCTTCGCCGTCTCAAGTACAGCGCGTGGGCCACGTGAGCCCATATGTGCGCCGGCGATGAGCGCAGCGGACAACGTCACTGCCAATTCGCGTTCATCGTTGCTGAGGTAGCGATTACGAGAGCTCATTGCCAGACCGTCCGCTTCACGAATAACCGGTACACCATGCAGCTGCACCGGCATGTTCAAGTCCGTGACCATCTGCTGCATGAGCGCGAGCTGCTGGTAATCCTTTTCGCCGAACACAGCATCCGTGCAATTGGTGATGTTGAACAGCTTGTTCACCACGGTCAGCGCACCTGCGAAATGACCTGGGCGAGTCGCACCTTCCAGCTCGTTGGCAAGTGGTCCCGGAACAACCGTGGTGCGGAAACCATTCGGGTACATTTCCGATGCGTTCGGAGCAAAAACAAGCTCAGCTCCGACGGTCTTCAGCTTCTCGACGTCCGCGTCAAGGGTACGAGGGTACGCATCGAAATCTTCGCCCTCGCCAAACTGCAGCGGGTTGACGAAGATCGACACGACTACCACTGCACGTGGCAGCGACTTGGCGGCACGCACCAATTCCAGGTGCCCTTCATGCAATGCACCCATGGTTGGGACAAGCACAACCGGGCGCCCAGTCTTACGCAGCGCACGGGTTACCTGCGCAATGTCTGAAATCTTAGTGTGGACAGTCGTTTCGCCGGCAGTGTAACCGCTCACGATTCCTCCGAGAGGTTTTCCAAAAGAATGGGTCACATAGACCCTAGTCGGACAGGCGTTTCAGAACCTCAGTCGCCCCACGCAACTCGGCAATCCTACGAGCCATCGTGCGATACGGCGCAACTGCCCCAGGCAGTTCGGCACTGATTACTCCCAGATGCTTATCGACGGTCCCTACGTCGTCACGCACCACCGGACCCGTTAGGCCTCGAGATCCCCAGCGGAGCGTGTTCTGCAAGGATGCATTCAGCAAAGTCTCTAGCAAAGCTGCGGCTTGTTGTCTGTGAGTGTCGCTAGTGTAGTCGCCAGCACCGCCAGTCTCCAAAGCGGTCGCCAGGAGCTCTACCGCATCAGTCACAATTGCGCCCAGGTGATTCGACCCGTGCGCCATGGCTGCGTGATACAACGTCCGGTTCTTTTCCGGCACGACGACGACCCGGCCATGGATTTCCCCGATAAGAAGCTCAGCAACAGTCTTCGACAGCTCGTCGCCGACGGTCACTCCCCATGGGCAACCATTCAGGCGGTGGGCGTCGTCGGAAAGCCCCGCAAATGTCATTGCCGGATGAGCCGCAATGGTGAGTGCTCCTGTCAGCGCGATGGGATCCAGGACTGCCCTACCCAACGAACCCGCCGTGTGCAGAACGATTCGACCGGGTCCAACAACTGGTGCGATGTCAGCAACCACCTCAGGGATCGCAGGATCTGGTACCGCGATAATGATGAGTTCAGATGCTCTCGCGACTTCACGGGCTGACATTGCCCGAGCATTCGGTAGTCGAGCTGCGAGGCGTGCCTGCGAACCAGCCGATCGGGCAACAGCCGCCACCACGGTATGGCCAGCAAGTTCAAATGCCTCACCGAGAGCAGTACCAACGGCACCCGCAGAGATAACTCCGACGGTCAAACGCGGGGAACGCTGGGTAGCGGTGGGGGCTGGCGCGGACTCCGCAGGCGTGGACGGAGTTGATTCTTGTGGAGACGTGGTCACAATGTTTCATCTTCATGGAAGAGTCGCGCTCGGACAAGTAGCTATCTACAGACATGAAGAAAGTCCCCGGCACGTTACCGGGGACTTCATCAACGCATTCGCTTAGCGAAAGTAGGTAGTTTTAGCTGCTCTACTTTTCGTTTCCTTCACGCATTTGGGCGAGCAACTCTGCAACAGTCAGGCCACCCTGACGGTCTTCCGCACGACGACGGCCGTGACGCGAACGGGAAGCAACCTCCGGCGCGTCCTCATCGGTGGTGTCTGCATCGGCTGCGTCCGATGCATCGTCAGCGACGTCAGCACCTGCAGCATCTTCCGAGGTTGCATCGTCTTCTGCGATGTCGTCGGTTTCATCTGCAGCGGCCTCGGTGCTGTCTGCCTCTGACTTCTCTGCCTCGGAGCTATCAAAAGCATCGTCGCTCATGGAAGCCTCGTCTGCAGCAGCATCATCCGCTGGCTTTGCCCAGTGCGAGTGCACATTCTGAGCAGGAACAGCCTCGTCTGGAACAACACCAAGGACCCGAGTTGCATCCTCTGCGTCACCAGCAGCACCGTTATCAACAACAGGTACCTCAACTGGCTCCTGTGCGGGCTCATCATCGTAGCCAGCGTCAATACCTGTATCGACAGCCTCAGCATCGTAATCGGTGTCGTCGGCACCATCGATACCATCGGCCGACAGCGGACCACCATGGTTGGTGTGCGTGCCCACAACGCCGCTTGCCGTCATCTCAGCACGATGAGTCAATGCGCGTGGTGCTGGGCGATCGTGCGCCAACGGATCCTTGAGCGGCGATGCCGACTGCGGACCATCCAACTCGCGGAGTCGCTCCGCGCGGGCACGGAGGGCCACTCGTTCGTCGTCAAAGCCGTCGCCCAAAAGCTCAGACAGCTGCTCGCGCAGTGCCACAATCTCGGCGCGCAGCTCCGAAATGGTGTTGTCGTTCTGAGTCTCCAGCGAATCGAGGTAATTCTGCTCCAGGATCAGTTCCTGCTCGCGGTGGGTAGCCAGTTCACGGTCGAGCTCCAGCTGGTGACGCTCTTCGATGTCCTTCATACGGGTGCGCTGTTCCTGCACCTGACGACGGTAACGAGTAACCAACACTGCGCCAATGACTGCAGCCCAGAGCGCTGCCAAGACGCCAATTTTCATCCACGCCGTCGAGGATGAGAACAACATAATCACGCTTGCCAGTACTGCGAGACCGATAAACACCAGCATCAAGATCATGGCGATCTTGTCTGGGGTGTCTTCGTCGTTGTCAGCAGAAGAAGTGTCACCGTTGGTGCCTTCGCCCACGGCGACCTCGCCTGCTGATGCGTGGTCTGGCATTGCGCCATTAGCTGCGTCAGCCTGTGCACCTGGCATATCTGCAGAGCCTGGCTGGCTCGTTATGCCGAGATCTTCTGGCTGCGCCGCCCATTCGTCGCGCGCAGGAGTATCGCCCGTCGGCGCTCCATACGCGTTCTGATTCTCATCCGGATGCGTCATGTCCCCCACCCTACCGATGGTGGCAGTGTTTCCCCTCCTGGCGGGGCGGTGTTTTCGTCATCTGGTGGAAGTTGACACTCCTTTTCCAACCAAATACCCGCGGCAGCAAGCAAAATCCCCGAAATTGCGCCCACCACGCACACAGGTGCGTCCTCAGATGCTGCTACGAGTTCACCCATTCGTGGCAGCGCCCACAGAGCAGCCCCCGCATACAATCCGGTCAAGACTGCACCAAGCCATGCCGATGCTGTGCCTACCACAAGCCAGCGAGCCAACACGATCGGTTGGACTTGGCTTCGGTCTTGTCCCACTTTGGACTCGTCCTTCAAAACGCCACGCACCCAGATCGCGGCGCTGGCGCACACGCCCGTGAGCAACCATGGGAACAACAGATCCCACCACGATCGCGGGCCAAGAGAGCCGAAGAATCTGTACATCACGAGGTACGCAGCCACCACGCATACCGCCGCGACTACACCTAGTGAAGTCAGCGATGTTGGTTTCATTGTTCATCACCGCCCGCATTTAACTTTCGCACCGCAGCAACCTCAGCTGGGTCTAGCTTTGCGACGAGATCCCGGACCGCAACACCGCGCAAAGTTGCCTTTTCGTCAGCGTCCAACCACGGCACGAGCACAAATGCGCGTTCATGGGCCCACGGGTGTGGGAGGGTCAGCGTCGGATCGTCGGAAAGTAATTCTTCACCGGAATCATCGACTACTTGGACGATGTCTACATCAAGAGTGCGTGGTCCCCAGCGCACCTCACGCACTCGACCAGCTTCATTTTCGAGAGCTTGACCGGCGCGGAGAAGCTCCATTGGGCTGCGATCAGTGCGAAGGATGATGGCGGCATTGAGGAAGTCACCTTGTTCAACGCCACCCCACGGTGGTGTGGCATAGACAGCCGAGGTGGCGACGATGTCATCCGAGAATGCGTCGACTACTGAGGCGAGCGCGGCTTGCGCATCGCCGAGGTTCGCTCCAATGGATAAAACAGCGCGAATCATGCGCGCCCCCGTCGTGATCGTCGAGCTGTTACGGCAGCGTCTGAGAAGGTCAACGGGATCGGTGCGTTTGGCTTATGAATGGTCACTTCAACCGCATGAATCAGCGGCGTTCGCTTCTGCTCCGATGCAGCGGCATCATCAGCAGCAAGCAAGGCTTCAGCGATCTCGGATGCCACGGTCTCGATTAGATCGCGTGGCTCACCAGTAATGATATCGTGCGCTGTCTGCGCTACAGCTCCGTAGTCGACGGTATGCGCGAGATCATCGGTTTCGGCAGCGAGTGTGAAGTCAGTCCAGATGGTGACATCGCAGATGAATTGCTGGCCGTCGCGCTTCTCATGGTCGAAAACGCCGTGGTAGCCAGTAGCTGCCAAGCCTTCCAATCGAATCCGATCAGCCATGCGTTGGCTCCTCGCCATCCGGTGCTGCTTGGTTGCCATCTTCCGGCTGTGCCTGCTGCATCGCTTGGTTGCCGCCACCTGTTGGATAATCGCCGTCGGCGGTAGCGCCTGACAACGCACGACCAGCGGTCCACGCTGCTGCCACATCGACCGCTGCCCGGCTCGGCGCTACATCGTGCACACGTACCGCCCACGCCCCCGCTGCTGCTGACAGTGCGGAAATGGCCGCCGTCGCATTGTCTGCCTCCTGTGGGGCAACTGCCTCCCCACCTCTGACCGTTGCCACAAAACGCTTCCGACTCGCCCCAACCAAAACTGGATACCCCAGTTCCACGAACTCAGGCAAGGCTTTTAACAATGCCCAATTGTCATCTGCATTCTTGGCGAAACCCAAACCCACATCGAGGATGATGTTTCGTTCGTCGATACCTGCGTCAACTGCGTCGTCGACAAGCGAGAGCAAGTGGTCGCGGACATCCACGACGATATCGTCGCTGACTTCAGCTCGACCTGATGCAGAACCAAAGCGGTCAGTCTTCCAATGCATGAGCGAAACAGGGATATCACCGGCTGCACACACTCGAAGCATGTCTGGGTCAGCTAGCCCACCCGAAACATCATTGATAAGCGCTGCACCCGCCTCAATCGATGCCTCTGCCACTGACGCGCGCATGGTGTCGACGCTGACGAGAATTCCAGCTGCCGCCAATTCCTTGACGACGGGCACCACCCGAGCAAGCTCCTGCTCCGCAGGTACGCGGATTGCTCCCGGGCGGGTGGATTCGCCACCGATATCGATAATGTCGGCGCCAGCAGCAATGAGATCGTGAGCATGCGCCACCGCGGCATCAGGGTTAACCCAACGACCACCGTCGGAGAAACTATCTTCGGTGACGTTGACGATGCCCATGACTTTGCATCGATGATTGCTCGCTGGCTCAGCCATACTCTCGACCTGTCTACTTTCCGGTAATTAGTGACATTGCTTCAGCGCGGGATCGCGCGTCGCTCTTGAAGCCACCGCGCACAGCCGAGGTGACGGTCGTGGCACCTGGTTTACGGATTCCGCGCATCGCCATGCACAGGTGCTCACATTCGATCACCACAATCGCGGACTGTGGTTGTAGCTTATCGACGAGCGCATCAGCCACCTGCGACGTCAAACGCTCCTGTACCTGTGGACGCTTCGCATACAGGTCAACTAGGCGTGCCAACTTGGAGAGTCCAGTGACTCGCCCTTCATCGCCGGGAATGTACCCGATATGTGCCTTGCCGAAGAACGGCACGAGGTGATGCTCGCAGGTCGAGTAGATCGGAATGTCCTTGACCAGAACTAGTTCCTGGTGATCTTCAGCGAACGTCTTCGCGAGCACGTCTGTGGGATCAGTAAACAGGCCCGCGAAGATCTCTTGGTAAGCGCGGGCAACTCGAGCTGGAGTTTCAACCAAGCCTTCGCGGTCTGGGTCTTCACCGACAGCAATGAGCAACTCGCGCACTGCGGCTTCAGCGCGAGCTTGATCAAAATTGCTGTCCATTTAGTTCTCCTGCTCAGGATTTTCAGTTGGATTAGCCGATGGCTTCTCCGCTTGCTTGTTCTCAGGCTGTTCGTGATCTGGCAAACGGAAGCCTCGAGGCTGGAATGTCGTTGGCTGCTCGTCGTGAGACTGCCCACGTTGAGGAGCCTGTTGCGCAGGCGGGGTACCCCACGACTGTGCCGGGTAGTTTGCAGTACCTGGATGGCTAGAACCTTCTGGACGAGCGTGACGTCCACGGAAGCGTCGCTTTGGCGTTTCCTTCGGTTCTGGCTGACTGGTGTCGCCTGGCTGCGGCGCATAAGGGTGTTGCTGCTGAGGCTGCGGTTGTGGATCCCGCTGAGGCAGTGGAGCCCCTTGTGGCTGTGGCTGCTTCTGTCCACCTTGCGCTGGTGGCCAACCTGGAACAGTCCAACCCTGAGGGGGTGGAGTTCCACCGTAGACAGGCCCCTGACTGGTCTGTGACCCGCCAATTACGTTCTGCCCTGCTGAGTTACCTACAGGAACTGCATTGCCTGGTGTTTGCGTGCCTTCACCATTGGAATTGCAATTACTCGCGTCGCCGTTGTCTGCGCCTTCCTCCTGCTTTGGACGAACTGGCGCGAAAATGTTGACACGCCGCGGTGGCTCTTCGCCACGCTCGATAGCAAGCTCCACCGGAGTCTTCACAGGCTCGCGACCATCAGCAGGATGCGCTGGATCCTGGTCAAAGAAATTCAGGCGCGGACGAGTCTGCACATCAGTGAAAAGTGCCTCCAAGTCTGGGCGACGGAGAGTTTCCTTTTCCAGCAGTTTCTCAGCCAGCTTGTCTAAGACATCACGATTCTCGCGCAGAATTTCGTACGCCTCGTCGTGAGCCTTGCTAATCAAGCTACGAACCTGCTCATCGATAATCGACGCGACCTTCGGTGAGTAGTCGAGCATTCCCCCAGTGCTGCCACGTCCGGCAAAAGGATCGCCTTGCTCTTCGCCGTACTTCACTGGCCCCAGCTCTGGAGACATGCCGTACTCGGTCACCATTGCACGGGCGATCTTTGTTGCTTGTTCGATGTCGGCCGAAGCGCCGGTCGTCGGCAAGCCGAAAACCAATTCTTCAGCAGCACGGCCGCCCATAGCGAAGACCAAGCGAGCGAATAGCTCTGGCAAGTTGTACATGCCCTTGTCGTCTTCTGGGACAGTCATTGCGTGACCACCGGTGCGACCACGCGCCAAGATGGTGACCTTGTACACGCGCTCGATATCCTTCAATGCCCACGCCGCGAGTGTGTGTCCACCCTCGTGGTAGGCAGTGACCTTCTTCTCCTGTTCAGAGATGACCTTGGAGGTACGACGAGGACCGCCGATTACGCGGTCAACGGCTTCTTCAAGTGCGTCCGCGGTGATGATGTCGCCATTCACGCGGGCAGTCAGCAGCGCAGCTTCGTTCAAGACGTTTGCCAAATCAGCGCCGGACATACCTGCCGTGCGCTTCGCCAGCGACGACAAGTCAGCGTCTGGACCAAGTGGCTTATTTTTCGCGTGCACCTTCAAGATGGCCTCGCGACCCTTCATATCTGGTGCGCCTACTGGAATCTGGCGGTCAAAACGACCTGGACGCAACAGCGCCGGATCCAGAATGTCGGGACGGTTTGTCGCGGCCATGATGATGACGCCCTGTCGATCACCGAAGCCATCCATCTCGACGAGCAGCTGATTCAGCGTCTGTTCACGTTCATCATGACCGCCGCCCATGCCGGCACCACGCTGGCGACCAACCGCATCGATTTCATCAATAAAGATGATGCAGGGGCTGTTTTCCTTAGCCTGATTGAACAGGTCACGAACACGCGACGCACCAACACCAACAAACATTTCGACGAAGTCCGAGCCGGAAATGGTGTAGAACGGCACGCCTGCCTCACCCGCGACAGCACGCGCAAGAAGCGTCTTACCGGTACCAGGAGGGCCGTACAAAAGTACGCCACGCGGAATCTTCGCGCCCAACTGTTCATAGCGGGCTGGGTGCTGCAGGAAATCACGAATCTCGTCGAGCTCCTGAACAGCTTCATCTGCACCCGCGACATCGTCGAAAGTGTTCGTCGGAGCTTCCTTGTTCAGCAGCTTCGCCTTGGAACCACCAAAGCCGAACATGCCACCCTTGCCACCTTGCATGCGGCTAAACAGCCACATGATGAGGAAGAAGAAAATGACCATCGGTAACAAGAACCCAAGAGTCGACATCAGGAAAGATTCCTGCGTGACCTTCGTGGTGTACTTGTCCACACCCTTCGCAGCAGTGACTTGGTCAAAAACTTGATCAGCTGCACGAGCCGGGTACTGGGCCATC
Source organism: Corynebacterium sp. H78 (assembly GCF_037572275.1). Lineage (NCBI taxonomy): Bacteria > Bacillati > Actinomycetota > Actinomycetes > Mycobacteriales > Corynebacteriaceae > Corynebacterium > Corynebacterium sp. H78. Next base: position 110,473 of record NZ_JBBHKX010000005.1, on the reverse strand, counting down.
ACCTTGGTGACGTCCTTCTTCCCCTCGTACTCAATGCCCTTCTTCAGTTCGAGACGCAGGCGCTGTTCACGGTCATCGATCTGCGCTTCCTTGACGTTTTCCTTGTCAAGCTGCGTCAGAGCTACCGATGTTTCGACTTCGCGGTACGTCCGCGAGTCGTCGGTAAGCGTGGTTACCGCGAAGAGAATGAGAAGGATGACACCGGTAATACCGGCGATCCGGAACACCTTATTCTTGTCCATTGGTGGGTTAATCGCTGTCGCTTTCTAGGGGGTGTGAACGCTACTTCTGGTACACGCGAGGATGCAGGGTGCCAACGTATGGCAAGTCGCGGTAGCGCTCGGCGTAGTCGAGCCCGTAACCAATCACGAACTCGTTTGGAATATCGAAACCGATATCTGCAATATCAATCTTCGCCCGCAGTGCATCTGGCTTACGCAGCAACGTCACAACTTCGAGGGTGCGTGGGTTGCGGTTACGCAGGTTCTTCAACAGCCACGATAGGGTCAGACCGGAGTCAATGATGTCTTCGAGAATGACAACGTCCCGACCTTCAATGTCACGGTCGAGGTCCTTCAAAATACGAACGACACCGGACGACGACGTCGAATTGCCGTAGCTGGACACCGCCATGAACTCCATCTGCGTTGGCAGCTTCAGCTCACGTGCGAAGTCCGTCATGAAAAAGACGGCACCTTTCAGCACACCAATAAGGATCAGATCCTGGTCGATGTCCTTGTACTGTTCGTTGACGCGAGCAGCCATTTCCGCGATACGCGAATGAAGCTCGTCCTCACCAATGAGGATGGCTTCTACATCGTCCCCATATGGGTTATCGGGAACGTTGAAGTCCTTTACGTCATGCATAGGGTTGTCCTTTCCGACGGAGCAGTCGGTCGAAGCATAGCTAGAGCAACGGATTATCCAGTTAAATCCACAACACTGCCAGGGTGCCACCTTTTCTCGCCACGACCAACCTGGGGTTTTTCCGGTGCTGAAGCTCCGTTGCCGAAGTCCCCACCGAAACCGCATCAGAAGAAGACGAAAAATGTGACCGCTGAGGCACTGCCACTGGTCCCTGCCCATGATAATTGGTTGCCATCGCATCGATGTCACAAAGCTGCGACTGACCCAACTCTCCTACGTCAGGATGCTCGCGTATCCACTGCTGATACATCCGCAATCGCACCGCTCGTGGCTGCTTTACGACGGCGCCCACCACCAACTCACTTCCCTGTCCCTCAGAATCCGTGGCAGGGGTGGTTGCATCGGGCAGAGCCCGGCGCGCAAAGTCGTCAAGAGCAGCATTGTCGTCACGAACTGTGTCCGCTGTATGCGCGAGATTTTCTGCTACTCCCGGCCCCAAGAGCTCTTCGTACACAGGCAATAGTGAGTGCCGGACTCGTACTCGAGCGTAGGAATCATCGTGATTGTGCGGGTCGTGCCACGGCACCACCCCTAGTTCCGCACAGGTGGCCAGAGTCTGGGTACGTCGTAAAGCAAGCAGGGGACGGTGGACGGTGACTCCGTTTTCCCACCTCATGATGGGCCGGATGCCGCTGAGAGCTGCAGGACCCCCGCCTCGTGCAAGGCGCAGCAACATGGTCTCGGCCTGGTCGTCGAGAGTATGCGCCAACAGAAGTGGCCGGCGGAGGTTGGTGGCCACTGCGTGCAACGCTTCGTGGCGGGCAATGCGTGCGGCAGCCTCAGGCCCCGCTCCATCCTCGGCAACAGCGACTCGGACAATGCGCGTCGACGCACCCCACAATTGGGCTTGCTCAGCGGCAGTGTGGGCAACACCAGCTGAACCGGACTGCAGCCCGTGATCGATGATGACGGCGTGCACAGGGGCGTACTGGGAAGTATCTGTATCGTCAGCGCTCCACAACTCAGCACAACAGGCAGCCACTAGGGCTAACGAATCAGCTCCACCGGACAGACCAACGACGATGCCCCCATGCTCCGTGTACGCCTGCTGCACGGTAGACGCCACAGCATGACGCACCTGTGTAAAAGCCGGCGAACGACGAGGCCAAAACGGCTTCGACCGCTCCCACCCAGCCCGAGGATCAGTACTCACACTGTTAGAGATTACTGATCACGGAAGCTGGCGAGGAATGGTGCTGCCCTGAGCAATCTGCTTCATCGCGGCCAGCACCACATGTTCCTGGTTCTGACGGCCAATCACCTGAACAGGCAAACCTGTTATCGGCTCGACGACGATACCTGCAGGCATCTCCAGGTAATTCCACGTCGAAACAAACGGGCTAAAACGCATGTTAGATGCCATGTTCGCAAGCCACGGACGCTTGTGCCACGAACCAGCCTTGGGTGGTTCAGCAGCAAACGCTGGAGTGATAATGACGCCGTCGGCCGGCAAAAATTCTTCAACTTTGGCTCGCGCCCGAGCGACCTGCTTTTCTGAAATCGACCGGCGCAGCACATTGCCGAGGCCTGCATGAACTCGGTTACGCCACTCCACCTTTTCCTTTGGCATTCCCTGCTTCAGTTCTTCTTCCAACGAATCAGCAACGCCTGCGGTCCACCGGGCCAACATCGGCACTGGATTCAATGGATACGGAACCTTTGCATCCTTACCGGAATGGACGGTCACGCCCGCATCGGCAAATATCTTCGCAGCTGTTTCTGCTGCATATTTCCAGCGCTTGTCTACCGGAATCCCAGTCACTGGTGACGCCGTGTCGACGAACACTTCACGTGTCGCTGGCGCATCGTGGCCGACGGCGTCGATCTTGTCATCCGTCAATGTCTTCGTGATGAGAATGAGGTCATCGACATCCAGCGTCAGCACACCTTGAACTGCCATGCCGAACCAGTTATTCCCACCAATGTTGCCCGCAATAACTCCTGGAGTGGTCTTGAGAGTGGACAAATTACACGCAGCCGCCGGGATGCGAAGCGAACCCATACCATCATTTCCCTGCGCAAACGGCACCATACCGGCAGCTACGGCAGCCGAGGAACCACCCGACGAGCCTCCTGGAGTGCGTCCTGGACGAACAGGATTCCGCACAATATGTCCTGGTTCGTCTGTCACTCCCCACGTGCAGAACTGCGGGTTGATCGTCGACCCCACAGCGATAGCCCCCGCAGCTTCCAATTTCTGCACGATCGAATTCGACCGCGGGGTGTTTTCCTTCACCGCGAACGGCACACCAGCAAGAGGCAACTCAGACAAATTGTCGCGGTTAGCTAAAGCCTCTGCGGTAGCGAGCGCATCGTCTGCCCACACTTCTCGGAACGCGCCAATCTCACCGTCTTTATCAGCAATCGCGGCCAGCGATTCCTGCACAGTATCAACCGGAGATTTTTCTCCTGCGTGCACTGAAGCAGCAATGGCACGTACGGTCGGATACTTTTTCAATTCGTCTGCAGTAAAGACTGTCTGGGACAATTCAGTAGAAACTTCGCGGTTGCCGGTCATATCTAAACCATGACACGATCCGCCCCTATTCATGGGCGATTTCCGAAAGTGATATGTGAAGCACTACTTGATCTGCTTGAGCTTGCCGACGATCTCGTCTGCAGCAGCTCGCGCCTCCAGTAGCTGTGCTTCATTCGAAAGCATGACGAAGGTCAGCACTTCCCCACCATCGGTGACGACATATCCCGCCAGTGCAGAGACTCCGTCGAGAGTGCCCGTCTTTGCACGAGCGAAACCAGCGCCTGGGTTGCCATTGCCGTAGCGGTCTTCCAGCGTTCCAGACACCGCAGCTACCGGAAGGGAATCGAGCAGTGGCCGCAGTTTCACTGTGTCCAGCCCGCCTGGTAACTGCGAGAGATCGATTGCTTCGCCATCTTCATTCGTTGGCAATGGCCGTGCAGCAGCATTCAACACGGCCACCAGCTGACGAGGAGTGAGCTGGTTATCCGTGCTCAAACCACTGGAATCGCTAATGACGGCAGCACCTGGACCGGCAGGCTGATCAGCCTTCGTTCCGCCGTCGCTGTTTTCGACACCGAGGTTATGCTCTGCAAGGGTGTCTCGCACTGCCTTCGCACCGCCAGCAAATGTTGGTGGCAAACCACGTGCGATAGCCAGCTCTCGCGCCAGCGACTCTGCCAACACATTGTCGGAGTGCACCATCATTTGTCGCACTCGCGTTTCAAGCGGTGCCGACGTCACTTCGGCAACCACTGTCGGCTCGCCTGCAGGCTTGTCCTTCATAACCTCCGCAGTCGACGCACCAATCAGCTTGGCCAATGTCTGGCCTGCAACTTCGGCAGGCTTATCCGTCCTCTGCGAATTATTGTCCGTCGGATCTTTCCGACCTGCATCGACCTGAATCGACTCGATTGGCGACACATAACCGTCGCTAAGCCCGGCTTTATCCCACTTCTCATGGAAGGTTTCTCCGAACAAGGACGTATCGACGATCACCTTTGCTGGGGTACTTCCCTGTGCCTTCTTAACTTTCTCTGCAAGATCTGTGAGTGATGCGGCATCGTCATAGAAACCAGCACCCGACTCGCTCAAAGTGGGGTCGCCGGCACCTACCAAATACAAGTCTGCGGAGTCGCCGTAGCGAACGACTTTGGTGGTCAGCTTTTTGTTGTGGTCAAGGTGCAACAATACTGCGGCTGCCGTCAGAATCTTCATCGAGGAGGCCGGGGTCGCAAGCTCTCGCGACTTCGACTCCCACAGCTCGCCACCGGTAGCACCATTAAAAACGGCAGCATGCAATGTGCCTAGCGCCTTATTCTTCCCAGCTTCATCCATGATGGGGGCGACGAGCGGCCGCAAAGCGTCGTCACGAAGCATAGGCTCCTCCCCCGGAGTGCCAACTGGAGCGAGCGGAGCAGCCGCAGGAGCGACCACAGGAGCTGGCTCTACAGTCAACGTGCGCGAGTTGTACACGAAGGCAAAAGCAATGACCACACCAACAACTACGCAAAACGCAATTGCTGAAGCAATCCAAGCAGCAGTACGACTCACAGGGGAATCCCTTTCCAAAAAGAACGCGCCATCCACGATTAAGATTAAGTCAGTCTACGATGGGCTACATGTCGTTGGGGCTACTGTAGAGCGGTTTGCCCAACCCCTTCGCACTACTGACAGTTTGATACGAACTATTTAAGGAGCCACAGCCGTGAGCATTGAGGTCACCATTGAGATTCCAAAGGGACAGCGCAACAAGTACGAAGTAGACCACGAAACTGGCAAGGTCTACCTCGACCGCTACCTCTTTACCCCGATGGCATACCCAGCAGACTATGGCTTCATCGATGAAACTCTGGGCGAAGATGGCGACCCATTGGATGCTCTCGTAGTTCTGCCAGAGCCAGTGTTCCCAGGTGTCATCGTCAAGGCTCGCCCAGTTGGCGTATTCAAGATGACTGACGAGGCTGGTGGCGACGACAAGTTGCTGTGCGTACTCGATGATGTTCGCTTTGACCAGTACCAGGACATCGAGGACATTTCTCAGTTCACGCGCGACGAGATCGAGCACTTCTTCGTTCATTACAAGGATCTGGAGCCAGGCAAGGAAGTTTCCGGCTCGGGCTGGGGCAACAAGGCTGAGGCAGAAAAGATTCTGGCTGAGGCTATCGAACGCCACAAGAACTAAGTAAACGGAAGTACAATCTTCGCTCATGGAATACGTGAATCCAAAGGACGTCCCTGAAGACGCACAGCTGATCGACCTTCGATCCCAGATGGAGTGGGATGACGGTCATGCAACCATTGCCACACACATGCCAATGGAAGAGATTCCGTCCCGGTACGTCGAACTTGATTTGGATCAGGATATTTATCTGATCTGCCGTTCGGCCGGACGCTCTGTTCAGGTTGCCAGCTGGCTGGAACGCAATGGCATTGATTCCATTGTTGTTCGTGGCGGAATGATTGACTGGGAGTTCGATGCTCTTCCAATGACCAAGGGCGAATAGCTTTTCTTCCACAGTGTGGCTCTGTTCTTGACCTACTAACGGGGAAGAGCACTGCATGGCCGGGGTGTATACCCCGGCTTTTGTCGTATCTGCCTCTCCGATTCCCCTCCGATGCGCTCCACCCAACCCTCATTGTGACCAATATTTCTTGCAGAATTCCTGGAAACAACGATGAATAGTTGGGCGTTTCCAATTATCCTATTGCAGGTTTGTTAGCTACGATGGGGGCATGCCAACAAATAACGCTGTCCGCATGCCTCGCGTGGTCCAACGCTCCGCATCGTGGGCACTGACCCAGTTAGAAACTGCTGTTCGCCAGCAAGTGGATGCTGCACTCGCTCGCACGACTGATTCCTTCGGTGGACTGTCGCTTCGCGGATATTGGCTGCTCGAAGCAATTTCCGGTAACTCGTTCTCGCAACGAGAGTTGTGTGACCTTCTGGGAATCGACCGCTCTGACATGGTGCGTTTGATCGACACCCTGGAGGAAGCAAACCTGGTCGAGCGCACTCGCGACATGAAGGACCGTCGCCGTCAGTTGATCATGATCACGGAGACGGGTAATTCGCTGCGTCAAAACCTGCGTCGCAATATCCGTCGTGCAGAAGGAAATGCTGTCGCCGCAATGGACGACGCCGTACTCGAAGCTGTTGCCGATCTCTTAGAGGAACAGGTCGACGACGAACCAGAGGACGCACCAGAAACTGCAGCTGAAAAAGACGATGCGCCTGCGGAAAATGCCGAGGTGCAGCCTGCAAGCCAGGCCGACTCCGAGCAAGACGAAAAGCAGGACGAAAAGCAGGACGATAAGAAGTCCAAAAAGAAGAAAAAGAAGAAGAAAAAGAAGGGTGGCAAATAGTGGCGAAGGACTCGTCCGTGCCATTACATGGCGCGATTCCCACTCAGTACTTGCGCGCCGATCAGCGCCCGCCGTTGCGCACTCTGATTGATGTTCTTCGTCGCACTGCGGAGGAACATCCGCATGCGGAAGCTATCGACGATGGCGAGGCTGTCGTCACCTATGCAGACTTACTGCAGGAAATCGACGAAACGGCTGTATGGCTGGCGTCGCAAGGCATTGGCCGTGGCGATCGTGTTGGCGTTCGCATGCCGTCGGGCAACCGCGAACTGTACATTGCAATTTTGGCTATTCTCGCTGCTGGCGCTGCATATGTTCCGGTCGATGCCGACGATCCTGATGAGCGCGCCGAAATGGTATTCGGCGAGGCTGACATTGCAGGCTGGTTCGATGCGCAGGGTCTGCATCTCACCGCCGGCGGTAAAGCAGCTGCAGAATCTAAGACTGCAGACGAGAAAACACACGTCGCTACCCCGACACCTGACGACGACGCCTGGATCATTTTCACCTCTGGTTCCACAGGCAAGCCGAAGGGCGTTGCGGTCACGCACGGTTCGGCAGCAGCATTCGTTGATGCTGAGGCGCGACTCTTCTGCGCCAACCACCCTGAAGGCCCCCTCGGACCTGAGGACCGTGTCCTTGCAGGTCTATCCGTTGCCTTCGATGCGTCGTGCGAAGAAATGTGGCTAGCCTGGCGCAACGGTGCGTGTCTGGTTCCTGCGCCTCGTTCTCTGGTGCGTTCCGGTGTGGACCTCGGCCCATGGCTGATTTCCCGTGGCATTACGGTTGTCTCGACTGTGCCAACACTTGCAGGCTTGTGGCCTGCGGAAGCACTCGACAGCGTTCGCTTGCTCATCGTGGGTGGCGAAGCCTGCCCGCAGGAGCTCGTCGATAGGCTCTCTACCGATGACCGAGAGATGTGGAACACCTACGGCCCCACCGAGGCGACAGTAGTTGCATCGGCAACACAGCTGTTCCCAGGCAAGCCTGTCAGTATCGGCTTGCCTCTCGACGGTTGGGATCTCACCGTCATCGACGAATCGGGCAATCCCGTCGAATACGGCCAGCAAGGTGAGCTGGTCATTGGTGGCGTTGGTCTGGCCCGATACTTGGACCCTGCCAAGGATGCGGAGAAGTATGCACCTCTCGACTCTGTCGGCTGGGAGCGCGCCTACCGCACCGGCGACCACGTGGTCTTGGAACCCGAAGGTCTGATGTTCACCGGTCGTGTTGACGATCAGGTGAAAATCGGGGGCCGTCGTATCGAGCTTGGCGAAGTCGAGGCTCACCTTGCCGCGCTTCCCGGAGCAACCCAAGCCACAGTCGTTGTGCAAAAGACCGGCGGTGGCGACTCCGTTTTGGTTGGTTACGTCGGCGCTGGTGGCGATGCCTCTGCCATGGATCATGCCGACTGCATGACCCAGCTTCGCGAGGCCATGCCAGCTGCGATGGTTCCTCGTTTGCACATCATGGATGAGCTGCCAGTTCGTACCTCCGGCAAGGTCGACAAGGCGGCCCTCCCATGGCCGCTTCCTGCCGATCCTTCCTCCCCGTCTGACGAAGACCTCACTCCCGCCGAAGCATGGCTCTCGGAGATTTGGTCCGACGTGTTGTCAGTCGCCTCCCCTGGTGCAAGTGCTGACTTCTTCGCCCTCGGCGGTACGTCCTTGGCCGCTGCGACGGTCGTCGCAAAGATCCGTGAAGTTGCACCACAGGTTGCAGTGAAGGATCTCTACGATCACCCACGCCTCGGTCGGCTTGCGGAGGAGCTTGTCACCCGCGGGCTTGTCGACGAAGCCACCCTTGCAGGTGGTGAAGTCAAGGAAAGCGATAACGCCCCGACACCACGGCCCGTAGCGCGCAGCACCCGGTTTAAACAGGTAGCCATGATGGTCCCACTTCAGTGGGCGCGTGGCGCGCGGTGGGTTGCGTGGTTGGCGATCGTCAACGCCGTGTTGTCTGCTGCCGGCTGGGAAGCAGCACTACAGATTCCATTGTGGTTCGTAGTTCTGCTGGCCGTGTTGTTCTTGACTCCTCTTGGAGTCATGCCGGTCAACGCGCTGACAACCCGCGTGCTAACCCGCAAGATCGAGCCCGGCGACTATCCTCGCGGTGGCTCCGTCCATCTACGCCTATGGGCAGCCGAACGGCTGGCCGAAAGCTCTGGAGTTCGCTCGGTTTCCGGCGCACCTTTCGTGCTGTGGTACGCCCGCATGCTAGGCGCGAAGATTGGCAAGGGTGTGAATCTGCATTCGTTGCCACCGGTCACGGGGCTCGTCCAATTGGATGACTACTGTTCCGTCGAACCAGAAGTCGATCTGTCCGGTTACTGGGTAGATGGCGAAACTGTCCACGTCGGTCGCATCCATGTAGGCGAAGAAGCCCGCATTGGTGCCCGCTCCACGTTGATGCCCGGTACCCGCGTGGGCAAGCTTGCTCACGTCGAAGCGGGATCGACCGTCACCGGAGACAAGAAGGTCAAGAACGGTGCACGCTGGTCAGGTTCACCTGCCAAGAAGGTAGGCCGACCAAAGCGCCGCTTCCCTGAGCAGGTTCCGCCACGTCGCACGGGCTGGGTATTCGTCTACGCACTGACTGCGTTGATTTTGGCGCTGGTGCCTATGGCATCGCTTGCCGTTGCGGCGACAGTCATTGGCTTTGGCACGTTTGCAATGACGGAGACGTCGTCAAGCAATGCGCTGGGGCTGCTCGGTTGGGCACTCGCGTGGACTCCGCTGGCAGCACTGGCGGCATTTGCAACGTACGCGCTGCTGACGCTGCTGTTTGTGCGATTGTTCTCGATCGGATTGAAGCCAGGTGTTCATGCTGTACGTTCACGTATTGGCTGGCAGGCATGGGCAACGATCCGACTCATGGATGCTGCACGCGTCGATCTGTTCCCGCTCTACGCATCAATGTTGACCCCAGCTTGGCTTCGTCTGCTCGGCGCGAAAATCGGTCATGATGCCGAAATTTCCACGGCGATTGCCATTCCATCACTCATGGATGTTCGCGAGGAGAGCTTCCTTGCCGACGACACGATGGTCGCCAACTACGAACTGGGTAGTGGTTGGATGCTGCTTGGCGAATCGCGCATCGGCAAGCGCGCATTCCTGGGCAACTCTGGAATTACCGCACCTGGCCGCAAGCTGGCGAAGAACTCTCTGGTGGCAGTTCTGTCTTCGACTCCTAAGAAAACCAAGAATGGTTCTAACTGGTGGGGTTCCCCGCCAGAGCGGTTGCGCCGAGTCACCGACGTCGATACCGATACCTCAGCGAAGACGTACCGCCCAACTTTCGGGCTGAAGTTTATGCGCGGAGTCGTCGAGACGCTTCGATTGCTTGCACCGATGGTCTCGCTGGCGCTGGCGGTGTTGACGCTGGCGGGATTGCAAGTAATTGCTTCCTTCATTGCAGTCGAATTTGGCCGTATCCCAGAGGGTGGCAACGGGCTGATGCCGGATGGATTCTCCAGCATTTTGGGACTCATCGTGGCGCTGGTGTTGTCGCCACTGGTGCTGCTGATCGCAGGGTTTGTTGGTCTGATCATCACAGTGGTGATGAAGTGGCTGTGCGTCGGCAAGCACCGCAAGGGCGATCATCCACTGTGGAGCAAGTTCGTATGGCTCAACGAACTACAAGATGCGTTCGTCGAATCCGTTGCTGCTCCGTGGTACCTGAACCCTGCCATGGCGACGGGCGGAATCAACCGCGCCATGCGTTGGTTGGGCGCAAAGATTGGCCGTGGCGTATGGCTAGAGTCCTACTGGCTGCCGGAAACTGATCTTGTTCAGATCGGTGAAGGTGCGACTGTGGGTCGTGGTTGTGTGGTTCAGACTCACTTGTTCCAAGACCGTGTGATGACCCTGGATACCGTCGTGCTCGAACGTGGCGCGGTCCTTGGACCACATTCGGTGGTGTTGCCAGCAGCGAAGTTGGGCGTTGGCACCCGCGTTGCGCCTGGTTCATTAGTTATGCGAGGCGATCACGTGCCACGTCGCACTACGTGGCGAGGCAATCCGATTGAGCCGGTTATGTAATGGTGACCGCACCGTAGCCGCTGACCAGTGTTGACAAGATGCAAGCAGGCCCCGACCTTACGGTCGGGGCCTGCTTTCGGTGATAGAGCCTCCGCTGTTGATTGAGCCTGCTCTAACCTGCCCGTGTTTGGCCTCTTGTGGCTACGTATGCGACGAACGCGCACGCACTTACAGAGCGAAAACACCCTTAGCCATAGCGTGCAGATTGTCCACGACTTCGTCCTTGCTTTCCGGCGACTGGCCGATAAGCTCGCTGCCGCGCGCGATGGCGGCGTCGATAAGCGAAAACGCAATGGCCGAACCACCGATCAGACGCTGGCGCGCTGGTTCAATTGCGTCGTGTGCTTCTTGCACCCGCGGATCCGCGAACGCCTGCGGGAAGTTCCCAGCGGCGATCATCAGCGGGCCGTGCGAACCGTGGAGGAATAGATCCAGTGTCACATCAACGTAGGTGATCACCGACGGCCGCGTGGGGGCGGAGTTTTTCGCTAACGCGTCTTCCAACTCTTCCAACCACTGCGGAATGACCTTGAGCAGCAGCTGAATAAGAAGATCCTCTTTCGAGGTGATGTAGGCATAGACGCTGGGGCGAGCCAGCCCCACCTCCGCGGCAACCTCGGATACCGATGGCACCGTTCCACCAGAAGCAACTATCAAACGTTCTGCTGCATCGAGCACAGCTTTATGCTGCACAGCTCGATGCTGCGAAACAGTCGGCTCAGTGATCTTCGGCATGTTCCGAGAGCCTACCATCCGTCATTTCATAGACGCGGTCACAGTGCTCCAGCACCTCAACATCGTGTGTGACCATAACTCCGGCCACACCCAATTCGTGGCATTCCTGTGCCAGGAGTTTCACGATTTCATGCGAACGATTGCGGTCCAACGCTGCCGTTGGTTCGTCGACCAGCAGCAAATCTGGGCCTGACGCCAGAGCGCGAGCAATGCCCACACGCTGACGCTCGCCACCCGAGAGCTGTCCCGGACGGTAGCTGGCGCGGTGGGCCATGCCGACGGCCTCGAGCAGTTCTTCATTACTGCGACGGCCACGCTTGCCCTGAATCCGGGCTGCTAGTTCGAGCTGCTCGATAGTCTTTAGCGACGAAGGAAGATTGCTGGTGGACTGGAACACGAAGCCGATGTGATTGCGGCGAATTTTGGCCAAGCTGGCATCGTCCAAGTTCGTAATATCCTGGCCAGCTACTTCCACCACGCCACTATCCGGGCTGGTCAACGCACCAGCCACAGCTAGCAACGTAGACTTTCCGGAGCCTGATGGTCCAACGACGGCCACGAACTCGCCTGCATTGACAGTCAGGCTCACGCCATCAAGCGCGTGCACGACGCTGTCGCCATCGCCATACGAAATGCTGACATCACGCAGATTCAGCGCTGGAGTGCTGGTTGCGGTGGTGTTGGAGCCGGCAGCAGCGGCATTGTTATCGATAGTGCTCATCGGTTCTCTCCCAGCGCGTTGAGCGGATCAGTTCTGGTGACGCGGAAGACGGCAACTAGTGCACCAATCAAACCGGCGATGAATAGTGTGATGGCGCCGGTGACCACTGGCCATAGTTCCATCAGATACGGCATCGGGGACTGTTCGAGGCCGAAGCCCAGTGCGGTTGCGACTGCAACTCCGAGGAAGATGGACACAACCAGGATGACAATGGCTTGCCCCAGCGAGTCCTTCATCAAGAATCCACGAGTCGCACCCATCGCGCGCATCACCGCAATATCACCGGCTCGCTGAATGGTCCACACTAGGAAGAAAGCACCCGTGACCAGGGCAGCAATAATGTATAGGAACCACTGGATCATCGTCAGCGTCAGCGTTTCCGCCGAGTAACCTGGAGAAGAATTGAACGACTCCTTCAGCGTCCGCACATCCAAACCGGAGTTCTCAGACAGAGCTTCCACTTCTGGCTTATCGACGGTCCTCGCCACCACAACCGAAGCCACATCATAGGCCTCTGGTCGTGCGGCTTCACCGTTGCGCGCACCAGCGTGAACTTCCTGCCATACGTCCATTGGGGTGTAGGCCAAGCCGACGTGACCGAAAGTGCGCTGTTCATCAGTGAAACCGGTGACCGTGAACTCGGTGTTCAAGCGCTCTAGCGTGATGGTGTCGCCGACCTTCATGCCGTCATCTTCAAAGCTGTTGGAGAGGATGACTTCATGCGGAGTCGAGGTTGCTTCGTCAGCTTTTCGGCTTTCCGGTGCCGCCATCTCGGGCAGACCCTCGGGTGCCAAGAATGAATCTGGCAGCACACCGATCAGAGTGAGGTCAACGGGGACACCATCCTGGTTTTTGGCATTTGCAATGGTCAGACCAAGTGGCGCTGCTTCAGAAACTGCACCATCAGCAGCGAGAGCATCCGCGTCAGCCAGGTTGATCTGGGACCTGGTGAACGCCGAATCGGTCTGGATTCCTTCTTCAAAGGCGACCACGTCGGCATCAAAGGCCTTCAGACCAGAGACACCATCATTGACCAAACCCGAGGTCAGGCCAGAAATAATAACAATCAGAATCGACATCAGTCCGAGCACGAGGCCCATGAGCAGAAATCGACTACGCGCGAAGAGCATTTCGCGCCACGCTAAATACATGATTTTCCTTCGGTTTAGCGAGAGTTAACAACAGTACGTCGTTATCTTAACAACGCTATGTTGATAACATGTAATCTCGCTTCGACCAGGAAAACGGGTAGTTTCTGCCAGGGGTTGCACCTAATGGGACGTGCCAGCCGGAGTTGCACTTGCCGTGCACGACAAACACCAGCAGCCCCAAAAACAGAAGAAAACCCGAGCCCCACCTGGGGTTCGGGTTCATTTCTGCACGAGACACTAGCGACACGTTTGCAGCTAGCCACACGTAGCCAGCAAAAGCCTAGTCACCAATCTGGTCGCGGCCACGCTTCACAATCAATGGGTCAGGCTCGCCCACAACTTCGTGATCCTTCTCCGTGTATTCGAACTTCGACAGAACGTAACGCATCGCGTTCAGACGCGCACGCTTCTTGTCGTTCGACTTAATGGTGATCCACGGAGATTCGTCCGTATCGGTGTAACGGAACTGCTCTTCCTTAGCGCGGGTGTAGTCGTCCCAACGATCCAGGGAGGCAAGGTCCATTGGCGACAACTTCCACTGGCGAACTGGGTCAACCTGGCGGATTGCGAAGCGGGTGCGCTGTTCCTTCTGGGTAACAGAGAACCACAGCTTGGTCAGAGAGATACCGGAGCCAAGCAGCATGTTCTCCAGCATTGGCACCTCACGCAAGAACTCCGCGTGCTGAGATTCAGTACAGAAACCCATGACGCGCTCTACACCCGAGCGGTTGTACCAAGAACGGTCGAAGAAGACGATTTCGCCACCGCATGGGAAGTGCTCAATGTATCGCTGGAAGTACCACGACTTCGACTCACGTGGAGATGGCTTCTCCAACGCAACGACACGGGCACCACGAGGATTGAGGTGTTCGTTGAAGCGCTTGATCGTGCCGCCCTTACCAGCAGCATCACGGCCTTCGAAAATAATGATGTGCTTCTGACCTGTTTCCTTGGTCCAGTTCTGCCATTTCAGAAGCTCGATCTGCAGCTTACGCTTGGTCTTTTCGTATTCCTTGCGCGTCATGCGCTCTTCATACGGGTAGTCTTCGCGCCACGTGGTTACTGGTTGCCCATCTGGAGTGACCAGCACTGGATCATCATCGTCAGAGTCATCGACGACGTAACCTTCGGTCTTCGCCAAATCGACGATGTGGAAGTCCTCTTCATTCTTGTCAGCCATACCACTATCGTACCCGGATTCTTCCCCGCGATTGACCCCAGAACTGAGGAACTCCACTTTCGATACATGTCACATTTTTGGTTGGGGTGCCCTTAGCCTATCCACTTGACGACGATCCCCTCCCCACATCACTGCTACCCGATGTGACAATGGGCAGACAATGCAAGAAGCGTCATGTTCCGAAGAACACGACGCTTCTCAATCACGCTTCTGACGTGGTGAAACTATTCTGGTTTCACCTAGTCAGCAGGGTCGGTGGTTAGAAACCGCCCATGCCGCCCATGTCATCTGCACCTGGCATTGCTGGTGCTGCAGGTTCTGGCTTGTCTGCAACAACTGCCTCGGTGGTGAGGAACAGTGCAGCGATGGACGCTGCGTTCTGCAGTGCAGAGCGGGTGACCTTCACTGGGTCGTTGATTCCTGCAGCCATCAGGTCAACGTACTCACCGGTAGCAGCGTTGAGGCCCTCGCCCAGCGGCAAGCCTGCAACCTTTTCTGCGACAACGCCGGCTTCGAGGCCAGCATTCAGAGCGATCTGCTTCAGTGGCGCACCAAGTGCGGTACGGACGATACGGACACCGGTGGCTTCGTCGCCTTCCAGGCCGAGTTCGTCGTCAAGTACGTGTGCAACCTGGAGCAGTGCGGAACCACCACCTGCAACGATGCCCTCTTCAACAGCGGCCTTTGCGTTGCGGACAGCGTCCTCAATGCGGTGCTTACGCTCCTTCAGCTCAACCTCGGTAGCAGCGCCGGACTTGATAACTGCAACGCCGCCAGCCAGCTTAGCCAGGCGCTCCTGCAGCTTCTCCTTGTCGTAGTCAGAGTCGGAGTTCTCGATCTCTGCACGGATCTGGTTGACGCGGCCTTCGATAGCAGCCTGGTCGCCAGCACCCTCAACGATGGTGGTCTCGTCCTTGGTCACAACAACCTTGCGAGCGCGACCGAGCAGTGGCAGGTCTGCGGTTTCGAGGGACAGGCCAACTTCCTCGGAAATGACCTGGCCATCGGTCAGGATAGCCATGTCCTGCAGCATTGCCTTGCGGCGGTCACCGAAGCCTGGAGCCTTCACAGCAACAGACTTGAAGGTGCCACGGATCTTGTTGACGACCAGGGTCGACAGAGCCTCGCCCTCAACGTCTTCAGCGATGATGAGCAGTGGCTTGCCGGACTGCATGACCTTCTCCAGCAGTGGGAGCAGATCCTTGATGTTGGAGATCTTTGCGGAAACCAGGAGGATGTATGGGTCCTCCAGGACAGCTTCCTGGCGCTCCATGTCGGTTGCGAAGTAACCGGAGATGTAGCCCTTGTCGAAGCGCATACCCTCGGTCAGCTCCAGGTCGAGGCCGAAGGTGTTGGCCTCTTCAACGGTGATGACGCCTTCCTTGCCAACCTTGTCCATAGCGGTTGCAATCAGCTCACCAATTTCTGGATCGCCAGCGGAGATACCAGCGGTAGCAGCGATCTGCTCCTTGGTCTCAACATCCTTAGCGGATTCCAGCAGCTTGTCAGTAACAGCAGTAACTGCCTTTTCGATGCCACGCTTGATACCCATTGGGTTCGAGCCAGCAGCAACGTTACGCAGACCCTCGGAAACGAGTGCCTGTGCCAGGACGGTAGCGGTGGTGGTGCCGTCACCAGCGACGTCGTCAGTCTTCTTAGCGACTTCCTTGACCAGCTCTGCGCCGATCTTTTCGTAAGGGTCTTCCAGCTCAATCTCACGAGCGATGGAAACACCGTCATTAGTAATAAGCGGTGCGCCCCACTTACGCTCGAGGACAACATTGCGACCCTTTGGTCCCAGCGTTACCTTAACGGCATCGGCCAGGGTGTTCAGACCCTTTTCGAGACCGCGACGGGCCTCCTCGTCGAAAGCAATGATCTTTGCCATGAGGCTTACGATCCTCCGTAAAGTTGACGACACTTACATGGAGTCAGTCAGGCGCCCGCGACGGCATCGATACGAGGAAGTGTCACCCCGCATCTCACCCAACTAACCGTGTTCAGTTCGTTTATTTTTAGCACTCAGATAACCGAAGTGCTAAGTCATGTTTTTAGCACTCGACCGCTATGAGTGCAAGCTTTCCGCCAATCCGAGGCTCCGTTTACACTGGCTGCATGAGCGACACTATTAATAATGAATTGACCACGCGCCTTCGCAACCACATCACTGCGCAGCGTGACACCATTAAGCAGCAGCTCACCGAGCTGGTCGCATTTCCTTCCGTACATGGGACCGAGGAAACAGCCCAGGCATGCCGTGACGCTGCGACTGCGACCGTCGCAATGTTTGCGGATGCCGGTGTTGAGCTCACACAGCACAACACCATCGACGGTTCGATCGCGCTATCTGGGACTCTGCCTGGTTCGTTGCCTGAGTCTGACCCGAATGCGAAGACTGTCCTTCTCTATTCGCATTACGACGTTCAGCCGGCCGGCGACATCGCCGCATGGACCGACGACCCATGGACTCTCACTGAGCGCGATGGACGCTGGTATGGCCGTGGCACGGCCGACTGCAAGGGCAATGTCGTAATGCACTTGGCCGCGTTGCGCGCGCTGCGGGAAGTCAATGCAAACCAGCCGATGCCAACCATCAAAATCATCGTCGAAGGGTCCGAGGAACGCGGTTCTGCAGGCCTGAACAACTTGATCGCTACCCAGCCGGACCTTTTCCAGGCAGACGTCATTCTTATTGCAGATGTCGGCAATGCCGAAGTTGGCCAGCCAACCCTGGTCACAACACTCCGCGGCACCGCAGATATCGATGTCCGCGTGGATGCCCTGAAACAGCCTGTCCACTCCGGCATGTTCGGCGGCGCAGCTCCTGATGCCCTGGCTGCACTCATCCGCGTTCTCGATAGCCTTCGTGACGAGACCGGCGCCACCAGCATCGACGGCCTCGACTGCGCTCAGAAATGGGACGGCCTCGAGTACGATGCCGACACGTTCCGTTCCGACGCAGGAGTCCTTGATGGCGTCAGCTTGACGACGGACGGAACAAGCAACACCGTCTCCGATCTCACGTGGGCCCGCCCTGCTGTGATCGTCACTGGTATCGACTGCCCACCGGCCACCAACGCAGTCAACGCGATTCCAGCGAGTGCTACGGCACATATCAATTTCCGCATCCCCTCCGGCGTTGACCCACAGCAAGCACAAGATGCCCTGGTAGCGCACATCGAGGCGCATGCGCCGTGGAACGTCAAGCTCACGATCACTCGCGACGAGCTTGCGTACCCGTTCGGTACAGACACTGACGGCGACGTCGTAAAGCAAGTATCAGCAGCACTGGAAGCGGCGTACGGGAAGCCGACCGCCAATATGGGTGAGGGTGCGTCGATTCCGCTGTGTGCAACGCTGCTGGAAGCAGTGCCGAATGCAGACATCGCGCTGTTTGGCGTTGAGGAGCCACAATGTGCAATTCATTCGGCTGACGAGTCGGTTGATCCACACGAAATTCGGGATATCGCGATTGCGGAGGCAATCTTTCTTGGGAATTTTGTGAAAACTGTGACCCCCGCATAACTGCACGATAAACAGCTATTTCTTCATTACTGATGGCACTACATAATTCTCCGACATGCACCAATCGTGGGAGAATGAGTTGCGTCACAGCTTTAAGATGCACTATTCTCGCCTGCATGCAGAAGAACATTCTTTCCCGAGTAGCCACGGCTATTCGAGTAGCCAAGGCTACGAACCCCGGTGGAGGCCACGACTAACCCCTCCGCACGGGGTCTCTGGCCGCACCTGAAGCCAAAACCGGTTGGTCCACTCACATCTTGAAACTCTTCTTATTCAATGAAGGACCGAAACAGAATGTTCTCCACCACTATGCGCACTCCTAAGAACACGTCCACTTCTATGATGTTCACCGAGCCTCAGGTTCCTGAAGGCAAGGAGTCCAGCACCAGCCGCACGTTCGCTGAAGATCCATTCCGCGCTCGATTTGGACACCGCCTGCCACGTGGACTTCGCCAGGAAGCACGCGGTATGGATTGGCGCACGTTCATGAACACGTACTCCCCAAGCCATGGCCAGCTAGGGATCCAGTCATTCGACGTGGAGAAGGGTCGCGCTGGTCGCTCGACGTACTTCGCAGAACTCATCACCGGTCGTGGCACCGACTCTGAGCGTGTTCAGTCGATGGAACTCGAAGCAATGGGACCTGTCTCCGCTACCACCAACATGCTGGCAGACGCTGGCTACCGGGTCGAGATCGTTGAGTTCCACCAGTTCGAGATCTTCGAAGCAACCGCAACCTTTATCTACGCTGCTTTCAACAACCACAGTGTGTGGACGATGGGCTTCGGTCAGACTCCGGAAGATTCCATCATGACCGCTATGGTCTGCGCAGCTAACCGCCTGCACAGCTAAGGCCTGGGGCGACGTTACTCCGGCCTAGTCCATCGGGACGGGCTGGTCTTCTTTCATCGCTTTCCACCAGGTCTTCGCTTCTGGTGCAACGACAAGGTTGACACCATCTGGTGCCCACACTGTCGGTGTTGTGGCCATATTTAGTTTGCCGGTTCGAATCGTGGCCAAAACCTGCGCTGCGTTACCCATCGACCGCATTCCAGAATCCACAGTTAAATGCTGACCCAGCTTCCGCGATAGCAGAAGTAGGTTGGCAGACTGGCGCGGGTCATTGTTTTCCGACAGCTTCGTCGACACTGCCTTAAGTAGTTTGTGCTGGCGTTCAATTCGCGACAGATCCGATCCATCATCAACGCCTTTTCTCGCGCGGGAATACTCTAACGCCGCGTCCCCATCAACCACGTGACACCCAGCCTCAACTTGTTCGAGCTCAGCAGCCTGGTCGGTTGAAACGCACAGCTCAACCCCGCCGATCCCATCCACGATTTCCTTTACCGCAAATGCATCCATGACTGCGGAACCATCGACATCAATGCCAGTGAGCTTTGCGACGGTCTTCTCCGCGCACTCAATTCCGTAAGGTGATGCAACATCCGCATCGTCGCCTCGTGAACCAAATGCGTAGGCCGCATTGATCTTCGCTTTCGAAGGCTTCGTGGTTGTCCCATCTGCGGTTTCACAGGCCGGGATGCTTACCATCAAGTCACGTGGTAGCGACACCATATCGATTGCCTGCCCCGCTCGGATGTTGACGAGGATCATGGAGTCTGTGCGTCCGCCGTCTGCTGTGTCACTTTCTGCTGCCGATTCCATAACATCAGCGTTTTCCCCTGCCCTGGTATCGCGAACCATGAGGAGGAAAGTGTTGTCACCGTCTTCGATGCTGGATTTTCCACCTTCCGACGACCCGTATGTCTGCACACCGTTGTACAGCCACAGCAAGAATCCGCCTGCCACTAGTGCAAACACGACGAGGACGATGACAAACGCAAGAATTGTGCGTTTGAGGACTCTAGACATGAGGTGGCAGCTTTCGGTCATTAAGAGAAGAACGGCAAGCGATTAGTTTAATCGCTTGCCGTTCTTTTCGTCGGTTACATTATTCGATTACGGTTGTGGCTCCACCGCACTTGGCATTTCCGTTTCGCGGAGCTTTGCCTTTTCCTCTTCGCGCTTCTTCAAGCACTCTTCCTTGGCTTCGCCCTCCAATGGCTTCCCATCTTCGTCGAGCTCACACTTCTCTTGTGGAGTTTCGGTCTCTTCAGGAGCCGTGGTTTCAGAAGGTTCACTTGGTGCTGGCGTCGTTGTTGACTCGCCCGGGTCGAGGATCGGGCGATCAGCGACAGGTGGCGAGCTAGGCGCTGGCTCCGCTGTGGATGGCGGAGGAGGTGGCACGTCGGCTGGGGCAGGCGCAGGAGCCGGCGGAGGAACTTCACCCGGCGCAGGAGCTGGAGCGGGTGCAGGTTCGCCACCAGGTGCTGGTGGTGGCACTTCACCTGAAGCTGGCGCATGTGGTGGCACAGCACCTGGGATAGCTGACTCCGGGCGTGGTGCCACTGCTGATTGACCTGGCGCTGGAGTGTTCACTGGCAGGGTTCGAGTAACACCAGCACTATTCATTGTTGCCTGAGCAGACAGATTGCGAAGCTTCGCTAGCAGCCCTTCTGCTCGATTTGGGACACCTGCTGGCTGAGCTGGCAGACCAGATGCTGCAACCGGAACCGCAGTATGTGGATTACCGTCAAGCCCAGCAGCGATGAAAGTGTCGCGCGACTTCTCGCTCCCGTTCTGCGCAACCGCCTCTTCTTCACCAGTGACAGCGGCCAAAGAAATTGGGGAATTATCGATTCCCGTCAGCGAAAACATACCCAGTACTGCAAAAATTGCAGTAACCGGCGCGACCATCATCCACTGGCGCATATTGTGATCTTCAAATGCGGAAACCTTAGGGCTGGCGCCGCTATTCGCACGTGTCCACATAGCGGAGTACTCCGAGCGCTGCTCATCAGTCCAGAAAACCTCGACCTGATTGCGCTGCTTCTCGTCGCTGTCCCACTCGTTGAGAGCCTTGAAGAACTCATCTTCGTCGAACGACACCACGTCATCGTCACATTCGTCCGCACTCACGAGAGCAACCGAATCACTCTCCGGTGTGCGCAAAGCCTGAATCTGCTGCCAGAACCACAGTCCCGTTGGGATCGCCAAAGCAGTGCCCAACAATGCAGCAGGAAGCCAGATATCGCTACCATAATTGAGCAGCATCCAAATCAGGGCTACATAACTGGCGATCATCACCACTGCAACGAGTCCAGTAATAACAACCTTTCGTGAAAGCTTCACACCTCCACGATTTTGTACAGATTCCTGCACGTTTGCCAGCACGCCTAACGTGCGACCTTTCAGATCTGCCACGGCAGCTCCTTTGTAAGAAAACCCGAGCCGTTAAACCGAAATATGCCGAGCGAATTGTGGTGATTTTCGCTGTTAGCAGTCTTTCGTTTTACACCTTGGTGGCTTCCTTACACTTTCCCTCACACATTCTCCGCGGGATTTTGCGCAATTGACCACCAATTATCTAGTACATCGTGTTCAAGCCTATCTTCGTTACATCGTGACTTCTAGGCAACGCAGCGTATCTCCCATAGTGGCCAGCCCCCTACAGGGGGTCATACGGTACACCTCTCGTCTGTGCCTCCGTTTCAGAGCATTTTCGTCACTTTTTCTCTTTATTCATTTTCCTAAAGCTCCGATTCTTCAGACCAAAACGTCCCTGCTAGTTCACAAAATATTCACCTACTATCGGCGAGACCGAACGAATTCCTGGCTCACCTTCACGAATGGTCGGAAGAAAATCACCTGAAAGATAGTGGTCATGACCACAACTCGGCATTACGGACATGTCTCCACATTTGTCTGCGCCTGTAGATAACCCCAGATTGGGTTGCGCCGAGTAGTTCACCTTATTCATTATGGAGTTGTGACTTTCATCCTTTGCATCCTTTCCGCTACCGCGATGGTTGCACCATGGATAATTCGTCGATTTGGTACACGTGGCTTCCACGTACTCGCTCTTCCTCTTGCTGGCGGTGCTGTGTGGACCGGAACTCAACTTGCGACGCACGTCTCGCATTCCAACGCTTCTCCACGAGTTGAACATTTCGAGTGGATCCCCGCGATCCACCTCAATGCAACGTTGAGACTGGGGTCTTTGGAATCGCTGTTCGGAACGCTTGTCCTCACAATTGGCGTCCTTGTTCTGGTGTACTGCGCCGGCTATTTCCCCAATCCTCCCTACGGTAAACGCCGTCGCGTAAGCACTTTCGCCGCCCAAATGGTTGCATTTGCCGCGGCCATGTATGGCCTTGTTGTCAGCGACAACATGTTGCTCATGTACATCTTCTGGGAGATCACCTCGGTACTGTCGTTCCTTTTGGTTGGGTACTACGCAGAACGTGCTTCGTCGCGACGAGCAGCTGGACAAGCTCTCCTGGTAACGACGCTGGGGGGCCTGGTAATGCTCGTTGGCATCGTCTTGATGGGCATTACGACTGGATTCTGGACGTTTTCCGAGCTCACGGCCATGGGCGCACTGAAGATGAGCCAACTGGGCACTCCAGCGATTTCTGTAGCAGTTGTACTTCTGATCCTGGGCGCACTGACGAAATCGGCAATCGCGCCATTCCACTTCTGGCTGCCTGGCGCGATGGCAGCGCCGACCCCGGTATCAGCGTTCTTGCATTCCGCTGCAATGGTGAAGGCGGGCATCTTCCTTATCGCACGGTTGTCCCCAACCTTCAGCCCCACCCCGACCTGGCATTTCGCGATTATCCCGCTTGGTCTGGTCACGATGGTGATGGCTGGCTGGATGGCGCTGCGTCAGAAAGACCTCAAGCTCATCTTGGCCTACGGCACGGTGTCGCAGTTGGGCTTCATTATGACGATCACATCGATCGGCACCCGCGCAGCCATTCTCGCGGCTCTGGCCCTGACGCTTGGTCATGCCATGTTCAAAGCAACCCTGTTCATGGTTGTCGGCGCGATCGACCACACGACGGGCACCCGTGATGTCCGCAAGCTGTCGGGCCTTGGCCGTGCTCAACCACAGCTGATTATTATCGCTGGTCTGGCTGTTTGCTCGATGGCTGGAGTGCCGCCTTTCTTTGGATTCGTCGCAAAGGAAGCCGCGCTCGATGCAGCTTTATCTGCCGAAGTGCTAACGGGTATGCCCAGCGTTTTCACTACCGCTGGTGTGGTGATCGGGTCGATCCTCACGGTGGCGTACTCGCTGTACTTCATGAACGGTGCATTTAGTACTAAGCCATCGACACACCCGACGGGCGGTGGCCGTTCAGAGGCTGTTCAGAAAATGTCGGCGCCGGGTGGCGAAATGCTTGGACCTGCTTGGCTGCTGGCCATCGCTGGTTTGGGTACAGGCCTTGCTCCACAGCTTTACGACGCCGTCATCAGCCCATATCTGCACGAATCATTCATTGAATCCGAACATGCCACACACCTTGCCTTGTGGCATGGCATCACGATGCCGTTGGTGCTGACCGTGGCAATTCTTAGTCTCGGTGGCATCATGCACTGGCAACGCAAGCTCGTGCGTCAACTCAACTTTGAGCAGCCCGCTTTGGGCGATGCGGACTCTGCATATGATGCGATTCTGGATGGCGCTCGAAAGCTGTCGTTGCGCGTTACCGCTGCCACCCAGCGTGGTTCTCTGCCGTTTACCGAAGCCACCATTTTGACGGTGCTCATTTTCGTGCCAATTTCCGCGCTACTGCTGGGTGAACGCAACAATCTAGAGATGGTGCTGTGGGACTCTGCGCCTCAGGGCGCTGCGGCCTTCATCATCGTGATTGCTGCGTTGGCTACAACGCGGATGAGGAATAGGTTGTCGGGCGTTATCATGGTCGGTGTCACCGGCTACGGTTTGGCGCTTCTCTTCGGACTGTATGGTGCCCCGGACTTGGCTTTGACGCAGCTACTCATCGAAACCATTGTCATGGTGGTCTTTGTCCTCGTTTTGCGCACCCTGCCCACGAAGACGTCGGACCAGCCAACCGGCTTGGAACGCCATCGAGCATGGTTGGCGATTGCCGTGGGCTTGGCCGTCGCAACGCTGGGGGCATTTGCCATGGCAGCGCGTAGTAGCGCCCCTATCTCGGAGCGTATTCCGGAGCTCGCATTAGACATTGGCCACGGCGCGAATGCAGTGAATGTGTTGCTCGTGGACATTCGTGCGTGGGATACCTTCGGCGAAATTTCAGTACTGGTGATTGTGGCGGTGGGTATTGCGTCGCTGGTGTTCCGTACGCATACGGTTCATAATCCGTCTCGCGCTGCGACGCAGAAAGCTCGTCGTGCACGCAGTCCTCGGTGGCTGACCACATCAGATACTGCGATGGGTAAGCACGGGCGCCCGATGATGGTGGTTGTTATTACGCGACTGCTGTTCCCATCCATGCTGGTGCTTGCCGCATATCTATTCTTTGCTGGTCATAACGCCCCTGGCGGTGGCTTTGCCGGCGGTTTGGTAGCAGGCCTGGCGATTACCTTGAGATACCTCGCTGGCGGACGTTTCGAGCTCCTGGAAACCGTACCAATCAGCACCGATAAGATCCTTGGATCTGGCCTGATCCTTGCTGCACTATCCGCGCTGTGGCCAATGGCTTTCCAACGGCCACCATTATCCAGTGAGTATGCCTCGCTTCAAGTACCGCTTCTCGGGAAGATAAACCTGGTGTCACCGCTTCTATTCGACCTCGGTGTTTTCCTCGTGGTCATTGGCACCGTGACCTACATCTTGCGCAGTTTGGGCGGGCGAATCGACGTCGAAACTGAGCAGCGTGCCGAGCGTGCTCGTTCCCGTCGTGTCACATTGACAAAGCTGGGCCGCACCCGACCTATTCGTTCCAAGGCTGGACGTGTGGCCATGCCAAAGCTCGAACCAACCTCGGACAATAGGCCAACAGCAGACGATAAGAAGGAGGCGACGAAGCAGTGATCATCAACTTCGTTCTACTGGCGACTGTCGCCATCCTGGTAGCAACTGGTGTGTACCTGTTCCTCGATCGTGCGCTCACCAAAATGCTGATGGGACTGTTGCTCATGGGCAATGGCATCAACCTGTTGATTCTCATTGGCGGTGGCGCACCTGGTGCTCCTCCTATTTGGGGCCGAGGTTCTACACAGGCCGAAACGACAGCAGATCCGCTACCTCAGGCGTTCATTTTGACAGCCATCGTGATCATGATGGGTATGACTGCGTTCCTGCTGGCTCTTGCGTATCGCCAGCATCGTTACCGCATCAGCGATAACGTCCAGGATGACTTTGAGGATCAGTCCGTGGCACGTCGCAGTCTCGACGATCCATCAGCTGCGCCGGATCACGATCGTTCCGACGACCCAATGACCGGACGCCACACTGAAGCGGGCGACCAGTTCGGCCCCATGAGCTTCGAGAAGCCTGTGGAGGAAGGTGAGAGTCATGACGACTGAGCAGCTCATCCTCCTTCTCATCCCACTGCCTATCATCATTCCGGCAGCGACCGCTGCGATTGCCCTGTTGTTGTCCAGGCATCCACGTATGCAACAGCTGCTCAGCCTGGCGGCGTTGCTAGTGCTCGTCGTACTGTCATTGCTGCTGGTCTACTTGATTCACGACAACGGTATTCATACGTTGCAAACTGGAGGCTGGGACGCGCCGATTGGCATCACTCTGGTCGCTGATGGTCTGTCGACAGTGATGGTGGCCGTTTCACAACTTGTGCTCTTCGCGGTCCACTGGTTCGGCATCGGGCAGGGTATTCGCGACGGTGATGACGACGACCCGATTTCCGTGTTCATCCCCTCCTACATGTTGTTGAACATGGGCGTTTCCATGGCGTTCCTCGCTGGAGACTTGTTCAACATGTACGTCGGCTTTGAGGTGCTGCTCGTCGCGTCGTACGTGCTGCTCACACTCGGCGCCTCTGCAGCGCGAATCCGTGCCGGAGTGTCGTATGTGATGGTAAATATGCTGTCATCAATGGTGTTCCTGCTCGCCATTGGCTTGGTGTACGCGGCAGTTGGCACAGTGAACTTTGCGCATATTTCACTGCGTATGGAAGAGATTCCATCCGGCACCCGCACCGCAATCTTTGCAACGCTTCTCGTCGCTTTCGCAGTGAAAGCCGCAGTGTTCCCGATGTATTCGTGGCTACCGGACTCCTACCCCACTGCGCCATCCATGGTCACCGCAGTGTTCGCAGGTTTGCTCACCAAAGTTGGTGTGTACGCCATTATCCGTGCCCGTTCCATTATGTTCCCAGACGGCCGTTTAGACAGCGTGCTGATGTGGGCGGGCCTTGCG
The DNA here is from genome assembly GCF_037572275.1 of Corynebacterium sp. H78. NCBI lineage: Bacteria > Bacillati > Actinomycetota > Actinomycetes > Mycobacteriales > Corynebacteriaceae > Corynebacterium > Corynebacterium sp. H78. The sequence continues at coordinate 84,143 of NZ_JBBHKX010000005.1, read as the reverse complement.
ACGATGCTGCTGGGCATCCTCGGTGCCATGGCTCAGAACGACATCAAACGATTGTTGTCATTCACCCTCGTGTCGCACATTGGCTACATGATTTTCGGCATTGCGCTGGGCAACGAGCTGGGCCTTACTGGTGCTATCTTCTACATCGTTCACCACATTTTGGTGCAAACGGCATTGTTCCTTGTGGTGGGACTCATTGAACGACAGGCGGGGTCGTCGTCGCTACGCAGGCTCGGTGGGCTGGCAAAAGCATCGCCTTTGCTTGCGCTGTTGTACCTGGTTCCAGCTCTCAATCTGGGTGGCATCCCGCCGTTTTCGGGCTTCATCGGCAAGGTCATGCTAATCCAAGCTGGTGCGCAAGTAGGCAGCACAACCGCATGGATTGTGGTGGCTGGCGCAATCGTGACCTCGCTTTTGACGCTGTACACGATGGTGATCGTCTGGTCGAAGGCGTTCTGGCGCGACCGGTCGGATGCTCCAGACGGCGACACTGTATTGGCGCGCCCAGCGACCCTGCGCGAGCGCACCGAAACGGTATCGCTGGAAGAACGTGAAGATGTTGGCCGGATGCCAATCGGCATGGTGGCTCCCACCATGTTCTTGGTTGTCGCTTCGGTTGCGGTGTCGGTCGTTGCTGGCCCACTGTCGGGGATCGCGGAGCGAGCTGCAGCAAACGTGTCGGATGTGCAGCACTACCGTGAAGCAGTTCTCGGCGTAGAAGGCGCTGCTGCTCCGGACAGCACCTTAGAAGACGCTGGCCGTGATCTGCAACCGTGGTCCGATTCTCATGAGAATGTTCGTGACACCGCTGTTTCGGAAGGGGGCTCCAATGGCCGATAGTCCTCACTCTTCTTCGCAGAAACCAACCATGCAGTCGGCAGATGTGACGGCACCACCTAGCCGAAGACATCCCAATCACCGCTTGGGATCACTCTTGAGGCCTCGGCGTAGAGCTGCACGTCCCTCGTTGGTGATGTTCACGTGGGTCATCATCATGTGGATTCTGCTGTGGGGCGAATGGTCGTGGGGCAACATCGCTGGTGGTATCGCTGTTGCACTGCTGATCTCGATTCTGATGCCAATGCCACGTGTTCCAGTCAGCAATATCAGGTTGAACTGGCCGGCCATGATCCGCTTGTTTGCATCGTGGTTCATTGATTTCATCAAAGCCTCGTTTGCGGTGGCATGGATTGCATTGCGCCGTTCCGACCCGCCACCGGGCGCGATCATCATCGTCCCAATGCGTACCCGGGATGACCTGACACTGGCTTCTGCGATCGCTTTAATCAATTTGCAGCCTGGTGGCCTGGTCATTGATAAGAGTCGCGCTCATCGCACAGTGACGATGCACATCCTGGATGGCTCGTCGACGGCGAAGATCGATGACACCATTGCACAGTTGATTCGTATGGAACGTCGCGTCATCCGTGCCTTTGAAAACCGAGACGTTGAGGATGAGGAGTAGGACCTATGAACCCCGAGGTTTTTCATTTGCTGCTCGCGGTCGCTGCGGTCATCTATTTCATCGCAGCCATGGTCGCCCTCGGACGATTGTTGGCCGGGCCTAACTCGCTTGACCGACTCGTTAGTCTCGAGTCCATGATCAACATGATGCAGGGCATGCTGTGCGCCTACATCGTGTGGACCTTTGACACCACTGTCGTTTATGCGATGCTGGTCATCGCATTATTGGGCTTCATTTCGTCGCTGTCGGTGGCAAGCTTTCGGCTTCCCGACGACAAGAAGTCCGCAAAGAAGGAAGTAAGCCAGCAATGATCCTCGCCCTCGATATTGTGGCCATTACGCTCATCCTCGTTGGTGCGTTGTTCTGTCTCGCTGCGGCATTGGGTCTAGCGCGGTTCCGCGATACGGTCAGCCGAATGCACGCGTCGTCGAAGCCTCAAACACTGGGGCTGTTGCTGGCGATGCTCGGCACATTTCTACACGTCGTTGTCCATAGTGAAGGTGGCGCAACGGTGTACGGCGACCTCGGTCTGCTGCTTCTTATCGCAGCGTTTGCGGTCGTGACGTCACCAGTGATCGGTAATCGCCTCAGCCATGTGTCTCTACAGGAAGGGCTCATCGACCGCGAGCACCTCTCACGTGACGATCTCGCTGATAAGTAAAACTAGAAACCACTACTCGGCGAGCGGGCGACCAGCCTTCATTTCCCGAACAGATAGATCCACAGCTGCTGTCCACGGGGAATGCCCCAACTTCTCCTCATGGACACGCACCTCATCTTCGGTCACCAGCGACGGTAGCGCCCCTGCAGCCTGAGCAGCGCGACGCTGACGCTCATACCCAGCGCCTTCAGAAATGATGTCGTTCACACGCATCAGCTCAACAGTGCATCCAAGCTTTTCTGCAGTGGGCTCCAGTACTGTGAGCCAATCTGCGAGATCTTCTTTCACCCATCTCTCATCAGTGTCACGATTAACAATGATCAGCGCATCCATGCCGTATCGCGCCGCACGCCACTTGTTCTCTTCGGTGTGCCACGGCTGGATCGTCGGCAAGCTCTCCCCCGCATCAAGCAGTGCATCGTAGTGCACGACCAACGAATGAATAAGTGCTGCGATGGCGGACAACTCATGCGTATTCGACGCTGCGTCGGCGATACGGATCTCGATGGTCCCGTACTTTGCGACGGGTCGAATATCGATGTGCATCGACTTCGTGTGGTTAATCACGCCGGAAAGGGTCTGGTCGTGCATGTACGAAGTCCATTCATCCCACGAATGCACGTCCGGTGGTAGCCCCGCCGTTGGCAACTGTTGGTACAGCAACGAGCGATTTGAGGCATACCCCATGTCCTCGCCATTCCATGCTGGCGAGGAGCTGGAGATAGCGAGAATGTGTGGCAGGTTGGTCAACAATGCCTGGATGATTGGCCACACACGATCTGCGCTGCGGACCCCTACGTGAACGTGAATGCCCCAAATGAGCATTTGACGCCCCCACCACTGGGTGCGATTGATGATTTCACCGTACGCAGACTTCGTACTCACGGTCTGAGCAGTGCCACGCGCGAAAGGGTGCGAGCCAGACGACCAGACATCAACACCGAGTTCGTCGGCTGCCTCCATCACAAGCTCAAGCTGGCCGGACAAATCTGCCACGGCGGAAGGCACAGTGTGGTGGATTCCGGTTACCAGCTCCACCGTATTGGCGAGAAACTCTCGTTGGATGGTGTGCCCAGGCTTTGCAGCATCGATGATTTCGAGTGCATCGGATGCACGCGCGGTGGTATCGCGGGTATCGCGATCTACGAACGCAATCTCCCATTCGATACCTAGCGTGTGTTCGGGCGAACCTACGAAATCCTCGACCATGTCTTTATTTTCCCACACTAAATAGCGCTTCCGATAACCTTTCGCGCGCTAGTGTTTCAGCTGTGGGCACGTGGCCTAGTTAGAGCTGGTAGACGTGCTGGTGGTTGCGCTTGTCGACGGAGCGGTCCACGACACAGCCTTCGCACAGGCAACAATCTTGTCTTCTTCGTCAATGAGGGTAACCGTGGTGAAAGAATCCGCGTCGATCTTTGCTGGAGTGCTCCACACATCTGCAGAGCCCTTGTCCTTCACGTGGATCTCACCAATGACGCCGAGACCTTCATCGCTCTTGGTTCCTGCGCCACCACAACCGGACGCACCGCGTGCTACGACCTTGTACGTGCCTTTGGCGAGCTCGGTGTACTGACCCTGCTCTTCCGCGATGCCGTACCAGTTGTCGTCGCTCAACACGACGACGTGGCTGAGCACTGTCGTTGATCCGTCATCCTCAGTGCGGATGAAGTTGTAGCCACCTTCCCGCTCTGACTCTTCTTTCGACATTTCCGGAGCATCTGGATTCGTGCTGACAGCTGCAGACTCGCTCGTCGCAACCGGAGCTTCTTTCGACTCCGCAGGATCCTGTGCCCCGCACGCTGCGAGTGTCAACGACGCGAAGATAAGGGCAGTCAGTGCCGAAGCCGACTGGGTCGAGCGACGCTTCATGGGGTGCAGTTCCTCCTGGCTACAGCAGCTATTACTCAAAACTCTGCACGGAAAAGTGCAGAAAAAGGGCCTAGCTCACAGGACGGAATCCCACAAGCTAAGCCTCACATCGAGATCCGGACGTAACTTTACAACGCATCTTCAGTTACCACGACCAGTACCCCGCCCGGAGTACCGTCGAGGCCTGCGCCGCGCTCTGCAACTTCCCAACCGTTTTCTTCAGCAATGGTCTCAGCGACCCGCTTCTCGACGTCGTTGCCCGCCGTGTAGTGCACCGTGGTCTTCTCCCAAATGCCGTTGGCTTCTGGGAGATTGCCGGACTCGACACGCTTCCAACCGCCGTCGCTAAGCTTCTCTGCCTGCTCTTCAGCGAGGCCAATTCGCATCGAGTTGTTCAGGACCGTGACAGGCACGTTTCGGTCAACTGCGCCTTCCTCAGCCGTTCCGTTAGCTTCACCGTTGCTACCTTCGCTACCTGGCGTGGCGTCATTACCGGGGTTCGCTGCATCCTTGGTGGCTGCAGCCGGATTACCCGGCTGGCCGGCAGGGTTCTGTGCAGCACCATTGTTCGGCGCTCCGGCATTGTCCGCACCTACAGCTGGTGCCTGGCCACTGTCACCAGGTGCGTTCTGCACATCGTTGGCAGCGGCAGCATCCGAGTTAACATTCGTGGTGCCGTCGTTAGAGTCGTTGGTGGCGAATGCATAGATGCCATAACCGACTAGGCACACGCCAATGAAGATGAGCACCAATGCGAGGTTTCGCAGTGGCAGACCTGCCCCCGTCGACGAAGGGGTGGCCGCTCCAGCACCGGCAGCAGTCGCACCCGTGGCGCTCGCACCTGCTGGGGCTGCGGTCGAGGCACCCGATGGTGCAGCTGCTGCAGCTTGCGACGGGGCTGGTTCTTCGACGAAATCATCGTCGTAAGCCTCGTTCGGTTCCATGCGGTGACGACCAGGTCGAGGATGGCGTGGTGGGAAGTTTTGCTCAGACACGCTCCACATCCTACTCAGCCCATAGCCTAACTGTGAAGTAAAGGTTTAGATATCGTCTGACGTACTGGATGTCATATCGTCTGGGTCGCCATCCCGTAGTCGCCGCAAGTGATGTACGACGACTGGATTCTCAGCCGCTGCGCGTGGTGAATCAAGCAAATAGTTGAGTCGCTGATGGTAGCGAACCGGATCCATCTCGAACTCGCGCCGGATTGCCTCCTCACGGAGACCCGCAACCCGCGCACCACGGCGAACCGACTGCGACCAGCGCTTCTCGAAAATCAACATTCTGCGGCCAAGCTCCGCATCAATGCCATGGCCGAAACCCACATCAGCTTCAGGTGTCACTTCCTGAGCTTTCTCCTGTGCGGTCTCGTCAGCCGACGGTTCGCTATCTGCCATGCTCCACACTGTAATAGGCACCAAGGCGAGCAGTACGATGTGTCTATGACCATCATGCCAATCGTCGTTTGTGGCGATCCCGTCCTGCATAACCCAACCGAACCTGTCACCGAGCCAGTGTCCGAGTTGGCAACTTTGATTGCAGACATGTTCGAAACGATGGAGGTTGCCAACGGCGTCGGGTTGGCCGCCAATCAGGTCGGCGTCAACAAGCGACTGTTCGTCTACAACTGCCCTGATGACGACGGGGTATGGCACAAAGGCTGCGTCATCAATCCGGTTCTCGAAACGACCGAGATCCCGAAGACCATGCCCCATGACGATGGCTCCGACGAAGAGGGCTGCCTGTCAGTTCCAGGCCTCAGCTTTCCGACGAACCGCGCCGACTGGGCAGCAGTCACCGGACTCGATGAAAACGGCAACGACATTCGCGTCGAAGGCACCGGCTTCTTTGCCCGCTGCTTGCAGCACGAGGTAGGACACCTCGATGGCTTCCTCTACACCGACGTTCTCACTGGTCGGTGGAAGCGCATGGCGAAGAAGGAAATCCGCCGTGCAGGCTGGACTGAGCCTGGGATTACTTGGCTACCTGGCGAAGACGAAGACCCATTCGGCCACGAATCTATCGACGCGGACGCTAATGAATGACCGCTCTCCAGCGCACAACGCTGACCCTTTAGCTCATCTCCCCATTAATCGCTGGGGTGTGGGAACGGTAGCCGTCGGCAAGCGTGTCATCGTGCGGCGCGAGCTCACTGCAGAAGAAGCGGCACAGTCGGGCAAAAAGGTCACGGATGTGATCGGCTACGTCGTGAGTTTGGATCCGTTTGTCGTGCGTCCACAGCAGGCGCCGGGCAAACGCGCACCCGAAGATGCGCCCGCGATCGACTTTTCTCCGTATTCGCTGGTGACGGTGAAGGCGTTGCCAGAACGAACGGTTCGCAATGCAGATATTCGTGCTGTTGAGCTTGCTACGGCAAAGGCATTCCCCGGTACCGAGCACAAGTGGGTTGGCGACTGGCTGTTGCGTGCCGGCGATGGCATCACCGAGCGATCCAATTCGGCGTTGCCCGTTGGGCCCGGCGCGGGCACACAACCAGTACCTCTGCAGGACATTCGAGACTTCTATGCACGTCACCAGTTGCCGGTGCGTATCGCCGTGCCCGATCGGATCTGTAGACCCGCGCAAGCCCTGGTGCAATCGCCCGGCTGGTCGTTGGGGCCCGAAATTATCGTGATGACAAGGGAGCTAGGCAACCTCCCCGCCATCCAAACCGTCGACGGTATCACCGCTGAAGTACTGTCGCAGCCCGATGCCGAGTGGCTAAATTTGTATCACTTCCGAGGTAAGCAATTGCCCCACGGCGCGTTGGAACTCCTGCGCAAAGAAATCGATGGACGCATGTGCTTCGGCCAGCTCGTCCTCACTACTGACGGCGAGCGACGCACTGTCGCTATTACTCGCGGTACCTTGACCGAATCTGACGACGGTCGCACGTGGCTGGGTTTCTCCGCAGTAGAGGTAGCGCCAGATCTGCGCCGTCGTGGTTTAGGGACGTTGCTTGGCTTACATATGATGCAGTGGGGTGCAGAGTCAGGAGCGGATAGCGCGTACTTGCAGGTAGTAGACGGTAACGATGCTGGAGTTGCGCTGTATCGCAGTTTGGGGTTCGCCGAGCATCACCGTCACCGCTATGCGCTGTGGGAAGGCTAATCGCTCACCTTCGGTCCTTCTTGTCCTTCTTTTCCGTTACTCGAGTACCAATGGCCCGTTCGTGTCCACCTTGCCCCAGCGGATCTGCACCCGCGGAAAACGCCATCCACACCAGCATGCCGAAGCTAACTAACCAACCCACAAACGGAATCATCGACGGCAAGATCCACACATTGCGCTTCAGCCCATCGCTGCCTGACACAGGAATGTAGTTCCGACCTGTCATGGACAGACCGAGCATGTGCTTGCCGGGCGAGCCTTCAAAAATTGCATCGCCAGCAGCGCGGTAACCATAGAACCCGAGTGGACCTGCCAAGAGCATGGTCAGCATTGCGGTATCAAACGCTTGATAGCCACCGAAAATATTGACACCCATGAGAACTAGCGCCATGAGAATGCAGTACACAACCGAGTCCGCAAACAAGGCAGCCGCACGTTTCGGCAACGGAGCATTCACCGCTTCGGGGTCATAGCCCTGAGCTTGCGCAGCCGCGATAGTCGTTGGGGTAATGCGGGGATTCGCTGGCACTGTTGGGTAGCCAACGTAGGTTGCAGGTGGTTGCATGGCGGGATTCATTGCTGGTGTTATGCCTGGCGCCATCTCGGGAGTCAACCCTGGATGCACAACTGGAGCCATGCCGGGCTGCACGGGCATTCCCGGCACCTGGGGTTGCTGCACCCCAAAAGGGTTTACCGCGTACGGGTCAGCTGCAAACGGATCCCGATCCCGCTGATATTGTCCCTTATCCACTGCCATGACTCCTTATAAATTCCCTTCTTCCCCACTTGCTCTGTAAATAGAACGTGCCACCCCTCAACTTTGTTCCAGTAGGTACCGTGGAGAGCATGCGAATCTGTGTGTGGAACGTTAATTCAGCTCGAACGCGGGTGACTCGAATGGCCGAGGTCCTGCAGCGCCACGAGATTGACGTGATGGCTGTTCAGGAAACGAAGTGTAAGGACAACCAGTTCCCAACAGAGGTTTTCACTGACTTGGGTTACGAAGTCGCTCACCACGGACTGAACCAATGGAACGGCGTCGCCATCCTTTCCCGCGTGGGCATCGACGATGTCACAGTCGGCTTCCCCGATCAGCCTGGCTTCCATAAAGACCCTGCAGAAGAGCAGGCTCTCGAAGCCCGCCATATCGCTGCTACCTGTGGTGGAGTTCGTGTGCACAGTGTTTACGTGCCCAATGGTCGAGAGATCGATGATCCACATTTCACCTACAAGCTTGACTTCTTGGCGCGTCTCCGCGCTGCGTGTATCGCTTCGCTTGACGACGACCCGTCACTAAAGGCGATGGTCGGAGGCGATTTTAATATCGCTCCGTTGGACGAAGATGTCTGGGACATGGCTGCGTTTGAGGGGAAAACCCATGTCACCCCAGCTGAGCGAGCTGCATTCCAGTCCTTGCAAGATACCGGTTTCAAAGATGTGACTCGCCAGTTCACCGAAGGCGAATGGACGTACTGGGACTATCAAAAGCTTCGATTCCAGAAACGCCAGGGCATGCGTATCGATTTCCAGCTTGCTTCCCCTGCCCTCGCGGAAACTGCAACAGGTGCTTTCATTGACCGAGAAGAGCGCAAAGGTAAGGGTGCCTCGGATCATGCGCCCGTCATCGTGGACTACTCATTAAATTAGAAAGCATTTCTAATACAAGATTTTTTGAAATTATCCTCACTTTCCTACTTTTGTAGCGCTTCCGGAATATATGGTTAGAAACACAGTTAGCGACATAATTAATGGGGAAGGTTCACCATGACTTCGATTCATGAAGACAGCTTTGCTGCCTCGGAACCGGGCTTCATGCCTTCACACGACTCTGAGATCGATCCGAATATGCGCCTGGATATTCAAAAGATCGCAATCGGTCTGTATGACTTTCTGGCGTCTACTCGTCGTCTAGGCGAGCGCCCGAACCAGGTCATGGATATTTCCCAGTCTGAGATGGAAGTTTTGCACTTCATTGCGACGCACCCTGGGTGTGGCGTGTCCGATATTGCTCGACTTCGCTTCTTGCGTCCGTCGAACGTCTCGGCGACCGTACGACGGCTACTGGACAATAGCCTGATCAAGCGGGAAAACAATCCACGGGACCGCCGAGCCCAGGATCTATTTGTATCCAAGGAAGGTGCTCAACTGCTGAGCCAGTTGACTGACCATTGGGGTGACATCGTTGGGCGCATTATTCGCACCATGGAGCCACAAGATGTCAAGGCGCTCATTAAAGCAATGCCAGCCATGCTGAAGCTCGCAGAACACTCCGAATCGTTTGTCGAGGAACATCAGCGTCGACAGGATCCGTTCTAACCGGATCTGTCTCCCTTTGCGTTAAGTCATCTACGCTGGCGGACATGGATATGAATCTCAAGAAGGCAGAAGACGTACAGACTGCGCCACTCGTGGCAGTCGGGTTGATTGGTGGCTGGTTGACGGCTCGCGAAACGGGCATCCGCCCACTTGGCGGAGTCATTCTCGGCGCAGCAGGCGCCTATGCTGCACGAACTTGGGCAGCGAAGACCGGTGCAGCTGGCGCAACCGCTCTCACCGCCGCCTACCTCGGCGCATTTGGCCTTTCTCACCCACTCGCGAAGAAGATCGGCGCATGGCCTGCGGTACTCGCAGTCACTGCGGCATCTGCTGGCGCGGCGGCCATCGCGGACGCGAAGTAGTCTCCTGACACACGACTGGCAGTAAGAGACTGACGGCAAAAGTCGTCGCGTATACCCAGAGAAATTCAGTTAAGCCTTGCAGCAAGCAGCTGCAGGGCTATTTCTTTTACTCGTGGCCAGCTATCAGCAAAAGCAGGGAGAAGGTTTAGCGACGCCACGTCGTCAAGCGGAACCCACCGAAGCTCTAGTGATTCTGCATTCGCGGTGGTTTCCAACTCGTGATCAGCAACAGCGAAAACCGTGTGGTAGCACCAATCCCCCGCGAGCTCGGGACGCTCAGGGTCGGCGGGGTATGGCCCGGCGGTGACGTGAGATTCGAGGATGGTCACCTGGTGTGGCTGGATCCCCGTTTCTTCTTCGGATTCACGCAAAGCAGCAATCGCAGGAGTCTCATGCGAATCACGAGCACCACCAGGCACACCCCAAGTGAGGGGGCATGAAGTCCATTCGGCACGGTATTGCATGAGCACTTTTATATCGGCTGGGGAGTCCGATTCAGCCACCAAGAGCAGTAATCCTGCAGCGCCAAAACGCCCCCAACAGCGCGTACCGTTGGGGCCAGCGGACCAACCATTGCCATCATGAAGCATGTCCCTAGAGTACGTGAGACGAGGAATTCATCTCAGTTGTGTTTTCCCTCACAGGTAAACACGGCTAGTATTTGCGCTAGGCAACGTACACTTCTGCGTCATCAGAAAAACACTGTTTATCCGCCGATATTCGTCCCAGGAGGCGAGATGCATGGCTGAGTCTGCACCAGCAGCTGAGGCTAAGCGCCCACGCCGTCCTCGGCGGACGCGGTTCGGTAGTCGACGAGCACAAGGCGGCATTTCACTTGCCGAACTGGGAGACAAAAACGGCAAGGCGGACAAAGAGAATGTCCGTGGCACAGAATCCGGTGTAACTGGCTCTACTCCCGGGAATCTCGCACTGGAATCCGTAGATTCTGAACAACGAGTCGATGATCTTGAGCTGACGGAATCGTCGACAGGTATTTCGAAGCTGTTTGGAGAAAAGCTCACCCCGTCGGTGGAGTATTTGCAGCGGACTGGCTCATTCATTCTGACGTCCCCGGGACGGCTGACTTTCACTGCAGTGTTTCTCATCGTCGCGATCCTGGCGGCTGGTTTGTCCATGTCGGCAACGACAGACACCCGTCAGCAGCAGCTCGCCAATATGTCACAAGCTTCCGAACCGATGGCGCATGCGTCGCAGAACCTATACGCAGCTCTGACCATTGCAGATGCTTCGGCAAATACCGCCTTTTCGCGTGGCAATTTAGATGAAGGCAGTGATTTGCGCACTCGGTATGACAACGCGATCGCGCAAGCATCCCTTGCTGCTACCCGTGCTGCCGCAGGTGTCGACAACGTACAAAGCTCAGAGATGAAGCACATTGTCGAGGTGCAACGTTTGCTGCCTGTGTATGTGGGATTGGTGGAATCGGCGCGCGCGAATGCTCGCCAGACGCACCCAGTGGGCGTTTCCTACCTTGCTTCCGCTTCTGGACTCATGACCTCCCAGATCTTGCCCGCGGCATCGAAACTGTATGAAGAAACCAGTCGATCAACGAACCATGATCGTGAAGTTCTCACCGCGCCTCCACTGGTTCCGTTGTCTGGCATTTTGGCTGCCATCGTGTTCTTGCTGCTTGTGCAGTGGAACCTCACTCGTCGCACTGGCCGGCTGATCAACGCTGGCTTGCTGGCCGCCACCACGCTGATGGTTATCGCCTTCGTCGCAGTGTCGGTGTCTACGGTGACGACCTGGCAAAACGAACGCCTCTACGGCAATAAGACATCACCAGTTCAGCCATTGGTCGAAGCCCGAATCATGTCTCAGAAGATTCGCGCCTCGGAGACACTGGATTTGGTTCGTCGCCAGCCCACTGACCAGAAGCAATTCACCAAGGATACGGACGAGGTCGAACGTCTTCTCAACTCCGCTAACGACGGCGTTAATGATGCCAACATCGAATTGGCGCTGCGATCCTTGAATGGCTGGGAAAAGAGCCACACCAAGATGATCGCTCTTCTCGACGAAGGTGACTACGCCGGAGCTGTCCGCATTGCCACCGACCACGATGCCGATGACACTCGGGAATCTTTCGCTGAACCCTCGTCTGGCCAGGAGTTCATGCGCCTCGACCGAGCCCTTCAAGCGGCAATTTCTGATGCCCGCACCGAACTTCGCAACGACATCGAAGAAGCCCGCGTCGTCTCTGCCGCTCTGTCGGGCTTGACTGTGGCCTTGACTGTGCTTGCCTCCATTTGCGTAATTGTGGGCTTCCGCAACCGACTGTTGGAGTACCTGTGATGCGCACCAAAGGGAACTTTCGAGCTCGCTTAACGACGGTCGTCGCAACGCTTTCTGCCGCAAGTCTGGCACTGGTGTCGTGTGCGGAAACGGTGCCACTAGCTGCAGATCCATTCTCCGATTCCATTGAGCATGCGACAGGGTCCGCGCCACTTCCGCCTGGTGCGTATTACACAAGTGCGGGCGGGCGTGAACCAAGGCCACGCGAGACGGCCACGGCCTACGAGACGCTGGCACCGGACGATCAACTGCCGAAGGAGCGGATTCCGGAGATCTACAAGCGTGGCCGCATCATCGTGGGCGTTGACCAGGCGTTGAACTTGTTGGGATTCCGTAATGCCAGCACCGGCGAGCTCTCAGGCTTCGAAGTGGCGCTCGCGCAAGAATTGGCTCGGGACATTTTTGGCGATCCGAACGCCGTTGAATTCCGATATGTTCGCGCAACCGAACGAGTGTCGATGCTGCGCAGCGGCCAGGTCGATGTTGTCCTACGCACCATGACAGTCACGGAGAGTCGCCTCGAAGCAGTCAATTTCTCGGCACCATATTTGACTGCACGCGCTGGCATTCTGGTTGGCCCTAATTCTCGCATCGAAAGCGAAGCTGACCTGAACGGCGCGAAGGTGTGCGTTGCTGCGGACTCTACCCCGGAGGAAATTGTTCGCTACACGGCACCTGATGCCACGCTGCTGCTGGTGGGCAACTGGTCGGACTGTCTCGTTGCACTGCAGCAAAGCCAGGCCGACGTAATTGTTGCAGACGACACCATTCTTGCTGGCATCAACGAACAGGATCCCACCACCGCTATTGTTCGTCGCGGGCTCAGCGTGGAGCAATACGCCGCCGGCATTGCGAAAGACAACGACGGACTCGTGCGACAAGTCAACGAAACGATGGAACGCATTCGTTCGGATGGCACGTGGCAGGAGCTTTACGACGTCTGGTTCGGGCCATTCCTACCGCAGGGAGCCCAACCACAGCCAACGTATGCTCCTGTTCCAGTCGACGAAGACGACCCAACCATTGACACCGATTCAGCAGAGGGAGGCGAATAGTAACCATGAATGACGACGAGATGGAGCCAACACAGGCGACTGAAGCTGTTGCGTTCAATCCTTTCGCTGACGATGACGAATCGGAAAACGTAGCGGTTGCTGACGAGGTCACCGATCCGGCCGAGGAGCCCGGTACCGAAGCCGTCGCGTTTGATCCTTTCGCGGATGACGATGATTACGACTTCACCCAGGACCTCACTCCGCCCGATAAATCCTCGACGGGGAGAAAGGCCAGCACGTATGACCCATCCGCGGAGTCGCATCGTCGGGCGTTGTCGACTTTCCGTGAACGTCGTCATCAGGCTCGTCAGGGACGCACCGTCGCCGACGGCATGGTGCAATTGCCTTTCATTCCACCTACCGATCCACAGTCGGCGGTGATGAGCGATGAGAAGCTCGCGGCATCCAACAAACCTGCTCCGGCTCTGAAAGCCGGCGATATAGTTGCCGAGCAGTACGAAATCGTCGGTCCTATCGCTCATGGCGGTTTGGGCTGGATCTACCTGGCCATCGACCACAATGTGTCCGACCGCTGGGTCGTGCTGAAGGGCATGATCTCGGCGGAGAATGAACACAATTTGGCTGTGGTCCAAGCAGAACGTGAGTTCCTGGCGGAGATTACCCATCCGGGAATCGTCAAGATCATTAACTTCATTGACTCGACCGATACAGGTACTGGCTCTGGCTTCATTGTGATGGAGTACGTCGGTGGACCGTCGCTACGCCAACAGAAACGTTTCTATGACGGCAGCGTCATGCCCGTCGATATTGCCATCGGATACATTCTGGAAGTCCTGCCAGCGCTGGATTATCTGCATACCCGAGGCGTGGTGTACAACGATCTGAAGCCCGACAATGTGCTGTTGACAGAAGACCAGGTCAAACTCATTGACGTTGGTGCCGTGACTGGTATCGGTGCCTATGGTCACATCTACGGCACGCCTGGTTTCCAGGCCCCTGAGATTGCGTCAACAGGACCTACGGTTGCGTCTGACATTTATACGGTCGGTCGTACCTTGGCATCGCTGATCGTCGATATGCCGATGACCAACGGCGTTTATGATCCTGGTTTGCCAACGCCCGCTGAATCACCGTTGTTCCGACGCTATTTGTCGCTGTATAGGTTGCTTCGTCGCGCTTGCCATGACGACCCGGAATCGCGGTTCCATTCTGCCGATGAAATGGCTGGTCAGCTGACTGGTGTGTTGCGCGAGATTCTGGCAGTACGCGATGGTGTGCAGCATCCGCATATCGGCACATTGTTTTCACCACAACGTTCGACCTATGGCACGAAGCACCGGGTGTTCCGTACTGACCAGCTAGTCGATGGCATCAAGCGCGATGTCATCATCACGCCGCCAGAGATCATGGCTGCGCTGCCTGTACCTCTGGTTAATCCGCAGGATCCCGGCGCTCAGTTGCTGGGCGCATCGTCATTTACCGAACCCGGCGAGCTCATCGACACTCTGACTTCCGCTCTCGATGAATCGAAGTACGGTGCCTCTGTCGAAATCCCGCTGGCAATTGTCCGTGCGCAGCTCGACCTCGGCCTCACCGAGAAAGCACTCAACGGGCTCCGGAATGCTCCTGAACGCCTCCGTAGAGACTGGCGTTGGAAGTGGTACGCCGGCATTACGGAACTGCTTCTCGACGACTACACCAGCGCACTACGCTCCTTTAACCTGGTGCTTGCCATGCTGCCGGGTGAGCCTGCACCAAAGTTGGCTCTGGCGGCAACGCTAGAGTTGATTCAGCAGCAGGTTGGTAACACCAATGCCCAGTTGCTGGATGCGATGACGGCTCGCTCAACGGCGACATTGGAACAACCGTTGCATCAGATTCCAGATGAAATTCGAGAGAGCCTCACCGATACGTGGGCCACACAGGACATGTCGCCGGTCACTATCCGGTTTAACTCGATGCGTCTGTATGCACTCGTCTGGGCGACGAATCCGACAACGGTGTCCTCGGCGTTTGGTTTGTCACGTCAGTTGTCAGCCGAAGGTCAAAATGAGCTCGCAATTGCGGTGCTTGATAGGGTTCCTGCCGCGTCACGTCATCATCGTTTGGCGAAGTTGACCACCATTTTGCTGCTGACGTCCGGCGATCCCACAATGCTGACGGAATCACGCATCCGGCGCGCTGCAAGGCGGCTCCTCGAACTGCCTACAAATGAACCTCGCTTGCCACAGCTCCGAATCGCTGTGATGGTGGCTGCGCTGAACTGGTTGCGCGCTTCCGGTCTGGATCAAGCTGCCAGCCCCAACGAACTTTTCGACGTCCCCTTCACCATCAAGGGACTCCGCGAAGGCTTGGAAGAAAACGTGCGCATGCTGGCTCGTTCTTCACCTTTCCCTCGTCACCGATACCGACTGGTTGATACCGCCAACCTCATTCGACCTCGAACTTGGCGGTAGTCCCGTGGAGGTAGAGGCGAAACGGGCGACCGCACTTAGATAACACGCGTAACAAATGCCCATTGTTTCGTGAGCTTTACATACTCTGGAAATATGACTTCCTTCGATCGTCGCCAGAACCGCCAACATCGTCGTCGCAGCACCGCGTCATTCCGACGAATCGCACTGGGTGCAATCACCGCAACAACTGCACTTAGCTTCGGTATCGGATCGGCACAGGCACTTCCTACGCTTCCGACCCTGCCGGGCTCGCCTGCTTTGCCTCAGATGCCAGCGTCCCCTGCTCTGCCACAGCTACCTCAGCTGCCTGCGCAGCCAGTATCGCCAGATGCCAAGAGCATCATTGATAGCGCATACTCCCATGCTCAGGGCACCACGGCACCGACGATCGCGCTGATTCGCCAGGGCGCCACAGGCGCAATCAATGCGCTTCCGCTGTCCGCCGAGCAGAAAGCGTCCGCAATCGAGTTACTGACGCAGACTCTCGATACCATCGAACCTGCACCAAGCACTCCTCCACAGCAGCCAGCGCCTGAGCCAGTAACCGAACCAGTGACTGAGCCACAGCCTGAGGCACAGCCACGCCCAGAGCCAAGCAATCCTTGCCCAGCAACGGCTACTGCTTGCGTGGACCTGGCAAACCAGCAGACGTGGCTCCAGGAAAACGGTGAAATCACCTACGGTCCTGTCCCGATCACGTCTGGCATGCCTGGTTACGAGACCACCACTGGCAACCTCACCGTTCTCCGTAAAGTCAAGGATGAATGGTCCCAGCCTTACAATGGCCCAATGCCATACGCGGTCTACTTCACCAACGACGGCGAAGCTTTCCACGAAGGCTCCCTCAACGAGGCATCCCACGGCTGCATCCACTTGTCCCACGATGCCGCTGTCATGTACTTCGACACGCTCGACATTGGCGATGGTGTCTACATCTGGTAGTTACGCTTGACGACGGTCGTCGTAACGCAAAAACGCCCACCATCCTGGCACATTGCCGGGGACGGTGGGCGCTTGTCGTGGTGGGCTACTTAGCCCACTTCATCGCATAGCGTGCGATAGCCAGCTCTTCGTTCGTTGGTACGACGAAGACCTTGACTGCGGAATCGTCGGTGGAGATTTCGCGTGGGCCATCGTTTGGCAGCTCATTGCGTTCCGGATCAATCTTGATACCGAAGTTCTCCAGCTCAGCCATGGAATCGCGTCGGATACCGACATGGTTTTCGCCTACGCCAGCAGTGAAGGTAATTGCGTCGAGGCGACCGAGAATGAGCATGTAGGAGCCGATGTAACGTCGCAGCTGGTGGACGTACATCTGGTACGCAGCCCATGCGTCCGGATCATTGTTGTCCATACGCTCCTGCAGGATTCGGAAGTCATTGACTCCAGATACTCCCTTCAGACCGGACTCACGGTTGCACAGGTTGTCAATCTCGTCGATGGACAGGCCATTGCGGTACAGATGGAAAATGATGCCGGGGTCGATGTCGCCGGTACGAGTACCCATCATCAAACCTGCGAGTGGAGTGAGGCCCATCGAGGTGTCTACTGCCTGGCCGCCACGAATCGCCGCACATGAAGCACCATTGCCGAGGTGCAGGGTGATCTGATTTACCTCAGCTGCCTCCTTGCCCAGCAGTGCTGGGACCTGGGAAGACACAAACTCGTGTGAGGTTCCGTGGAAACCGTAGCGGCGAATGTCGTACTGTGCTGCAACTTCAGCATTCAGCGGATACAGAGCAGCTGCTGGTGGCATCGTGTGGAAGAAGCCAGTGTCGAACACTGCAACGTGTGGCACGTCTGGCAGCAACTTACGTGCCTCTTCAATACCAACGATGTTTGCTGGGTTGTGCAGTGGCGCGAGAGGGATGAGGTCACGCATCATCGTCACGATTTCATCGGTGATGAGTTCTGGACCCGAAAACAGGCGACCGCCATGAACAGTGCGATGGCCAACCGCAATGATCTCTGTAGAGCTTGGGCCACAACCGTGCGTGTCCATCAGCGCGAAAGCCTTGTCCAGGCCGTCGGCGTGATCCTTGATCGGCTCGGTGACTTCGTGCTTCTCGCCCTCGAACTTGAGGTTGATTATGCCGTCTTCTTCACCGATACGCTCGACCAGGCCGGAAACGTAAGGTGGCTCCGACGTACCCTTTTCCGGGTCAACGAGCTGGAACTTAATGGACGACGAACCCGAGTTCAGAACTAGTACGTGACGCGACATGTGTTAGTTTCCTCCTGCCTGGATAGCGGTAATTGCGACGGTGTTGACGATGTCAGCGACCGACGCACCACGCGACAGGTCATTGACCGGCTTGTTCAAGCCCTGCAGAATTGGGCCGATTGCCAACGCTCCACCGCAGCGCTGGGCAATCTTGTAGCCAATGTTGCCCGCATCCAGATCCGGGAATACGAACACAGTTGCCTGACCAGCAACCTTGGAATCAGGCATTTTCTTTGCAGCAGTTGCCGGTGAAATAGCAGCATCGAACTGCAGTGGACCATCAACGGCCAACTCTGGGTCGAGTTCGCGAGCCTTCTGCAGACCAGCGAGAACACGGTCAACGTCCTCACCGGTACCGGACGTGCCGGTGGAGTAGCTCATCATGGCGACCTTTGGATCAATGCCAAAAGCGGCCGCGGTCTCTGCGGAGACCACTGCGATTTCGCCCAACTGATCTGGACTTGGCTTTGGCAGCACAGCACAGTCAGCGAAGCCCCAAAGACGATCATCCATGACCATGAGGAACAGTGACGATACAGTCGAAGCACCTGGCTTGGTCTTGATGATCTGGAACGATGGTTTAATCGTGTGTGCGGTAGTGTTCGCAGCACCCGATACCATGCCGTCAGCCAGTCCCTTGTGAATCATCATCGTGGCGAAGTACGAGATGTCATGCATAGTTTCGCGAGCCTCAGCCAAGGTGACCCCCTTGGCTTTACGCAGCTCTGCGAACTCTTCCGCGAAGGAGTCAAGGTACTCGGACTTTTCTGGATCCCACAAAGAAGCCTTCGAAATATCAAGGCCAAGCTCAGCGGCTCGAGACTTCATGGACTCTGGATCACCGAGAATCGTCAACTCACAGATGTTCTGCTTCAGCAGCTCATCGGCAGCAATCAGAATGCGATCATCGCCACCTTCTGGGAGCACGATGTGACGCTTATCCGCCTTCGCCCGCTCCAGCAGCCACCACTGGAAACGCTGTGGCGTCATGATCGTTGGAGTCTCGACATCGACAGCGCTCTTCAGACCCGCTTCGTCGTCAAGCGTGACCACAGGGATATCTAGAGCCGGCAACTCCTCAACGGTGCCGGTCAGCAGAACAGCAAGCGGAGTGGCATACCGTTCACGCGCGGATGCGACGGCCAGACGAATGCGAGTCTGAGCAGCCATGGATGAGCAACCTTCACCCTCGGCGACCAATACAACGCCTGCGCCCGTGACGGCTGCGATACGCAGATCGAAATCAAGGTTTCCGGAGCCAGTGAGAATCACTGCGCCATCGTGCGCTGCGCGGTTAGCTTCCACAGCGGTGACGATTTGGCTCAGCGCATGATCTGGGTTGTCCACCACAGAGTCAACTGAAGCTGAAGTTGGGTCACCAACTGCGTGGAAGAGACGGGCGCCACCTAAGGCAGCGGACAGAGCTGCAATTTCGTCGCGATGCTCCCCCGACTGATCGATTGCGGCAATAATGACCGCTGGCGCACGATGTGCCTGATCGCTCACGGGCTTTCCTTTCCGGCGCGGACGTTCTCACGCCACGCGCGTGTTTGAAGTTGCTCGTAGATGGCGCTCTTCACATAGCAATGTCGACGGTATCCACGACAAATGTGCTTAGTCATATAAGTATGAGCGCTACTTCATTCTTAGTGCATTTTGTGAGTCACCTTACAGTGATAGCCGTAATTGTTGAGGTAGGGGGTAATTCCCACCACATGGATACGTGAAGTAACCCCATGTCAGCAGGTATTTTTATCACATCCTGGACGACCATTGTGGGCAACATCACATTCACTAAAATTAGTTGTTAGGCTTACCTTTGCTATACCAATCGTCCGATTACGGCCTTCCCACCTAGCCTCGCTAACATGGGCACCAGTTGCCCGCGGGTGCGTCATACCCCACGTGCGCGTTACTAAAAATGCTCTCGTTAGAAACTGTAGAAAGCAGGTCATCGCTTACGATGTCTCGTCCACTTCGCGTCGCTGTTATTGGTTCTGGCCCTGCAGGGGTTTACGCATCCGACGCGCTGATGAAGTCCGGCCGCGATGTCCGCGTCGATCTCTTCGAGAAGATGCCCGCCCCATTTGGCCTTATTCGTTATGGCGTCGCGCCGGATCACCCTCGTATCAAGGGCATCATTAAGTCACTCCACCGCGTCATGGATAAGGAACAACTCCGCCTGTTCTCTAACGTGGAGTTCGGCAAGGATCTGTCCATCGAGGAACTCAAAGAGCTTTACGACGGTGTCATTTTCGCAACCGGCGCTGTAGGTGATCGTGAGCTGCCTATTCCTGGCGCTGATTTGCCTCAGCATTGGGGTGCTGGCGAGTTTGTTGGTTTCTATGACGGTAACCCGTTGTTCCCTCGTGACTGGGACCTATCGGCAGAGTCTGTCGCTGTAGTTGGTGTCGGTAACGTCGGCTTGGATGTCGCTCGAATTCTGGCTAAGACCGCAGATGAATTGCATGTTACTGAGATTCCAGACAATGTCTACGAGACACTGAAGACGAACCAGGCGAAGGAAGTCCACATCTTTGGCCGCCGTGGCCCAGCCCAGGCGAAGTTCACGCCATTGGAGCTGAAGGAACTGGATCTTTCCCCAACTATTCAGGTCGTCGTCAACGGTGAAGATATCGATTACGACGAAGTTTCTGCTCAGCACCGCCGTCATTCCAAGATCACCGACCAGGTCTGCCAAATCCTGGAAATGTACGCGATGCGCGACCTACAGGACACGCCACACAAGATCTACATTCACTTCTTCGAATCTCCAGTCGAGATCCTCGGTGAAGAAGATGCAGACGGTAACCGCAAGGTCGTTGGTTTCCGCACTGAACGGACTGAGCTCGACGGCAAGGGTGGCGTCCGAGGCACCGGAAGGTTCACCGATTGGCCTGTGCAGGCTGTGTACTCGGCTGTTGGTTACCGCTCGGATGCGCTGCCAGGTGTCCCGTTTGACACCAAGAAGCACGTCATTCCAAATATCGCTGGGCGTGTCATCTTGTCTGATGCCACCGGCGACGAATCTGCACCGCACATCACCGGCCTCTACACCACTGGTTGGGTCAAGCGCGGTCCTGTTGGCTTGATTGGTAACACCAAGGGCGATGCCAACGAAACCGTCGCCTGCCTCCTCGAAGACTTTGATGCTGAGCGCACCTTCACTCCTACCAAGCTTGACGACGATGCCATTACGGCGTTGCTCAACAGTAAGGGCGTTGATTACCTGACGTGGGATAACTGGCACGCGCTTGATGCCTTTGAATTGGCTTCCGGCGAAGCTGAGGGTCGCGAGCGCAAAAAGGTCGTCGAATGGGACGACATGGTTGAGGCTTCCAAGAAGTAGTTGCGGGCGCAATCCCACCTCGAAACGATGGTGGGCAACAGCAAGTCTGCTAGCGGCTCGGCGTAATAGACGCCGGGTCGCCGTATTTTTGCGCGATCCCACAGTACGCCGGGAGCTGTAAAGAGCGGCACGACTATGAGAGCGCGACCTCGGCGTGCAGCAGCATCAGCACATTCGTTGACACGTTCGGATCCTGTCACTGCAGCAGATCCCACCGTAAACCCTGCACTCACCCGCCCTGGCACGTCATTGTTCAACTGTTCCGCACGCTTTTCGACTGCTTCATTAGCTTTGTCGTCGGACGAACCAACCGCCATGAGCAGAATATCGCTACCCACGGACGGGACGATGTCCTGTTGTGTTTCAACGATCCGGCGCAGAATGGCACGTTTTGTTGTGGGTCCAAGCCCTAATCCATCGGTTACCTGTACCGATACCCCATGCCGAGAGGTATCAGCGACCTGCTGCGGAACGTCCACTCGTTGATGAAAAGCATCAGTGAACAACAGCGGAACTGCGATAGCTGATACTTCCCCAGCTTGAGCAAGATCGGCGCACGCTTGATCCAACGTCGGCTCTGCGAGATCGAGCCACGCGAGCTGAACTCGAGATGGTGTGCTGCATCGGTGCACTGGTAGGGCAGCTCGCACTCGATCGGTGAGATTGTTTAGAACTCGCGCCGCGTCAGGATGGCGCGACCCATGAGCAAGCAAGATCAGTGCTGTCATGAGTAGTTCTGGTCAGTTCCAGTAACGAGGCCAGCAGTAAGCGTGTCCCCAGTTCCTGGCTGAATGAGCAGAAACGCTCCTACTCTGCCACCAACACGGTAATCTTCGACGGGAAGTGCACTTGCTAGTTCAATGGTTACTTCGGCTACATCATTAGCATGAAGTGCATCACTCGGCACAGTTGGCTCGCCTGTTTCGATATCGATGATGGCGTCCACAGAAGTGATGCGTCCCCGCACCAACGCAGCCCCATAGCGAAGCTCCACGACTCGCCCAACGGCGAGCGACGCGTCTGATAAGTGGACAGCAACGGCCGAAAAACGTCGCGAGTCCTGCGGACGGTTTCCCTTTGACAAAAGGTCTCCACGTGCGAGGTCGAATTCGTCGGCAAGGCTCACTGCAACAGACTGCCCAGCGACCGCCAAATCAACTCTCTCGCCAGCAATAGTCAATTGAGTCACGGTAGAGCTGCGACCATTTCCCAGCTCAACTGTGTCACCCACCGCTACTGTTCCAGTAGCGATTCGACCTGCATAGCCCCGATATTCAGTGTCATGATCCCGAATGACGTAATCAATGGGAAGGCGCAGCGGATAAGAAGCATCATGGTTTGTGTCTGTGGCGACGTCGAGTTCTTCAAGAAGTTGCAGAACCGTAGGACCGCCGTACCACGGAGTATTGGCCGATGCCTCGACAATGTTGTCGCCTACTAGTGCTGACACCGGAACGACATAGGTGTCTTGCAAACCGAGTCGGGATGCCAGCTCACGAATATCCGCTTCGATATTCCGAAACGCTGCTTCACTGTAGCCGAGAAGGTCGATCTTGTTGACCGCAAACACAACGTGGCGCACACCTAGCAACGCCGCCACAGTGGCGTGTCGTTTGGTCTGCGTGACGACACCGTTACGTGCATCAACCAGCACCACCACAGCTTCCGCCGTGGACATTCCTGTCACTGTATTGCGGGTGTATTGCTCGTGTCCTGGGCAATCGGCGAGGATGAAGCTCCGCGCACCAGTAGCAAAGTACCGGTACGCAACATCGATGGTGATGCCCTGTTCCCGCTCCGCGCGGAGGCCATCGACAAGGAGTGACAGATCAGGATTTTCCTGCCCACGAGCAGTCGAGGTGGCCACAACCGCATCATATTGATCCGCGAGAATGTTCTTCGTGTCGTGGAGAAGTCGCCCGACAAAAGTTGATTTCCCATCATCGACGGAACCAGCGGTGCACAATCGCAGCGTGGTTTTACGATTAACCGGGGCGTGATCGTAGCTCGTCTTAACAGTGGTCAAAGCCGTGGTCATTAGAAATAGCCTTCCTTCTTGCGATCCTCCATCGAAGACTCGGACAGTTTGTCGTCTGCGCGTGTTGCTCCGCGCTCGGTGAGCTGAGAAGTACGCAGCTCTTCCATCACTTCAGGAATGGTTCGGGCAGTTGATTCGACTGCGCCAGTGCAGCTCATGTCACCGACAGTGCGGTATCGAACGGTTCGCTTTTCGACGATTTCGTCGTCACGCGGACCTCCCCATTCGCCGGGCGTGAGCCACATGTTGTTTCGCTGGAAGACCTCCCGCTCGTGCGCGTAGTAGATGGGAGGCAGTTCTATATTGCGGGCGTGGATATATGCCCATACGTCTGCTTCGGTCCAGTTAGAGATAGGAAAGACTCGAATATTCTCACCGGCAGCGTGGCGGCCGTTGTAGAGGCCCCACAATTCTGGGCGTTGGCGTCGGGGATCCCAGCCACCGAAGGTGTCTCGTACTGAGAAGACGCGTTCTTTAGCGCGGGCCTTCTCTTCGTCACGACGAGCTCCGCCCAATACTGCGTCGTAGCCGCGCTCGGCAATTGTGTCGACAAGGGGCATGGTCTGCAGCGGATTGCGGGTACCATCAGCACGCTCGGTGAGTAGACCTCGATCAATCCAATCCTGCACGTGGGCAACATGCAGGTTAATGCCTGGCTGAGCTGCGATCTTGTCGCGGAACTCGATGACCTCCGGGAAGTTGTGGCCGGTATCGACGTGGAGCAGTTCCAGCGGCACTGGTGCGGGGGCAAATGCTCGTTTGGATAATTCCAGGACGAGCACGGAATCTTTGCCCCCAGAGAACAGTAATGCGGGTCGATCAAATTGCCCGGCGGTCTGACGAATAATGTCAATTGACTCAGCTTCTAGTTCTGCGAGCCGAGGATCCAAAGCTGCCTGTGTTTGGCCGGTTGTGGGTTCTTCAGTAAGTGGTTGTGTCATTTTCTAGGGTTATTTTCGCTAGTTGTCGTGCCTTTTGATCTATGTGGCGGTTGTCGTACCTAAAGGTGCAGGCCACATTCTGTCTTTTCTTGACCGCTCCACCGCCCTGAGCGAGGATCTGCGCCTGGAGCGACCCGAGCCGTGCACGTTGCGCAACCAATGGATGGGAATCCTTGCCTCGTCAGCGGATGCACGATGAGATCGTTGTCTGTGACAAACCGTTCAACATCCTCGTCGGTCCACGTCGCTAGCGGATTCAACTTGATACGTCCTGTGCGATCCAATTCCAGGACCGGAGTGTGCGCTCGCGTGGGAGCGTCGCAACGCTTAAGTCCAGTCACCCACCCTTCGTACGGCTTCTTCATCTCCGCGAGAGGGCGCACTTTTCGCAGTTCACAGCACCTCGTGGGGTTCGTTCTGTAAAGGTCTTGACCCTCGACTGCGGCTTGCTGTGCGACGCTATGCTCCGGCGTAATCCGCAAAAGTCTGTTGGGATAGCGTCGGTCGACTTGCTGCGCGACATCGAGAGTTTCTGGAAAGTGATAGCCAGTATCGAGGAAGATGAGATCTGCTGATGGCGCGTGGCGGGCTGCGAGTTCTGCAAGAACCGTGTCTTGCATGGATAGGGTCACTGCGAGCGGAGTGTCTAGGTGCTCTGCTCCCCATTTCAGGATGTCGCCTGCGGAGTAGTTTTCTAATGTTGCTGCCCAGTCGAGTGCGAGGCCGGCGAGCCGACGCGCAGTCTCCGTGGTGAGAACGTCGGTTGTTGTCATGAGTGTGGTCCTTGCGTGTGTTGTTGTAATTCGCGCGGTATTTGTCCGTGGAGTTTCACTGTGAAAACTCGGCAGCATTCGCGGCATTGCCAGGCGTAGTCGGTCTCTGCATCTGGCCAGAGGTTGTCGCCACCGCAATATGGGCAATGCATGATGGCTCCCCGATTGGGATTCGGATGTGCACTTCGCCCGGTAATGCCCAAATGTGTTTGCTCTGGTTTCTTGGTCATTGCAATTCGCTATCGTCTGCGCGAACCACCCAATGCCGGAACTGTTCTCCCGCATGACGCTGGTTCTTGTAATTCTTTACGACGCGTTCGATGTAGTCGCCTAGTTCTGCCGAGGTCACCTTGTGTCCACGCAGCTTCCGCCCGAAGTTCGCATCGAGTCCAAGTGCGCCGCCAAGGTGAACTTGAAAGCCTTCCACCCGGTTGCCAGCCTCGTCGGTGACAATTTGGCCTTTCAAACCAATATCGGCAATCTGTGTCCGAGCACATGCGTTCGGGCAGCCGTTGAGAGCAATGGTGATGGGAACATCAAGATCATCAAGTCGCTGTTCTAGTTCGTCGACAAGTGTGATCGCACGCTGGCGGGTGGTGACCAGTGCAAGCTTGCAAAACTCCAAGCCGGTGCACGAAATGATGCCACGCCGGAACGCGGATGGGTTGGCGGATAGTCCGAGGTCGTCAAGTTCGGCGATGAGGCTGTCGACCTGAGCATCGGCGACGTCGAGAAGAATCAGTTCCTTCATGACTGTCGTGCGAATCCGAGTAACACCATGACGTTCGGCGATGTCAGCAAGTTTCACCAGATCAGTGCCCGGCACTCGGCCGACGGCTGGCTTGACACCCACATAGTTCAGGCCATCGGATTGCTTGTGCACACCAATGTGATCGCGTTCCTTTTCATACGGCTTCGGCGCTGGCCCATCGAGCAACGTGCGCCCCAGATAGTCATCCTCCAACACCTGCCGGAATTTCTCGACGCCCCATGCAGCAACTAGGAACTTCAAGCGAGCTCGGTTACGGAGTCGTCGATAACCGTAGTCGCGGAAAATGCGGCACACACCAGCCCACACTTCTGGAACCTCGTCGAGTGGGACCCACGCTCCAAGACGCTGACCCAGCATTGGATTAGTAGACAATCCACCGCCTACCCATACATCGAAGCCAGGGCCATGCTCAGGGTGATTTACACCAACGAATGCAACGTCCTGAACCTCATGTGTGACATCTAGACGAGGGCTTCCCGACACTGCTGACTTGAACTTGCGAGGTAGATTGTTAAATTCGTCCGTCGATAAGTACTCATCTTTGATACGTCGGATAGCTGGGGTTCCATCGATGATTTCATCTGCAGCAACTCCCGCTACTGGGCTGCCAAGAATGACTCGGGGCACGTCTCCGCAACCGAAGTGGGTATCAAGGCCTACGTCTTCTAGCCGATGCCAAATTTCTGGCATGTCCTCAATACGGATCCAGTGCAGCTGCACGTTCTGTCGATCCGAAAAATCGGCAGTATCACGCGCAAAGTCGCGACTAATCTCACCGATCGCGCGAATTCCAGCAGTCGTGGTCTGTCCACCGTCTAGTCGGATGCGAAGCATGAAGTACTTATCCTGCAGCTCTGCATTCGTTTTCGTACCGGTGTGCTCGCCATCCAAATCTTGACGACGCTGTGTGTAAAGGCCAATCCATTTGAAACGGGGAGCTAAATCCTCGGCCGGGATCGAGTCAAAGCCCTGCTTCGAGTAAGTGTCGATGACTCGTTGCTTAACAGCGAGACCCGCGTCTTCTTGCTTAATCCGCTCATCATCATTGAGCGGATCATGTCCATCGATAAGCCACTGCCCTTGCGGCTTAGGGGCACGCTTGGCGCGCCGGTTGGAACTAGTCCCGGAGACTTGTGACACCGTCTGTGTTGCAGTCATGATTGAAGCTCACCTTTCATTACCTAGACATATCGGTCTAGTTTGGAATATTCAACACTTTAGACAGAGTGGTCTGCTTTATGCAACTGGAGTGCACTCATGACCCGCCCCGACCCCCAACTCCACCCGGCGACGATGCCATGGAAGTTGATCATGCGACCGCGCCCAGATAAGAAGACCGAGCACCACGCAAAGCCAACTGAGCAGCAACAACGACAGGGCCCATGACGGAAGAAGATCAGCGCATAAGGTGCGCAGATTCAGCGCAACGAGAATTCCGCCGATCACGATCCCCAAAAAGCGAGGATTGAGTCGCCCCACTAAATAGGCAGCGAGCGGAGCTGCGAGAATGCCGCCAACAAGCAGACCGACCACAGGCGCCGTATGCGCATGAAATTCCTGCTTCAGCATGGGAAAGAAACCCGCCACAGCAGCGCCTGCCACGAGAAACTCAGCAGCGGAAACCGTGCCAATAACCTTTCGTGGCTCCCGTGATTCAGCGGTCATCAATGCTGATGTCGTCACTGGCCCCCACCCGCCACCACCAGTGGAGTCAAGCAGTCCACCGATCACGCCAAGGCCAATGAGTTTGCCGACACCTAGCCGTTGAGAGTCATCATCCGCGCGTTTCACCCCATTCAGAAAGGCGAATTTCACAATCACCCACAACCCCAGAGCCAACAGGATCGACGAGGTCACCGGCACTGCGATGTCAACCTGGAGACTCGACAAGAATGAAGCACCCACGAATGCACTCACCGCTCCAGGAACGCCAAGCTGGGCAACCCGCAGCCAGTCAACGTTGCCGAATCGCCAGTGAGACAAGCCGGACGCCAGCGTCGTTCCGATCTCGGCGACATGCACTACCGCAGACGCGGTCGCCGCACCAGTTCCTGACAAAACAAAAAGAGTTGTGGCAGTTACCCCAAACGCCATTCCGAGCGTGCCGTCCACTAACTGCGCCCCTAGGCCGATCAGCACAAATATCAGGATTCTTTCCATGTCTTGCATTCCCCAGACTGACTTGTCTATATTTTGTGGGGTCAACACTAGACCATCTAGTCTAGTTCGGGCAATTGCAGAAAACACAAGAAGCGGCCACCCGGCCGTCTGCACAACAAGCTGAGGAGTTTTCACATGAGTACGTACGATGCACAACCAACTCGTAGGCCCCTTAAGGTGGCAGTTGTCGGCTCTGGCCCGGCAGGCATTTATGCATCTGATGCGCTCATGAAATCTGGGCGGGACGTGTCCATCGACATTTTCGAGCGATTGCCAGCACCGTTTGGCCTCATTCGATACGGAGTGGCACCGGACCATCCACGCATCAAGGGCATCATCAAATCGCTGCACCGAGTCCTCGATAAGCCTCAAGTTCGACTGCTTGGCAACGTCAACATCGGCTCTTCTCTAACCGTTGTTGAGCTGCAGGAGTACTACGACGCAGTTATTTTTGCGACTGGTGCTACTGGCGACCGCGACCTCACCGTTCCTGGTGCTGAGTTGAAGGGGCACCATGGTGCTGGTGAATTCGTTGGCTTCTATGATTCCCACCCCGAGTTTTCTCGCGAATGGGATCTCTCTGCCGAGTCCGTCGCAGTTGTTGGTGTCGGCAATGTGGGGCTAGATGTTGCACGAATTCTGGCGAAGACTGCAGACGAGCTGCTGCCGACGGAAATCGCTGACAATGTGTATTCAGGTCTGTCGCACAACGCTGCTCGGGAGATCCATGTTTTTGGACGACGCGGACCAGCACAAGCAAAGTTCACCCCTTTGGAACTCAAGGAGCTGGATCACTCTCCCACTATCGAAGTCGTCGTTAACCCTGAAGACATCGATTACGACGAGGCATCTGCCAACCTACGCCGCGAATCGAAGATCACCGACCAGGTCTGCTCCATCCTGGAGAGCTACGCAATCCGGGAACCAAAGGGTGCTCCCCATAAGTTGTTCATTCACTTCTTTGAAGCGCCTGTAGAAATCATCGGTGAAGTAGACCCCGAAACCGGGCAGCAGCGCGTGGCAGCTATCCGCACCGAACGCACCCAACTTGATGGCACGGGTAATGTTCACGGCACCGGCGAATACACCGAATGGCCTGTTGGTGCCGTGTACCGTGCCGTCGGCTATCAATCAGATCCGGTTCCAGGTGTGCCATTCAGCAACTCCACACACACCATCCCCAATGGTGGTGGCCGTGTTCTCGATACAGATTCAACACCAATCCCAGGTCTCTACACCACGGGCTGGGTCCGTCGCGGTCCGGTGGGACTCATCGGAAACACCAAGGGTGATGCCAACGAAACCGTAGGAAACCTGCTCGCTGATTGGGAGGCAGGAACCCTACCTCAGCCGACGCATACAGATATCGACGACGTCGTAAAGCTGTTAGAAGAACGCGGTATTGAATACACAACGTGGGAAGGTTGGCAGCGTTTGGACGCTGCTGAGCGCGCTGCTGGCGAAGCGGAAGGTCGCGAGCGGAAGAAGTTCGTGGAGTGGGCAGACATGGTCGCACACTCGCGCGAGACTCTGTCCGCGCGAGTGTAGAACCACTGAGAAACCTGGTTGTTGCTGGCTACTGCTCTGACGCAGAAACCGAAATGCAAGACGCCGCCTGAGCAGCGCGCTCGCGTGCTTCATCAACGTTTTCTGCGGTGGAAACAGCAACGCCCATGCGGCGACGGTCGTGAGCTTCTGGCTTACCGAAGATTCGGACATCCGTTTCCGGAACGCTCATCGCCTGAGCAAGACCGCCATACTGAGGTCCAACTTCTTCGCAACCGCCGTAGACCACAGCAGATGCACCTGGTGACACGAGAGTGACATCAATTGGCAGTCCCAAAACAGCGCGCGCGTGCAGCTCAAACTCAGAGAAGCGCTGCGTCGCCATAGTCACCATGCCCGTGTCGTGTGGACGAGGGCTGACTTCGGAGAACCACACGTCGTCGCCACGAACAAACAGCTCAACGCCAAAAATGCCACGACCACCGAGAGCATTGGTAATGCGTGCAGCCACCGAGCGAGCGTTGTCTAATGCCACTTCAGACATTGGCATCGGCTGCCAGGATTCCACGTAGTCACCATCGACCTGGCGGTGACCAATTGGCTCACAGAACCACGTTGCTGGTTCGCCCGTTGCCGGATCGATAGAGCGCACGGTGAGCAGCGTGATTTCGTAGTCGAAGTTAACGAAACCTTCGACGATGACGCGACCCGAAGAAACACGACCGCCACTCATGGCGTAGTCCCATGCCTTCTGCACATCAGCCTCGCTGCGCAGAGTGGACTGGCCCTTTCCGGACGAACTCATCACCGGCTTGACCACACATGGGAAACCGATTTCTGCGATAGCTGCCGAGAATTCCTCGAATGTTGAGGCGAATTTGTAGCGCGAGGTTGGCAAGCCGACTTCTTCCGCAGCAAGACGTCGAATGCCCTCGCGGTTCATGGTCAGCTGCGTGGCACGAGCAGTTGGAATGACCGTTGCCTCGCCGGCTTCCTCAATAGCAACGAGCGCGTCAGTCGCCAGCGCCTCGATCTCCGGCACGATGAAGTCCGGCTTAACCTGCGCAACCAACGAACGCACTGCCTTTGCATCGGTCATGTCAAGGCAGTACCAATGGTGCGCCACTTGGTGCGCTGGCGCATGCTCGTAACGATCCGCCGCATGTACCTCAACGCCCAAACGCTGAAACGCGATTGCAACTTCCTTACCCAATTCGCCGGAGCCGAGCAGCAAAACGCGCGTCGCATTCGACTGGTATGGAGTTCCTGTGGTCTGCGGAGTAAACATCGAGGTGGGCTCGCTTTCGGTGGCTGTTTCGATACTCACCTCCGAATTATGCCACGTTCGTTAGCTGGCTCTGCCGTCGTTGTCCTCACTCGTCAACGAAATTGCCCGCACAAATTCCGCCATCACTGAATCTCGATCAGCATGCGTGACGACGTCGACAGGTAGGCCACGGCGATCTTCGTAAATGTGGCCGCGTCGGTCAGGGTCTGTGTGCCAGGTGTCCTGGTCTGCTGCGCATAGCGCGATGCGTTCTGTGTCATGGTCAACCGAACCAACGGCAACCATGACCGCGAACAGATCATGAATCTGCGCCAGGTAGCCCACACCGACGCTCTGATGAAATTCAAAGTAGAACTTCAGGGCGAGGTTAACGGCCCGATGTAGTTCGGGGGACATGCCAGCTTCGTGCCATAAGGAAATGTCGTGGTCACTGACAGTGATCGTCTCTGTGATGTTGAGCGGGCACAACGTGAGCGACGGGAACTGTTGGCGCCTGCGTTCAATGGCGAACTCATCTGAAAAGACGGTGCTCGTGGCATGGGGGTCAACCCAGAAGTTCCACTCTGAATACGGAGTCGTATTACCCGGGTAACCGACTGCACCACCCATCACAGTCACTGATTCGAAAGCCCGCACGCATTCTGGACGCTCGGAAATGGCTCGCTCGAAAATGGTCAACGGACCTGTGACCACCAGGCGGGCGCCTCTCGCACGAGGTTGCGACCACAACGCCAGCGGGTCGTTGACACTCTCATAGTGAACTACTGGTGGCGCATCGTTATATCCCAGCCCTGAGGGGCCGTGGGTTTCAGGCGTCGTCGTCAGGTGAACCCCATAAGGAGCTGGAAACGCTGAGGCAACGGGCACATCCTGAGCACCGCACAAATTCAGAATCCACCGCGAGTTGTGCGTCGCCTGCGCGGCATCGGTGTTGCCAGCTGAACAGGTGACGCCGATTAGCTCGATTTCACCGGCTGAGTGCAGAGCAGCCAAATAGATGAGGGCGAGGGCATCATCAATGCCCGTATCGACATCAGCGAGGATTCGGGGAGCGCGCGAATTACTCATGGTCTTTAGTGTGGCATGGGAGTTGAGTAGGTATTGAGTATCGAAAATTAAGTTTTGCACTTAAAGTCATTAATGAATAGAAACTTTTTGGATTTTTGCAGTTGCTAGGAGTCGGTCATGGCGCATTTTAATCTTTACGAGAAGCTGGGGCTTTCGCAGAATCAGCAAGCTTTTGATTTGAACGAGATTCTCGGTGATCGCCTCCGCGGGCTTGGCGACGACCACTCGCCAGAAGCTCAAGAGCTTGCCATGGCTCGAAATGTCATTGGCGATCCGCAGAAGAAGAGCATGTACGACCAACAGCTCAATGACCCAAACTGTCCAGATATCACTGTGGAAGATGTCCGCGAGTTGGCCCAGTTGAACCTTGGTGGTGCTGGCTTCGGTGCGGCGCCGAGTGCCAACGACGCTGACGATCAGACGCGCGCACTGCATGGTGCGACCCAGCACAATGCAGCCCAGCAGCCAAATCAGAACCCGTATGGTGCAGCGCCATACGCAGGCAACCCGTGGGGTATGCAAGCTGGCCAGGCACAGGCGGGTCAAGGGCAGGCACAGCCAAACCAGGCCCAACCTAATCAGGGGCAACCAGGCGCCAAGGAACAGATGACTCAGTTTGCAAACTCCACTAAGAACTTCGCAAATATGGGTCTCAACGAGGCGAAAGGAACCTTCCGAGGAGTGCCGAAGAAGCCTCTTGTCATCACCGCGGTGGCATCCGTCCTCGCAACTGTCTTGCTTGGTGGAGCGATTATGGCATCGACCCATTTCATGTCTGCTGAAACAAAGGCCGAGCGTGCAACGAAGGGCCTGTTCAAGCTAGATACTGTCGACGACGCGGAAAAGTGGATCCTGAAAAACGTCCCTGCCTCGGCACGCAATGACATGCGAGATTCTTTGAAGCTCGATTCCGGGTACTCCGGCATGGAGGCCTACTTCGGCGCAGAAGAATTGGACGTCGGAGATACCGTGGACTTCACCGCGATCACGCGGATGATGCAGCAAGACAACGACATCAGCGTCGAAGAAGCACTTTCTGACCTCGGCATCGATGCCGATGCAACAGAGGACAGCAAACTCTATGTAGTCGAGGTGCTAAGCGATGAGAAGCCGGTAGGCATGTCTCTTGCCCTCGTCAGTGATGGAGATGCGAAGATCATTGGCGTTGAGAACTTCTAGTCTCATCGTTCGAATCAATACAAACAATGCTGACCACGCCA
The DNA here is from genome assembly GCF_037572275.1 of Corynebacterium sp. H78. Lineage (NCBI taxonomy): Bacteria > Bacillati > Actinomycetota > Actinomycetes > Mycobacteriales > Corynebacteriaceae > Corynebacterium > Corynebacterium sp. H78. The sequence goes on along the minus strand of NZ_JBBHKX010000005.1, from coordinate 51,229 downwards.
ATTGCATATGAATTCTACGCGATCCTGATGCAAGCTGAGTTGCGCCAGTCCTAGCCGCACAGTGGCAATGTCGTCCAACTATCGTGGATACCCTCGCCTGTGAAAATGGCGAGGAACTGTGCCCGCTCTTGCTCAGGAAGCACGATGGTGGTTGGGGACTTATCAGATTCGGTCGTAAGAACCCCCACTGAACAGCCGGAACTCACGGCCTTAGTGAGATTGTCTTTCCACCCAGATTCTCCGCCCAAAAGTCCAGTGACCGAGGAATCGCGCAGCTCTTCATTTCCGAAGTCCACAAACGTCGCTTCGTACCTATCTTCGTCTTGCTGACGGCAGCGAATCGCAGCATGCCCTGACCACATCACTGGTGCACACTTCATGGTTGCTTGTTGCCCACCGAAGCTCCAAGTTTCCGTCGTCACGCGAGTATTCGGAATCGCCGAATCAAATGCACCAGCAACGGGCTTCTGCGCCGAAGACCACGCGAACTCTTCCATGTACACGATTACACCGGCGACCACAGCAATAATCGTGGACAGCGCTGCAATTATGCCGACCGCACGATTCTTCTTCGACTGTGCAGACTTCGCGTGGGAAGTTGTCTGGAACGACGTCGATTGAAACGACGAGGTTGGAAACGATGACGTCCGATACGCCGATTGCTGCGGAGATGGCTGCAGGTACTGCTGGGTCGCATACTGCTGGCTCAGGTATGGCTGTTGCACGTACTGCTGCGCTGTCCCCGGATATGGACCACCATCGTGCATCGGCAGCGTCGCATCGACTGTTCCACCTGCACCAATGTGCGTGTCAGGGACAAGTCGATGCTGCTCGTTATACTTCCCAGCTGCTTCCAGCGCATTGATAAATTCGACGCACGTGCCGAACCGATCTCGTGGCAGGTTTGCCAAGCCACGAGAAAATACCGCTGTCACAGCTTCTGCTGACGCCCCGTCTTCTTGGTGCAACGCCACCGGGCCGATATTGGGGGTTGGCCGGGAACCTCGCCACTGCGCATCGCTCATCAATTTGCACAGCTGCTTCGTGGTCAGCATTTCGAAGGCAATCAACGCCAACGCATAATTGTCGCTGGCCGCCGTGGGCTCGATTACTGGATTCGGATTATCCAACGACATAAACGCCTCTGGTGCCGAATACATTAGCGTGCCCAGGAATGTTCCCGTTGTCGTGTCCTCCAGCGAACTACTGATGCCGAAATCCGCCAGAATTGATTCCGCACCATGCGAATTGGTCGGGCGCAAAATATTCGCCGGCTTCACATCTCGGTGAATAATCGGCGGATTCAAACGATGAATGTAATCCAGCGCGGCTGCCACCGGACGCAGAATTCGGCACGTCTCTGCCACGGTGTAGTGCTCGTTACGCTCCCGCTTTGCGACGATCTCCTCGCGAAGGTTCGACCCCTCCACAAACTCCATAACGAAGTACGGATCCACTCCTGGAGAGACATTTCCCGTGTAAATACGAATGATCGCTTCGTGACGCAGCGCCGCGAGATGCTTCATCTCTGAACGAAATCGCTTTTCCGACGCTTCGTCGGAAAGCAGATCGAACATCAACCGCTTTACTGCAACTTTTCGCCCAAGGTTAGTGTCGGTCGCAGAATAAACAATGCCCATTGCACCGCGGCCGATTTCGGCAATGTCGGTGAGACCATTGTTCTGTTCAAGATGCGCAATGAAAGCGCGATCCGAGCTATCCACGATTATCCTTCTGCATATCTTTCGCTCTGCTTTTACGCCGCACCTAACCTATTTACCCCACGGCAGAATTAGCCGAGCGGATCAAGGCCCGTATTCGGAATGCGACCAGAGTGCGCGACCTTCTTGCCATCCCAGTAGTACGTCACCGTCGACGTATAAGCTGCAGCTTCCGCGTTCGACGCGCCAGCCTCCCTGGCCGCTTCCCAGTCCTTGTACTGAACGACGAAGCCATTATCCGTCTCCGACACACTCATCGCTTGCTGAGGATAAACGGAATCGACACCCAAGTACTTGCCCTCATGGAACATCAACAGCAGTGTTCCGAATTGACCACTACCCTGCAGCGTTTGCTCTACGTACGCGTACGTCAGCGGGCTACAGGTGTCGTAATTGGAGTCCCCGGTGTACGTCCACCCACCAGCATTATTGGGGTATTCCTTGTTGGCTTTGTCCAGGCCTTTGTAAATCTCGTCGGCCTGCGTATCGACGGAACAGCTACCAGAGCTTCCCGAATCCTTCTTCTTTTTCTCCGTGGCAGTCTTAGTTTCGGTGACCGTGGTGTTGGCGTCACCAGAGGATGCTCGGCCAGTGGGGCGAGGACCGTCGTTGGTATTTCTGGAGTCACTGTCTGAGTTGCCGCCATCAGAGTTGTCACCGTCGGAGCCGCCGGAACCATTTGAGCCACCATTCGGGGCCGGTGGATTCTCGACAACCGTCATTCCGCCTGCAGCATCGACATTGTCGACTGAATCGTCTCCACATCCGGCAATGGCAAAAGTCATGAGCGCGACACCTAGCGTTGCGAATGGCACTCGCCTGCTACGGTTCGTGACGTTACCGCTTCTGCCTGCACCCATCACTCGCTCCTATTAAGTCCGATTGTGACTGACCTTGATCTTTCCTTGCATCGTCAACCTACGATAAAGAACAGCGGTGGGCAATACGCAACAAGGCGAGAAAATCCTCCCTGGTATCTCGCATATTGACCGTTGTTGACCCCTTTTCGGGGACGATCAGCACGATGGGAGAATTCCTCGCCTCAGTGTTGCTTCTACTTGCTGTTACTTCAGGATGTCGTTGATAACGATCGTCTGATCCCGACCTGGACCAACACCAACGTAGGAAATACGGCAACCCGACAGCTCTTCCAGACGCTTCAGGTAATCCTGCGCACGTTCTGGAAGCTCTTCGAAGGTGCGGCAACCAGTGATGTCTTCTTCCCAAGCAGGCATCGTTTCGTAGATCGGCTCTGCGTGGTGGAAGTCGGACTGTGTCATTGGCATTTCGTCAAAGCGCTTGCCGTCGACGTCGTAAGCCACACAGATTGGGATCTCACCGATGCCAGTGAGAACGTCCAGCTTAGTGACGAACAGGTCAGTGAAACCATTGACGCGCGATGCATAACGTGCCAGCACGGAATCGTACCAACCACAACGACGCTTACGACCGGTGTTCACGCCGACCTCACCACCGGTGGTCTGGAGGTATTCGCCCCACTTGTCGAACAGCTCGGTTGGGAATGGACCAGCGCCAACACGAGTGGTGTAGGCCTTAATGATGCCCAAAACCGAGGTGATCTTGGTCGGGCCGACGCCGGAGCCAACACATGCGCCACCAGCGGTCGGGTTGGATGACGTCACGAATGGGTACGTGCCGTGGTCAACGTCCAGCATGGTCGCCTGTCCACCCTCCATGAGGACGCTCTTGCCCTCATCCAAAGCGGTGTTCAGGACATACTCGGAGTCGATCACCATTGGACGCAGTCGATCGGCGTAAGACATGAAGTAGTCGAAGATCTGGTCAGCATCGATTGCCTTACGGTTGTACAGCTTCACCAGTACCTGGTTCTTCTGGTACAGCGCAGATTCAATCTTCTGTCGGAGAATCGACTCATCAAAAATGTCCTGCACACGCAAGCCAACGCGAGATACCTTGTCTGCATACGTTGGGCCGATGCCACGACCAGTGGTGCCGATTGCGCGCTTACCCAAGAATCGCTCGGTGACGCGGTCCAGGGTCTGGTGGTACGGAGCCACCATGTGTGCGTTGCCGGAGATGCGCAGGCGCGATGCATTGGCTCCACGAGCTTCCAGGCCATCAATTTCCTCGAAGAGCGCTTCCAAGTTCACGACGCAGCCGTTGCCGATGATTGGCGTTGCGTTTTCACTGAGGACACCGGCAGGAAGGAGCTTTAGCTCGTACTTCTCGCCACCGACAACAACGGTGTGGCCAGCGTTGTTGCCACCATTGGGCTTGACCACGTAGTCCACGTGGCCACCCAAAATATCGGTCGCCTTGCCTTTACCTTCGTCGCCCCACTGAGCGCCAACGATAACGATTGCGGCCATAAGTCACTCAACTCCCGATCATCGGTTGCTTGTCATAATCGGTTCTAATAACAAGCGTGGCGGTTGCCCCGATAAAGTGTAGTCCCATGAGGATTGTGGTGTTGCAGTGCGGTTCAAATCTGTCTTTGCCGACAGATCAAGCTCTGGCGAGTGAAAAGGTGACGCTTTACGATGTCCCGACCTTGCCTACCCGCAAAGACCTGGTGTTTCTCTCCGATATTGCAGCAGAGATGCTGCCAGAGGACACTGTCCCAACCCCTGACGACATTGCAAAGAGCAAAGAAGTCCCACATATGGGGTCCCCCCGTTTCGCCCCTCAGAAGCCAACTGAACCCGTTCGAATTGTTGTTGTCGGGCCTGATGCCTCCCTCGGTGCTGTGGCAACATTCTTGATGCGCCGCAACCTGTTGTGGTTCGAAGTCGCCCACGTCCCCGACTCTCCTTCTTCGGTAACGAAGAACTGGGACATTTCCGGTTCCGGTGAGTTTGGGCTTTCACTTGACGACGCACTGACCCGAGACGTCCATCCCGTCCCACTCATCCGAGACGACACGGGCCACGCCATTGTCGGATACGCGCTCTTGACGGAGGTAGGCATTTCTGGGCCGTCGTCACGCTTGGGTCTCGTCGGCGAAGTATATGTGGACGAGCACCGACTCTTTTCGGGGACGTCGAATGGTGTCCAGGTCCGCCCTACTCCAGATGCGCCGGGGTTGGTTGGCGCGGAAGTTCCGTGGGTTGGCGAAAAGGATGCAACTGAGGCCGATGCGAAGCCTGGGTTCTTCGCCCGGCTCTTTGGCCGTGGCAAAGATGCCGAAGAATCCGAGACAGCAGAGGACCGCCCGTTGCACCCGCCAATTGAAGGCCGGGCAGTTCAGGCTGGTGGCCCTGGTTTCCGTTACGTTCGGGATGGCATCGAGGCGAAGAAGCCTCGTGAAAAGGTGACCATCTACCGGCATCTGCTGGACTTGCAGCTGGTGCGCTAGTCTTCCCACACTTCCGGTGGCATCGCAGGATGCGGTGTCGTGGGTGGCAGCGTTGCGACGGCCGACAACCTGGCCATACCGCATACCTGCAGCAGGTCCACGACCAGTGAACGACACTGCGCGAAGACGACAATCTCGGACAGTGTGCTGTCTTCAATCAGCTCGGGCTTCATGCGTGCTGCGAGGCGGCGCAGCTGCCGGATTACGCCCTCGTGAGTGAATGTTTCGACCTCAACCTCAGTGCCGCCTTCAACGTTGCCGGTTCCAGATTCGAACGGTAACTCTCCCCACTTGGGAATCGTCGCCAGCGTGGGGTCGTCGTCAAGCAGATGACGAACAGAACGCATCGCTTCGGAGACTCCCATCACAAGATCAACAATTTCGGGTTTCAGTTCGATGTGATCCTCGCTGGCTGTGATCGCCCGGCGCGCCAACAGGCGGATATTGCGCAGCGCGTTGTCGGTCGGGTGCACGATGCGGGCCAGGGAATTCAGTTGCTCACGCCGATGCCACAGCAAGGGTGCGACGCGAACCTGTTCTTGCGCTGCGGCAATGGTGCGGTCCATTAAAGAAACTTCAGCTTGCGACGACCGCCCCAACTGCAAGGCTGCCCGCACTCGGTCGAGATCGTGGGTGCGGAGTCCTTCGGCAATGTCATACAGAATGTCAGAGCCGAGATCCAACACCGAAGCGACCACTCGACGCGATCCAGGAACTGGATTGCGTGGGAGAATCGACATCACGGCGATGCCAATGAGACCACCGACGAGCGCGTCGATCATGCGGTGATATGACATCTCGGTGCCAGGCGGCATGATCGTGGCGATGAGGACAGCTGAGCTAGCAGCCTGATTGACCACCAGTGGACCACGCCCGACGAACACTCCCGTCGTCATGGCAACTAAGACGCCCACCGTCAGCTGCCAGATTCCGGTGCCCAACACGGAAATGATGAGGTCGCCAATACCGACACCAAGGGTGGCCCCCAGGACCAACTGCATCGAATTCTTGATGCGTGGCCCTTGCACCATCACGTTCAAACCAATGAACGCAGCCATTGGAGCAAAGAATGGCCGAGGGTGACCAAGAACATCAAGGGCAAACCAATAGGCAAGTCCTGCTGCCAGAGTCGCCTGCAGAATCAGCGCCCATCGAGTGCGAATGCGATTCACGCCATGCAGCAAGCGTGTTCGTGGGCGCATGCTTTTACGCATCGCCAAAGCCGCTCGGGATGCCGGATGCTTCACTGCATCCAAGTATTCACCGAGTTCTGGGCGTGGATTCTGCTGTTCGTCAGACACTAGTTAGAGTGCGGTTTCCTTCACCGCGGTTTGGTCGCAGTCCTGCAGAAGTGCAAGACAACGATCGAACTCATCCTCTTCACCAATTGCCCGCGCAGCTTTCGCCAGCGCAGAAATTGCGCGCAAGACACCACGATTCGGTTCATGCGACCACGGAACCGCGCCGAAGCCCTTCCAGCCGTTGCCACGCAGCAAATCAAGGCCACGGTGGTAACCAGTTCGCGCGTAGGCATAAGCAGTGACATCCTGGCCATCTGCAAGCGCCTGTTCAGCGAGCTGTGCCCACGCCAGCGAATCCTTTGGGCACTGCTTTACGACGTCCTGCGGACCTAAACCTTCTTCACGCGCTTTCGTTGCCTCCGGGAATTCGGGCAAGAGAACGGGTGGCGGAGCCATCATGTCATTTAGTTGCATGCCCCCTATTGTGCCGAGGATCTCAGTGAATAGCATCCACTATTTCTTAGGCGTACTCTTTTTCGCATGTCTTTTGCTGATCTCATGGATCCGATGCAGCTGCTCAGCGCTTCTGGCCCCTTCGGGGCATTTATTCTTCCTGCGATGTTGGCCATGGTCTTCATCGAATCGGGTCTGCTTTTCCCGTTCCTTCCCGGCGATTCACTGCTGTTTACGGGTGGTTTGTTGTCGACTCAGCCAGATCCGTTTGCACCACTGTGGTTGCTTCTGATTCTGGTCCCGCTTGCTGCGATTCTCGGTGACCAGGTCGGCTACCTCCTTGGACATACGTTTGCACCACGTATCGAGAAGATGAAGGACGGTCGTGTCTTCAAGCAGGAGTATCTCACTCGAACACATGAGTTCTTTGAACGCTACGGCCCTGTGACCATCATTCTGTGCCGATTCGTCCCCATCGTGCGTACCTACGCTCCGCTTGTCGCAGGGATGGCGCGCATGAAGTACAAAACGTTCATTTCCTACAACATCATCGGTGGTGTCATTTGGGGTGCCGGAGTTACATTCCTTGGCTCCGTGCTTGGCGAATTCGCATTCGTCCGCGACAACATCGAACCAATCTTCCTTGGCATCGTGCTGGTGTCGGTCCTGCCTGGTTTGGGTGGTTTGGTGAAGTCCTTCTTCAAGAAGGGCAAGAAAACCGATCTGGAAATTCAGCCAACTCCAGAGCAGAACCCCACCCCGGAGCCTCAGCCGTAGAGCATCTTGCGACGTTGTCAGCGTTAAGCTTCGAGCGCTTTCTTCCTGCGCTCGTCGTCTTCTGCGACTCGAGCACACGCTTCCATTACGATCCATCCAGACAACTGAACAGACAAGTCGCGTTCACGCACCGCTGATGAGCGCACTGCACCCGCGATCGATGCAGCCACTGGGCCACTTCCCTGTGGGAACGTAGCGTCCTTCTCCCAATTGGCTGGGAACAAAGGCAATCCATCGACTTCTAAACGATGGTTCCACGCGCTTTCGCCAGTAGCCAGCACCAACCGACGCGCAATGCGGGCAGCTGCACGGGATCCGTGATCATCGGAAGGCAACCGCACCGCAGCATCTGCGAGATACCGGATCAGCACACCGTTGAACAGGCCACCATCACCGCCGCCAGAGCCCTTAATCACGTGATCGGAGCTGGCCATGTTCACAGCAACCGCATGAATCAAACTCTGGCACCTGGTGAGGTACTCCATTGCTCGACCATGCTGTTCGCGGTTCTTCAACTCCAGGGCGATCTCGAGGCACGCCCCGATCATCACACCTTGGTTGTAGGAATACATGCCCCGCTGTACTTCCTCGCCGGTCATGCTTAACCGAATACCGTCGTAAAGAAGGCCGGTATCAGCGACGAGGTTGTCGAATACCCAGTCGACCAAAGCGCAGGCATCATCCAAACGGCCGGCGCGCGCGAACGCAATCGCAGCTGGTCCGTTCGACGGAACGTTGTAGAACAGTTCTTCTTCGCGCCACGGCAGTACGCCAGTGGTCGAATCGATGCCATTTGTGAGTGCCTGCAGCAAAAGCTGCGTCTGGCGACGAGGCTTGCGCTTGCCATGCATCGAATCCACACGACCGAGTGCGAGAACCATCCACGCACGATCGTCGTAATACTTGTTCGATGCCAACGGCGACAAATTGCGAATACGAATACCACGAATGGTGTTGCGTACAGCCTCATACTTCTCGCGGGATGGAACTCGCTGTGCAGCATCGACGAGGCATTCCAGATAATGCGCCTGCCACCAGTAATGCCACGTAAAGAAAGCCTTATGCTGCGGTGTTGCTGGCCACGAAACAACGGCAAGATTGGTCCGGGGAAGACCCCACAACGCAGAAGCATGGCGATTGCGAATTGCCTGCTCAGCGACGTCCGCACGGTAAGCCCAATTTTCGACTTCCGGTCGGGACATCTTCGTGACCACATGACCCCCTCAACGTGGAGTGCCTACTCACTCCGTTGTGAAAAACTGGTGATACTAAATAGCTCGGGCTTTAGCTTAGCGCTTTCAGTGGATTCGCATGATTGCACAGTGACGATCTGGGGGACTCGCTCAGAGTGCTACCACGCATGATCCAGGTCAGCGTGCTGGCGAATCCACGAATGCATCGCGATACCTGCTGCAACACCTGCGTTCATCGACCGCGTGGAGCCGAACTGCGCGATGGAAACCGTCATCCGTGCAGCTTTTCGCGCCGACTCGGACACCCCCGGCCCTTCCTGCCCGAACAAGAGAAGACAATTGCGAGGCAGCTCGACTGTCTCCAGTGGCACGGAACCAGGCACATTGTCCACGGCAACAACGGTTAAGTCATGGTCGTATGCCCAGGCCACGACGTCGTCAACCGAGTCGTGGTGATAAAGATGCTGATAGCGATCAGTCACCATCGCACCACGGCGATTCCACCGACGACGACCAACTATGTGGACCGCCGCCGCAGCAAAAGCATTCGCGGTTCGCACGACCGTGCCGATATTGGAATCATTCTCGAAGTTCTCAATGGCGATGTGAAGCGGATGCCGTCGCGTATCAATATCGGCAATGATCGCCTCGGTTGTCCAGTACCGATACGCATCGACAACGTTTCGACGATCGCCTTCCTGCAACAGCGTCTCGTCAAACTTCGGATCCGACGGCATGGGTTCGCCCGGATGCTCGATATGCCACGGTTCTACACCGACGCGAGCCTCGAACCATTCCGTTGGCCCCCGACCTGGCTCCGGAATGAACGGTTCCGCGTTCTTCCCCAGCTCAGTCATCGGCAGGATCCAGCGCGATCAGTCCCTCGACCAGCAGCAACTGCGCGGCAATGTAAGTGTCCATCACGGCCGCGTCGAGAAGCTTTCCGACGACCGATTCCTTGCCCACCAGGCTGTTCAGCATCAGCAAAGAGTCAGAAATGAGGAATAGATTTCCTCCGTGGCCAAGCCCGTAACGAGCATCAGCCAACGGAAGCCCACTGTCAGGGCATTTCTCAACTTCTCCAGCGGTGGCGACCAGGCCACGGTCGTCGGCAAGAATGGAGACAGCTGCCAGCAAGGAACCGTAGCTGAATACCACCGGCAGCAATGAGCGATCACACTTTGCAGCCAGGGCGACAGAGCCAGCCATCAGTGGCCCGCGGATCGCCGTGCGTGCGACATCCGGGCGGGCACCACCGCGGGCGAGCAGCCCGACGTACGCAAGCTGGTTCAGAGAGAAGGCAGCGGCACCGTTGCTCAGCTTGGCATCTTTGGGCATCAGCACGAGATCGCCGATCCACCCAGCTGTCAGCCCGGCAAGGAGCGTCGCGGTGGTTACTGGCGACACGTCGTTACGACGACGAATTACTCCAGCAGCCAACAACGGCATGAGCACTGCCTTCGAGGCTTTGCGAGGCGTCTCCCACCCAAACGCCGACGACACCACATTCACGGCACCCGCAGCGATGTACCCCAACTGCTCAGGCTTGCCTGTAATCACGGTGTTCAGCGCACCCAAGCCTTCAACAGTGCGGGAAACGAATGACGATACGAGAGAAGCCATGCAAGTCCTCCTTAGTCCAAACCCAGATCAGATAGGCCGAGGAGGTAGCGGTATTCAACACCCTCGGCGCGGATGACATCGGCGGCACCGGTTGCTCGGTCCACGACCGTCGCAACGCCAACAACCTCTGCCCCAGCTTCGCGAACCGCTGCCACTGCGGTGAGTGGTGAATTGCCAGTGGTTGTCGTGTCTTCGACTACCAGAACCTTCTTGCCCACAATGTCTGGTCCTTCAATGCGACGCTGCATGCCATGCTTCTTCGCTTCCTTGCGCACAACAAAGGCATCGATCTGACGGCCATCTGCGTGCATGACAGACGTTGCGACGGGATCCGCACCTAGCGTCAAACCACCAACGTGGGCGTAATCCCAATCAGCGGTGAGTTCGCGGAGCAATTCTCCGATGAGACGGGATGCCTTGGCATGCAGAGTCGCGCGACGCAGGTCAACGTAGTAGTCAGCTTCCCGACCAGACGAGAGCGTGACCTTGCCATGGACAACCGCAAGCTCTTTGACGAGCTGCGCCAGCTCCGCCAGCTTTTCCTTGTTGACCTGTGGTGCGTTATCACTCATTGTTCTCGTCGTCTCCTTCAGGAAGATCGGAATCAGCGATGCCATCGGCAAAGATTCCGGGGGTTTCTGTCGCTGGTCGAATAATACGTCCACCAGTGATGCGCGAGCGCATATGCTCTGGATCTTCGCCCAGGGCAGGGATCCCAGCAGCTTCGAATTCCACGTCCCGGAAACTGGTGGCATCAGCGTCATCGACAGCAGGCCCCTCACTGCTAAACCGGGGCTTCGACCGCGATGGCAGATCTTCCGGATTCAGCGGTGTGTCATGTGATGGACGCCAGTCACCAATACCCTCGGCATTCACCGGCTTGGTGGTGTGCTCACCGTTGTCGCCGTCTGTGGCGGAATCAGAGTCGGCATCGGAGACCTGGCCCGCATCTACAGCATCATCCTCCGTATCGGTGGCATCGATAGCGTCGACGTCAATGGCTGAAACCTCGGCGGCAGACTCTTCGGTTGCTGGCTCCAGCTCCGCTTCCCGATCCCGCGCCAATTCGCGCGTCTGGTCCCACTGTTCGGGATCAAGCTCGACATCTCGATCCTCCACCGGAGGCAAACGTCGCGCAAAATCAGAGAACTCGGACAGAACTTGCAAAGCGATGTCCCATTCTTCGGCGACAGAATCCCGCGACAGTTCCGCCAGCAACCAATCGCCTTCAGCCCACATGACATTGATGAACTCCGGCACCGTGCCAAAGAACTCGCTGGCACGGGAATCCATGATGCGTCGAATGACTGTCGGATTCGTCGCCGACATCAGAAGACCTGACTCGAACGAGACAGTTGGCAGTGCGGAGTCGCCGTTGTGCCTCAATTCGACGACTTCATCGCTTGCCGACGCTCGTCGCAAAGCAACAATGGTCACCTGCCCCACATCACACACGTGCATTTCCCGACCATGCGCGAAACCAAAGACAACTGCCTTCGCTTCACCTTCTGGAATGCGCTCCCACAAATCCGTCACCCCGTGATCAATGCGGCGGTAATCCGCGTGGCGTTGCTTCGCCCATTGCTTACGGGCGCGTCGATGGCCGAGGCCCAGGCTGGACATGGAACCAGCGAGGGAGCGAGGCTCCCGTTCGTGGTCAGAGGCATCAGTTGCCTCGTCGGCATTGAGTGCATCATCGCTGAGATCGAGCGCGTCATCGGCTAAGTCTGTGGCAGCGTCTGCCGTGGCATCTGCATTGAAGTCTTGCCCGGTGGTGGACGATGCGACAGCTTCGGTTGTGGTGTCAGTCGCAGGAGGATCAGACGGCATCCGCTCAAGCCTGGCCGCTTCGGCTTCCTTGCGCTGACGCTCCATAACCTCACGGATCTTGGCAGCTTTACGCAGCTGTTCCGCCAGCGCAGCTTCCTGACGAGCTTGCTCACGAACTGCCCACATTTCCAACTGTGCAGCTTGGGAATCAAGGCTATTTGCGTAGTTCAGCAATTCCTTCTCAGTCTCGGAGCGCTCGAACGAAGCAGCGGACGCAGCATCAACATCTGCAGCGGTTTCAGGCTGATCAGTCCCCAATTCCGCGTCCTCGGGTTCGTCGCCTTCCGGCTCGTCGTCAGCAGGTTCCCTTGGAAATGGCTCCGTGGCCAAGACGAGCTCTGGGTCATCGCGAGGAATCAGCTCCGCTTCAGGATCCTGCTCAGGCTGCACTTCTACCAACTCTTGTGCCCGCGCCTCAGGCTGCGTCGCCGGCTTCGGATGCGCAGGAGGTAGCGTCGCACCGGCGTCATCTGCGACAGCGGTGGTAGACGCGTCTGTTGGGGTGTTTGCTTTTCGACGCTTAGCGTCCACAATCAGCAAAACAACAGCCGCAACAAAAAGCACGGCAGCGAGGGCAAAGGCTATAAACATCATCGCTCGCCAAGTCTAGTTCGGATGGCGGATTATCCGTGGCAACTAGTGCATATGGCGCGGTCAACACCCTACGCACTAACCCGGACTCGATGCTTTTCTAGCTTCGCGCAAGCTTTCCGAAATTAGCTACGAGCAATAGGAAGCGTAGGATCTCCCGCCCACTTCGACCATCCGCCTACGAACAAAGACGCACCTGGTAGACCAGCTTCGTGCATCGCCTGAATAAACAGCGATGAATGAAGACCGGAACCGGAATACACCGCGGCTTGTTCACCAGACGTCACACCGACGTCGGCAAGCTTCTTCCTGATCTCTTCAGCCGGCAAGAATTCGCCGGTTTCGCGGTTCTGCAGATCACGGGCTGGAATATTCACGGAACCAGGGATGTGTCCTGCTTGGAGGTCAAGGCGTTCCTGCTTACCGCTGAAGCGCTCCACATTTCTAGAGTCGATCAGCACGCCACCCTGCGCAGTCCACTGAGCAACTTCAGCGATATCAACCGTTGGCATTTGCCCCAGTTCAACATCGGTGTCACTTGGGTGTGGCAGGTTGCCTGGGCCGTGCGCAGTTCCGAAGTCCTCATTCTCCCACGCGTGCAAACCACCTGCGAGAACTTGGACGTTGGTGAGCCCGGCCCATTTGAGGACCCACCAGGCACGGGAAGCGAAAAGGCCATCTTCTTCGTCATACACAACGACGTGATGGTTTTTGCTGAGTCCCCAGCGACGAATCGCGGAACGCACCCGAACGATATCGGGCAATGGGTTTCGACCGTGTTCACGGTCTGGAATACCAACAAGGTCAATCGTTGGATCACAGAACATGGCCAACGGAATGTGTGCCTCGGCGTAATGCTGGTAGGCAGTACGTTCAGGCGACCAACGCGCGTCGATAACAGCAACTCGGTCTCCGGTATGGATGAGTCGCTTGAGCTCCTGGGCTGAAACGCATGTGTTCATAGATAGCAGTCTAAATCGATTCTGTTAGAACTGCTCACGAAGAAGTACCATGTACAAAAGTATCTATAACCAGCCGGACTCTTGAGCCTTGGCGAATGCTTCAAACCTATTGCGGGCTCCAACTTTGCTAATTGCCGCTGACACGTAGTTACGAGTTGTGCCCGGCGCGAGATGGATCGTCGCTGCGATCTCCTCCATGCTCATACCCGTGCCCGTCAACTCGAGCACTTGCCGTTCGCGTTCGGTCAGCGGCGACTCACTTTCACTAATCGCCAAAGCAGCAAGTTCTGGATCGACATAGCGCTTACCTCGTTGCACAGTGCGAATCGCATCTGCGAACTGCACAGCCGATGCAGTCTTAGGCATGAACCCCTGCACTCCCGTGGTGAGGGCACGTTTCAAATCCCGAGGACGGCCGAAACTCGTCACGATAAGTACTTTCGGGGTTCGCGCATCAACGCGCAGGCGAGCGAGCTTCCCCAACTCAACTGCTGTGTCAATGCCGTCGATGCCGTCCATCTGCAAATCAACAACACAGACATCGATGCCATCGCCGGCCACAAGCTGACGCTGACATTCCGCCACCAGCTCTTCGCCAGACCCACACGTAGCTACAACATCAATGTCGCGTTCCAGCCCCAATAACGTCGCCAACGAACTGACAATTAACTCCTCATCATCAGCAATCGCTACGCGGATAGTCGCGGAATCTGGCACGGATTCTGTGGTCATATCTCCCCTACTGATTTTGAAGGCAGCTTCAACTTTGCGACGAACTCTCCGTGACGCGCTGTCAGTTCCACGGTGGCATGAGCATCGACGGCTCGTCGCTGCAATGCCCGCATCCCCGCAAGTGGGCTGATGGTGTTTGGCGAACCGTCGTTACGCATTTCGATGCTATCGGTATCCAACGTCAGTGTGACGTGCCGGGCATCAGAGTGTTTCAGAACGTTTGTGCTGGCTTCGCGGATGAACCATGCGGCAAGTTCGCGGAGATGACCGGGGATGTCGTCTTGGGAGCCGTTGACTGTGCATTGAATGCCAGCGGATGCGAATAGTGACGTTGCGCCGGTGAGCTCGGTAGAAAGGTGCGCGGTCCTGTATCCAGCAGCCACAGCTCGCATATCTGACATCGAGCTTCGAGCAAGTGCTTGGAGTTCTGCGAGTTCTGAATCAAGGCGATCGTCGTTACGCTGTGCGAGCGCTCGGGCAACCTCTGCTTTGAGGGAAATTGCGGCAAGGTGTTGTCCCAACGTGTCGTGGAGTTCTTGAGCGAAGCGCAGGCGTTCCTCAGAGACTTGTAGGGCAGCTTCGGTATCGCGTGCGCGGGCCATCTGCCGGGCGATTCGTACTACCCAATCGCTGGAAATGACCGTTGCGGCCAACGCTGGGTTGAATAGCAAAATCTGAAAGTAGAACGCGTCCCAGCCCGCCACGGTGCCAACCAATGACAGCCCCACAATCACAAGCCATCGGTACTTGAGCCGAACCCAAAACACCATAGTGGCTGCAGCTGAAAACGCGAACACCCACATCGCCAAGAACCACCACAGACCGCGTTGACCAGCCGGATCTTTGTCGATAAGAGCAAGGGCGACGACAACTACTGCATATACGACGAACGACGCATACAAACCCCAGCGGAAACTCCAGTGCGGTCGACCATCCGCAGTGTCTGTCGTATGGAAATTCAGCTCCGGCTGGACGCCCATCGCAATCCACGACACAACAGTCAAAACTGACGCAACCAGAGCTGATGCAATTGCCACCCACCCGGGAATCGACACCGTGTCGGACGGCATCACTGACAGCACAACGAGCAAGAGCAAGAAGCACACAGCGATAAGCTGCAGGGAAACTCGAAAATACACAGCGATCTGCGAACCACTATCAAGGCTGCGCCACTTCTTGCGAATGTTCATAGAGGGCATATTACGACTAACGGTAGGTATCCCACTTCACAGATTTCACGCCGATCACCACAGCTGCGACCGCCCAGAGCGTGGCAATTGCCAGTGATACGCCTGCGCTTCCGGCAACGTCGGCAGATTCAGCCACGATCTCGCCATACGTAGATCCTGACCATCCGATAAACGAGACATCAAAGACGGCGGCGAACGGAGTGCGATCAATAATGCGCAAGATAAGACCGTCGGCGGCATTGGCAAATAATGGCCGGAAGGTGCTGAGCGATCCCATAGCCAGCAACATGACCGGCATCGACGTGATCTGCGCAGCTTCCGCATTACGAGTAAACGAACTCGTCCACAAAGCCAGACCAGAAGAAATCACGAGTCCCAAAATCGTAGCGAGGGCGATAACAAGGATATTCTCCGGCATAGGCACACCCAGCGCGAGGAAAACCCCAATAAGCAGCGCACCAGAGAACAATGAAATCACTGCACCAGGAATGCAGATAGCCAACAAAATCTCGGCGTCTAGGGCCTCACCGGTGCGAAGTCGCTTCAAGACACCTTCGTCGCGACGCGTCGTTATCATCGACAACACCGAGTAGAACTGAACCAACATCATGGTCATGAGCAGGAACGTTTCGTAATGTGAGGCGCCTGCGACGGTGGTCAGGTTGTCGCGACCGCCTGTCACGAAGAACATGAATACCGGCATGCCCAGTGGAAACAGCACTGCCATATACATCAGAAGTTTGTTGCGCCAGAACTGCAGCCATTCGGCCTTCGCCAGTGCGGAAATACGTGCAAAACTCATTTACTTCTCCTCGGTGGTGTTGTGCTGACCCGCCACAGACATGAAGACGGATTCAAGATGCGCAGGCTCGGCCGCAAAACCCTGCAGCTCAATGTCGTTGTCGTGTGCCCACGTCAGCAGACGCAAGGTGTCTGCCTGCAGATTCTTCGTTTCAATCCGAAGTTCGGTCTCTTCCTGGACCACAACCGCGCCTGGGAAGTCCGGCAGTTGCACGCTTTGCGACGACACCTGCCCCGGCAGTTCCGCCTTCAACACTGAATTCACGCTGGCTACCAATTCGCGCAGTGTTCCTGACTTTTGAATTGCGCCCTCATGCATGATGGCGATGCGGTCGCACAGGAACTGAGCTTCTTCGAGGTAGTGAGTAGTCAGCATCATGGTGACGCCCTGCTTCTTCAGGCGAAGGAGCAGTTCCCACGTATTGCGACGACTTTCTGGGTCAAGTCCTGTTGTTGGCTCATCGAGAAAGAGAATCGTTGGGTTGCCCAATAAAGCGCAGGCAAGATCCAGGCGGCGCTTTTCGCCTCCTGACAATGCTCCAACTTTAGTGTCGAGACGATGTGTGAGGTCGACGTCGTGAAGCACTTCGTCGATTTCGCGCGGATTTGAGCATGTTCCTTGCCACATGGTCATCGTTTCGGAGACGCTGAGCTGCTGCGGGAGGCCCCCGGATTGCAGCATGATGCCTAACTGTGGGCGAACCAGTCGGCGATCATCGTGTGGGTCGGCTCCCAGTACGGTGACAGTGCCTGCGGTTGGGCGGGCAAGGCCTTCGATGAGTTCGAGGGTTGATGTTTTGCCGGCACCGTTGGTTCCGAGGAGCCCGAACACTTCACCTTCATAGACCTCGAATGAGATCGAATCGACAGCGGTGTGGGGGTCCTTGTTATTGCTTTCGCTGCCCTTTCCGTAGACGCGCGTGAGGTTGGCGACCTCAATCACCGAGACTGTGCGGGTCTTAGCACTGGGCGCCGTGAATGCGTGATCAGAAGGTTGAGGCTGTTTGCTGTTCATGACTCTTATGATTCCGCGCAAAAGGGCTGGTAAACAGTGTCGCGAATCATGAAACAAGCGCAGAAATGTCATGACTTAGGCATGACAAATGTCATGTGCTTCTGGTGTCGCGGAGCTCCCCCAGAAACGACTTATTGCCCGCTTCTTCACCTGATGGTTCGGATGCCGAAGCCAAGAAGTGAAAATGCGGGCAATTAGTGGGGGCTAAGGAGAGTGAGAGCTAGCGAGGCAGGAACTAGCAATTACTCCTCGTCGCGAGCTTCGCCGGTCACCGCCAGCGAATCGCCATCTTCGGCAACCGTGACAATCACTCGGTCACCGTCGCGGACATCGCCAGCCAGCAGACGACGAGCCAACTCGTCACCGATCGCCTTCTGCACCAGTCGACGCAGCGGACGAGCACCATACGCTGGGTCGTAGCCACGCTCGGCTAGCCAATCCAGTGCCTCGTCGGAAACATCGAGGACCAGTCGACGTGCATCCAGTCGCTTCGCCAAGTCACCGACCTGGATATCAACGATGCCACGCAGCTGCTCAGCCGACAGGGACTCGAAGATCACCACATCATCCAGACGGTTAATGAACTCTGGCTTGAACGCCGACTTCACCGCCGCCATCGTCTGCTCTCGGGTACCGCCAGCACCCAGGTTGGACGTCAGAATCAGAATCGTGTTGCGGAAGTCCACGGTACGACCCTGTCCATCGGTCAAACGTCCTTCGTCCAGAACCTGCAGGAGGACGTCGAATACGTCGGGGTGAGCCTTTTCCACTTCGTCGAAAAGCACAACCGTGTACGGACGACGACGGACAGCCTCAGTCAGCTGACCGCCGGCATCGTAGCCGACGTATCCCGGAGGGGCACCGATCAGACGTGCAACAGAGTGCTTCTCGCCGTACTCGGACATATCGATGCGGACCATCGCGCGCTCATCATCGAAGAGGAACTCCGCGAGTGCCTTCGCCAGCTCCGTCTTACCAACACCCGTTGGACCGAGGAACAAGAAGGAACCGGTCGGACGATTCGGATCCGCCACTCCCGCACGGGAACGTCGAACCGCATCAGACACAGCCTCGACAGCTTCGCGCTGGCCAACGACTCGGTTGCCCAGCACCGACTCCATCTGCAGCAGCTTCTCAGTTTCACCCTGCATCATCTTGCCGGCTGGAATGCCAGTCCAGGCAGAGACCACCTCGGCAATCTCCTGAGGGCTGACCTCCTCGTTGAGCATCGACTCGCCCTGCGACTGCTCGACGGACTTCTCAGCCTCTGCGAGCTTCTTCTCCAGCTCAGGGATACGCCCATATCGCAGCTCTGCGACACGACCGTAATCGCCTTCACGCTCCGCCTTCTCCGACTCAGTGCGCAATGCATCGAGTTCCTCACGAATCACGCGAACGTCTTCGATGGAGCCCTTCTCGTTCTGCCAGCGTGTCTTCAGTTGGGTGAGGCGCTCACGCTCATCAGCGAGTTCCTCACGCAACTTCTCCAGCCGTTCAGCGGAGGCGACATCGGTTTCCTTCTCCAATGCCATCTCTTCGATTTCAAGACGACGAACAATACGCTCCGCCGAGTCGATTTCTTCTGGCGACGAGTCGATTTCCATGCGCAACCGTGACGCAGCCTCGTCCACGAGGTCGATGGCCTTGTCCGGCAGGAAACGGGACGTGATGTAACGATCCGACAGGGTTGCAGCTGCGACCAACGCAGAGTCCTGAATACGCACACCGTGGTGGACTTCATAGCGCTCTTTCAGACCACGCAAGATACCAACGGCATCTTCCACGGAAGGCTCACCAACGAAAACCTGCTGGAAACGACGTTCCAGCGCGGCATCCTTTTCGATGTACTTGCGGTACTCGTCCAACGTGGTCGCACCGACTAGGCGAAGTTCACCACGAGCCAGCATCGGCTTAATCATGTTGCCCGCATCCATCGACCCATCACCGGTGGCACCTGCGCCAACAATGGTGTGGATCTCATCGATGAAGGTGACGATCTGACCGTCCGATTCCTTAATCTCGTCCAGAACAGCCTTCAGACGCTCTTCGAACTCACCGCGGTACTTCGCACCAGCGACCATCGAACCCAGGTCAAGGCTCATCAGAGTCTTACCCTTCAACGACTCCGGCACATCGCCTGCGACGATACGACGCGCAAGACCTTCCACAATCGCGGTCTTACCAACACCCGGCTCACCAATCAGCACAGGGTTGTTCTTCGTACGGCGGCTAAGCACTTGCACGACACGACGAATTTCGGCGTCACGGCCAATAACCGGGTCAATCTTGCCCTCACGAGCGCGAGCCGTCAGGTCCGTGGCGTACTTCTCTAGAGCTTGGTACTGCTCTTCTGGATTATCCGTGGTCACACGGCGATTACCACGCACCGACGTCAACGCACCGCGAAGCGCCTCAGCCGTAGCGCCGGATTCTGCGAGCACCTTGCCCGCATCGTTTGAACCCGTTGCAATACCGATGAGCAACACTTCCGTCGAGACATACTCGTCTCCAAGTTCGCCCGCCAGCTCTTCCGCGGCCGTAATAGCATTCAGCGCATCGCGGTTAAACTGAGGATTCGCCATATTGGAACCCGATGCCTTTGGGTAACCGTTAACCAGCTCACGAGCACGCGTGAGCACACCATCCGGGTTAACTCCCGCAGCTTCCAGCAGTGGCGCAGCAATCCCGTCCTCCTGCTCCAGCAGCGCTACCAGGAGGTGGCCTGGCCGGATATCAGGATTACCTGCCGACGACGCCGACTTCAGCGCCGCCTGCAAAACCTCATTCGTCTTTGTGGTTGGTGTGAAGCTCATGTTTTCCTCCTTGTTTAGTTGCGAGTCTACCGTCACCTTGAGTTAGATACACTCAACTTCGCTTCTTACTCTCCATAACGCTCCACACATTGAGTCTGTTCCACTCAACCCTGAAAGTTGATGTGAGTTAAACCACATCGGGCATTAATATCGACTCGACATAACTTTGGCGACATTCGCGTCCCGCACTAGCCACTATCCCAAGAACATCTCTATAACGATTCAGCACATTGTTTCCACGCCATTCCATCCGGCATTACGACGGTTCCCCACTAACTACGCTGGTCATCGACGGTTCTTGTGCGTCGAAAGAAGATATTGCCCGGGCGAGAGACGTCGGAAAGCACAAACTACCCCTTTATGACGAGCGGGTTCCTGGATTCTTGATTACGCTCGTGAATGAATCTTCTTCTTCCTTACCGAAAGGATCTGTATGAATACCGAGCAGGCAAAAAAGATGACCGAGGGCAAGGGCTTCATCGCCGCACTGGACCAGTCCGGCGGATCCACGCCTAAGGCTCTCGGCCTGTACGGCATCACCGAGGACGCATGGTCTAACGAAGATGAGATGTTCGACCTGGTCCACGAGATGCGTACCCGTATCATCACCTCCCCTTCGTTCAACTCGGATTCCATCATCGGCGCAATCCTGTTCGAGCAGACCATGGATCGCGAGATCGAGGGCATCCCAACCGCTCAGTACCTGTGGGAGAAGAAGGGCATTGTTCCTTTCCTGAAGACCGATAAGGGCCTTGCAGATGCAGAGAATGGCGTTCAGCTGATGAAGCCATGCCCAGGTCTGGACGAGCTGCTCGAGCGCGCTGTCGCTAAGGGCATCTTCGGCACCAAGATGCGTTCCTTCATTGCTGAGGCAAACGAAGAGGGCATTAAGGCAAACATTGCTCAGCAGTTCGAGTTCGGCAAGCAGGTTCTGTCCCACGGTCTTGTTCCAATCCTGGAGCCAGAGGTAGACATCAACGCTGCTGACAAGGAGCAGGCTGAAGCTATCGTCCGCGACGAAATGCTGAAGGGCCTCGACGCTCTGCCAGAAGACCAGCAGGTCATGATCAAGGTCACCATCCCAACCGTTGATAACTTCTACGCTCCACTGATCGAGCACCCACGCGTCATGCGCGTTGTCGCTCTCTCCGGTGGTTACGAGCGCGAGGATGCAAACGCACGCCTGGCTCGCAACAACGGCATGATTGCTTCGTTCTCCCGCGCACTGTCCGAGGGCCTGAGCGCTAACCAGTCCGACGAAGAGTTCAACGCAACGATGGCTGACTCCGTCAAGGGCATCTACGACGCTTCGGTTTCCTAATCGATTCGTCTCGGTTCCTTGGTAGGTAGCTCTTTTAGCTACGTACGATGAACGCCTTGGCCGTACTTCCCTTTCGTGGTGAGTGTGGCCAGGGCGTTTTTGCGTCAATCACCTGGTCATTCACCTGGACATTGAGCCACTTATGACCGAGCCTGCAACAAATTCAGCGATAATTCGCCGTTAAATGTTGCAGGCTCGGTCATAAGTGCGCATGAGGAGTGCGGGCGGTAGTTATTCCGCGTTCGCAGCCTCAGCGTTTGCAGACTTGCTACCGACTGCTTCAGTGCGCGCTTCCTTCGGCCCAATATGGCCAGGTCGCAGGTGTCCTTCGTCATTCACACCATGGCCACCGCGTTCGGCACCACCCTTGCCATCGCGACGCACCCATCGAGGACGTGGCCCTAAGTGGATGCGATCACCCAGCTCGCTCAGGTCTCCGAAATGTGGCCACTCGCCGAAGTGCTCTGGCGTCTCGTACACACGGCCTGGCGAGTAATCGTCTTCGTCCACGCCTTGTGGCAGCGTCGTCGGCAAGCCCTCGTAGCGGCCCTTAATACCGGTCTTCTGCAGGAAGATGCCAAGAATCAAGACCACGACCAAACTCGCCATCGACTGCAGGAACTCTCCGCGCGTCGCTTCGCGGATACCCATGGTCACCAGGATGACCACAATGAGGCCAGTGACGAGTGCTGGAATGACAGGCCAACCGAACATCTTGAAGGTCAGGCCACCCGCGCCAGCAAGCTCGCGTTCGAAGCGTGGTCGCAGCTTGATCTGCGACAAACCAATGAATACGTAGACGAACAACACCACTGCACCAGAGCTATTGACGAGATAGATGAAAATGGTGTCTGGCCAAACATAACCAGCAGCAATACAGATGAAGCCAACGATGGATGAGAAGAAGATGCCACCGGTTGGCACGCCTCGCTCGTTCACTCGGGTCATCCACGCTGGCGCATCGCCGTTGCGGCCCTGGGTAAAGATCATGCGGGACGCCGTGTACAGGCCCGAGTTCAAGCAGGACAGCACCGCAACCAGCACGATGAAGTTCAAGATATCTGCGGTATACGGGACACCCATCGCATCAAGTGCAGTAATGAACGGCGATACACCAGCTTCGTAGCTCGTCCACGGGAGAATCGATACCAGCAGCGCAGTGGAGATAACGAAGAACGCGAGAATACGAACAACGACTGTCTGAGTCGTGCGACGAATCGCATCAGCTGGGTGCGAGGACTCAGCAGCTGCGATGGTCACAAGCTCTGCACCGGTCATCGAGAAAATAACCGTGACGACGCCGACAAAGATCGCTGACACTCCATTTGGAACGAATCCGCCGTGGTCCCACAGGTTCGAAACCTGGGCAGCATCGCCCACGTTGCCACTCCACAGACCCGCCAAGAATGCGAAGCCCGCGATGATGAACGCCACAATGACGACGACTTTGATGCCAGCGAACCAATACTCGGCCTCACCAAAGCTCTTCACGGAAAGAAGATTGACGGCGATCATCGCCGACAAAATGACGACTGCTGTGATCCATTGGGGGATTCCTGGTACCCATCGCGCGATAAGTTCGCCACCGACGACCGCTTCGATGCCGACCACGATCACCCAGAAATACCAGTACAACCAGCCGGTGGAAAATCCCGCCCAGCGCCCGAAAGCCATACGCGCATAATCCACGAAAGAGCCGGTAGACGGCTTAGCAACGGCCATCTCGCCCAGCATGCGCATGACAAGATACACGATGATGCCAGCTACGGCGGTGGTCACGATTGCCGCCGGGCCTGCGACAACGATCAGACCCGAAAGACCTACGAAGAAGCCTGCACCAATTGTGCCACCCATGGAAATCATGGTGAGGTGCCGTTTCGAGAGGTCAGAACGAAGTTCTTCGTTCTCGACCACCCCTTCTGCTGAGTTCATACAAGTCATGCGTTGCCTCTCTCGCTGCTTTCCAGCTGCTATCTAGCTGCCGTCCAATTCAGGTTTAACTACGCCTTATTGGTGTGATTGGGAACACATTAACGCTGGGCAAATTAGATCCAAATCGCCAAAGTGTCGAAATACGGCAATTTCATTCACTCAAATGTCGATAGCGTGCGTCACCATTTTCACGCCAAAGTGATTCACAACACATCAATTGCTCCCAGTAACAAAGAGCAGAAACTTAGAAAGGAGCTCCCCATGGCTGGAGTCGACCTTCCACAGACCCGTCTCGTGTCCACAGAGATCCCAGGCCCGAAGTCCAAAGCCCTCTCCGAGCGCGCAGCAGCAGTGCTGCCAGCAGGTTTGGGTGCAGCGCAACAATCCTGGGCGTACCGCGCAGGTGGCGGCATCGTGGAGGATGTCGACGGCAACCGACTCATCGACCTCGGTTCCGGCATTGCGACGACGACCGTCGGCAACGCAGATCCGAAGGTAGTCGCTGCCGCGAATGCTCAGGCTGAGCTCCTGACTCACACCTGCTTCCTGAATCAGCAGTATGAGCCGTACTTGGCGCTCGTCGAAAAGCTGGTGGAGATCATGCCGCGCTCGGGTGAGAAGCGTGCTGCGCTGTTCTCGACCGGTGCAGAGGCGTTGGAGAATGCGGTGAAGTACGCGCGTGCCTTCACCGGTCGCGGTGGCGTTGTGGTTTTTGACCACGCTTTCCATGGACGTACGAACATGACCATGGCCATGACTGCAAAGAACAATCCGTACAAGAAGTCGTTCGGCCCTTTCCCTGGCGAGGTCTACCGCGCGCCAAGCCCCTACGCATACCGCTGGCCAGGTGGCGAAGAGGAAGCAGCTGATGGTGCGATGGCGCAGCTAGAGCTCATCGTTGATGCACAGGTCGGTGCCGAGAACATCGCTTGTGTGGTGCTGGAACCAATTCAGGGCGAGGGTGGCTTCATCGTTCCGCCAGAAGGTTTCCTGACCAAGCTCGCGGCATTCTGCCAGGAGCGTGGCATTTTGTTCGTCGCTGACGAAGTGCAGACCGGCATCGCCCGCACGGGCTCGATGTTCGCGGTGGAGCATGAGGGCGTGGAGCCAGACCTGATGACCTTGGCGAAGGGGCTCGGTGGTGGCTATCCAATTGCTGCAGTGGTTGGTCGCGCCGATGCAATGGATGCGCCGCACCGTGGCGGTATCGGTGGTACCTATGCTGGCAACCCAGTTGCATGTGCTGCAGCCCTTGAAGTTCTGAACGCATGTGAGCGCGACAATTTGCCACAGCGCGCGCAGGAGGTCGGCGAGATCATGACCACCAAGCTCACGGACGCACAGAAGTCGAATCCAGCAATCGGCGATGTTCGTGGCCGGGGCGCAATGGTGGCGGCGGAACTCATCGTCCCTGGTGGCAAGACCCCCGATTCAGCAAAGGTGGCGGCTGTTGCGCGCGCCTGCGAACAGCGTGGCGTGCTGGTATTGACTGCCGGCACGTACGGCAACGTACTGCGACTGCTGCCACCGCTGTCGATTTCGAACGAACTATTGAACGAAGCAATGGACATTTTGGTCGAGGAACTGGCGAAGTAGTCATTTCTTACACCTGTGCTTTTTCCTACACCTGATCATTTTTCTGAAAGGACTTTTCTCATGACGTACACCCACTCCCAGCTCATTGGTCTCGATTCCATGCTTACTCTGGAGGAACGCCAGATCCGCGACACCGTTCGTGAGTTCTGCGACCGCGATCTGCGCCCACACATCGAAGAGTGGTTCGAGGATCACACCATTCCACGCGATCTGGGTCCCGTTTTCGGCCAGATGGGTGTGCTCGGTATGCACCTGGAAGGTTACGGTTGTGCGGGCACCTCGGCAGTTGCTTACGGCCTGGCGTGCATGGAGCTGGAGGCTGTTGACTCTGGTATCCGTTCCTTCGTGTCCGTTCAGGGCTCGCTGGCAATGTACGCCATCTGGAAGTGGGGCTCTGAGGAGCAGAAGCAGAACTGGCTACCACGCATGGCCGAGGGTGAAGCAATCGGTTGCTTCGGCTTGACCGAGCCTGATTTCGGCTCGAACCCAGCAGGTATGCGTACGTTCGCGAAGCGCGATGGCGATGACTGGATCCTCAACGGCACGAAGATGTGGATCACCAACGGTTCGCTTGCCGACGTCGCCGTCGTCTGGGCGCAGACCGACGACGGTTACGCTGGCTTCCTCGTTGAAAAGGGCATGAAGGGCTTCACCACCCACGACATCGAGCGCAAGATGTCGCTGCGCGCATCCATTACCTCTGAGCTGGTGCTTGACGACGTCCGTGTCCCGGACTCCGCTCGCCTTCCAGAGGTCAACACACTGCGTGGTCCACTGTCGTGCCTGAACGAAGCACGCTTCGGCATCGCATTCGGTGCGCTTGGTGCTGCTCGTGACTGCATTGACCAGACTCTGGAGTACGTCAAGGAACGTAAAGTCTTCGACAAGTCACTCGCTGCTTACCAGCTGACCCAGGCGAAGCTTGCAGACATGGTTCTGGAACTGGACAAGGGCATGCTGTTGGCATTGCAGATCGGCCGTATGAAGGACGAAGGCACCCTGCCAAAGGAGTCCATTTCCCTGGGCAAGCTGAACTCCACTCGTGAAGCTATCAAGATTGCTCGTCAGTGCCGTACCTTGCTGGGTGCTTCTGGCATTACAACTGAGTACTCCCCTATTCGACACGCGAATAACCTCGAGTCGGTTCTGACCTACGAGGGCACCGCTGAGATGCACCAGCTGATTCTCGGCAACGCACTGACCGGAGAGGCAGCATTCCGATGAGCCCAGCATTGATTGAACACCTCATCGGCGGTGAGTGGGTCGCCGGTGCTGGTCAAGAGTTTTCGTCTACCTCGCCTACGCGTCCCGATGAAGTCATTGCAGCAGGACGTTTGGCCACTGCTGAACAGGTCGAATTGGCACTAGCAGCTGCCAATGAGGCTCGTGCTGCATGGGCATCGATGCCTATCGCAGAGCGCGCCACCATTTTGAAGCGTGCTGCCGAGATCATCCGCGACAACGCCGATGCGTGGGGCCACGAGCTGTCTGAGGAAGAGGGCAAGACCCTCGCAGAAGGTGTCGGTGAGGTGAATCGTGCTGCGGCGATTCTGGATTTCCAGGCGACCGAAGCGACCCAAGACGCAGGCGAAATTTACCACTCTCCACGCGCTGGTGAACGAATCGAAGTTGTGCGTCGCCCAGTAGGTGTTGTCTCGATGATTACGCCATTCAACTTCCCTATCGCTATTCCAGCATGGAAGGCCGCACCAGCACTTATTCACGGAAATACGATGGTGTGGAAGCCAGCGCAGTCGGTTCCGCTGCTCGCGGTTCGCCTTGCTCAGGCTCTTGACCAGGCTGGATTGCCTGCGGGTGTGCTGAACCTCGTGGTCGCGCCGTCGTCAGCTACAGCTGTGCTGCAGGAAGACGAGCGCGTCAACGCATTAACGTTTACCGGTTCGACGAAGGTCGGACGCATGATCGCATCGAAGTGCGCTGCAGTGGGTATCCCGGTGCAGGCAGAACTCGGTGGCAAGAATCCTGCGATCGTGCTGGCAGATGCTGATCTATCGCACGCAGCAACGCAAGTTATCAATGGTGCGTTCAATTCGACTGGTCAGAAGTGCACAGCGACCTCACGTGTCGTTGTTGTCCGCGAGGTCGCTGAGGCGTTTACGAAGGAACTCCTCGAGCAGCTTTCTAAGCGTGTCACCGGCGATCCGCTGGCAGAAGGCGTTGCTATGGGTCCGCTTATCGACGCCGGTTCCCGTGACTACATCGTTGATGCTGTGGCGGATTCCGTCGGCAAGCAGGCAGAAGTCCTGGTTGGTGGCGGGAAGCTGGAGATTGACGGGTGTCCCGGCGGGTACTTCATGGAGCCGACTGTGGTGAAAGTGGAGTCGACGGATCATCGCCTGTGGGTTGAGGAACTGTTCGGGCCGGTGTTGTCGTTACTCGTGGTGGAGGATGCCGACGAGGCATTCGAAGCTGCGGACTACGGCGAGTACGGGCTGTCGGCGGCGGTATTCACGGATTCGCTGGCGGCAACGTTTGATGCGTCGGAGCGTCTTGAAGTGGGTATTTTGCACGTGAACTCGGAAACTTCTGGTGCAGATCCGCATGTGCCGTTCGGCGGTGCGGGCGCGTCCGGATTCGGGCCGAAGGAACAAGGTCGGGCGGCACGCGAGTTCTTCACGCGGACAACGACGATGTACCTCGGTCGGTGGCCTCGATGACGAGCGGCGCGCCTGAAGCGGGTGCGGGTGCAGTCAAGGGCGCTGGTGCGGGGTCTGAAGCAGGCGCGCTCGATGGGATCGTCGTCGCGGATTTCTCGCGGGTTCTCGCAGGCCCGTACGTCACGATGATGATGGCGGACTTGGGCGCGGAGGTCATTAAGGTCGAGCGTCCTGGCGTTGGTGATGACACTCGCGCCTGGGGCCCGCCGTATGGCCCGGACGGTCAGGCGACGTATTTTGCGTCGGTGAATCGCAATAAGAAGTCCGTGTCCCTGGATTTGCGCAACCCAGATGATGTTGCACGTGCCCGTGAACTGGCGCTGCGCGCAGATGTGGTTATTGAAAACTTTCGGCCCGGCACCATGGATCGTCTCGGGCTGGGTTATGAAGAGTTGTCGAAGGAAAATCCGCGTCTCGTCTACGCTTCCCTGTCGGGTTTCGGTGAGGGCAAAGGTGCTCGCCTGGGTGGATACGACCTGGTTGTGCAAGCCACGGGTGGCCTCATGTCTATTACTGGTCAGGGGCCGGGCGAGGAAGTAAAGGTCGGCGTCGCGGTTGTCGATGTGCTGACTGGTCTGCATCTCGCATTTGGCGTCTTGGCCGCATTGCGCCACCGCGATGCGACGGGCGCAGGTCAGCGGGTCCACACAGATTTGCTGTCGTGCTCACTATCGTCGCTGGTTAACCAGGCTTCCGCGTTTCTGGGTGCAGGCAAGGTGGCGTCGGCGATGGGTAATCGGCATCCGTCGATTAGCCCGTACGAGGTGTATCCCACGGCCGATCGTAAGCTTGCTGTGGCCGGTGGCAATGATTCACTGTTCGCTCGGTTTGTGACGGTTCTCGGTGTGCCCACGCTTGCCGACGATCCTCGTTTCGTCACCAATCCCCTTCGTGTGGAAAACCGCGAGGAGTTGCGGGTGTTGTTGGAGCAGGCATTGGCCGCAAAAGGCGCGGATGAATGGTTCGCGGAACTAGCTGAGGTGGGTGTTCCTGCAGGTCCGGTCAACAATATTGAGGAGGCTTTCGAGTTTGCGGCCTCTCTCGGATTGGAACCGCGAGTCGAGATTGATGGTGTGCCAAGCGTGCGTAATCCGCTGACGTTTTCGGAAACTCCGGCGACGTATCGGACACCACCACCAAAGCAGGGCGAGTAAAGAGGACTCACTACTAGTGACGCAGCTTCGCGGCCCGGAATGCGAGCCACAGTTCGGCTCGTAGGTCCGGGTCGTCGAGGCTTGCGCCGACGATGTCTTCAATGCGGTCGGCGCGGGTGCGCGCAGTTTGCCGGTGTATTCCCAGTTTGCGTGCCATCGCCTCAAACCGACCGTTGGAGTCAATGAAAGCTTCGGCTGCTTCTACGAGGTCGTCGTTATGTGCGACGTCATGTTCGATGAGCTTGCGGTAGGCGCCACCGGTGAGAATGTGGTGAGCTGCGCCGTCGTTAAGTAGGCCGAAAATGAGGTCGTGAGCTGGCATTTCTTCGATTGATCGGAGGGCGCCAACGGCGGCCTCTTTTGGTAGCGCGACTTCAGCTTGGTTTACGGTAAGCGCGGCTTTGTGCAGGGCGACGCGGGCACCGATGCCAATGCTGACTCCGATGCTGCGTGCCGACAGGCGTTTCAGAAGGGTGCGCGCAATCGCTGGTGCGCCATCGTGGATGGCGACAAAGGAATTGCGTGACGAAGCTTCCGCCAGCAAGAATCTCACGCCAAGACCTTGGAGTTCCTCCGTGAGAAGTTCGGTGTCGAGGTTCCGACCGCGAATATATAGACCATGAACGGAAGTGTCCTGGTCAAGGCCGAAAAGTGCGAGGTTATCTGCGCTGGGAGTCTCGCCATGGATGAGGTCGGCCATGGCTTGCTTGCGCAGCCGTTCCTCGGCGACGTGTACTGCCAGTGACCGCGACCGGGATAGTGAGATGATAGCGGCGGCATAGCTGACCAGAAGCCGGTCGGATTCATCGAATTGCCTGGATGAGTCAATGATAAGCGCGCCTTGACCGACGACTGCGCCGGTCAGTGGCTGTACGAGACGAGCACCGCGAGCGTGAATCTTCGATCCTGAAACCTGTGGTGAATACGGTGGCGGGGTCAACGTGGTGGCGATGAGCTGGGTTTCGCCCGCACTGGCGGTGACACCGCCGTGGTTGTCCACGACAATGACCACCGCGTCAAGCTCGCGTGCGAGATCTTTGACTACTTGAACGATGCCAGCGCGCAGCATCGTGCGGACGAGGTTGCTCTGCGTCGTAATGAGGTTGGACAGTCGACGCACACGTGATGCCGTGATGTCCTCGGCCACGGCACGCACCACCGTGGTGAACGGAGTGTCCGCATTGACGGCAAGAACGGGGAAACCAATGTCTTCTCCCCTACGTATAAGCACGTCAGGGACAGTTTCCCATCGACCTCCGGTATCAACGGCAACCGCGCATGCACCGGCTCGCTTCAGCTTGTCTATCTGGTCGGCGAGATGAGAATCGTCGTCAAGAAATTGGTAACCAGACGTCAACACCAAGGTGCCGGGTGCAATCCAGCGGTCGGAGTCGACGCGGTCGATCGCGTGTGCCCACTCAACTGGCGTGACGCGGGCGGTGTCGAATGCACTGAGCAGTGTCAGACCCAGGTCCGGGCGGGCTGACAGAGATGCGACGGTTAGTTTCACTCCCGTTCCTTGTCGCGAATCTCGAGGACCGGGATCTCCTTACGCAAGCGGGAGATTTCGTTCAGATCAATGTCGACCATCACAAACTGCTGGTCGTAGCCTGCGGAGCCGAGAACATCCCCGTCCGGGCTGGCTACGAATGAATGACCAACACCGGTTGGGCCTTCTGGCCTGCCTGCCTTCGCGGCGCCACCCGGTCGGGCTGCACCGGTGGCCGCGACGAAGCACGTCGAGTCGAGTGCTCGCGCAGACACGAGCGTCTGCCATTGGCGCACCTTGCCGGGGCCATCGTTCCACGACGCCGGCAATGCGATGACCTGTGCACCAAGCTCTGCGAGACTGACAAATTGCTCCGGGAAACGCACATCGAAGCAGGTAGACAGGCCCAGCGACACTGATCCAGATTCTTCGTTGCGAACAGGAATGTCCACCACAACCAGGCCCTCGCCCGGCGCGACGGTGTCCGATTCGTTGTAACCAAACGCATCGAAAAGGTGGCGCTTGTCGTAGTACTCGACAAACGGCGAACCGTCTTCCTCCGGCCCCGCGCACAGCAGCGTATTGAAGATACGATTGCGCTCTTTACCATCCCGCACCACGGTGTCTGCCGGACGGAACATACCCACCACAACCGTCACGCCTGCTGCAGCAGCAGCCTCGGCAATCTCGGTAGCCCACGGGCCATCGAGCGGCTCCGCAACCGTGTCCAACCTGCCGGCCCCAAACGCCTTCATCGTGGCTTCTGGGAAAACCAGCAGGTCAACCTGATTATTTTTGCCCCGCTCGATTGCCTCGAGCACGGCAGATTTGTTGTCCTGGGGATCGTCGGAAAGCAGTAGCTGAACCAGTGCGATACGCATGCGCCCAGGTTACCGACTCCCACGGATTGTCGAGGCGGGTTCGGCGAAGTTATCCACATGTGGTGTTTCGGGGCGAGTTGTCCACAGCGGCGGGGTTGTGGCCTTTCGCATTTGCTTTGCGACGGCCACCGTTAAGCCATGCAGAATTCTATGACGGTGAATCCCGGTGTTCTTGACTCGTTGGCTGCGTCGCTGCGCGAGATCGCGGGGCGTGTGGAGGGGTTGGCGATGTTGACTGACGGCGCAGGCAGGAGCGGTCGTGTGCTGGCTGGTTCCGCAATTGCGGAGGCAGTGGGAGCGACTGCGCAGCGGTGGGCGGAAGAGTTGGATCGTGAAGCGGTGGATGTTTACGATTTGGCTAACGTCCCCGAGCTAATCGCTGCCGAGATCGAAGCTGCCGAGGTGTCCTTTGCTTCTCGATTGAAGAATGCGTTTGTGGCGGCAGCATGACAGATTTGGCAACTGTCCTGTCATGGCAACCACGCGAGTTATTACAGGTTGCGCGACGTTTTCAATCGGTCTCGAAACTGCTGAAAAGCGCAAGTGTCGATGTGGAACAGGCGCTGGGCACCGTTCCTCGTTTCGATTTTGACGGGCGCGCGCGAGATGCCGGAGATGCACGCATTGACGAGCAATCTCAGCAGATGATTCGTGATGCCGGTGGTTTGCAAAGGGTCGCGTATGCCATCGTGCAGGCGCAGCAGGAAGTGGAGGAACCGCTGGCAACGCTGAAAGCTGCGGTCGCCGGTGCTGAAAGTGCTGGTCTGCGTGTTGATCGTCGCGATGGAACCGTTACTGTTGCGTCGTCGACTGCGTTGTCGTCCGCACCGTCAACTGCGTCTGCCACCAGCGGTACCGAATCAGCCCACGCAGCCGAAGCGGAGGCGCATTTCTATCAAGTGGCTATCCAGTCGGCTTTTCACAATGTCCTTGATGCCGATCGACGTTTTAGCACCACTATCGCTTCGCTCGTTCCAGACTCGATGCGCTTGAACTCCACAGCTACCGGTTTCGACTCACTCGCAGCTGCCGACCTCGCTGGTTTACACCTCACTCCGGCTGAGATCCAATCAATATCTACCTTGACCAACAGTTCCTCGAGCAGTAATTCCACGCCGACCATCACTGTATTGGAAGCCTCTCCAAGGCATTCTGCGATAGCTTTTGGGGATATTGCTGAGGCGAAGACCGTCGTCACGCTTGTTCCTGGGACGAACTCGAATTCAGCGGATTTGGCAGCGCAAACGGAGCGCGCGTTGGCGATGATGAATGATTCAGAGGACGTGGCGGTGGTGTTGTGGTCGTACGATGCACCGCCCAATCTGACGGAGGCGGCATCGGCGAATTACTACGAAACGGCCTCATCGCGCTTGCAGAATTTCCAGGCGGGGCTTGCAGAGGCAGGCGTGCCGAAGCAGGTTGTGGCTGGGTATAGCTATGGGGCGACGGTCGTGGCGCAGGCGACGCGTGGCACTGGTTTACATGCTGACCAGGTGCTATTGGTTGCACCACCAGGGGCAGGGCGCGGCATTGACACCGTTGCCGACATGCGTCTACTGCGTAACGACGGCTCCCGTTACAGCACCGCCGACACCAGCGAGCGGGTGGGAGTCGCGACGTCCCCGCTCGATCCTATTCGCGCCGCAGCGGGCATTGGCGTGCATGGGCGCGATGTCGCAGACGAGGAATTCGGAGCGACGGTGCTGGATCTGCAGCGGGCTGACGAATCGTGGTTGGAACGCTTGCGTGGGCTTTCGGAGATTCCGAAAGCCCACACGGAGCACTATTTTGGCGACCAGCACTTCACATCCGAGACTGAGAAGTGGACGCGAAGCATGTCGGGGTCGGGACCGGGCTAGAACAGGCCGGTTGGCTTGTTGTCATAGGAGACGAGCATGCACTTGACCTCTTGGTAGTGAGCCATCATCATCATGTGATTCTCACGACCAATACCCGACTCCTTGTAACCACCGAACGCTGCGTGAGCTGGGTAGTTGTGGTAGTTGTTCACCCACACACGACCGGCCTTGATAGCGCGCGCTGCACGGTACGCATTCTGCTGATCACGGCTCCAGACACCGGCGCCGAGACCGAACATCGTGTCATTCGCGATTTCCATCGCCTCGTCGAAGTCCTTGAACGTGGTCACTGCCAGAACAGGTCCGAAGATCTCCTCCTGGAAGCACTTCATGGAGTTGTCGCCCTTCAGGATGGTCGGCTCAATGTAGTAACCACCGTCAAGGCCTTCCATCTTTGCGACGTTGCCACCAGTCAGAACCTCTGCGCCCTCCTCCGGGCTGGACTCCAGGTAGCCAACAATCTTGTCCATCTGTTCCTGGGAAGCCTGCGCACCCATCATGACGGAAGGATCAAGCGGATTACCGGTCTTGATCTGCTTCACTCGCTCAACAGCAAGCTTCAAGAATTCTTCCGCAATGTCCTCATGAATCAGCGCACGCGATGGGCAGGTACACACTTCCCCCTGGTTCAGCGCGAACATAGTCAAACCTTCGACGCACTTTTCAAGGTAGTCGTCGTCACGATCCATGACATCCGGGAAGAACACCGATGGCGACTTGCCGCCCAGCTCGAGCGTGACCGGAATGACCTTGTCGGATACTGCCTCGTGGATGAGCTTGCCCACTGGGGTCGAACCGGTGAACGCAATCTTCGCAATGCGGTTCGAAGCCGTCAGCGCAGCGCCTGCCTCCGCGCCAAGACCGTTGACAACGTTGAGGACGCCCTCCGGCAGGAGGTCTTGGATGATCTCGATCAAGTACAGGATGGAAACCGGGGTTTGCTCCGCAGGCTTCATGACGATACAGTTGCCCGCCGCCAACGCCGGTGCAATCTTCCACGCTGCCATCAGAATTGGGAAGTTCCACGGAATGATCTGGCCGACCACGCCGAGTGGCTCGTTGAAGTGGTACGCGACCGTGTTGTCGTCGATCTGGCTGATGCGGCCTTCTTGAGTGCGAACGACTCCCGCGAAGTAGCGGAAGTGGTCGATAGCAAGCGGGATGTCAGCAGCGAGAGTTTCACGGATAGCCTTGCCGTTTTCCCAGGTCTCGGCGACGGCGATCTCTTCTAGGTGCTCCTCCATGCGGTCTGCAATGCGGTGCAAGATTAGTGCGCGATCGGCAGCGGCGACCGAGGCCCACGAGTCCTTTGCTGCGTGAGCTGCATCGAGGGCCTTTTCAATGTCCTTCTCGTTCGATCGCGCTACCTCACAGAACACTTCACCGTTGACTGGAGAAATGTTGTCCATGTACTGGCCGTCGACAGGCGGAACCCACTGGCCACCAATGAAGTTCTCGTAGCGCTTCTTGAACTGAACTAGCGATCCTTCGGTGTTCGGATTCGCGTAAACGTTGGCGTTGTTGGATTCTTGTGCGGTCATGGTGAGTGCCTTCCCGTGTCATTCCGTGTCGGTACGCGCCGTTTCATGCCTCAAACAGGTATCTGAGTGGCGTGGCTCACACCTTAGTGACTGAGTTCGCCGATGTGTACAGTTTTGGCGACAAATGTCCGGGAAAGATGAGTGAACACTCAATATGACTGAGTGGGCAACATTTGCAGCCGAATATCAGCCCGAAATGTTGCCCACTCATGCATAAGTCGCAGGGTCATGCTGCATTGCGCAACACCTCCCTGCGACGTTTTATGTCCTACGCTTTGCGACGCCTCCGTGGCTCCCACATCACGACCGCAGTGGATCGTGGGACGTGTACGAGCTCGCCACGTGAGCGACCTCGCTGTGCCTGGATGCGCTGCGCTTCGGAGATTCGAAGTTCCTCTTGCAGACGTTCGTTCTCTTCCTTCAGCTTCTCTACCTGGGAATTCAGTTCGATAATCGCCTTGATTCCCGCAAGGTTGACTCCCTCTTCCTGGCTGAGTCGCTGAATTTCACGAAGAAGATCGACATCTCGCTTCGAGTATCGACGACCACCACCGCGCGTTCGCGCCGGCGTGACCAAACCCATTCGGTCATACGTCCGCAAGGTTTGGGCATGCATGCCGGCGAGATCGGCGGCAACTGAAATTACAAAGAAATCAGCGTGTGCTTTGGCAGTTCTGCGCTCAGCAGGACCCTGCTCGCTGCCAGTCGACTTCTCTTCAGCCATTTACTTCGCACCTGCCCATCCTTCACGGGGATCGAACCCAGAGGCCCGTTCCGCTTCGATGTAGTTGCGGAGTGCGGAAGTTGCGGCGTCGTCAAGTTTGGTTGGTACCTGAACCCGCACGGTAACCAGAAGATCGCCTGGAGTGCCGTTGCGCTTTGGGATGCCACGACCGCGCACCCGAAGAGTACGGCCATCGCGCGTACCCGCTGGGACGCGGACGCGGATCTTGCCGTCGAGTGTCGGGACCGTGATCGTGCCACCTAGCGCCAGTTCGCCGAAGCTGACTGGCACAGTGACTTCGAGATCGTTGCCGGTGCGGGTGAAAACTTCGTCCGGTTGGACGTGCACCTTCACAAACAGGTCACCTGCTGGCTTGCCGCGCAGACCGGCCTCACCTTGTCCGGCGAGCCGAACCTTCTGCCCATCGACGACACCCGCTGGAACGCGGACGGTGATGGTGCGACGGCGCGTCGTAACGCCAGTGCCACTGCAGTCTGGGCATGGGTCGTCGATGATCGTGCCTTGGCCACCGCAATCGGTACATGGCTTGGAGAAGCCAAAGGCACCGCGTTGCTCGTCGACGAATCCGCTGCCGCTACACGTGCCACATTTGCGTGGTGACGTCCCCGCTTTCGCACCCGACCCATTACAGGAGGTACACGGCGACGGGTTGGTCAGCTGCAGCGGGATGGTGACGCCCTTGGCTGCCTCGCGGAAGTCGAGGGTAATTTCCGTCTCGACATCAGCACCGCGACGCGCCCGAGGGCGGCCAGTACCGGCACCAGCTCCTGCCCCACCAGCTGCGAAGCCGCTGAGGAAGTCACCTAGGCCACCACCTGCGCCGCCACCGAACAAGTCGGATACGTCGAAGTCGAAGCCTCCACCGGCACCGGTGCCACCAGCTGCGAAGCCACCTGGTCCGCCAGCACCGCCGAAGCCACCGCTGAACCCACCAGGTCCGAAACCACCCGAACCTGGGAATCGCATTCCGCCCTTCAGGGCTGCGCGGAGTTCGTCGTACTCTTTACGCTTGTCCTCGTCGCCGACCACGGAGTAGGCTTCGGAAACTCGTTTGAATTTCTCTTCTGCTGCCTTGTTTCCGGGGTTTTTGTCGGGGTGGTTTTCGCGCGCGAGTTTGCGGTAGGTCTTTCGAATCTCGTCATGCGTCGCAGATTTAGAGACACCCAAATCCGCGTAATAGTCCTTTTCGGCCCATTCTCGCTGTGTCATGGGGCATCTCCTCCTTTCTTTCTGCCCACATCAGAGATTTGTTTGTTGCGATGTCGCTTTACGACGGATCGCCAATTACCACCATCGCCGTACGGATGACGCGGTCTTCTAGGCGGTAGCCCTTGCGGAGCACCGCTGCCAGCGCCTTGTCATCACCGTTCGACG
The DNA here is from genome assembly GCF_037572275.1 of Corynebacterium sp. H78. Lineage (NCBI taxonomy): Bacteria > Bacillati > Actinomycetota > Actinomycetes > Mycobacteriales > Corynebacteriaceae > Corynebacterium > Corynebacterium sp. H78. Next base: position 14,380 of record NZ_JBBHKX010000005.1, on the reverse strand, counting down.
TATCCTGCACTGCTTCATGCAGGTTAGGGTCGAACTCTTCGCCTTCTTCGCCGAAGGACTCGACTTTGAGCGAGGTCAACGTGCTACGGAACTTGTCTGCGAAAGCCTTGAGGGGGCCATCGGACAGGTCGCCGTGCTGTTCCGCTCGGTCGAGATCGTCGGCAAGCGGAAGGAGCTCGTTGATGACCTTCGACTTTGCCAACTCACGGTCGAGTGCACGATCGCGGTCGACGCGGCGACGGTAGTTCGCGAACTCTGCGGAGACACGCTGCAGGTCCTCGGTGCGCTCGGCCAGTTCAGCCTTGAGAGCATCGTCGGAGCCTTCGCCGGCATCCGCATCGGCTGCATCGGTTACCTCGGCGTCGAGGACCTCGCCGTCGACCGCATCGGCCGCGTCAGCGTTTGCTGCGTTTGCCTGTGCGGTGTCGGCGGGATCCGCTACGTCGGACAGGTCGGCGTTGTCGAAGACTTCGTTAACCTGGTCGGCCAGGTTTTTATCCTGGTCAGACATGGTTTACTTGTCCTTTTCGTCTTCGTCTACGACCTCAGCGTCGACGACGTTGTCGTCGGCAGGTGCTTCACCCTCAGCTGCGTCAGCCTGGGTTGCGCCCTGTGCTGCCTCGGACTCGTAGATTGCCTTGCCCATTTCCTGAGACTCGGTCGACAGCTTCTCAACCGCAGACTTGATTGCCTCGAGGTCGGTGCCCTTCAAAGCCTCGTCGACTTCCTTGGCTGCTTCTTCAACGCGGTCGCGGATTTCCTGGGAAACCTTGTCCTCGTTCTCGGAAGCGAACTTGCGGGTCTGGTAGGCCATGGACTCTGCAGAGTTACGGATTTCCTGCTCCTCGCGGCGCTTCTTATCCTCTTCTGCGTGAGCCTCGGCGTCCTTGATCATCTGGTCGATTTCTTCCTGCGAGAGGCCGGAACCGTCCTGGATGGTGATCTTGTTTTCCTTGCCGGTGCCCTTGTCCTTCGCGGTGACGTGAACGATGCCGTTTGCGTCAATGTCGAAGGTGACCTCGATCTGAGGAACGCCACGTGGTGCTGGAGCAATGCCACCGAGCTCGAAGGAGCCGAGCAGCTTGTTCGCAGATGCCATCTCACGCTCGCCCTGGAAGACCTGAATCTGTACCGAAGGCTGGTTGTCCTCGGCGGTGGTGAAGGTCTCGGAACGCTTGGTTGGGATGGTGGTGTTGCGCTCGATCAGCTTGGTCATCACGCCGCCCTTGGTTTCGATACCGAGGGACAGTGGGGTGACGTCGAGAAGCAGAACGTCCTTGACCTCGCCACGCAGAACGCCTGCCTGCAGAGCAGCGCCTACTGCAACAACCTCATCTGGGTTGACGCCCTTGTTTGGCTCGCGACCGCCGGTCAGCTCCTTGACCAGGTCAGAGACTGCCGGCATACGGGTGGAGCCACCAACCAGAACAACGTGGTCGATGTCAGACACAGGGATGTCAGCGTCTGCGATGACCTGCTGGAATGGCTTGCGGGTACGGTCCAGGAGATCCTGGGTGATGCGCTGGAACTCAGTGCGGGTCAGGGTCTCATCCAAGAACAGTGGGTTCTTGTCAGCATCAACGGTGATGTATGGCAGGTTGATGGATGCCTGCTGCGAAGAAGACAGCTCGATCTTTGCCTTCTCTGCTGCCTCGCGGAGACGCTGCAGAGCCATCTTGTCCTTGGTCAGGTCAATGCCATTGGAGGACTTGAACTTCTCGACGAGCCAGTCAACGATGCGCTGATCCCAGTCGTCGCCGCCGAGGCGGTTGTCGCCTGCGGTTGCGCGAACCTCAACAACACCGTCGCCGATTTCCAGGAGGGAAACGTCGAAGGTACCGCCACCGAGGTCGAATACCAGGATGGTCTGGTCCTTGTCGTTCTTCTCCAGGCCGTAAGCCAGAGCAGCTGCGGTTGGCTCGTTAACAATACGGAGGACGTTCAGGCCGGCAATCTGGCCTGCTTCCTTGGTCGCCTGGCGCTCTGCATCGTTGAAGTATGCAGGAACGGTAATAACTGCGTCAGTGACGTCGTCGCCAAGGTAGGACTCTGCGTCGCGCTTCAGCTTCATCAGCGTACGAGCGGAGATTTCCTGAGCGGTGTACTTCTTGTCGTCAATCTCGACGGTCCAGTCGGTGCCCATGTGGCGCTTTACCGAGCGGATGGTGCGGTCAACGTTGGTAACTGCCTGGTTCTTTGCCGACTGGCCAACCAGAACTTCGCCATTCTTCGCGAAAGCAACTACCGAAGGAGTGGTGCGCGAACCTTCCGAGTTCGCAATAACCTGAGCTTCGCCACCTTCCAGTACCGAAACACAAGAGTTCGTAGTACCGAGGTCAATACCTACTGCGCGTCCCATAGTGAAAACCTTTCTAGAGTCTGCGTCGCGGGTTCGGTGTGAGCACGAGCTTTACGACGATTCTCGCCCCTAAAGCTCCGCGCCGACCGAGGCGACTGTTAGTTCTTTGAGCCTTTCGCACTCAAGTCTGCATTGAAGACTTCAACCTGTCAAGCAAACCTGAGCGATCGCGACTCAACCTTTCACCATGGACAACGGGATGGGTTGCAAAGTTGTTCCCAGGAGACTCAAGTTTGAGGTGTGATTTGGGTTACACCAGAAGAGAGAGGTGCCTAGCCTATGAGTTCAAAACGCAACTCGCAATCAGATGATCTAGCTGACGAACATCAATTTCACGGCCAAGCTTGATCTTGATGTGCCCGGCACGAGTCCACAGCTCCATCTCCGAGTTGAAGTCCAAGGTTCCTGCATTCTCGCTAGACCACATATTGATCGACGAGTACGGAAGTGAGTACACCTCGACCTTCTTGCCCATCATGCCCTGGGCATCGCGGATGATGAGACGCTTCGTCGTAAAGATTGCCGAGTCACGGAAGGTCGCAAACGCAGCAACCGGCTGCTCACCTTGGACCATGAGATTTCCCACATCAGCTGGAATCGGGATTGGACGCATGAGTGTCCAGGCAGTAATTGCAGCAGTTTCCATTAAATTCTCCAGTCTTGAATTCGCCCATTGAATATGTGCGAAATGAATTGAAAGGCGCACGTCTAGTAGGCGAAAACCGGGATCTGTTTCTAGGAGTCAGAAGCGAACCGATCATCTGCACTATCAGTGACAAAGCAACGATAGGCCAGCGCATGGATTCAACATCGCTGTCCTAGAAAAGACGTTCTAAAGGGCTGGATTGGGAACGCAAGATGGCTGCTTCCTCCACCATATCTAGCCATCCTTCGCCCATCGCGCACACACCCCACTACCTATTCCGCGAACCGCAGCGACCACGCCACGCGAATCGTCGCGTTATCAACGTCGTCGCCAAAACGTCCGTACATACCCTCCAGCTCGTCCGGATCAATATCCTCGGGCAACGACACAAAACGTGGCTCAAACTCCTCGTCCGTCAACGAACACGTCTTAATCCGATCAACCCGGAACGTCCGCCAATCCTCGCGCAACTCATCCCATGCCAGCACATAAGGCCTGTTCAGCACCACAGTTTTCGCGGGATGAATCACGCGCGCCGTCGGCTCATCTTCCCTATTTCCATACAGCATCGACACCTTCTTCTTCTCGACGATCGCCCTCTCCAGCACCCCGACATGATTGTCGAAACAATCCTCGTCGGTCAGGTAGTCCTGAATAGACGTGTCATCTGGCCCTGGCGATCCCGGCACACCAAAAGCCTCCGAGACTTGTTCGACCGCTTCGATCGACGCTGCTTCCCACAACGCACTTTTCACCGACTCAACCTCATCCCACAAACCACCGTCACGCTGCCATGCCTGAGCAACTCGGCACCCCAGCAATCCGGCACCAATCTGGTCTTCGCTTAGAGGAATCCATTCAGTTCCCTCTTCGCGACGTTCCACCGCCCATTCATCGTCGCCCCGTCGATAAATATTGATGCCATAAGCCCCGTATATGTCCTGCACCCGCTGCTCCAGACCATTCGGCCCGGTCCTCAGCTTTGACATCAATTCGACCGTCGAGCACGACGTACGTTCAGTCAGATACCGAACCGCCGCCGCATTGTGATCGATCTCTGGATTTCGATAGCACCGTGACAGCGCCCGCGTTCGCCTCTGCGCCACTTGTTTCGGGGCAAGTTCAGGAGTCCTCACCCTCATTTCGCGATCAAATACCCGCAGCACGTCCTCATACTCATCCGTCATGATCGCCTCATCGCTGATCCCCAAACCACAGTTATCAAACAACCCGGCCACATACTTTCCGCTCAGTTTCTGCAGCGCACGCGCCACTTCGACGGAACCATCCCCATGCTGATCCGCCTGCTCCGCCAACCATTCCGGGCATGGCAGCAGTGCTATCGCGCGCTCGTCGTCAAGCGTGACCTGTACCGAAAGAAATGCCGTATGAGTGAACGGATTGCGGTGCAACTGCGGGAACTTTACGACGGCAGCCCCCAGAAAAACCTCTCCGTATTCTGAATCGGCGCAGCACCGATCGGCACCGACTAGCCCTGCGAGCGAAGCTGGCATCTCGTCGATGTCGGTGTAGAAGTTGCAGTCCACGGCGGCGTAGAAGTTCACTCCGGTGCGTGCGGGGTCAAAGATGAGGGCTGCTCCCCAGGACAGCGCCGGCAAGGACAAGCCGAGGGTGCACAAAACGTGCCTGCTGGAGATGGTCATCGGCTGGGCGAGAGTCCACGTCGCTGCAGGGTTGTCTTCGAAAGTGCCCGCTGGAGAGTCAGCTGCGAGAAATGACGACAGCCGGTTCGTGGACATTGACATCGCACTGGCTGGAGGCCGCTGAAACTGCCAGAAGAGCCCAGAATTGCTGGTGAAGTCGAAGCCCAGACACCCTGCGACATCGGACATCGAGTAACCGTACGAGAAATCCCAGGCAGTTCCGGCACGACGCTCGCTCACTGACATCGAATTTGCAGACGGCAAACCGCCTTGGATCCGCGCCTCGGTGGGCAACAAGTTTGGATCCATGATGACTCTGCGCGCTACTGACGACGACCCGGTCAATTTACTACGCACTACTGGCGAGAAGTGACCCGTGAAGAGGACCGTGCCGTGGATGACAGAGCCAACTGGGTACGGCGAGAAGTGCTCAAACTCGCCGGCCAGAAACGGGTGTTCGGCGCAAAAGTTAAGGACTCGACCACATGCGAACTCGACCTGCAAGAACCAAAACTCAAGATTAGTCGTCTGGTTGCGCAGCTTCGTCGCCCCCACAATGATGCCTGTTAGCTCGGCGATTGGGCCACAGAGGAAATCAGTGAAATCAACATCCTCGACCGCATCCGCATAGTCGATGTCGGATTCAAGGGTGACAATCAGCGTGGATGCTTCAAAAAGGCCGATCAATTGGAGCAGACCGAACCTCGCCTTATCTTCTGTGTAAGAAACCCCCGTGTCAGAGCCCAGGAAGTCATGCTCGCCTGGATTGAGCGGTACATACTGTATAGAAAGTGCGTGCGACTCTGGTGCGTATTCCTCGTCGATAGCATCAATATCGAGGTCAAGATACGGAGCAGAGTCACTGTGACAGGCTGCAAAATGGTGGTCTTGCGCGGTCAACAGCCCTTCGTCGTTAAGAAAGCAGGTCGCAAGTCGAGACATCGGTGACTCATCCGGCTCCGTTGCGACAAAGGTGGGCACTCCCCCGTCGTCAGCTAAGAATCCATAGCGAATTTCGCTAAGCCCTGCGGTGATAGCGGCACCGGAATCGTCGCCGATCATGCGCATGAGTAGCGGGACGACACCTCCCCGCTCGTTATCATCGACGGCATCGACGAAGGTAACTTCGCCGAACCCGAAATGCCCCTCTAGATCGCCGAAACAGCGATGAGCTGAATCGGAGGTTAGGGTGAATCCCACCGCCGACGCGAAGCGATCATTAATGAGCATGGTGGCTCCTTCCACGAAGCATCCGGGCTGTCGCAATGGACTTTCGCAATGGGCCTTGAATTCAGCCTTGCTGTCACCCGAAAGGTATCTAGCTTCGCGGATTCACCAACCCACTATTCGAATGCTTTTTCGCTCTTACGATGATGCGGAAGCCACCTAAACACCCACGGCGCAGCCAAAATAACGACGGCTAATACTGTGGCAACGCCACCTAGCCCAATGGTCCAGCCTGCAATAACGGCAATCGGCGCCAGAATTGTCATACCAATCTCGAAAGGCGCGAATCCGATATATGCCACGCCGTATTCGTTCAGCGTGCCCGACTTCAGCTTCGGATCGACGATCTTCAGCAGTGCAATACCCGTCGCGACGGCTGCCGTCGCCCAGCCCCATCCGAAAATGCCACGCTCTAGCCAGTGCTCACCAAAGAAAACAGGTGCAACGAACATCAGGAAAATCGCACAGTAGGCAACGCCCAGCACAAACAGAACGATCAATGGCACCAAGTAGTCAGCCAGTGCCTGCGGGACAATGGAAGCGATGCCGAACGCAATCAAATAATCTGTCGATGCGCCGGAAATGGACTTCATTGTCTCTTTATCGAAATACTTCGGCTTGCGAAGCGCCTTCAGCAGTCCCATGCCAATACCACCAAATACAAAAGACACGGCGAAAAGTGGAATGGAGACGTTGGGGAACATCGACGTAATCCACTGGTTGAACAGGTACGCCACCATCACGGTGAATGCCAGCACGCCCACATGCAGGGCCAGAGAGTCAATGGCGGACGGGTTCGTCGTGGCGCGACCAATGGATGGTCGTTCCTTTTCCTCATCGATGTAGCCAGAGCGCATTTCCCACGGAAGCTTCGCTGGCATAGACATGGTCTTGCCACGCTTCACTCCCCAACTGGTTGCAATCAACCCGCCGACGATCGCTGCCAAAGTACCCACCGTTGCCGATGTGAATCCCAGCGAGCTGGCAGCATCAGCGCCGATACCTTCCAAAGACGACCCCACTGCAGCCGCAGTACCGAACCCGCCGACGAAACCGACTGGCAGCATCATGCCAAACCAATCATCAGTCCCCCACACCGGAGCGAACAAGAATGCTCCGAGCAGAATAAACAATCCCCACTGCCCGAGAAACATGCCAGTGGAGTACGACCACATGGTCCTAGCTCCTCGTCGCACGCCGCGGTCGAAGGTCATTGAGAAAGGCATTGCTGCGAACACAACTGCAATCAGCAATGTGGTGTAGTCGCCCATATTGTCGGAAAATCCGATCCAGCCCAGTATCTCGGGGCCAAGAATCAGACCGAGGAGGCCCGCGACAATCGGACTTGGTAGCAGAAGAGCCTGGAACAGTGGGATCTTCCGCCTCATCACGGCGCCGATCAGCATCAGCAGCGCGATCCAACCCACGTCGGTCAGCATCGTAAACGCTGTGAATTCCATGTCGCTCCCCACTTAAAACTTGCTATGTGCCCGCTGTTCACGAACCTGTTACCACAGTTAACTTTATATAAGCCTCGTTCCCCTCATCACATAACCGTGCCAATGTCACACATGTCACCGCCACCGTATACCCGCACCGTTACTGACGATTAACTTTTTCAGCTCATATTCAGCCATAAGTTATGTGAGTATCCGTCGTCCGTGATACAACTCACAAGAGAACAATTTTCACTCAGCCCCTCACCGTTAGGTCTGTGTGCTGCACTATTAGTGACGTCGCAAAGTATTCAACGCAAGCGACCGACTGGTGGTATAGAGCAAGACCGACCGGCGAAACACCCAGGTTGAGTAAAGAATTTCCAGCCAAGTTCGCGGTGACGCTCAGGAAACTGGTCGTCGCAAACGCATGTAAGGAATGTCATGAGCGTGCTAAACCTCGCCGCCGAAGCAGCGGGTGGCCCGGTAACCAGCAATGGTTTCACCGTGGCCGTCGGTGTTATCGGTGTATTGCTGTCACTCCCCTGCTGGTTCATCTTTATTAAGGGCTTCACTCATATGGTGAAGACCATCATGGTGGGCCAGAAGACCTACGGGCATACGGGCGAATGGGGTGCTCGTATTTGGACGATGATCCGCGAGATCGTCGGCCATACCAAGATGGCAAAGAAGCCGGGTGTCGCTATTGCGCACTGGTTTGTCATGGTGGGCTTCCTCCTCGGATCACTCGTGTGGTTCGAGGCATATATTCAGACATTCTGGCCAGCAGGTGGTTGGCCAATCCTGAAGGACCTCACTGCATGGCACTTCATTGATGAGATCCTGGGCCTCGGCACGACGCTGGGTATTCTGGCGCTGATCATTGTCCGCCAGACCAACAAGGGCAAGGAGCGCCTGAGCCGCTTTTACGGCTCCGATGCAAAGGCTGCGTACTTCGTTGAGGCTGTTGTCCTCATCGAGGGTCTTGGCATGATGCTGGTGAAGGCTGCGAAGCTGGCAACCTATGGCGACCCTCACCACGAAAACGTGTGGAACTGGGCAAACTTCGTCACCGGCGGCATCGCTCAGATCCTCCCGGCATCCGCAGAGATGGTGTCCATTTTCGCGCTGATCAAGCTGCTGTCCGGCATGGTCTGGCTGTTCGTTGTTGGCCGGAACCTCACGTGGGGTGTTGCATGGCACCGCTTCCTGGCATTCGCGAACATTCTGCTGAAGCGCAACGCTGACGGCTACAACGCACTTGGTGCTGCAAAGCCAATGACTTCCCAGGGCGAGATCCTGGAGCTCGAAGAAGCAGACCCTGAGGTCGATTCCATGGGTACCGGTGTCGTCACCGATCACTCGTGGAAGGCACTGCTGGACTTCTCCTCCTGTACTGAGTGTGGTCGCTGCCAGGAGCAGTGCCCGGCGTGGAACACCGCGAAGCCACTGTCCCCTAAGCTGCTGGTCAACCGCCTGCGCGATCACGCGTACGCGTCTGCTCCTTACCTTCTGGGTGGGGACACTGAGAACGAGCTCGTCGCAAAGCCATTGGTAGGCGACGACGATGCCGGTGTCATCGACCAGGACGTGCTGTGGTCGTGTACCAACTGTGGTGCATGTGTCGAGCAGTGCCCGGTTGATATCGAGCACATTGACCACATTGTGGATATGCGCCGTTACCAGGTGCTGGTGGAGTCGGACTTCCCGACGGAGCTCGCAGGTCTGTTCAAGAACCTCGAAACCAAGGGCAACCCGTGGGGCCAGAATGCGTCCACGCGTGCGGACTGGATTGATGAGGTCCGCAAGGATGGCATCGTTGTTCCAGTGTGGGGCGAGGATGTCGAGAACTTCGACGACACCGAGTACTTGTTCTGGGTCGGTTGTGCCGGTGCTTACGACGACAACGCCAAGAAGACCACCAAGGCCGTCGCAGAGATGCTGTACACGGCAGGTGTGAAGTACGCGGTTCTCTCGCAGGCTGAGGGTTGTACTGGTGATTCGGCTCGTCGCGCGGGTAACGAGTTCTTGTTCCAGATGCTCGCTGAGCAGAACATTGAGCAGCTGAGCGAAGTCTTCGATGGTGTACCACCGAAGCAGCGCAAGATTGTTGTCACCTGTGCGCACTGTTTCAACACGTTCAAGAACGAGTACCCAGAGCTGGGTGGCGTGTACGAGGTTGTGCACCACACCAAGCTGCTGAACAAGCTGGTTCGCGAGAACCGCTTGCAGCCGGTTGCGTCAGGTCAGGGTCGTCAGGTGACGTACCACGATCCGTGCTTCTTGGGCCGCCACAATAAGGTTTTTGAGGCTCCTCGTGAACTGATCGGTGCATCTGGCGCGAATCTTGTGGAAATGCAGCGTAACCGCGATACCGGTTTCTGCTGTGGTGCTGGTGGCGCACGTATGTGGATGGAAGAAACCATCGGTCAGCGCATCAACGTCAACCGCACCGAAGAGGCACTGGGCACTGGCGCCGACGCGATTGCGATTGGTTGCCCGTTCTGTAAGACCATGATGTCCGACGGGGTGAATAACCTCGTCGAGGATGATGAGAAGAAGCCTGAGGTCCTCGACATCGCTCAGATGTTGCGTGACTCTGTACTTGTCGACGGCGTGCTGCCCGAGCCTCGCTCCCCTGAATGGATTGCACAGCCAGAACGTGGCTACGTCGATCCAGTGAAGGCTGCGAAGGAAGAGGAAGAGCGTCGCGCTGCTGAAGAAGCGAAGGCTGAGGCTGAGCGCAAGAAGGCTGAAAAGAAGGCAGCGAAGGAAGCTGCTGCTAAGGAAGCCTCCGCTAAGGGTGACGCTGGTGCCGCTGGCGCCCCGACACCAGGTAAGAAGGGCGCTGGTGCTGCGGTAGCTGCAGGTGCGGCTGCTGCTGGCGCAGCTGCCGCGGGTAGCGCGAAGAAGGGTGCTCCAGCACCGGGCGGCGCTCCAAAGCCAGGTGGCGCGAAGGGTGGCGCTCCTGCTCCAGGTAAGAAGGCGGGAGCTCCGGCACCGGGTGGCGCTCCAAAGCCAGGCGGCGCGAAGGGAGCTCCTGCACCAGGCGCGGCCAAGGGCGGCACCCCAGCCACAGGTGGCGCACCGAAGCCAGGTGGCGCGAAGGGCGCTCCAGTTCCGGGTGGTGCCAAGAAGGCTGCTCCAGCAGCTGCTCCAGCGGCTGCTCCGGCTACTGAGGCTGCTGACTCCGCTCCTGCAGAGCAAGCAGCACCAGCACCTCAGAAGGTTGGCGGTGCGCCGGTTCCCGGCGGTGCTCGTCGTGGCGCTCCAGTTCCGGGTGGCGCAAAGAAGGCTGCTGCTCCAGCGCCTGCACAGGCATCTGCACCAGCTGAGACTCCTGCTGAAGCACCTGTCGACGCACCCGTCGCCGATGCACCTGCTGCAGTAACCAAGGCTGACTCCGGCGTGAGCGCTGGCGCAGTTGCTGCGGGCGCAGCCGTTGGTGGAATCTTGGCGGCGTTGCCTCGCAACGACCGTGGTGTTCCATTGCCAGGCTCTGCTCGCAAGGCATCGGCGGGAGAAATCTCGGCCGCGGCTGCACCTGCTGCACCTGCTGCGACGCCTGCACCTGCCGCCACTGAGTCAGGAGCCCCTGCCCCATCGGCTCCTACCGAGGCAGAAACACCTGCAGAAGGCCTCGCAGCCGAAGAAGCAATCGCTCCTGAGGAAGCCGATGCTCAGCCAGAGACCTCCCCAGAAGTAGCTGCCGAAGCTGAAACTGCTTCGCCTGCTGCAACTCCAACTTCTTCTGATGTTGCCGCAGCCGGTGTGGCTGCTGGTGCTGTGGCGGGTGGCGCCCTTGCATCGTTGCCTCGCAACGAACACGGTGTACCAATCCCAGGTAGCGCTCGTGGTGTAGTTGCTTCGCCAAACGTTGGCGGCGCAGCTCCGGTTGCAGAGTCTGCACCAGTCGCAGAGTCTGCTCCAGTTGCCGAACCAGCTGAAACAGTCGAAACTTCCGCCGAGGATTCTCTTGCCGACGACGCCCCGGCCCAGGGTCTCGCCTCCGAAGATGCAATCGCGCCGGAAGAGGCAGAAGCCGAGCCAGAGGTTTCCCCAGAAGCTGACGCAGAACCAGCCGATGAAGCTGTCAGCTCCGACACCGTCGCTGACACCGTCCGTGATGCAGCAAGCGGCATCTTCGCATCGTTGCCTCGCAACGAACACGGTGTGCCAATCCCAGGTTCCGCCCGCCGGAACGGCTAGTCCTCCGTAACGAGGATCACCGCCAATCCCACACACAAAACCCGACTGAGGGAATTCCTCTCAGTCGGGTTTTTACTGTTCGGGCTACGTCGTCGCAAAGCAAACGAGGTTTAGAACTTCCTCGCTCCCCATGCGAAGATTGCGCCGGCAACGTTGTGCCACACGGCTGCAATAGCACCTGGGATCGCAGCTTCCGGAGCGAAGAACTTCGCAGACATGCCCGATGCAAGACCGGCGGACTGGGTTGCGACCTCGATGGCGGTGGTTCGACACGCGGCCTTTGGCTGCTTCAATACCGCCGCCGCGCCGTATCCGAGCACGTAGCCGAGCAGGTTATGCAGAACCACGGCGACAAACACAATCAGGCCGACATTGACGAGCTTCTCCGACGCATTCGCCACCGACGGGAACACGACAGCGCCGATGCCCAGAATCGAAAGCCACGGCAGAATCGGCAGGATGCGGTCGACGAAGCTGTTGAACAGCACTCGAATCACCAATCCGCCAACAACCGGAATCAACACTGTCTGAGCCAGAGTCCACGCGATACCAGGCCCATCGACCGGAGTCTCCGCATTAGCGAGCACCAACATGATTACCGGCGTGACCAGCGGCGACAGCAGCGTCGACACCGATGTCATCGCCACCGACAGCGCAACGTCACCCTTCGCCAGGTACGCAACAACATTGGATGCGGTACCACCCGGCACCGACCCAAGCATCAGCAGACCGACCGCGAGCGCTGGGTTCAAACCCAACAGCTTTGCAACGGCCACCGCCCCCAAAGGCATAATCACAAACTGCGCAACAACACCGATACCAATCGGCCACGGCCTGCGCGCGACTTCTTTAAGATCAGGGATTGTCAGCGTCAGGCCCATGCAGAACATGATGAACGTCAGCGCCGGCGTGATGTAGTTAGCCATTGGCTTGAATACATCGGGGAGGAAGAACGCTGCGATGGCTCCCACCAGGATGAAAATGGGGAACGCCCAGACGGCGATCGCTGCGGAGCGTTCTTCTGCTTCTACGGGCTTTTCAAGTACTTTTACGCTTCCACTAGATTCCATGTAGTGAGATTAATATCCCACAGGTCGGGAATGCAACTCTATTTAGTGGCTTTTACTTCGCGCGCTCAGCAGTTTCCAGCAGCCCAATGCCCCACATACCCCAACTACCCCACGCGCCCCACCCAAAAGTGTGCCCGCGATCCCCTGAAACACCCGAATGCCAAGTTAAATGCTTCCATTCCTACATAAAGGTGGCATGCTTGGACGGGTGAGTTCGAGCAAAGAGTCTTCAAGTGAAAAAGTAACCGCCACCACTGCGTCTGACGATTCCGCGACCGCAGAAACTGCCACCGCGGGTTCCGGTACGGATCACCTCTCTCCGCAAGATGTGAAGGAAATGGCGCTGAAAAAGTCGGCAGATCTGCTCAAGGCCGCCCGTGCTGAGCAGACGCGCGCGTCGACTGCTGAACAGACGCGCGCTGCCCGCGCTGCTTCGCGACGCAACATTAAGGCTCCTCGTCGCACGCCGCTGAAGTCTCTCGATCAGTCGAACAAACTGAAGAATGTGCTCTACGACATTCGCGGCCCAGTGTCGACGCTTGCGGAGCAGATGGAGGCTGACGGCCACCGCATCATGATGCTGAACACCGGCAATCCGGCGAAGTTTGGCTTCGATGCGCCTGACACCATTGTCCAGGATATGGTTCGTGCGCTGCCGACTGCGCAGGGTTACTCCTCGTCGAAGGGTATTTACTCGGCACGTCGAGCTGTCGTCACGCGCTATGAAATGGTGCCTGACTTCCCGCGTTTCGATGTCGACGATGTGTGGCTCGGCAATGGTGTGTCGGAGCTCATTTCGATTGTGACGCAGGCGCTCTTGGATGAAGGCGATGAAGTGCTGATTCCTACGCCGGACTATCCGCTGTGGACGGCGGCGACAACGCTCGCGGGTGGCACTGCCGTGCCGTACATGTGCGACGAGGAGCAGGATTGGGCTCCCGACCTGGAGGATATTCGGTCGAAGGTGACGCCGCGGACGAAGGCGATTGTCATCATTAATCCGAATAATCCGACGGGTGCGGTGTATTCTCGCGAAGTTCTTGAGGGCATTGTGGAGATTGCACGTGAGCATTCCCTGCTGCTTTTGTCCGACGAAATCTATGACCGGATTCTTTACGACGATGCCCAGCACATCTCTACTGCCGAGCTGGCTCCGGACTTGCTGTGCATTACGTTTAATGGTTTGTCGAAGACGTATCGTGTCGCTGGTTACCGTGCGGGTTGGATGGTGTTGACTGGTCCGAAGCGTCATGCCGAGGGCTTTATCGAGGGTATTAATTTGCTGGCGTCGACGCGTCTATGCCCTAATGTTCCTGCTCAGCATGGCATTCAGGTGGCGTTGGGTGGATACCAGTCCATTGAGGATTTGATTCTTCCGGGTGGTCGTTTGCTGGATCAGCGTAACGCCGCGTGGGAGGGTCTGAACGCAATTCCTGGTGTGAGTTGTGTAAAGCCAATGGGCGCATTGTATGCGTTCCCGAAGTTGGATCCGAATGTGCATGAGATTCATGACGACGAAAAGTTGATGCTCGATATTCTGCGTGAGGAGAAGATCCTCATGGTGGGTGGCACTGGTTTTAACTATCCGACGCCGGATCACTTCCGTATTGTGACGTTGCCGTGGGCGAGCGAGCTTCGTGAGGCGATTGAGCGTTTGGGCAATTTCTTGGCAAGTTACAAGCAGTAGTTCCTGTATGGTCGCTGGGCAGTGATGAAGGAGGGGAGACAGAGAGGTTTCCCCCTCAGAACCCCCCCCCCCCCCCACCCCC
>NZ_JBBHKX010000004.1:0-100534 GCF_037572275.1 Corynebacterium sp. H78 | reverse complement strand
GTTGGTTTTTGGGTGTTGCGCGGTTGGGGCTCACTGGTTTTCCCCCCCCCCCCCCCCCCCCCCCCCCCTCCTCTGGCTTAAACTAGCTGGCGCTAGCGTTGGGCTGTGTTTATGCGGTCATCTTCCTGCGCGTAACTACTGCTGCACCGATTAAGCCGAAGGCTGCGAGCAGGATTGGCCCGAAGCCGATTCCGCCAGTCTTTGGCAGGGTGCCTGTGTAGATGTCAGCGACGGTGATGATGGATAGGTCGTTTTGATCAACAGAGACCTGCGGGTTCGCGACAGTGTCGACTGTGACTACACCCTTGCCGCCCTGTTCTTTCACGTTGATGAGGATTGGGCTTGGAAGTAGTTCGTACTGCTTGCCTTCCAGGTTTGGCGCCTTGGTTTCGATGAGGAAGTAGTCTCCAGCCATCAGGTTGTTTGCCACGTGGACAGTTCCGGTGGAATCTGCAGTTAGCTTCGCAATTTCGGCACCTGGGATCTTTTCCCCTGCTTCGTTTGTTGCGACTGCATACAACGTGAACTCTGCACCTGGCAGGGTTTGAGTGTTGTTCTCGTGATCAACCTTCTTGACGGAGATACTTACTGGCGGAACCTTGCGGTTTTGAACAATACAGTTGACGACTCGGTCGGTGCCGGTTGCGACGCGGAAACCACTATCGCGTACATTTTCATACAGGGTGATCGGGGTGGAGCTACCACCTGCGTTCACAGGTGTCGCCGTACACACCGCGTTCTTGCCGTCCTGCTGACGCAACGCATAACCAGGCTGCTGCAACTCCTCAATCAGAAGGTCGCCATACTTGTGTGGCTTTTCTGTCTTGAACTTGAACTCCACCGAACCAGTTTCATCATCCGTCCTCATTGATACTTCCTGAGGATCCAACTTTTTGCCGTCGCCATCGACCAAAGTGATGAAGTCTGTTGGGTCGATGACGGTGCCAGCAGCAGGCTTAGACGGACTGGAGCCGTACTGGGTTACATCAGACCCGTTGAACACCCAACCAGCTGGAGTATCATCAATAACCTTGCCGGTATTATCCACAATCTGCTTATGGATAATGACCGAACCACCACAAATAGCTTCAGCATAGGCTTTCAACTTTGTCGCCAGCTCAGAGTACTTTGCCAAGTTAGTGACAGCACTTCGATCTGTCAGATTATTAGTGGTCAGCTTTGTGGCAAGATCGATTGGCTTTGCTAATGTCGCGTCTTCACGACGTACATATACACCATTTGGGCTACCGACCGCATAGTTCACATAGATATCATTATCATAATATGTTAAGTTTTCGTACGACCCCGTGGGCCTTCTTTCCGCATCGGCCTTAGAGATCTCCCTAAACCTATTTGACGGAGGTCGATGCATATAGGGCTTGCCATTCTTCTCCCTAAGGGCTCCCGTGATAAGCCATTCGGTCACATCATCATGAAGGACCGCGATCTGATCGATCCCATCTGATGGAATGTTGTTTTCAATATTTACAGCGATCACTTCGAGGCGGGCACCCGCTTCTTTCACCGCGTTCGCTCCATCGATGCCGCGTTTCACGTCCAAATTATGCGTAACACGACCGTTATCACCGCCTGGAGTCTGAGTCTGATTAGTAGTCGGAACACCATCCGTAATGAAATAGACAACGTCATACTGTGTGCCACCGGCTTTGTTCATTTCGTTGGCTACCTGCTGGAGACCGCCCTCCCAGTTCGTGCCACCAGTACCAGTACCTGTTTTCAGGCTATTGATCGCATTTTTGGCAGCAGTGATTCCCGAGCTTGTATTCAATTCGAATAGCGGATAATTGGGCAGCGTAGAGCTAGCAGGGGCGTAGGTCGCAAAGTTATAAATGCCAATATTTGCAGGTGTATACCCCAGTGCATCGATGAACGCATTACCCGCATCTTTTGAGCCCTGCACGCCATTATTGTTGTTCAACGAGTTAGACATATCGAAGACAAGCGCGATATTGATGCCACATTTTTCCGGCATAGGCGGATTTTCAACGGAATTAATGTTCTTCCAATAGCCTTCCAAAGCTTCCCCAGCACCCGTCGGGGTATCTGGAGCTGGCGGCAATGGTGGTTGCTCTTCCTTTGGGCAAGTCACCGAAATATTGCTGGAAGCCAATGCTGGGTCGTAGTTCCAAGTACCTGCGTAATCTCTTGCGGGTTCAATCCGTAATTCCTGTCCTTCACGTAGGACTAGGGGAGCCGAAAAGGTCACTTTAACGGTGTCACTGTCAATAACCGTAATTGTCGCAGTAGGAACCGTCTTCTTGGAACGCGCGACCCAGTACTCTCCCTGCCAGCTAGTCCCGGCAGGCATTGAAATCTTCTGATCCAGGTTGAGAGTTAACTCTCGAATTTCATGCGCCTTATTGAGAACCAGTGAATAGTACCATTCGTAAAAGTCATAAGAGCTATTATAAACGCCGTTATCTTGCCAGCCCAAGCTTTCAGACCTAATGTCAGCAGAAGCAGGAGTACACGCATTCGGATCGACAGGGTCAGGCTCTACAACCGCTTCGGCTACCGTACCGGTGAAGGTTGGAACAACTTTCGTTGCATAGCTGGTTTTGCCACCGTCATACGTCAATACAAGTATTTCGCCAGCCTTCACAACGACATTCGACATCGTGAATGAAGCATTATATTTATCAACACTTGCACCCGCGCCAAGTAGGGTGGTCCTATCAGTTGTTCCCACCGTCAATTTTCTAGAGTTAATGCTGTACGTGCTGTCGATCCAGTGATAACTATGGAGACCATCAACATCGAAGTACTCAAGATTCACATTCGTCAACGTGACGTCACTATTGAATTTCACTTCTAATCGAACTGAGTCCCTTCCAGAAGTGTTTTTCGTCACCTTCTGGTCGATAATCGCGTAATCCGAGGTAGCCACAGGCCGAGTTGTAGTACCTTCGACTGCCATCGGAGCCATCAAAGACTCTTCCTGCATCGGAGCCATCATCGGCTGCGCGTCGGGCCCTTCCAGCATTTCCTCCAATGGAGGCTCCGCCGGCGCCTCTGCCGTAGCTGGCGCTTCCACCGGAGCAGGAGCTGGTGCTTCTACCGGAGCAGGAGTTGGCGCTTCTACCGTCTCAGTAACAACTTCCTCAGCAGAAGTTGCCGCCGGATCGCTACTCGCCTCCTGCGCACCCGCAGCAGGCACATCCAATGCCGAAGACATTGCAAACACCAGAATAAAACTCAGCAAGAACGCCACTATCTTGCGAGACCCATCATGCCTGACGGCTACATCAGACGAGCGCCTCATTAAAGGGCCTACAAAGTCCGGCACGTCGATACCTTCCCAACTGCAATCACTAAAGCTCTAACAACCAGAAGCTCAGCGACCAGACAATCGGAGAGCCAGCGTGTTGTTCTACGCCCGAACACTTGCCAACTGCGGGGACAACGCACTCGACAACTATTCGACGGGTTCATCAACTACATCGACTGACACTGATAAAGCGTTACAAAGACACCAGCCCGTCACCCGCTTTGTGAGCAACGCCACCAACCCAGCACAAAACCCTGGAGAGAAACCTCTCCAGGGTCTGCTCGTCGTAAAGCAATAATGCCAGCAGCTAACTGCTTCAGAGGGATCTACCCACGTCCCAACGCAGTGACATCCCAACCAGCGTCTAACCACGCAGCCAGTGGCAGGCAGTTACGACCGTCGATGATCTTCTTCGTCTTCACCAACTCGCCAGCAGCAACCGGATCCAGTTCCTGGAATTCCTTCCACTCCGTTGCCAGAACGACGACCTCGGCATCTCGCAAAACGTCCTCAATCGAATCTGCGTAATCCAGGGTTGGGAACAAACGGCGCGCATTGTCCATTCCCTCCGGGTCGTAAACGCTTACCGCTGCGCCACCGAGCGACAGCGAGCCAGCAATGGACAGAGCTGGTGAATCACGAACGTCATCAGAGTTCGGCTTGAACGATGCACCCAGCACTGCAACCTTGTGGCCCAGCAGCGAACCGCCACAAATGCGCTTTACGTCGCCCACGACCTTTTCGCGACGACGCATATTAATGGTGTCCACCTCACGCAAGAACGTCAGCGCCTGGTCCACGCCCAGCTCACCGGCACGAGCCATGAAGGCGCGAATGTCCTTCGGCAAGCAGCCACCACCAAAGCCAAGGCCAGCATTCAAGAAGCGGCGTCCGATACGCGCATCCATACCAATCGCATCAGCCAGCACGGTGACATCTGCCCCTGTGACCTCACAGATCTCAGAGACGGCGTTGATGAACGAGATTTTCGTCGCCAAGAAAGCGTTGGCAGAGACCTTGACCAACTCCGCAGTCTCCAAATTGGAGATAACTAGTGGGGTGCCAGCCTCCAGGATTGGTGCGAAGCACTCGCGGAAAGCAGCCTCTGCAGGGGACTTACCGTTGGACTCACCAGCATGAATGAACTCGTCACGCAGACCAAGCACCATACGATCCGGGGTCAGCGTGTCCTTCACCGCAAAACCCTCGCGCAAGAACTCAGGATTCCATGCAACTTCAATGGACGTGGTGTTGCGCTCGATCTCGCCAGACGAAACACGCTCGGCCAAGATCGTGTCCGCACGCTCCTGCAGACGACGAGCCGTCCCCACCGGAACCGTCGACTTACCCAAAACGACGTGATGACCAGTTACGCGCCTCGCAAGCTCATCAATAACTGCATCCACATACCTTACATCCGCCGCGAAAGAACCCTTTACCTGCGGAGTTCCCACCCCAATGAAATGCAAATTCGCGAATTCAGCAGCGCGGTCATAGTCAGTCGTGAAATCAAGACGTTCGGTACCGATATGCTTTTCCAGCATTTCTGGAAGGCCCGGTTCATAGAATGGCACCTTGCCACTTGCAAGGGTTTCGATCTTTTGAGGGTCAACATCGACACCCAACACCTCGTGCCCCAGCTCCGCCATCGACGCAGCGTGCGTAGCTCCCAGATAACCAGTTCCGATAACCGTCATTCGCATAGGACTGATTATTAAGTACCTATGAAAGTCCCGCCACTTTGGAGAAACATTTGATAATACAATTCACACAAACGGGTGTAGACGTTACTTTCAGGTAAACAAGAAATGTACAGAACTACACAAATAATTGACGTGGAGTAGTCCAAGTACCTATTAGTTGGTCGCGTTAGTCGCTCGCGTTAACCGGTCGCACCCAGCCAATCCCGCGCGATCAATTCAGCACCAGCCTTCTCATCTCCCGACGAACGCAAATTCATCGCCGTCAAGTCCTCCGTCGTCATTCGATCTGCAACGCTTCGCAGAGTCTGCCGCGCCGACTGATCAAGCACGCCCTTACGCACCAGGGCCGCCACATTCTGAGCTGGAATCAGCTGCTTTGGATCCTCTAGAGTCACAACGTCGACAGGCGCGCCCGTCGTATCGCGCAGTGGCGTCGTTGTGTAAATATCCGCCAAATCCACCGCACCGTCCGCGAGCGCACGAATAGTCAGCGGACCGCCCGAATCGCCGTATCCCACCATCTCAATGCGGTTTTCCGGCACCCCATACAGCTCCGCCAACCCTTGCGGACCATATGGCTGCTGCGCCAGCTCCGGCGCACCACCAATCCGAATCTTTGCGCTTGTGCTTTGCGACGACTCGTCCCCCAGCAGCTTCCTCACATCAGCAAGGCTACGAATGTCGTGTTTCTCAGCAACACTGCGCAGCATTCGATAGGCATCTTTCGACTCGGCTTTCGCCGGCGCAACTACTTCAAATTCCGGTGGAATGTTCTTGCGCAGAGTAGCGAGCACTTCGTCCGGTTTCGCTCCCTTCGATACTTCACCGTAATAGGACGCCAAGTTGCCCGAGTATTCGGGAACGATGTCAATAGAGCCTTCTGCCAGCGCAGCCAAATACACATCACGAGCGCCAATCTGCGGCACAACCGTCACCGCATGGCCAGCATCCTTCAATGCCAGCGCCCAAATTCGCGCAATAATCTCTGATTCCGGGAACATCGCTGACCCAATACGGATTTCGCCTGGTTTTCGGTTCGCGGGATCAGCCGGATCAAGGCCACACGCGCTGAGCGCTGCTACCGACGCACCTCCCGCGAGAAAAAGCGCTGCCCGCGCAGAAGAGGATAGGAAGCGTCGTCGGGAAAGTCCCGCTTGGTGTACGTTCATGATCTCTTCCCCAGTCGCAATCCAGCTGGCGTGAACGCGCGTTCTGCCTGCGAAAACAGTGCGTCCGATATAAGTGCCAGGACAGCAACGATGATCGCCGCGCCCAGCATGATGCCGTAGTCGCGCACAGCCAGGGCATCCAACAAGTATCGGCCCAAGCCACCAAGTCCGAGATAGGCGGCAACGGTGGCCGTCGCTAAGACTTGCAACCACGCGGAGCGGAGCCCGCCAACAAGTACCGGCATCGCCAGAGGCAGCTCGACCGTCGAGATGACCTGCCTCGTCGAATGCCCCATCGCGTACGCCGCGTCGATAGTGGAACGATCGATCGCCCGAAACCCCGATGCAGTCGCCGCCAAAATCGGCGGAACCGCAAGGAACACCAGCACAATCGTTGCCGGAATCAACGGCATGGTGATGCCAGCCGGAATGATCAGGGCCAGAAACGTCAGCAAGCCAAGGGTCGGCATTGCCCGGAAAACACCTGACACGCCAAGCACTACAGCCTGTCCACGGCCAGTGTGCCCCACGAAAATGCCAAGACCGATGCCGATAATGGCAGATAGGAACGTCGCCAAGAATGAGTAACCAAGGTGCTCAGCGATGCGCATACCGATTCCGGAATCGCCGGACCATGACGACGCCGTCGTCAGCCAGGACCAGGCTTGTTCGGGAACACTCTTCTCAGGGACGCTCATGCAGTCACCTGCTTACGCGACCACGGCATCAACGCAACGCCGAGCGCAACCAGAATGCCATCGAAAACGAGCGCGACAAGCGCCGTGCCCAGGATGCCGGCCATGATCTCCGTGGGAAAACTGCGATTGAAGCCATCCGTGAAGAAGTAGCCCAAACCATGCACACCGACCAGGGAACCAACGCTGACCAGCGACACCGTTGAGGCCGACACCACCCGCGCACCTGCCAGCAGCACTGGACCAGCTAGCGGCAACTCCACTCGCGTGACCTGGCGGAGCGGCGAATAACCAATCGCGGTGGCGGCATCTCGAGTCACGCTAGGCACGGCGCCGAAAGCATCGGCGGCGGTCCGCGTCATCAACGCAATTCCATACGCAGCCAACGCCACTTGCAGATTCAACGGCGACAACACCGATGTTCCCAATACCAACGGCAACATTACGAACATCGCCAACGACGGAATCGCATACAGTAGCCCCGTGCCCGACGTAATTACGCCACGCAATCTCCGGCTTCCCGATGCCCAAAACCCAAGCGGCACCGACACCAACACCGCAGCAATAATCGGGGGAACCGCCAACACTATATGCGTCCAGGTCAAGTCGATAATCTGATGACTATTATCGACGTACCACGACCACCGAATCATGACGAGACACCCCGAGCGGTCGAGGGCGCTGTGGGGTCAGAGTCGTCGTTAAGCTGTGGCACCGCAGACTGTGGCGAAGCAAGCACACCCGCAACGCGACCGCGGGCATCGAGCACTCGCGAACCATCGATATGCAATTGCCGGGAATCCGCATCAATGAAGTCGCGCACGAACTCGTTCGCAGGATTCTCAATGAACTCGTTCGGCGGGCCCTGCTGTGCAATTCTGCCACCCTCACTGAGCAATACGACCTTGTCTCCGAGGTGGAACGCTTCGCCAATATCGTGCGTCACGAACAACACCGTGCGCCCAAGCTCCCGCTGCAGACGCTTAACCTCGGCCTGCAACTCCCGACGAACGATCGGGTCGACGGCAGCAAAAGGCTCGTCCATCAGCAAAATTCCAGATTCCGCAGCCAACGCGCGAGCCACACCCACACGCTGTTGCTGACCACCCGACAACTGCGCCGGATACCGCTTTGCCACCGCTGGATCAAGCCCCACAACTTCGAGCAATTCCATCGCCCGGTCGCGTGCTTTACGACGGGACCAGCCATTAAGGCGCGGCACCGTCGCTACATTGTCAACGACTGTCCGGTGCGGCAGAAGACCCCCATTTTGCATGACATAGCCGATGCCACGACGGAGCTTCACAGGGTCGTGACCAGCAATATCTTCACCATCAATGAGAACCCTGCCCGAAGTTGGCTGCACCATCCGATTGACCATGCGCAGCAACGTCGTCTTGCCACACCCCGAGGAGCCCACAAACACCGTCACGGCGTTCCGCGGAATATCCACATCGACGGACTCCACCACCACAGGGCCAGCACCATATGTTTTCGAGACACCCTCGAAACGAATAGCAGGCGTAGACCGATCAGACTCCCCTGATTGGCCAGTTGGCGTTGGCTGGGCTGCAGTCATGTGTGCAACGTTAGCAACGTCGCTCGAGCTGCCGTGGGGATTCGTCGTAAAGCGTGATCTAACGGAAGTTCAGGTAGGCCTTCGACGGCGTTGGACCACGCTGTCCCATGTACTTTGAGCCGAGCTTGCCTGTGCCGTACGGCACTTCCGCCGGCGATGTCATGCGGAACAGCGCGAGCTGCCCGACCTTCATGTTCGGCCACAGCGCGATTGGCAGATTCGCCACATTCGACAGTTCCAGCGTGATGTGCCCCGCGAAACCCGGATCGATGAAACCGGCCGTCGAGTGCGTCAACAGTCCGAGCCTGCCTAACGACGACTTCCCCTCCAAGCGCCCCGCCAAATTCGTGGGGATAGTGAAGTATTCAAGCGTCGATGCCAGGACAAATTCGCCCGGATGCAGGATAAATGCCTCACCTTCGGGCACTTCTGTCAGCGAGGTCAGCTCTTCCTGAGGCTGCTTCGGATCGATGTGCGTGTACTGCGAGTTATTGAAGACGCGAAAGAACTTGTCCAACCGCACGTCAATGGAAGACGGCTGAATCATCTCCGGGTCAAAGGGCTCGATGCCGAGACGCGAGTCGTCGTCAGCAGAGATAGCAGCACGAATATCACGATCTGAAAGAAGCACGTAGCCAGCATACCTTCTATATATGTGCCGTACGCGAGCGGTATGTGATGCGGGCGACAGCAGTCACCGTTGTTTGGGCTATGCGTGACGTGGGCGGGGCGCGTGGGCGATGGCGCTATTTTTACCGAAATAGCTCGAGTGCTACATTGAAAATAGGCCAAGCGCCTGGGCGTAATGCCACTTGCCGATGTAGTTCAATGGTAGAACTTCTGCTTCCCAAGCAGACAGCGCGGGTTCGATTCCCGTCATCGGCTCCAATGTCTTTCTGACCAGCAATTTGACCGTGCAAGGATTCCTTGCGCGGTCTTTTTCGCTTTATCGGCGCTATTGGTCGGCGCAGGGGTCGAACTCCCCTACCCCACCGACTCACCCAACAGCTCGCTCACCAGCGTACCGACCCGCCGCTTGATCTCATCCCGGATCGGCCGCACCGCCTCAACGTTCTGACCAGCAGGATCGTCGAGCTTCCAATCCTCGTAACGCTTGCCTGGGAAGAACGGACACGTGTCGCCACATCCCATCGTCACGACTGCATCTGACTTTTCGACGGCTTCCGTCGTCAAGATTTTCGGCCTTTCTGCCGCGATATCGATGCCCTCTTCGTGCATCGCGGCGACTACCGCGGGATTGAGCGAATCCGCCGGCGCAGACCCCGCGGAGCGAACCTCGACGCGCCCGCCGGACATCACGCGAGCATATGCGGCCGCCATCTGGGAGCGCCCAGCGTTGTGAACGCACACGAACATGATTGATGGCTTGATCAATGGTTTCGTTGGCTGGGCAGATGATGGATTCTCCGACATTTCGGCCTCGAGTTTCTCTTGTGACGGCTTGCAAGCTTGCGACGATTTGCGACGATTCTTGGTCGTTACGGCAATTGTGACGAATAGCGACGTACCGCGCCGAACAAACAGGAGCATCCTACGCCGTCGCAACCAGGAAAACCCCTGCGCAGTGTCGCGGAACTGCCCTAAGCTGGCAGTATGACAGCTCCGGATTCAATGCTCATTGCTTACGACGGCTCCGACGAAGCCAAGCGCGCCTTAGATTGGGCGAGCAAGGTCCTCTCCGTCAAGACCGCCTACATTCTGACCGCCTGGGAACCACTGCAGCGCCAAGCCGCCCGCACTGCTGGCGCATCTGGAATGATGCAGCCAGACTGGGATTCTTCCACCGTCGAAGAGGATCCCGCCCAGGTAGAGGCAAAGCGCGTGTGCGAAGAAGGCCTCGATCTGGCCGCCAAAGCCGGTTTTCAGGCCGAGCCATATCTCGTCCAGTCCGAGACGACCATTTGGTCCGCGATCGTCGACGCTGCGAATCAGCTCGACGCGAGTGTCATCGTCTCCGGTACGCGTGGGATGTCCGGATTGCGTGGTTTGCTGTCGACGTCGACGGCAGATGCGATCGTGAAGAATGCCAGTCGCCCCGTTCTGATCTGCCCGCCAGAAAAGAACTAGCAACACCGGCTCCACCCACCCCAATAACCCCAATAGTGCGCAGCAACCCCAGTAATTCCCAAGAAAAACTGAGCTTTGTCTGACAAAAACTTCCCAGTAGTAAGTTTTATGGTCTACAGTCAGAACCATTCGTCATGACCCAAAGATCCACAAGGGAGTCGCTCATGCCTTACGAGACCGCCTCAGAACCTCGTCGTACCGCAGGCCCAGCACTTGCTAGCGCACTCGTGGGCGCACTTTTCGGCGGTGCTGCCATCTTCGGCATTGCGCAGGTCGCATCCGAAGACGAGCTTCCAGAAGCTCAGGCCATTTCTGCCGACCAGGCTCTGCTTGGTGGCGTTGAGTACGGCCAGCGCTAGGCAGTCGCTAGACAGCCGCATTCTTCGTATTCGTCATTTGAGCGTTCACTGAGCAATAGTGTCCACAACTCGCACGCCCACCAGGGCTCTCGTTCCCTGGTGGGTTTTGCTTGCCCTCATTGCGTTTGTCCAGTCGCCCGGTCGCACGGTCGCGGACACTAAGCACAATCTGACGGAGAACCCCCTCGGTTTCCTCGCCAATTCGCTGACCATGTGGTCCGAGACTATGCCTCTCGGCCAGCTGCAGAATCAGGCGTACGGATACCTCTTTCCGCAAGGCGCCTTCTTCGGGCTTTTCGACGCCACCACCCAGCTCCTCCCCGACTATCTCCACGATGCGTGGAATATCGACTGGGTCGGCCAGGCTCTCTGGTGGTCGCTCACGCTGATTTTGGCGTTCACCGGCTTGTATCGAGTTGCCGAAGCAGCGAGCGTCGGCACGCATACCTCCCGCATCGTGGCTGCGTTGTTGTATGCGTTTTCGCCACGAATCATCACGACTCTCGGGGCGATTTCCTCTGAAGCCTGGCCGGTAGCGCTCGCCCCGTGGATTCTCTTGCCAGTGTTGAGGGTGGTGCTGGCTCGCGATGTCGTCGGCACGCGCAGAGCAACGATTGCCGTGCTGTTGTCGGGCGTTGCGGTCCTCAGCACCGGCGCCGTCAACGCAGTCAGTACCGCTGCGGCGTGCGTCCCCACTGCTCTCGTCCTGATCGGGGCAGCGCTATTCGGGCCACACCGCCGGCGCGGCTGGACAATGTTCGCGGGCTGGGTGGCTTCTTGCGCAGCTGTCAGCATCTGGTGGTTGGCGCCGTTGCTCCTGCTCGGCCGATATTCACCACCGTTTACCGACTACATCGAGTCCTCCGGCGTCACCACCCGCTGGCTCAACCTCACCGAAACGCTGCGTGGCACGACCTCGTGGACTCCGTTCGTCTCTACTGAGCGCATCGGCGGTCACGCGCTCGTCGCCGAACCGATCCTCATTTACGCAACCATCGCGATCATGGGTCTTGGCCTCCTCGGCCTCGCCATGCGTTCCATGCCACATCGCCGGATGTGGTGGGTCGTGGCGCTTGCGGGGATCGTCGTCATGTCTTCGTGGACGGAGCCGTTTGGCCTATTCGGTGCGTCGGGGCGTTCGCTTCTCGACGGCTCCCTTGCCGCAATTCGAAACCTCCACAAGTTTGACCCCGTATTGCGATTGCCACTCATGCTCGGAGTCGCACATGCCATCGCGCAGTTGCCGCTGGTGCCGTGGAAGCGGGAGAACCGGGCCGCGTGGTTGCATCCAGAGCGCAATGTCGCCGGGATCGCGGCAATGATGGTGCTCATTGCATTCGCAGGGGCGACCGCGCCTGCATGGAGTGCTCGTCTAGCACCGGAAGGCAGCTTTGAGCGGGTGCCGTCATACTGGCAGGACACTGCGGACTGGCTCAACACCAATGCGCAGGGCTCGCGCACACTGCTCATGCCATCTAGCCCGTTTGCGCTGCAAGAGTGGGGTAATACCCGTGACGAACCACTACAGCCACTTGCCGACGTGCCATGGGTGGTTCGCGATGCTGTACCTCTAGTGCCACCAGAGGCAATCCGTGGGCTGGACGGCCTGCGTGATTCCTTCGCCCGTGGAGTTGGCAACGATGCACTGGCGGCAACGCTGAATAACAACGGCATCGGCTACGTTGTCGTGCGCTCTGACCTTGGTGGCAAGTACCGCACCGACAGCAAGAAGATGGTGCAGCAGACGCTCGAAGACTCGCCAGACATGGTGAAGGTCGCCGAGTTCACCGACCACGATGCCTCAGATTCCGCAGATGCAGCAGAAGCCGCGGGCAGTTCCAGCACCAAGATTCAGATTTGGCGAGCTGGCGAATCTTCAGGTGCAGTGGCAGATCTATTGTCCCCACGCCTGATCGACACCGCCAATATCCCACTAGTCGCCGGCGGACCGGAAGTACTATCGCGACTGGATCAGGTTGATAAGGACGCGCCAGTCCGCATGCTCGCTGGTGTCAATGCGGGCACCGTCACCGACACTCCAGCTCTGCGCGGTCGAAACTACGGCGAAGTTACCCGCGCTGTCAGTGGCATTCTTGCCACCGACGAGGACGCCAAGGTCCGCAACAAGATCGCCGACTATCCCGTCGATGGCCTCCCACTCACCACCACCACAACGGGGCGTGGCGAGTTGGAAGCATCGTCGTCTGCTTCCAATCCATTCAATGTGGGTGGCGCTGCGTCGGAGCATTCACTCAACGCACTTGTCGACGGCGATGACACCACCTGGTGGCAACCCGCCACCGGCACCGGCCAGGCGGAGTGGGTCGAGGCGAGGTTTGAGAGTCCTCGGAAGGGAGTCGTCGTCACGCTGACCGGTGCTGTGGTGCCCGTAGAAGTGCAAGTGAAATCGTCCACGACCACCACCAACAAGGTGCTCTACCCCGGTGAGGAAACGCGGATCGCAGTGCCCGGCGCGGAAACCGACCGCATCCGAGTCACCGCAGTCAGCGCGCCAGTGGGCTTCACGCTCGCGGAAATGCGCATCACCGCAGCTGGTGAGGACATCACTCCAATCCGCGTACCAACCGTGCCCGATTCCTCGAAGGTGGTGCAGCGCTGGTCGTTTGGCCAGGAAGTTCGCGAAGGCACGCTAACGCGCATGTTCTCGGTACCTACTGATACGACCGTGTCCGTCAGCGCCGACACCTGCGACACCGGCGTAGGCGATCCGTGGACTAGCCTGGAACGCATCGGCGGCGGCTTCGAACGCACCGAGCTGACCTGCGAGGACACGTACCCCCTGCCCGCTGGCATGTACCGCTTGGAGTCCAAGGCCGACTGGGTAACGCTGACTTCCGATCAATTCCGCGCACCAACTCGCGCTGAGCAGAAGGTCGCTGTGCTTCACGACGATCGTCTCGACGCAGCACCCACCGACCGCATTCTCTGGCGCCCGATTTCCGTGAACAAGGGCATGGTCGCGACTGTTGCAGGTGGCGAAGGTGGCGAAGGTGGCGAAGGTGGCGATCAGCCAATCACCCTCACCCCTGTAACCATCAATGGTTGGCAGCAAGGCTGGGTCGTGCCGGCAGGGATGTCTGGCACGGTCACGATTGCTTATGAACCAGCATCGACATGGCGCAATGGCATTCTGGCTGGTGGCGCTATCGCTGCGGTATTCGCGCTGGTCACACTGGCGCTGGCGTATCTGTGGCGTGCAGAGCTTCGTCGCGACTTCACGCTTGTCGACAATGCCGACACAGTCCCAGCGTGGTTCGTGCTGGCATGTGGCGCGGTGACCGCGACTCTTGTATCGGGTCTTCCTGGCCTTGCCGTTGCTGCTGCGACGAGTGGCGCGGCATGGTTTGCGCGCAAGAAACTCGCAGAGCAAAAGTATCGACACGGCATGATCGCAACTCTTGGCGTTCTTGTCGCAGCGATGGCGCTTCTCCTCGGAACGAATCCGTGGCCACAGTCTGGCTACGCCGGTGCGGGTTGGCTACTGCAATTGATTGCTACGGCTGCGGTGTGCGTCACGACGCTTCTCGTCGCACCCAGTTCTTCCCCAGCCAACGTCGAGCAGGCTCCTCGACGAGGGCATACGACGCCGCTGCCATCGGAATAGCCAACGCCACGGTGGTGAGGGTGATGGCCAGCAGGTGGCCGTCGAAAAGCGGGACACCAAGCAGCGGAAAAGCGACCGACAACATGGCCATGTGCCACAAGAAGATGCCATACGACCAGCGGCCGAGTGCCTGCATCACTGGATGATTCAGCGCCCGAGACTCCGGCGCAAGCGCCCACGGGCCGATGATGCACGCGCCGAATACGAGGCCACACCACAGCCGACGCAGGAACTCCCAATTCGACAGCTGCACGAGCCCTTCCGGCCCAAGTAACGCCGCGACAATGAGCGCCACCGTCGCGATACCCAGCCATAGCCAGCGGCGACGCGCCCACTTCTGCAATCCCCGGTGCACCGCCCGCGCACGTGCCGACGACGCCCCGGCCAGCGACTCCAACTCCGCAAGCACCAACCCAGCAGCGAACCACGAGAAATACGCTGCAGGCTGAATGTGCGGATTCACGCCATCGAGGTATGGCAACGGCAACCACGCCCACCCGAAGCTGAGCACGGCAAGCGCGCAAATGACACCGATGCGCTGAAACTGCTTTGTCGCCGGATCGATGCGCTGCAAGGCCACGGCAATAACTGGCAGCGCAATATAGAAGGCCACTTCCACACTGAGTGACCACAAATGAGTTAGCCCGCCATGGAGAGAATCCGGCACGAAAACTTGGGTGAGCGTGAGGTTCGCCAGCCATGCTTTCAGATCCGCACCAGCGCCGACAGGCAACGCGATCAGCACAATCAGAATCAGTACCCAATACGCCGGCAGAATACGGGCAGCACGCTTGCGGTAGTAGGTGGCAACTCCCGAGCGACTATTCTTCGCGCCAAATCCCACACGGTGCGAACGCCACAACAAAAAGCCCGAAAGCGTAAAGAACACTGCGACGAAAAAGTCGAATCGCCCCAGTACACGCTCCCACAACGCACCCGTGTCATGACCAGTCTGAAACGCTACGTGCGTGCCGATAATGCCCAACGACGCCACTGCCCGCAGCCCCTCCAGCGCCGGCAAAAACCCGGGCTTCCACGCTGCTGCAGACGATACAGTCGCTGCGTCCGAAGCTGACGATCCTGCTTTTACAGCTGCTGTCTCAACCACGCCCGGCACTCCTTCCGCGTCATTGCACACGAGATGTGGGAGCTACTTTACGACGTGATCGTCGCAAAGTTTAAGAGTCCCATGACACACCTGAGAGAGCCTAGTTTCCCCCAGCTAACAGTGACAACTAGAGTGTTAACAAGAACTAACCCAATTTCTGGGGCGCTATTTATGCTGTTCAGAGTGCGGTACCCAGAAAATACCTTAGTTCAGAAAAATATTTATGAATTTCGGTCACTTCGGCCACCTGGTTACTGATACCTTTCCAAAAAGAACTTGAAATGATCTAAGGAAATCACTGCTTATGGCTAAGAGAACTCTTTCGCTTGTGATGATCGTCATCGGTGCAGCGCTGCTTGTGATCGCGGTACTCCTGCCGTCGTTCCTTGTGCCAAAGCTGCGTGTCATCCCGCTGGATACCAAAAGCTCAACCGTCACGAACATCGAAAACGGCTACCTCCTCGACTCCGGCTTGTTAGCCAAGAACGAGCCAGCCGCCGACCGTAAGGACGACCCACGTTGTAAGGACGCGGGCGCGGACAAGCCAGAAGGCGATGCGGAGGCAGATAAGCCTGCGGAAATGCCACTGCACTGCTTCATTGGTGAAACGCCACTGGTATCGAACCGTCATGTCCGCATCCAGGAACCTGCGGACAAGAAGGTTGCCACCATGGAGGTCGGCACCGTCGTGCTTCGCGACGACCGCGAGGAACCAAAGAACCTCGTCAACGCAACCGTCGACCGCATTACCCTGGACCGCTCCACGGCATTCCCAGTGGTAGACCCAGTGTCGACCATCGAACTCAATGCACCGAAGGCTGGTGGCGGCGAGGACACTGCCGACATTCCAGCGTTCACCCGTGAAGGCATTCAGTACCAGTTCCCATTCGGCACCACGAAGAAGTCCTTCCCTTACTTCGATGCAACTGCGCTGCAGACTTTCCCTATCGACTTCGTCGGTGAGGAAAAGCAGGACGGCACCACCGTCTACAAGTTCACCATGGAAGTTGAACCAGTGAACCTGTACGAATCTCAGAAGGCTCACTTCACTCAGAATGGCCGCAAGATGACAGAAGCCGACAAGTCTTCCCTCGCTTCGCTGCGTCTGAAGTTCCCTGCTAGCAAGTGGGGTCTTGAAGGTGACGAAGAGATCGAAATGGATCGCTACTACACCAACGTTCGTACCGTTCGCGTCGAGCCAAACACCGGCATGATCGTCAACGGTACCGAGCACATCTTCCAGTTCTACGCACGCGATGAGGAAGAAGCGAAGGACATCGCACTCGGTGCCGGCCGCGAAAAGGAAAAGCAGGAGCGTAACCGCACTGCACTGGACTTCGTTGCCCAGTGGAGCGACGAAACCAAGGCAAACCAGCTGGAAAAGGCGAAGGAATCCAGCAAGAAGATGACCATGGCTGGTTCCATCGCACCATGGATCCTCGGCATCATCGGATTGTTGCTCGTAATCTTCGGAATCCGCATGCACCGCAAGTCGTAGCCACACGCCGTAGCCACACGTCGTAGCCAGTTAAAACCGGCAGCTAGAACCGGCGAACGGCGGTAGGTGCCCTTTCCTCCGCCTTTGCCTACTATTGGCCTGGTGAGCATCAACGACCCTGAGAAGCAGCCCCGCGCAACCTCGCGCGCGGCTGCTTCTCGCGTTGATAGCACCGACGTCGAGCGGGCCATCGCCCGACGTGCTGCCATCAATCAGCTCCGCATGGGGCAAGCATTCGTTGCTTCGTGGATCCTCATCCTGACCGCTGTCATCTTGTGGCCGCTCTTTGCTGGGCCGGCTGTGTCGGGCGCGGGGTCGTCGTCAAGCGGAACCCGAGGATCGCAGCTTCTGCTCCGAGACATGGTCATCCCGGCGCACCCTCCGCTAACCGATGCCTCGCTCGGGCTAACCGAAGCCGCCGCGCGCGCAATACCGCAAGACACAGTGTTGTGGGCGGTGGGGTATGTCGTCGATGCCAACGTCGCGGTGAAGGTGCTGCTGGCGCTGTCGTTCATCATTGGCGGACTGGCCGCTGCGGAGCTTGCGCGAGTGGTCGTGGGCGCGCGGATCATCGGGCAAATTGCAGCGGCGACGATGTTGCTGTGGAACCCATTCGTCGCTGAACGTCTCTTGCAAGGACACTGGTCCCTGGTGGTCGCCGCCATGCTGTTGCCTGCCATTGCGCTGGCCAGTATCAATCGTCAGGTGTGGTGGCGCGCGTCGGCGTTGGCGCTGGCGGGGCTAACTCCGACTGGTGCTTTGTTGGGCGGCGTGGTCGCGGTGGTGGCGAGTAGGTCGTGGCGCGACCGCGTCGTCGCCTTCTTTACGACGATCGCCGTCTCCGCCCCCTGGCTGCTAGCCACGGCGCTGTCGGGAGGTGGCACCTCTGCGGACATGGCAGGCGCGGCGGCGTTTTCAGCAAGGGCGGAGCATTACGTCGGCACTATAGGGGCCTTGTTGGCACTCGGCGGGTTGTGGAATGGCGAGGCGGTTCCCGAGTCGCGGAACTTTGGCTTCGCGTCACTGGCCGTCATCTTGTTGATGGCTTTCTTCGCAATCGGTGTGAAAACCGTCTGGCGTGCCCAAGCACGTCTCGTCGTCATGGCTGGGGTCGCAATTGTTGTGATCGCGCTTTTCGCAACACCGACCGGCATCGCGGCGATGGAGTTATTGCTCAACAACATTCCTGGTGCGGGCCTGTTACGCGACGCCCAGAAGTGGGTCGCACTCGCCATCCCTGCCTACGTGTTGCTGGCTGCTGCGAGCGCTGACCTGCTGGCGCGTAACCTCCCCCCAGGTCGCCAATGGCTAGCGGTTTCCGTTGCTGCGCTGGCAATTATGTCGGCGGTGCCGAATATGCCAAAGGACATGGAGCCACTCCGCCCAGTTCCCGCATGGTCGGGCTGGTCGGCGGTATCGGGTGTCGTCGCTATGGATACGTCTGCGGTCACCGTGCTGCCCGCTGGTTCCTATCGACTTATCGACGGTCGCCCCGTATACGACCCCGCCATCAAGACGCTGCCGGCACCCGTTGTGACCTCTGGAAACTTGGTTGTCTCCGGCACAGTGGTGAGCGGCGAAGGCTCTCGAACTGTCGAACACACACTGCTGTCAGCTCCTGACGATGCACTGCAGATCCTTCGCACCAATGGAGTCGGCTGGGTGCTGCTAGAAAACTCTCCTGGCGAGTTTGGCCGGTCCGATGCAGTCATCGATCAACTCGATGAAGTCTTCGTCGACGAGAACCTCGCGCTTTACCGGGTGCCCGGTGCGATCGAGCTTCCCGAACCCGCATCCAGCACACAGCGGGGCCTTGCCTGGGCAGCCTTTGCGGTGTGGCTGCTAATGCTCAGTACCGGTGTGCTGCGGGCTATGTGGCCTGGGCCACGACGTCGTGAAGCAAACTTGCAAATTTCCCGCCCGTAGAGTCCCAGCCGAACTCGTGCGATCGCTTCAGAGCCTCGACGCTGAGGAAATCATGTAGATCAGGCTCCGAAACGATGCGTCGGGTGGCTTCGACCAGTTCGGCGGGCGAATCGACGAGCAACCCCGTCACACCATCAACCACCGAATCACGCAGCCCTGCCGAGGAGCGGTAGCCAACGGTCGGCACCCCATGCTGAGCAGCTTCGATGACGGCCAGTCCCCAGCCTTCTTTACGAGACGGCATCACATGCACCGTAGCCCGCGACAAAATGAGGTGCTTCTCAACCTCGGACACCTGCCCATGGAAAACAACATGGTCTGCGATGCCCAGGTCGTGGGCATACGCCGCCAAGTTGTCCGCCCACCAGCCGGAACCAATGACGTCGAGGCGAATCTCTGGAATCGTCTCCGCGAGAGCAGCGACCGCATCGATCGCATGCTCAATCTGCTTATGCGGCACCAGTCGAGACAATGCCACCAGACGCGGCGCATCAGTTGACCGCACGCCACGGGCTTCAGGAGGAACCGGATCGACACCATTGCGAATGATGTCAATGCGCCCACGGTTCACACCCAAACCCACTAGTTCATCGGCACTCGGTTGCGACACTGTCACATACCTGCACTTTCGATGCAGCATCGGCGACAACTTTGACTCAATGAACCAACCAACTCTGCCCACGATTGGCCCCGCGACCGGCCACTGCTCGTGGTGGCAGTGATGCGTCAGGATGATCGTCGGCACGCCCGAAAACACTCGCGCGAAGAAGGGCACGCCGTTCTGCGTATCCACCACGATGTCCGGCCGCCCGCCCAACGCCTTCGCAATTGGCCCCAGCCCAACTCGCGCGGCAAGCATTGCTACCCACGCGCGCGGATACACGGAAAAGTTACCGCCACCCCGCGAGAAATGAATGCCGTCACGCTCTGACGAATGTGTCTGCCCGGTGTACGCGGCCGTCCGAAACACCACATCGTGGCCATGTCGCACCAAATGCTCGGCAACCCGCTCCAAATAGCGCTCACTGCCGCCACCCTCGGGATGACCAGTGTCGCGCCAACAGAGCAAGAGAATCTTCATATTTCTAGACCTTAATCCCGACTACTGGATCCGTTACCGATTTGGGGGAATTGGCTTCACGATGATGTTGTCGTAACGCATAAACCCCAAGCACCAGAGAGAGAAAGTGGTTAAGTAGAACGCATGTGGAAGGAATGGATCGTGCCTGCCGCGCTTCGGCCGGCGACGAGTTTTGCGACGCTAAAGCGGTCGTTCGGGCTGCTCAACGACTTCAAGTATGAGCAGTCGGATCCGGATCGCTTTTACGGGCACTTGGCCGATGACACGGTGACGCTGCTGGAGCGCATTGTGGCAGGTGCTGGCGTTGTAGGCGCTGATCCTGGCATTAGCGCTGATGCTGGTGCCACGGACTCGGGTGCCAGTTCATCGCCTCTCGCTGGCTCCACGATCCTCGATGTCGGTGGGGGTCCTGGCTACTTCGGAAAGGCCTTCGCCGACCGCAATGTTTCCTACTTCACCTGTGAGCCGGATGTTGGCGAGATGGCGGCGGCGGGGATTAAGTTGGAGTCGTCGGTACGCGGA
The DNA here is from genome assembly GCF_037572275.1 of Corynebacterium sp. H78. Classification (NCBI taxonomy): domain Bacteria; kingdom Bacillati; phylum Actinomycetota; class Actinomycetes; order Mycobacteriales; family Corynebacteriaceae; genus Corynebacterium; species Corynebacterium sp. H78. Next base: position 79,892 of record NZ_JBBHKX010000004.1, on the reverse strand, counting down.
TCAGGTCTTGACCTGCCCTTTTTGAAGGACTCTTTTGACCTGACTTATTCATCGAACGTGGCCGAGCACGTGCCGGATCCGTGGCGAATGGGCCAGGAGATGTTGCGCGTGACAAAGCCGGGCGGGCTCGTCGTATATTCGTACACGATCTGGCTGGGGCCTTTTGGTGGGCATGAAATGGGCATGACGCATTATCTGGGCGGGGATCGCGCGCGCCGGATGTATGAAAAGAAGCATGGCAAGCGTCCGAAGAACTATTACGGCGAATCACTTTTTGAGGTCGGCTGTGGCGAGGGGCTGAAATGGGCTCGCACGTTAGAGGAATCCGGCGAGGTTGAAGTAATGGCTGCGTTTCCTCGCTATCACCCGTGGTGGGCGTGGTGGATGGTCCATGTTCCGGTTCTTCGCGAGTTCGCGGTGTCGAACCTGGTGCTGGTGCTGAAGAAGAAGTAGCGCGAATGGAGTGGGACGTGTCTGGCGTAGGTGGCGCGTCCAAATGCAGCCACCTGCGCGCGATTGAGGGCATCTGCGCTTTCCAATCGGCTCGGTGTCTCTTCTGCAGCCCAACGGGAATTTGTGCGACCTAGGGTTTTGCGTCGCAAGTCGGGGCTTCACAGGAGCTACCGAGCCGATTGGAAAGCGCAGACAGTCAAGCACCCTCGCCAATTGACCACACCTCTCCCACTGGCCACGGCCACCACATCCGCACCTCCCCAGAGTCATCGCGGCCACCCAGCCACCGACCAGTCACCCCAGCCACCGCCCAACGACCACCCCAAAACCCATATAACAAAATAAATTTCACCCCCTCCCGTGAAACCCCGCCCCGCACGCAACTCTTATGGATATAGTGACTGTGAAACCAAAGTGACGTACACCACTTTTCCATGATTTGTGAGGACGAAACACACATGACCAACGCCAGCATCCCATCGGGTGGCGAGGCCTTCATTTACGAAGCCATCCGCACCCCACGCGGCAAAGGCAAAAAGGACGGCTCGCTCCACGAGGTGCGACCTGTCACCCTGCTCGCGGGCCTCATCGAAGAGATCCGCAACCGTTTCCCTGAGCTCGACGAAAGCCGCATCAGCGACCTGATCGTCGGCTGTGTCTCCCCTGTCGGCGATCAGGGCGCGGACATCGCTCGCACCGCTGGCCTGCTGGCTGGCCTTCCGTACCGCACGGGCGGCATGCAGATTAACCGCTTCTGCGCCTCCGGTCTCGCAGCCATCAACCTCGCTGCAGACAAGGTCCGTTCTGGCTCCGACGAACTCGTCCTCGCCGGCGGCGTCGAATCCATGTCCCGCGTCCCAATGATGTCGGACGGTGGCGCCATGGCAATGGACGCACAAGTTAGCTTTGCGACGGACTTCGTCCCCCAGGGCATTTCCGCCGACATCATTGCTTCGTTGGACGGCTACTCTCGCGAGGACCTCGACAACATGGCGGCAGAGTCCCACGCCCGTGCAGCACGCGCGTGGTCCGAGGGTCGCTTCGACCGTTCGGTCGTGCCGGTCAAGGACCAGAATGGTCTGATGATCCTCGATCGCGACGAAACGATCCGCGATGGAGTTTCGGCTGAATCCCTGTCTGGCCTGCGCCCATCCTTCACCGTCATGGGCGAACAGGGTGGCTTTGACGCTGTGGCGCTGAAGAAGTACCCACAGCTGGAGACCATCAACCACGTCCACCACGCAGGTAACTCGTCGGGCATCGTCGACGGCGCTGCACTGGCACTGGTCGGATCTGAAAAGGCCGGCGCTGACATGGGTCTGACCCCACGGGCACGCATCGTTGCGCAGTCCATTAATGGTGTCGAACCAACCATCATGCTGACTGGCATCGAACCAGCGGTCCGCGAGGTTCTCGCCAAGGCACAGCTCACCGTTGATGACATCGACGTGTGGGAGATCAATGAGGCTTTTGCAGCCGTCGTAAAGCGTGCCCAGAACCAGCTGGGAATCGACGGCGAGAAGTTGAACATCAACGGCGGTGCGATGGCAATGGGCCACCCGCTGGGCGCGACGGGCGCGATTATCATGAGCGCCGCAATTGACGAGCTGCACCGCACTGGTGGCCGATACGGCCTGGTCACCCTGTGTATTGGTGGCGGTATGGGCGTTGCAACCATCATCGAGCGAGTCTAGAAACTACCGGAAGGATTGAAAACAATGACTGAAACCATGTCTGACAACATGTTCCGGTGGGAGCAGAACGACGCTGGTGTCGTGACGCTGACCATGGACGACCCAAATGCACCGGTCAACACCATGAACGACCAGTTCGAGTCCGATATTCGCTCGACGGTGGAACGCCTGGAAGCGGAGATCGGCGATGGTTCTGACACCTCGATTACGGGCATTATCCTGACGTCTGCGAAGAAGACTTTCTTCGCTGGCGGCAACTTGAAGGCAATGCTGAAGGTTGGCCCAGAGGATGCCCAGGCAATGTTCGACAATGTCGAGCACATGAAGGAATCCCTGCGCCGCCTGGAAAAGCTGCCAGTACCGATCGTTGCAGCCATCAACGGTGCAGCTCTCGGTGGTGGCCTAGAGGTCGCACTCGCAGCGAACCACCGCATCGCAGCTGATGCCCGTGGCTCCAAGATCGGCCTGCCAGAAGTCACCCTTGGCCTACTGCCAGGCGGTGGCGGCGTGACTCGTGTGGTGCGCATGCTTGGCTTGCAGGATGCACTAATGAAGGTAATCCTTCCTGGCGCACAGATGGCACCGGCGAAGGCGCATTCTGTCGGTATCGTCGACGAACTGTGCGCGCCGGAGGAGCTGCTCGACAAGGCTCACACATGGCTTGCCTCCGATGCTGCGAAGGCAGCACAGCCATGGGACGAAAAGGGCTTCCGCATCCCAGGCGGCGACCCTAACTCGCCGAAGCTGGCAATGCACCTGCCGTCGTTCCCAGCGAACCTGACCAAGCAGCTCAAGGGCTCGCCAATGAAGGCCCCTCGCTTGGCAATGCAGGCCGCTATCGAAGGCGCACAGGTCGACGTCGATACTGCAATGCGCATCGAATCCCGTTACTTCACCGAGCTCGTATGTGGCTCCCAGGCGAAGAACATGATGCAGGCATTCTTCTTTGACCTCGGTCACTGCAACGGTGGCGGTTCCCGACCACTGCAGGAAGACGGCACCCCATACCCGAAGTCCGAATTCAAGAAGGTTGCCGTTGTCGGCGCCGGCATGATGGGCGCGGGTATTGCCTACGTCTGCGCGAAGGCAGGAATGGAGGTTGTGCTGAAGGACATCTCCCTGGAGAACGCCGAGCGCGGCAAGTCCTACTCCGTCGGCCTTGAGGAAAAAGCCCAAAAGCGTGGTCGCACCACCGTCGAGAAGTCTGAGGCTCTACTGTCCCGCATCCACCCAACCGATTCTTACGACGACATGTCCGATGTCAACCTCGTCATCGAAGCCGTCTTCGAGAACACGGACCTGAAGCACAAGGTCCACGCCGAAATCGAAGCAGCTGTGCCAGAGACCTGCATCCTCGGCTCGAATACGTCGACGCTGCCAATCACTGAGTTGGCATCGCACGTCAAGCGAGAGAAGGACTTCATTGGTCTGCACTTCTTCTCCCCAGTGGACAAGATGCAGCTCATCGAGATCATTACCGGCGACAACACCGACCCAGCCGTGCTTGCTGCGTCGCTAGACTTCGCAGTAGCTATCCGCAAGATTCCGATTGTGGTCACCGACTCCCGAGGCTTCTACACCTCACGAGTCATCGGCACCGTCATCAACGAGGCCATCCGCATGGTTGCAGAGGGCTACGACCCAGCAGTCGTAGAGTCCGCAGCCCGACAGGCTGGCTACCCCGCAGCGCAGCTGCAGCTAGCGGATGAACTGAATCTCAAGCTCATGCGCAAGATCTCCGAAGAAAACGAGACCGCAGCGCGTGAACGTGGCGAGGTCATCGATGACGGCGGCGTCGCAAAGCTTGTGAACATGATGATCGACAAGTTCGACCGCCCAGGCAAGCTCGAAAAGCGTGGATTCTACGAGTACGGCGACGGTCGTCGCTCCGGCCTGTGGAGTGGCCTGCGCGCTGAGCTTCGCGACGAGTTGGGCATCACCCCAATTCCAAACGACGATGTCAATATGCAAGACCTCGTTGACCGTCTGCTGTTCATCGAAGCTGTGGAGACGCAGAAGTGCATCGACGAGGGTGTTGTGCTGCACGATGCAGACGCCAATATCGGCTCAATCTTCGGCATTGGTTACCCAGCGTGGACGGGTGGCACGCGCCAGTTCGTGAAGAACTACGACGGTGGCACCGTCATTGATTCCGCGAGCGCGGTTCAGTCGGCATCGAGCGTTGGCGCTGGAGCTGGCCACGGTGCGCCGGGCACTGAATTCGCAGGCGTACGCACTGCGGTTGCACATCCTGAGCGTCGTGGCGTGGCAGGTTTCGTTGAACGTGCGGAAGAGCTCGCGGCAAAGTACGGCGCGCGCTTCGCGCCACCTGCGTCGTTGAAGGGCTAGTGCGTGGTTGCCGATTTGGTGCTTAGCTGAGGATTTAGCGTTGGTTGAAAGCTAAATGTGTAACCGCGTGACTTAGCTTTTTGGCTAAGAGCTATTTGGCCGTGGGCTGGTGAAGAGACATTCTTCACCAGCTTTCGCCATTTCTGAGGCAATTCTCACGCGCTACTGTCGATCGCTCGCAGGAGATACACCTCTCCAGCGCCTCACGTCCCACACGCCGAAGTCTCACCTCACATCAAACCTAAACTCGTGAAACGGCAGGTTGATAGTCTCCAGGTGATAAAACGCATTCTTCGCATGCTTCGAGTAGTGGTATTCGCGTGCTTTCAACGTCGTGATAGAAAGCAGATTTCCCAGCTCAGGAAGCAAAGCTGCCCGATTCGCAGTCAAAAATGGCGCTGCATCCCAGACATAGCAGTCCTCCAGCTCAAGCAACTGCGCCGAGTACACATCGGCCGTCGCAACGTGTTCCATCTTGGTGCGTTGTTCGTCCCCGTACGTCACCAAGTTGTCGCGCAACAGCTGCACCTTCAGCGCATTTAGGCCACCAACCCCTGGCCCACCAGTATTGATGTCCCAATATGACTTGTCGACGACCACCTTCACGGCATCGCCGTCGTGAAGCGAAACATTTGTCATTCGGCCAAAGAGATGGCTGCTGAACAAGTCCCGGGCCTCGCCATTGACCACTAGACGGATAGCGCCGGGGCGGAACAGCTCCTGCAGGTTCGGGTCGCGCGAGATGATCGCGTTGAGCGCGTTGTTCTCGTCGAGGACTTCGGGCGTGGGGCTCATCAGCCGTGGCACCGACAGATCATCGTAGATATGCGGCTGGTTCTCGCGGATGAACGCATCGACAAGCTGCCGCGATTCTACAGGTCGTGGCGGGAAACGCTCGGGCTGCGCGCGATACAGCGCCTTTTGCAGCGAGCACGTGTACGACTTGTGGTCCGCCGTGTTGTTCCGCTGAATCGGGCAGCCCGCGAAGCACAAATAGAAGTATTCGCAGACTCGGCAGTCCTCGCTTAACGACGGATTCCGTGCCTCATAATCGCGAATCGTATCCACCCCGCTGCGGACCATGTCGGGGAAACCCAGATTCAGGATATTGCCGAACTTTAGATCTGGTTCCGCTTGTCCACGGTGACAAGGGTAAACATCGCCGTCTTTCTGAACGAGGAAGTTATTGCTCCCGCAGTTGATCTGATTCGTGCAGTAGTCGTGGGTAAATTCCTTGAACCATTCGTAGTAGATGGCTCGCTCAAACTTCGTGCCTGCAAAACGGTCAAGCATACGCTCGTAGAACTCGACCATTTGGTCTTGGCTGAGCTGCGAAATGTACTCCGAATTGGAGCTGTCGTAGGCGAACATGATGTAGAAATCCGTCGCCATGTCGAAGCCATTGGCGTCGAGCCATTCCAGGTCATCCATGAATTCGTCAATGCGACGAAGATGCTCTTTGCCCACGACACAACTGATCTGCTTCCGGTGTGGGTATGACCCCAGTAGCTGCACATTCTCCAGCGTTCGCTGCAAGGTAGACTTGCCACCCTTGGTCACGCGGAGTTCTTCATGCAGGCTAAATGGCAGGTCAAAGCTGCCCGAGATAGACACTTCGAACTCTTCAAACAGTGGGCGCAGAACATGGAAGTTGTACAGATTCGTCTTGATGTGAATCGGCGCACCTGCCCGTCCGAGAGCTTTGAGCTCGCCTCGGAAGTGTCGTCGATAAGCGTGGTACTCGGCGAAAAGTTCGCGCAAAACTGGAGCAGGAAGGATGGAGATTTCGGCACCGTGTAGCAGCAGCGAATTGATGAGAGTGCCCTGATGCTCAAGGTGCGCAGCGATCTGCTGGAATTGCGAGACCACGTCGCTGGAATCATCGCGGTTATTTGTCAGGGCGCCGAGATAGCAATATTTGCAGCCGAGATTGCAGAACTGGTTCGGCACGAACGTGAGCTTGATGGCCTTGTGGTGCAGCCGGGTTTTGCGCATCCATGCACGTGACGACGGTGTCGTCGCTACATCGCTATCCATACATCAACCATTGTTGTTATTGTTGTTGTTATTGTTATTATTTGAGCCACCGCCGGAAAAGCCGTCGTAGCCGTCAACGCCGACGCGATTGAAGTAAAAAGCCCAGCTAGCGTTGTAGCTTGAGGTTTCGGAAAATGGCGAAGCTTCGGGCTGAGCCGGCTGAGCTAGCGACTGTCCCCAAGAATGTTGCCCGCCTTGTTGCTGTGTCGCCTGTTGCTCACTACTGAGCCAATCAGAATACGAATGTGTCATGTCACGCCTCGTGTTTAATCCCATTCAGGCTCAAGGTTACTTCGTTGCCTCGAGTGGCACCTTAATGATCAACGAGTTTTCATCATGTGGCAGAACTTTCACATCCACTGTGGCACCGGCTGTGACGTGCTGACATTCAAGATCATCAAGCCACATACGCTTGCGCACCTTCTTCACTGTGCCATTGGGGCGATGCAAAGCCAGCGCGATGTCGAACAGTCGCTTCGAATTCCACTGGTTCGTCGCCCGCGCCCCTTGCGCACCTTGCCCACCCGGCCCTTGCGCACCCGGCACGCCTCCTGCGTCATAAAGCTCTTCAATCGACAGCACCTCGGCTGTGATGGGCACGCCATGCAGGTCTGCATTGTAGGCGCCGTCGTCGATAAGCCCATGTCGCCTGCAGAATTCGTTGAAGAAGAGCTGTGCGGGGCCGAGGTAATTGCGCTCGGGAAGCATCAGTTTGGTCGGCTGGCTTTCGCGATACATCACCGGGACGAGTGGCTTCCTATCAAGAAATGCCAGCTTCTTCCGGCCCACCGGCGCCCGTAACTGCCCTTGGAATTGAACTCCGTCATCGCCCTGCACATCCATCGCGATGTTGTACACGCGGATTCCGCCATTTTTGCTGCCGGTGTACGTGTACGACTGCACCTTGCCCACTCCCACATGGCCATCCGACCACGTGATGTCTGACCTGCGCGGAGTGATCGCTTTCAGCAGCCGCTGCACAAGATACGCGCCGATGATGAAGGACAGGATGATGGCAAACGATGTCAGCCGTTCCTTACGCGTCGATCCCTCGAACTCCATGAGGTCGAAGAACAAGACAACGCACGAAATGACAATCAGCGCCCATAATACGAAGCGCAGGAACCCGATTACCGCGCGAATGCCATCTCTACTGCCCATACCCGCAGAATACGATATGGAATTTTGTCTTGCCCACTTTTCCGGCCCATGCCTACCGTACACTGCGACCATGATGCCGTCGCTCACCATGTCCATCGCCGCAGCGCTGCCGGAGCTCGCCGTCCCCACCACCGGTGATGCTGTTCCCCGCCCTTCGGTTCTTGCACTTAACGACGACCTCGCCCGCCAACTCGGATTCGACCCCACCTGGCTTCGCTCCGAGGAGGGCATTTCTTTCTTAATTGGCCGTGGCACGCCGCAGGCTGATACGACCAGGCAGGCCGAGGCGACCATGCAGCCAGTGGCGCTGGCGTATGCGGGTCACCAGTTTGGGCAGTACTCGCCCGTTCTTGGCGACGGTCGGGCCCTATTGCTTGGCGAAGTTACTGCGCCCGCGGGACTTACTTTTCCTGATCGCCTGAACCCCACGGAACAGGATCACTCCGACGAACAGCACCAGCAGACGTATGACATTCATGCCAAAGGCACCGGTCGGAACGTCTTTTCCCGAGGTGGCGACGGCAAATGCACGGTGATGGCAGCTCTCCGCGAGTACCTCATGAGCGAGGCCATGTACGCACTTGGTATCCCCACCACCCGCGCGTTAGCGGTCATATCCACGGGCGAACTGGTCCAGCGCAATCTCACCCCTGCGTTTCCTGGCCAGGCAACTGGCTCCACCGATTCACCAACAGCAGTTGATCCGATCCAGCCGGGTGCCATCATCGTGCGCGTCGCCAGTAGCCATGTGCGCGTAGGCACGTTTGAGCTCGTCCGCACGGCCGATACTGCGCTTCTCGAACGGCTGCTTGACTACACCGTGGATCGCCACCGCATCCACGACTCCAACCCGACCGATAACAGCACGACCGAGACCAGCCAGAATGCGAAGGCGCTGTTGGAGTACGTCGTAAAGCAGCAGGCCGAGCTGGTCGCGCAGTGGATGGCGACGGGTTTTGTGCACGGCGTGATGAACACCGACAACTGCACCATCTCCGGCGAAACCATCGACTTCGGACCGTGCGCTTTCTTGGATACGCACGACATCCAGGCGGTGTTCAGCAGTGTGGATGTGGGTGGCCGCTATGCGTTCGGCGCACAGCCATCGATCGCGGTATGGAATTGTGGTCGCCTTGCCGAGTCACTTTTGCCGCTGATGGATCTCGACGCGGCACAAGCCATCATCAATTCCTTCGGCGACTACTTTTCCACTGCCATTTCACGACACTGGCTTCCAAAGATCGGCCTTCCTGCCACTGCACTTGACGACGACTCCGCCGTCGCACTTCTCCGCCAATGGCAAGGCCTACTCGCAGAAGATCAGCCAGATCACACGAATGCTCATGTCACGTTGATGCGTGATCCAGCTGGTCTACCGGAAGGGTTCGCCGAGTGGGTGCGGTCGTGGCGCGAATACCGTCGGGCACACGGCATTACCGATGCTGAGTCCGAGGAGTTAATGGCACACCACAACCCGATTGTGATTCCTCGAAATCATGTGGTGAATGAAGCGCTCGTAGCTGCCAGTAATGAAGTTAAGCGGGCGCTGTCGGACGATGGCGAGGTCGGAAACAGCGAATCAAAAGGCCCGGTCACGTGCGAATTGAAGCAATTCTTTGCTCTCTATGATGCAGTGACCAGGCCATATGAAGATCCCGCTCCACAATATTCCGCATTCATTCAAGCGCCACCCCCCGAGCTTGGCAATTTCACGTCATATTGCGGGACATAGAGACGTAGGGACATAGTCGCCCTGTCTTTTCTCCCTCGCGTTACTGCCCGCGCTTGACCGTAATGATCCAGCCAGCGTCGTCAGTCTGCTCGAACTCCGTGATCTCGTGGCCATCCTGCGCAGCCCAACGAGGAATAGCATCAGTTGCCTGGGTGCAGTCAAACGTAATGACCAACTCATCACCCACATCGATCCGCTTAATCGCATCCTTCGCCTCAATGAGAGGGAACGGGCACACCGCGCCGAGCGAGTCCATACCCCACCGACCGTTGCCCAGCTCCTGCAAACCAGCTGGCTTTGCGACGACCGGACGCTCCAGCAACCCGACCGGAGCAGTGGCGAACGACGGGGTACTCGAGGTACCTGCGAAAGAGACTGGAGCTGGGGCTTCCACGTCAGTGGCCGGTACGGCCGTGATCGACTCGGCAGTATGTGGAGCCCTTGGAGAGCGTGGAGCAACACTCTTCTGTGCCACCGAGCCACCATCGGCTTGTGCGCTTGCTGGCTTCAGCCACAGCTTCGCAGCAACACCGACACCAACAGTGATCGCTGCCAGTGCGGCCCAACCCTGGTAGCTAAACAGCGAGGTCTGAACCATTCCATTACCAACGGTGCAGCCACCAGCCAACGCAGCGCCAACGCCCATGAAGATGCCGCCCACTACGGAACGACCCGACTGAGTCGCATCCGGCACGCGCACTCGAAACTCGCCCGAAGCCTTCGCTGCGATGAATGAACCAACCAGAATGCCTACGACGAGCAGCACGCCCCAGTCGAAACGCTCTGGATTACCAGTAACGATGACGCTGGTCAGGTTGGCGGATGGTGTGGTGATGCCGAGGCCGTCGTTACGCCCGGTAGCAGCCGATAAAGGCCAAGCGATAACTCCCAACGTGCCCACAATGGCAGCGGTTGCGTACACGTGCCATGGCTTTTCTGAAAGAAGGTGCGCAAGGCCGGTCTTCTTCGCCTTCAATACAGCTGGCTTTGGGCCGGAGAACTCGCGACGCAGCTGACGCACAGCGAGCCACGCGGTCAATGCTGTCAAAGCGACGGCAAAAGGCCAGGCGCTGGTGCCGAACGTCGCTGGCAGCGTGGTTAGTGGCACGGTTTGCGACTTTAGTGCGGATGCCGCGCCTTCCAGCACGCCGTACTTCATGGCCGCTGCGGATAGTCCGTACATAAACAGGGCGATCCACGAACCTACGAGCCCTTCGCCCGACCGGTACCACGTACCAGAGGCGCAACCGCCGGCGAGCACGATGCCCAGGCCAAAGATAAATCCGCCGATAATCACCGCAACTGGCGCGAATTCGTCATACTCCGGAGTAATCACGCCCGCCGTCGTGAGCGCAGCGAGTCCCACCGCATGGACTGAAATAACAATCAGCAACGCGATCAGACCGCGGGTACTGCGCTGGGTAAACAGATCGCGCAGGAATCCGGTGACGCAGAACCTGCCTCGCTGCATAACGAAGCCAAGCACGGCTCCGAGCACTAGACCACTAACAAGCATGGGGTAACTCCTTTTTGTTTTCACGCTTTACGACGATCCGCCACCATTGTGAACAGACCTGTCTATCTACACCCGAGTAAACTACGTGAAATACCCCGTATTGTCTAGTTTCCAAAGATTACGGCTCGCGACCTGCTGGAATCCAGGCATAGAAAAGCACCGATCTGTCTACTTGACCAGATCGGTGCTCGAAGAAAGAAGGGCGGAGCTACCCTAGCTACAAACTAGGCGTCGTCCGACTCAGGGAGATCGCCCAGTTCAGCGACAAGAACGTCCTGCACTACCTTCATGGCGGACAGTGCAGCCGGCGCACCACAGTAGCCCGCAGTGTGAATGACCGCTTCCGTGATTTCTTCACGGGTCAGCCCATTGCGAAGACCGCCACGCACATGACCACGCAGCTCTTCGGTTGCACGAAGCGCAACCAGCATGCCGATATTCAGCAGACTGCGATCGCGCTTACCGAGCCCGTCACGCGTCCACACAGAGCCCCACACGGTTTCCGTGATGTGCTTTTGCAGCTGTTCACCGTCGGTGCCTTCATTGCGACTAAACGCGGCATCAACAAATTCATCGCCCATTACTTCTCGACGAATTCGGATGCCAGCATCGTAACGACCATCCTGAGCAGCGCCATTTTCATTCGTGCTTGTCATGGAGGCCATTATGTCATGACCATCAAACTTTTCTAGTCACACACGTCACAATAGCCCCGCCAATTTCGTCCGCTTACGCGTCAAGCAACCAGTCATTCGGCGAGAACAGCTCAAAGTGCACTCGCTCGCGCTCAATTCCCTTGTCCACCAGCTGCTCACGAACAGCCTGCAAGAACCCATTGCCACCACAGATGTAGATCTCGGCATCCGCAGGGATATCCACATCCTCAAGATTCATGAACTCAGGCTCATACCAGGTACGTTCCGTCGCATTCTCTAGCTTGGCGACGCACTCTGCACGGTCTGCACTCAGAACATCTGCAGCTTCGCTGCGGTCAGCATGCAAAACAACGATGTTTCTCGTGGAACCTTGCGCAACCAGAGCAGACAACATGCCGACCATTGGAGTCGCGCCAATACCAGCAGAAACCAACACGACCGGATCAGAAGAGTCCAGATCCAAAATTAGATCGCCAGCAGGCAGGGAGACCTCAATTGCATCGCCTTCCTGCACCTTCTCGACGAGCTGAGTCGATACCTCACCAGCAGGAAGCTCTGCCGATGCATCCACGCGACGCACCGCGAACGTCAGACCTTCGCTAGCGCCCGATGCATTGACCAGCGAGTATTGACGCAACTGACCCGCGCCATCCGACATCGTCTGACGAACCGAAATATACTGCCCAGGAAGAAATGCCGGGGTTGAGCCGTCGTCAAGCTGAACGGTGAAACGGACGACATCGTTGCTCAGATCCTCGCGCTCGACCACCTTTGCAGCACGGAAGACGTCACCATCCTTGACCCCACGCTCGGTGTAGGCTTCCTTTTCGAAATCGACGAGAACCTGCTGCATTGCCAAATAGACAGCGTCCCATGCTTCACGGATTGCGCCCTGGAAAACGTCAGGCGTCAGGATTTCCTCGATCGCATCGAACAAGTGCTTGTGCACGATCGCATACTGCTCCTCCACAATGCCCACGGAGATGTGCTTGTGGCCGATGCGACGAAGCAGCTCAATTGGTGCTGGCGCTTCAGGATCAATCAATGTCGCAGCAAACGTTGCAACCGACGCTGCCAGCGCCTTCTGCTGTGCACCCTGCTTCTGGTTGCCACGATTGAACGTGTGTGCCAGCAGATCAGGATGTGCAGCGAACATTCGCTTGTAGAAATTCGCCGCGATCTCACCGATATTCTCGCCAACAACCGGCAGGGTCTGCCGGATGATGTCTTCCTGTTCAGATGTCAATACAGACTTCTTAACGACGATGTCAGCCATGCGATGTACTCGCTTTCAGGGTTGAGGTTGCGCACAGGAGGACACATACGGACTGGCCATGCCACTTTTCCTTAATGCGCTTTTCACATTCGCATTTAAGAGTAGCAGCTGACATTGCATTTGCATATGACTTTTTATTCCACTGGGGTAATCGGTAGCGAAAAGTGCCCCCGCAACGCCGGCGTATGCGTGAGCTGCTCGATAGTAATTGGGTCGAGGTAGGAGAAAAACGCCTCCTGCGCACCCGCTAATGCAACGCGAAGCTTGCAACCATTTATGAGCGGACATGCTGTGCCGACGCAGTCAACAATTTCGCCTGCTTCCAAGATTCGCAGAAGATGCCCGACAGACTTCTTTTCTGCGCCTTCAGCGAAGTAAATGCCGCCATAGCGCCCCTTCAAGGCAGTGACAAATCCCAGCTCAGCAAGCCTTGTCACAACTTTAGAGACGTGCGCCCTCGATGCGTTCAGCTCGTCAGCAACATCGGCCGCGGTGAACTTGCGACCTGGCTCGGCAACTGCCATTCGCATGATGATACGAAGCCCCAGATCGGAGAAAACCGTCAATTGCACGCTGACTCTCCTTCCCTGTGCTTTCCTCGCATCTGCAGCACTCACTTCGGCTTCCCTGCAGGGTGAGCAAACCAGACACGGTAATTCCAGCCTACTCCGCTGCAGGTAGATACATAAAAAGGCACCCGACACCGTGTGTGGTGCCGGGCGCCTTTTAGACGGCGTCAGAGAGACCCTTACTTGGACTCTGCTGCCTTGACGCGAGCCTTCAATGCTTCGAACTCGTCCCACACTTCCTGTGGAACGCGGTCGCCGAGGGACTTCAGCCATGCCTCGTTGTCAGCCAGGTCACCCTGCCACTTAGCTGCAGGAGCCTTCAGAGCTTCCTTAACATCCTCAAGTGGGGTATCCAGGCCGGTCAGGTCCAGATCCTCAGCGCGAGCGGTGTTACCGACAACGGTTTCCTTAGCGTCAACGCGACCCTCGATACGGTCGACGATCCACTTCAGAACGCGGGAGTTGTCACCGAAGCCTGGCCACAGGAAGCGACCATCTTCGCCACGGCGGAACCAGTTGACCAGGAAGACGGCTGGCATCTTGTCGCCGCCCTTCTTGCCCATGTCAACCCAGTGCTGCAGGTAGTCACCGACGTTGTAGCCGATGAATGGCAACATTGCCATTGGGTCGTGGCGGAGGGAGCCAACCTTAGCTTCAGCGGACGCAGCGGTCTGACCGGAAGCGAGGGTTGCACCGATAAAGGTTGCGTGGTTCCAGCTCAGAGCCTCGGTTACCAGTGGAACAGTGTCTGGGCGACGGCCACCGAACAGGATGGCGTCAACTGGGACACCCTTCCAGTCGTCGTACTCAGGAGCTGCAACTGGGCACTGCGAGATTGGGGTGCAGTAACGGGAGTTAGGGTGGCTCGACAGCTCGTCAGAGTCTGGGGTCCACTCATTGCCCTTCCAGTCGATAGCGTGGTCAGGCTTGTTTTCCATGCCCTCCCACCAGACATCGCCATCGTCGGTCAGCGCGACGTTAGTGAAGATGGTGTTACCTGGCTCCATCGTCTTCATTGCGTTCGGGTTGGAGCTGTAGTTGGTGCCCGGAGCAACACCGAAGAAGCCGTTCTCTGGGTTCACTGCGTACAGACGTCCATCTTCGCCGAACTTCAGCCATGCAATGTCATCGCCAACAACCTCTGCGGTCCAGCCTTCGATGGTTGGGGTGAGCATTGCGAGGTTGGTCTTGCCACATGCGGATGGGAATGCGGCACAGACGTGGTAGGACTTACCTTCTGGCGAGGTCAGCTTCAGGATGAGCATGTGCTCAGCCATCCAGCCCTCTTCCTTAGCCATGACAGATGCGATACGCAGTGCGTAGCACTTCTTAGCCAGGATGGCGTTTCCGCCGTAGCCCGAACCGTACGACCAGATTTCCTTGGTCTCAGGGAACTGGGAAATGTACTTGGTGTCGTTGCATGGCCAGGTGCTGTCTTCCTCGCCCTCTTCGAGTGGCGCACCCACAGAGTGGAGAGCGTGGACGAAGTCACCGTCCTTGCCAATCTTGTCCAATGCGTCCTGGCCCATACGGGTCATGATGCGCATGGAAAGAACAACGTACTCAGAGTCAGTCAGCTGAACACCGAGCTTTGGCTCTGGGTCAGTAATAGGGCCCATGCAGAATGGAACAACGAACATGGTGCGGCCCTTCATGGAACCGCGGTAGTGCTCAAGCATCTCTGCCTTGAGCTCCTTTGGATCTGCCCAGTTGTTGGTTGGGCCAGCATCCTCTTCCTTCTCGGAAGCGATGAAGGTACGGGACTCCACACGCGCAACGTCAGAAGGGTTCGAGCGAGCGAGGAAGGAGTTTGGACGCTTCTCCTCGTTCAGCTTGATGAAAGTGCCCTTTTCCACCAAGTCACTCGAAAGACGGTCCCATTCTTCCTGAGAACCGTCGCAGAATACGACCTTCTCTGGGGTCGTCAGCTCGACAACTTCTGCAATCCAGCGCAGCAGTTCGGCGTTTTCAGTTGGGGCCTGACCTTCGAGGCCCGGGATGGAAATATCCGACATCTGTTCTCCTGACTCGTCGTTTCGCGTCTCCTAATCAGGCTACCGGGGTATTGCGAATATCGCCCCCACTCTGTGTCACACCCGCCCCGCACCTGGCCTTTTTATGGGCAAAGAAACCAATGCAGCACCCAAATCACATTCACGTAGGTCGATTTTCGTAAGTTTACTAGGCGTTTACGCACTAATTTCGTGCTTTACGACGGTCTTCCCCACTCACCTACACCACCCAAACACAGCACTTAGCCTCGTTTTTTAATGTGATATTTATCCCACGATAAAAGAAACCTGTCACGCCCTGTGTTTTACCTCACACCCACCTGCCAGACTCCTCTCGTTCCCATTCACAGGTCGCCCAATTGGGGGTATTTGCGCCATCGAATTCGCTACCTTCACAAACATTCACAGTCCGATTTGCAGATTCTTGTCCATCTCCGGGCAGCGATTCCGATACCTGCTCCTGCGACCACGTTTCCCATCTGCCATCGAAAAGCACAGTGGTGACATGATCAACGGTTCCATCTCCGTTTGTATCGGCATAGATGCTCAGACCGCGATCGTCGGCAAGCGTAATCGAATCGGCGGCGCCACCTCCTATGCTGTGCGCCCCATGGTCGTTCGGAGCATTCCCAGACCTCGGATCGAAATCCGGTGGAACTCCACAATCGTTGCCAGGATCTAAACCAAGATCCATGCCAAGTTCAGCGGAGGAAGAGCCCAGGTCGAAAAGCTGACCACCGATGGAGACGACCATTCCCTCTCCCACTTCGCCCGGCGCGAGTGGGCGGGCATCTGAAAGCCCGCATACAAGCTCCAAGGAATCTGTGGCACCAGCGTCGCTGAGGCTGTTCGTGTTTGCGTTGAAGTCTGTGTCGAAGTTCGAGTCGAAGTTCATCATGTCCATGCTGTTGTCCTGCCGTTTTTCTTCACTGTCGGGCTAGTTACCGTTTGATTCCAGAGCCATCGTCAACGCTCGTTCCCGCCACCCCGGAGAGCGAGCGTGCCCGCTTCCGTGTCCCACCTGGCTGTGGGCCATGCCGGTCGATGAGTTGGCGGTCTCGGAGCGTCGGCAGACAGCAATATGTCGCGTCCATTGCTTGCGGACGGTGGCCACATGCTGCGCCGCCCACGCCATCTTTCGCTGCTGTGCTTTACGACGCCCTCCGCCTACCGCCACCACCGTCGCAAGAAGGACACCAACGACAACGGCCACCCCATGTGCCACGGCGGAGCCGATACCTAGGAGCTCGAGTGGTTCGACAATCATGCGGCCGACCCCCATCGACGCACCGAAAGCGAGGACGCCGGCCGCGATCTCCATGCCATAAGACGGCTTCGCCAGCTGTTTTGGCGTAGGGCACGGCAGGGGTTCAGCAAGTCCGAGGCGCTCCGCCAGCCGGTCGCCCGTACGTTTCGTCGCAGTAGCCAACATTCTTGGAGACAGTGTTTTCGCGTCGCCCAAGGCAGTAATCGAGGCACTCAGTTGATCCATTGCTTCGGCAAGATGGTGCGAGTCATCGCTTGCTGTTGGCCTTTCGGGTTGCTCAGACAACTGAGCTTCCCGAAATTCCTGCTCCCCCGCCAGCTGCTTGCGCAGTAGTTCACGCCGCTTCTCCAACGGAGTCGGCGACAGCGGATGCGACGGACCCTCACCCAGCAACACGAGTGTTCGCACCATCGCCGCATCGAGTGCCCCAACAGGTATGGATGGATCCACGGCTCGTCGCCACGCAAGCCAACTACTGTCCCCCGGTGTCACCGAGCCCGCGAGTCCCACCGCGCAGCGCCCGGTCGCGCCCGAAACAGCCGACACCAGGTCGAGTTCTGAACGAACAGGCGGCACTGTGCCATCGACAACGATGAGGACTACTGCGCAGCGAGACGACACCAGCTCCACCAACGGAACGCCCTCATCGTCCATGACTTCCGCCATCGCCGAGTAGTCTGCCCACGACGCAGCAGGGCCAGTACGAGTGACCATCACCATGGTCGGGCACCTCCTGACGCTGCAGCCTCCCGGGAAGCGAGTAGTGCCTCGATGTCGTCTCGTCGTGAAGCAAAGGACACCGCGATGTGCTCTAACGCCTCGGTGAGCAGCGCATCACGAGCACCCGGTGCCGACACAATCTCCTCCAGCTGTGTGATTAACTCAGCAGCACGTTCGCCATCGGCACACTCTTCAGGATGAACCCACAACTCCCGCGCAGGAGACATCTGGGCCGCTGGTGTCTGCTGCACCCCTGGTGCCTGCTGAACCGGCTGTGTATCCCGCGTAACCCGAACCCGCGCATCAACCCACGTCAACTGCCCGGCTTCACCGTTGATGGTGGAAAGCGCACCAGCCACACCCTCACTGTCTTGCCACTGCCACGTCGAGGCGGCACTCACGTTATTAAGTGCAACCTGCTGCAAGTACTTCGCGACGACTCCCGCCCCCGCACCAACGCGACCCCACACGTCAATTCGTGGTGGCCCGGATAGCTCCTCTAGTACAGCAGCCACAGCTACCGCAGCTGGCTCCTCGACATCCATGCTTGCTAACCAGTCAACAGTGGCGTTCCATACGTCTTCCGACGTATACAAAGAGCCCACAGACTCGTGATTCATGGTGGTATCCCCCCGGAAATCCCCACTAATCCCCCGTCGCGCAGCACTGTGACGCACCACGCGTGTACGCGCTCAGCTTGGCATGAGGGTTATGGCTCGGCAAGTTATGGGATACCTACTTCTTGACCCTTTCTCGCCTTCATGAACAATAGAGAATGTGAATAACCCTGATTTTCCTGAAAAAGGCTCTTTACCTTATGGCCGACCGATGCAGACGGAGTTCGATGATGGACTCGAGTACCCACGCATCGGTGGCGTCAGCTTTCGTCGCGGCACCTTGACCCCGAACCAGTCTGCAATCTGGGACGAGAACTGGGATCAATACGGCACCGTACTTTCCGACGACATCATCAATGTCGAAGAATGGTTCGGTCGCTCCGGCCCGACCATCGTTGAAATCGGTTGTGGCACCGGCACTTCGACGGTCGCCATGGCTCCGAAGGAAGCCGACCACAACATCATCGCAGTCGAGCTGTACAAGCCAGGTTTGGCGAAGCTGCTTTCCGCTGCTACCCGCGAAGGTGTCACCAACATCCGCATGGTGCGTGGCGACGGCGTTGAGGTCCTTCAACGCATGATTGCCCCAGAATCTCTAGATGGCGTGCGCCTATTCTTCCCAGATCCTTGGCCAAAGGCTCGCCACCACAAGCGTCGAATCCTGCAGTCCGGCACGATGCGTCTTATCGCCTCGCGACTGAAGCCAGGTGGAGTCTTCCATGCGGCAACCGACCACGCAGGCTACGCCGAATGGATCGAAGAGCTCCGTACCGTCGAACCAGCGCTGGAACCAATGCCCTGGCCGTGGCCAGAATCGCCAATGTTGCTTGACCGCCCGACCACCAAGTTTGAGCGTCGTGGACTGAACCTCGAACATGCAATCCACGAGTTCGTGTGGCGCAAGCGCGACATGCCAGTGGCAGAAGGTGACGAATAATGAGCGTGACACACACCTACTCGGCTGTTGCTGAAACCACGCCCACCATGTTGTTGGTGTGGGACGCACCGAACCTGGACATGGGCCTCGGCGCAATCCTCGGCTCCCGCCCAACCGCAGCGCATCGTCCACGCTTCGACGCAGTCGGCCGCTGGCTCGTCGAAAAGTCCATGGCGCTGTCGGAAGAGTCCGACATGCGCATCACCCCTGAAGCGACCGTGTTTACCAATGTGTCGCCAGGGTCAGCGGAAATTGTGCGCCCATGGGTTGAGGCGCTGCGTAATGTTGGTTTCGCAGTGTTTGCGAAGCCGAAGCTGGAAGAGGATACCGATGTCGATCCGGACATGCTCGCGCATATCCGGCGTCGCTACAACGAAGGTGTACTCCACAGCGTTGTTGTCGCATCTGCGGATGGCCAGAATTTCCAGGACACGCTTGAGGAACTAGCTAACGACGGTATTCCTGTCACCGTCATCGGATTCCACGAACATGCGTCGTGGGCACTGGCGTCAGAACTCATCACGTTCGTGGACCTGGAAGACATCGAAGGAGTGTTCCGCGAACCGCTGCCTCGCATCGACCTCGACACCCTGCCAGACGAAGGCGCATGGCTGCAGCCATTCCGCCCACTGTCCGCGCTGATGCGCGAACGCTAGAAATCGAGGGCATTCTAGGAAGCTATGGAGCGCACCAAACGAGTTGTATCCCATCTGGCCCGCGCCGGATGGGTGCGCTGGGCACTAACTGGCATCATCGTCGCCATTGCTGCGTGGTTGACCCTGCAGAACCAAGGCATGGTCACCGATGGTCTCACGACGCTTCGCGACGCCGATACCGGCTGGACCCTCATCGCCATCGCAGCGGTACTCGTGTCGATGTTCGCCATGGCCGAGGTCATGTGGCTGTTATTCCGCGCTGCCAACGTCAAAGTCACAAGACGTGCTACTAACGCCCTAACATTTGTCGCGAATTCATGGTCGGTGTCTGTTCCTGGAGGCGTGGCGTTTTCCACTGCGTTGCAGGTCAGACGGCAATTGAAGTGGGGCGCATCGCCAGTCATTGTCAGCTGGTACGTGCTGATGTCCGGTGCTCTTGCCTTCCTTGGCCTCGTAGCTTTGGCTATTGGCAGTGTGTTCTTTATTGGCCAGCGGCCAGCTCCCGGGATGCTGGTGATGGCGGGCGTGGCGGTGCTCGCGGCGACAGCGCTGCTGTGGTGGTTCTCGCGGAACACCATTCTCATTGAGCGGATCGCGATCGGTGGTCTGCACCTGGTCAACAAGGTTCGACGCAGTCCACTTGACCGCGATGAAGTCACGGTCCGCGATACCATTCGTCAGCTCACATCTGTGCAGCTCGGCCCTACCCGCATGGGACTGGCTTTCCTGTGGTCGCTCACCAATTGGCTGACCGACGTTATCTGCCTCTACGCAGCTATCCGTGCCGTAGGTATCGAAGGTATTTCCATGGCCGCCGTGTTGTTGGCCTTCGTATCCGGCAAGGTCGCCGGATTCATTCAGGCGACACCAGGTGGCGTTGGCCCCGTCGAAGCTCTGCTGACCGGTACGTTGGTGGCCGCCGGCATGACAGGTGTCGATGCTTTCGCAGCAGTGCTTCTCTACCGCATCGTGTCCTTCATCTTGGTAGCCATCATCGGCTGGATTATTTACCTCATCGGATACACCGGCGATAAGCCGACAACCGGTGACACTCCCTGCGATGCCAGTGCACCAAACAAAAGCGGTAACCTGGGCTCATGAAGCTCCGCACGACCACGGTTATTGCCGACGCCATCGCCGTCCTCATTTTCGCTATTTTGGCGCGACTGGCTCACAACAGCCCGCTCGATCCATTCACCATTCCTAATATTCTCGACACGTACTGGCCGTTCCTCATCGGCGCGTTGGTCGGCTTGGGGCTCTGCGTTGCGACGAAGAGTGAGGCAGAAGACCTCGGCACCGGTGGAATCCTGGTCTGGATTGCCACGGTCGCAGTTGGTCTTGGTATCTGGTGGCTCCGCAACGGGCAGATGCCGCACTGGTCCTTTGTCATGGTCGCAACCATTGCTTCCGGTATTTTGCTCATGGGTTGGCGCTTTATCGCGCGGATTGTTGGCAAGAAGAAGACGTCGTAAAGCTCCATCCTGCGCGTACCTGGGCACAGGTGAGCATGCCTGATTCGTATCCCATTCCCTTGGAGGGAATGGGTTTTTGTTGTTTAGACCAAAAATTCTGGCGAAATTTTGGTGAAAGAGAGTTTAACGGCGAATACTGGAGCCCATGACAGATCAACCTTCTGCGACACAATCGCAAAACGCTGCAGCGCATAGCTCAAGTCATGAGCTCGCTGGGCACACGGAACGCACCTTCTTTGGCCAACCATGGGGTCTGGCCAACCTCTTCGGTGTGGAGATGTGGGAGCGCTTCAGCTTCTACGGCATGCAGGGCATCCTCGTCTACTACATGTACCACTCGGTTACCGATGGTGGCCTGGGCATGGGCAAAGACATGGCAACCTCCATCGTCGGCGCCTACGGTGGCCTCGTCTACATGGCGGCACTCGTCGGCGCATGGATCGCCGACCGCCTCCTCGGTTCTGAAAAGACCCTGTTCTATTCGGCCATCCTCATCATGATTGGCCACTTGTCACTCGCTTTCCTCCCTGGCGTGACCGGCCTCGCCGTAGGTCTTGTTTGTGTGGCGCTGGGTTCCGGTGGTTTGAAAACCACGGCATCCGTCGTGTTGGGACAGTTGTACTCGCGTGACGATCCTCGTCGTGATGCCGGCTTCTCCATCTTCTACATGGGCGTTAACATCGGTGGTCTCTTTGGGCCGCTGCTCACTGGTTGGGTCTGGGGTTGGAAGGGCTTCCACTGGGGCTTCGGTCTCGCCGCTATTGGTATGGCGATTGGTCTGATTCAGTACATCCTGATGCGCAAGACCACCATCGGCGCAGCTGGTCATGACGTACCGAATCCACTGCCAAAGAAGCAGTACCTGATGTTCGCCGTCGGCGCTGTTGTGGTGATCGCAGCTGTCGTGGCAATCATTGCAACTGGCCTGCTGCCTGCAGAACATCTCTCCAACGCTGTCACCATTCTCGCTGGTATCGCTGCAGTTGGCTTGTGGCTGCAGATGTACCTGAGCCCACTGACGACCGCCCCAGAAAAGCACCGCCTCATCGGCTTCATCCCAATGTTCGTAGCTGGTGTCCTCTTCTTCGGCATCTTCCAGCAGCAGTTCACCGTGCTCGCAATCTACGCAGACGAGCGCCTGAATCGTAACTTCTTCGGCTTCGAACTTTCCCCAACGTGGATTCAGTCGTTCAACCCAATCTTCATCATTATCTTCTCCGGCATTTTCGCTGCAATGTGGACGAAGCTCGGTACTCGCCAGTGGTCGACCCCAGTGAAGTTCGGTGTCGCGAACGTCATCATTGGTATCTCGCTGTTCTTCTTCCTGCCATTCGCAGGCGGTGCGGCAAACTCGACCCCGCTGATCGCCATCGTATGGATCTTGTTCCTCTTCACCATGGGTGAACTTCTGCTCTCCCCTGTTGGCAACTCCCTTGCGACGAAACTCGCCCCCGAGGCATTCCCAACTCGTATGTTCGCTGTCTGGATGATGGCCGTCGCAATGGGTACCTCGCTGGCTGGTTCGCTCGCTGGTTACTACCACCCAGAAGATGCCGCAGCCGAAACGAACTTCTTCCTCGTCTTGGGAATCGCATCCATCGTTCTGGGCATTCTGCTGGTTGTCATGCGTAAGTGGATCATCCGCAAGTTTGAGGGTGTTCGGTAGTAGGAGCTTAGTGGGTCTTGGTTGGCGTCTAACACCTGTCGCGTTAGTCAGAATTACTTTCGAACGCTAATATTTAACGTGCATTTATTTCTCTGATTTCTTCGCACTTGAAAGTGAGCGCCGTCCGGGATGACTGACCCATTTAATGGCCAGCAGTACGACAAGAATGGCCTGCCAATAAACAACGCCGGCGCTGGCGGCTACGGCCAGCCATTTGGTGCAGCACAGCAACCATTCGACCAGCCATATGCACAGCCTCAGCAGGGCTACGGCCAGCCATACGGTGCAGCACAGCAACCATACGGTCAGCCATATGGCGCTCAACAGCCGTATGGCGCAATGGCTCCAATGAATGCTTACGGTGCCCCAGGCATGCCAGGTGGACCGATGATGTCGGACAAATCCAAGATTGTTGCGGCACTCCTCGCGTTTTTCCTTGGCGGTTTTGGTGTCCACAACTTCTACTTGGGCAAGACCAACGTTGCGGTTACCCAGCTGGTTCTTTACTTGATCGGCCTCGCAACAGCATTCATTTTTATCGGTTTCTTCATCCTTGTTCCACTTGGCATCTGGGTTTTTGTTGAGTTCATTCTCATCCTGATGGGATCGGGGCAGTACGCCTACGACGGTCAGGGGCGCTTGCTGCAGTCTTAGACTGTCAAGCCCCATTGCCTCTGGGACACAAGGTTCCCACACTCAAACTGGCAAAAGCGCTATGCACTACTCCGCAAGGAAGTTGCATAGCGCTTTTTACATCTCATACTTTCAGTCCTATTGCCGGGCCATCGAAGCGTCGATAAGTCCGCGCACCCAACCATCAATCCAAGCAACCGGTGTCGTACCCGGGATGATGGTCTGGCTGAAGCCGTAACTCGTGTGAGCGCCTGCCATCGCCATCATTTCGCCGGCACGTGCGATCGCGTCTGGAATGGCCGGCGGAACGTCGCAGAAAGAATCGCCCGGCGCGCAAATGTTCTGTACCCGATCATTCAGCGCCCCGAAACCTGGACGTGGTCCGCGCATGGTCGCGCCAGGCGTTACGTTTTGCACCAGCATGTTCATCGGAGCAAGTGCCACCTCGATCCCAACACCACCGAGTTCCACGCCTGGATTCATGCCCTGGTCCGGTGACCGGCGTGGATCGCCCACCAATGCCACCCCCGCGACGCGCTCCGCAGGCACCGGGCCATTTCCGTTGCCGACCTCAGAGGCAATGTCCCCAGCGATGGAAGCACCCTGCGAGTAGCCGATCAACACATAGTCAGTCAGTGGGCAGTCAGCATGCGTCGCCGACATTTCGGCCTTGATTGCATCGCGACCAATCGCCTGCGACTCGTCATACGTCTTCAGATGTGGTGCCTGAATCGACTGGATTTCTGCCGGGTACGGCGTCGTCCAGACCTTGACATCCTCGGTAGAGTAATCAGTCTGCATGGCACGAGTGACGCTCAACAACAACGCGATTGGGCTTGCAGTCGGATTCGTCGGGTCATCATCGACACGGGATTCGCCTGTGGCTGGCACAGCGATGAGTTCAATCGCTGGGCACCATTCTGGCTGCTCAGACAGCAGTCCGGCACCACCATCAGGGCCAGGTCCATTGTCGGGTCCCGGCTGGGGGTTCATCAACCATTGGCCAATGCCAAAGCCGATGGCTACCACCAGCACGATAACCGCGAGAAGTGTAAGCGTTTTTCGCATACTGGCTAGCAGTACGCCTTCTTCGCCGCATCTGCAATTGCCTTCGCCACATTCTCGGCCTTCGCATCAGTGCGACCTTGGGCGATCATTTGGCCTGCGACGGCGTCGGCGAGCACACCAACTTCTTCATCGGTGACCATCTCGTCGCACTGTGCGCGACCCGCTGCGATCAACTGATCTTCGGCGCCAGCGACATCAATGCCCTGGTCAATGAGCGCATCCAAGTAGCCCTCATCGTCCTTGCTCAATGGCATGGTGCCGGCTGGCTCTTCATCAACGCGCTCGGCTGCGTCATCAGTGATGTCGTTCGCGTCCTTCGGCTTAGTAGTCTTCGCCGTTGACTGTTCAGTCGCCTTCTCCGATGCGGTCGCCGGCTTCTCTGCTGTCGCAGACGTCGTCACATCCGACGACTCCACGGTCGCATCACCACACGCTGCGAGCAACAGCGCTGGTGTCGCACACGTGACGACGATCGCCGGCTTCAGAAGCTTCTTCATAGAGGTTAAGGACGTGCGATTCATCGGCGCTCCTCAACAATCTTGCCGTTCAGCTGGCGAATCCAGCCACCTTCAAATTCCTGCTCCAGGCCACCGGCTCGGACGTTCTGCTGCGGTCCAACTGGGAAGCCGTACTCGCCGTTCTCCCAGCCCTTTTCGCCCCAGAAGTCCATCATGTCGCCGTTAGGCACTGCATGTGCACCCGTCTCTGGCGACCAGTAAATGGAGCCGTGCTCGAAACGCTGGAATGCGCCACGGTTGAGCTTGATCTCGCCGGAAGTCGGCAAGCCGAGGGTCGACTTGGCACCACCTGCAGCAGCGTATGCTGCACCGATTGCGCCGTTGACGACTCGGGCTGGCTCGTCGCCAAGCTTGATGACAGTACCGTTCTGGAAGTCCTGCGACCAGCCACCTGGAACTTCGACGCGCTCAGCGGTTGGGTAACCAAGTGGGCCGGTTTCCCATCCGGATTCGCCCCATGCGTTCATGATGTCGCCGTAGACAACGTGTGCGCCGGTTTCTGGGGTCCAGTAGATGGAGCCGTGCTCGAAGTGGTTGAAGCGACCCTTGCCGTCTGGGGTCTGCATTTCGTTGCTCACTGGGAAACCAAGTGGCGATGCTGGGCCATCGAGTTCTGCGTAGCGGGAACCAATGCGTCCCCACACGACGTGTGCGTCAGTATTTGGGTGCCAGTATGCGCGACCGCCGGTGAAGTCCTGGACGCGGCCACCATTTGTGGTGTCGTATTCATCGGACAGGCAGGTGCCAATGCCGTTGAAGGACGCAACGAGCTGCTCGATTGCCCCACCAACGTGGCAGGTTGCGCCACGATCCTGCTCGGACAGCTGCAGGGAGTCAGCGAGCACTGGCCACGCCTGGCTCACTTCAAACTGCCAGTATGGCCAGGTGTGCGTTCCCGACTCGCGGAAGTTGACGGTAGCGTCAACGCCTGCCTTTTCGGCATCGCGAAGGAAAGTCTCGGACGTTAGTCGAGACAGCAGCTCCAGGGCGTAACCGGTTGGGTTATCTGGAATCTTCGGGTCAACCTGCGATGGACGATCCCATTCGCCGGTGTTGCCGTTACCCGCCGAGATGTACAGGGCCATACCCTTGTACTTCTCGATGTTCAGCTTCGGATCATTTTCCTTCCACCGCTTGCTGCCGAGTGGACCCCACATCTTCGTTGCATCGAAGCCACCGGTGTTCTTCATCGCTGCGGCCATCGCCTCTGGCATACCTGGCGACGACGTATCCAAGTAACCCGACAGGCTACCCACGAACTTCCACATGTCAGGAGTATGCGCAGCAATGTTCATCGCTCCGGTTCCACCCATGGAAATGCCGTAGATGCCACGGTCATCGTTGCCGCGCCAGCCCTTGGTAATGACTGGGACGAGTTCCTTGGTAATAAAGCTTTCCCACATGTAGTGAGTGCCATTGTCTGGCTGGTCCCAGTCAGCGTAGAACGACGACTTGCCGCCTGCCGGAAGAACGACGAGAACGTTCTTGTCCTCGTAAAAGCGCTGGATGTTAGTTGCGCGGGTCCAACCGGAGTAATCGTCAAACGAGTTCATGCCATCGAGGTGGTAAACACTTGGGAACGTGCGTTCCTTATCGCGGTACCAGTCGCGTGGCAGCAACAGCTCAACCTGCATTGGCTTGTCAGGCATAGCTGCCGAGTTGATGTGCAGCATGACGTGACGCTCGGTGAACCACTCCACCTTTTCCACGCTGACACCAGATGGCAGGCCATCGAGCTGCTGGTTATCAACACGGAACGGTGCCCGTGGTGGCCCAGGAAGTGGCTGTGGCATAAACAGAGCGGAGCGCTGCTTGAGCGCCTCCGGGTTCTGCAACTCCTCTGGAGTAACACCGTTGGCAGCAGCTGCCCGGCCGAGTGCGTCTAATGCGTCGCCAGCTGGATTCGACGATGCAGGTGCATCCTGTCCCGGAGCCTGCGTGGCCGGTGCATCCTGCGTCGTAGCGTCCTGCGCCTGAATCGTCTGAGATGCAGAATCAGGGATTGCTGGGACAGCCTGCGCTGCCGGTGCAAGCAGCGCCAGCGAAACTGGTACAGCCAAAATAGCGGTGAGCGCCCGTGGCGTACGTCCACGGAGGGAGTGTGCGGTAACTCGCATGTGAGGGCTTCCCCTTCAATCCTTTTGTCACGATTCGTCTAACGCGCGCAGCCCATCCAGCACATCGGGTGTGGTGTTGTGGGGCCGTCCTTCGGCAAGTCCGAGGGTTCCCCTCCCCCGGCTTTTGCTTTACGACGGCTCCCATGTGCACGACTTCGTGTTAACACTTACCCGGTTGTGATGGTGTTTTGGCTGCGACACTCGGCAAACTTAATCCTTAAGTTTAACTTTAGGGTTTTAGTCTAGGGCGAACTCGATAACAATGCAATAAACCCCGCCCTATAACCACTGTTCACATAGGGTCTACCTGACGTAGACCGGCGAACAAATGAGTTACAGAACGGGGTTCAATGTCACCCGAAAGCTGTGGAGAGCGAATCGAGGTGCAAGCCGTAAAGTTTAGACTCCCAACGAGGAGAGAATCTGTGGACTTGCCTCGACCAAGTCACGCTCCCACAGCTGCCACGAATGCACACCATCGTTGGAGTACTTCATCTTCGGATCCAGACCTGCAGCGCGAGCCTGCTGCTCGAAGACAACGGTCGAAGCGCGAGACAGCGCTTCCAGGACGGAGGCGTCGACAAGCGGAGGAAGCTGAGCCGGATCAGCAGCGAGTGCGGCTGGGTCGCTCCACTGGGAAGGCATACCGTTAGCGGACGAGATGTACATAGGCAGACCCTGCATCTGATCAAACAGTTTGGAAGGATCGTTGCGGAGGCGATCCTCGTTAGGAATGCCAATTGGACCCCACATAGCCGTTGGGTCGTAGCCGCCAACGTTCACCTGAGCGCCAGCGATAGCGGTCTGCATGACGATATTGGAGGTCTGCAGGTAGCCCGACAACACCGTTGCCTGCTTGAACTGATCGCGGTGGTTGGCCGCCAGGGACAGAGCCGCGGAACCGCCCATCGAAATGCCCGCAATCGCATTGTTCGAGCGGGAAACACCGAAGTTCTGTTCAAGGTAGACAGGAAGCTCTTCAGTTAGGAAAGTTTCCCACTGGTAGTTCTGAACACCACGCTCCGTCGACACTGCCGGACGCTGCCAGTTGGTGTAGAACGATGACTGGCCACCAGCAGGCGCCACCATGGTCACGTTGGCATGCTCAAGCGCACGAGGGGCATTGCCACCCCAGACCCAACCGCTGTACTCGTCACGGGCACGGATGCCGTCCAGCAAGTACAGGCCAGCGTTCGAGCCGCCAGGAGCAGCCTTGATGTGCACGTTGATGTCCTTGCCCATCGACGGCGACCATACCCGGCAGTACTGCACGTAGTAGTTGTATAGATCCCACTCGCAACCCGGACGAAGTGTTCCCTGATTAGCGCTAGCTTCCTCAGTGTTCACCAGCTGCATCATGCCAAAAATCGTCGCTACTGCAACGATCGCAGCGAGAACCTTAGTCCGCCAACCGTGGGCAGTTGTCATAACGCTCATTTCTCTCCCTCGCCCGACAGTGTTCACCGAATGATGAACACGAAAAACGCAGAAGATCACGTTATCAAATTGAGATATTTTAAGGCAATTCTGAGGTAAAGCGGGAGGTCACCTTCACCTACTTTTGGAAATCTAACTAGTTGGGGATCCGTACTGGGCGTCTGCTGCGCGAACGCAAAAAGGCACCCACCACATGGCAAAACCATGTGAGTGAGTGCCTGAACAACTCAGCTTGAACAGCGCAAGCGAGTTAGCTAGTCAGCGCCGAGCTACCCCATCATCGGAATGACGTAGACAGCAATCGCGATCGACAATGCCCATAGCAGAGCCAATAGCTGCAGTGGACGATCGCGGAGTGCAATTTCGTCCGGGCTACCGGCATCGCCTCTGTCGACATCAGCGGCAAAACGCAGAATTGCGACGGTGAACGGCACCATCGAAACCTGGTACCAAATCGCCGAAGCTTCTGGGGTTCCAGGAACCCGGCCCATCTCAAAGCCCCACAACGAGTACGCAAGAACAACTGCGGTCGCGGACAGCGTCCAAACGAAACGCAGGTACGTCGGGGTGTAGCCCTGCAGCGACTTGCGAATCTTCTTGCCCGTCGCCTGCGCCAACAACAACTCTGCGTACCGCTTACCAGCAGCCATGAACAGCGAACCAAACGCTGCAACCAGCAAGAACCACTGCGACAGCTCAATCGAACCTGCAACGCCGCCAGCCATGGTGCGAAGCATGAAACCGGAGCTCACCAGCGCAATATCAATCACTGGCTGGTGCTTCAGACCGAAGCAGTAGCCCAGCTGCAGCACAATATAGACCGCGACCACAATAAGCAGGCTGGTACCTGACGACGACAACAGACTGACCGCCAACGCACCCACAATGAGTGCCACCGCCATGACATAGGCCAAGGACACTGGCAGCACACCAGCAGCGATGGGGCGGAATCGCTTCGTTGGGTGGGCGCGGTCTGCTTCCACGTCACGAGCATCATTAATCAAGTAGATCGATGACGCAGCCAAACAGAACGCAACGAATGCGATCAGAACATCGAAAACTAGGGTGCCTAGCGAGTCACTGCTTGCCAGTGCTTCCTGGCCAGCGGCCGCCGGTGCGGCAATCACCAAGACATTCTTAACCCACTGCTTGGGGCGAAGTGCCTTGTACATTGCGTCGACAAGGTTCTTCGGTGGCTTGCCCTGGGGGAACGATGGCTCATCGATTCCATACGTGTGAGGTTCCGAGCCGAACCTGGAAGTATGCGGTTCAGGCTGTACGGCCCGTGCCTGCGCTCCCTCTTCGTGGCTTGTCACTTCGCGGTCCTTTCCTCAGCTTCAGCTGGTGCATCAGCTGGAATGGGTTCTGCCAGATCTACAGTGTTGATATCAGAGTTATTGTGCGCCCTCTTTGCGACGATCGCATCCACAACCTTGTCCACCACCACAGATGTAGTGGCGCCCAGGGCCGCGCCCGTCGCAACGTCGGTTGGGTAGTGAACACCCAAAACTAGTCGAGACAGCATAATCGCCGGAATTCCCACGAGTGGGGCTGGACCCGCGCCAAGCTGCATCAATGACACCATTGCTGCAGTCGTCGAGGTCGAATGCGATGACGGGAAACTCAACTTACTCGGCGTGGATACGCCAATGCGAATCCGCGGATCATGCGGGCGACGCCGTCGCACGATGCGCTTGATCACAACCGAGGCTGCATGCGACGTAAACGCCGATACGCCCAGCTTCACCCAGCCGATGCGGTTTTGCTTATCGACGACCGCCCCGACAGCAGCCATTCCCATCCAGCCAGCAGCGTGTTCACCGAACAGGCTCATGGCCTGCGCGGTTGGGACGATGCCGGGCACGTCGAGGAGACGCTCCTGGATAGCAACCAGAATGTCGGACTCACCGAATGGGTCGCCGACCACAGCAGGAATATCGGCGTCCTTTTCGTTCACGACTGCGTCTGCGGTTACGACTGCGTCGTTACCCACGGTCGAGTTACTTCTCAAAGACATCGGCCCACTTCTTCCTGCTGGTCAGTTCTGGATGCGCTTCGCGGTAGCGACGCTGCATTTCTGGGAAGCGGTCTGCGACCTGCTTCTGCAATGCCCATGATTCTTCCAGCAGAGCCTTGGCCTTTTCACGATCACGCTGGCGGTACACTACGCCACGGCCGTCGGCGGTGGTGACGGTCGCGCCGTCGACACGCGAAAGTGAGAACCACCGTGCCTCGATTGGGGCGAAGTTGGCCTGTGGGATCTCGTGGTGGACGCGATCGGCTGGGCGCAGGTTGTTCAGCAGGCCCTTGGCGAGCCACACGGACTTCTTCAGTGGCGCGAGGCGGCCGCCGATGTCTCGGGTTGGTACGCCTGCCAGGCCGGATGCCTTCGGCAGTTCGCCAGCCGTTGGGATCACGCGTGCGTCCGGGAACTCCTTGCGCAGCTTGTTGATGCGTGGCAGCGAGGTTTCGAGGATGTCGAAAAGATGCTCAGGGCCTGCGAGGAAGTCCTTCATTGCTTCGTTCTGAATAGCAACGGTGGAGTACTCGAGGCACAGCAGATGCTTGGCGGTTGCCTTGCGCATCGACTTCACGATGCCATCAGCCGAACCCTCATGCTGAATAGCCGCGACGATAAGGCGGTTACGCAGGTGGAAGTACGCCTGCCAGTCGATGGCATCGTCCTTGTCGGACCAGGCCATGTGCCAGATGGCGATGCCCGGCCAGGTGGCCGTCGGGAAGCCAGCGTCTCCGGCGCGAAGGCCGTACTCAGCGTCGTCCCACTTAATGAACAGTGGCAGCGGCTGACCAATCTTCTTCGCAACCGTGCGCGGGATCAGGCACATCCACCAACCGTTGTAGTCAACGTCGATGCGGCGGTGCAGATCCTTCGAATCGATGACTTCACCAGCAGCGTTAGCGCCGTGCTCACCACGATCGCGCAATGGGTGCGTGTAGAAGTCGTGGTCGTAGTGCACGTGCGGAGCAGACGTCCACATGAAGTCATGGCGACCGACAACCTCACCCATCGAGTGCAGATGCGAACGCTCCTGCAGGTTCAGCATCTGGCCACCAACGAGGATTGGCTGCTTCGCAAAACGTCCCACAGCCACCGCGCGGAGAATCGAATCCGGCTCGATAGCGATGTCATCGTCCATGTACAGAATGAACGGGCTATCCGTCGCGCGCTCTGGATCCGACTCCGGACCACCCAGCGCCTCGTACATAATGCGCGAGTAACCACCCGAACCACCGAGGTTGCCCTGCGGGAAGATCCGTAGTCGATCGCCGAAATGCTTTGCGACGGCTGCAAATCCAGGCTCATCCGCCGGATGCTTGTCACCCTGGTCAGGCATCAAAATAGCGTCGATGATGCCGTCAACTTCTGGGTCAGAGGCAAGTGCTTCCAGTGCTGCTACTGCGTCAGCCGGGCGGTTAAACGTTGGAATGCCAATGGTCACGCGACCCTCTGGAGCTGACTGCGTCGAGCCATCCGGCAAGGTCTGCTCACCTGCTGCAACTGGCGACCACCAGGCAGCCTGCTTGATCTCAACATCGGTTTCACACGTCAGGTCGAACCAAATCCAGCCACCGTCCTCGAAAGGCGCGAGCGATACTGGGATTTCGCAGACCGAGGTGGCTTCTGGCTTTTCGGGGTCACCCACGACCTCGCCAGTGACCGCAATGCGGGAGCCGTCAATCTTGGAACGAAACACGTCGACGCGTGCGACGCCGGTGAGTTCGAGGCGCAGGACGACGTCGTCAAGCTGAGACCAACGACGCCAGTAGCTCGCCGGAAGTGCATTGAAGTAGGACTCAAAGCTGACTTCGCTACCCGCTGGGATGTGCGCGGATGTGCGCGACAGAGCCTTGACGCGACCAGGGTTGGTGTCGGGTTCGACGAGGTAGAGCGAGCGGACGTCACGAGGTTCACCGAGCTTCGGCAGGATGATTCGCTGGAGACGTTCGACTGCCATGGAGCCGCTTGTCGAGTTAGCCATGAGGTGCATCAACCGCTTTCCGTGCCAACTAGCGAACCAGGTCACGGAGAAATTATCGTGAGTTTCCTGGGGCCAGGGCCAAGTTCTGATTGGTTAGTTGCTGTTTTGTGCTTGAGACGAAGTCGAGAGTCTTCAAGGTTCAAGTTCGCATCGAATCTTAATGTGCACTTGATACATGGGCATGCTGCCACGCCCTTAGCCCGGGTGATGGGTGGCCGCGCACAGCCACGCCCAGAACCCCTCCCACAAACTAAGCGTGCTTCGACTCCAGCGCAGCGCCATCCTCGAAGAATGGCACCAGCTTGTTGTCCCACATCGACAGCGCCGAAGCGATAGCCATGTGCATATCCAGATACTGGTAGGTGCCCAAACGACCACCGAACAGGACGTTCTCGTCTGCGGTCTCTGCAGCTGCGCGCTCGCGGTACTTGGCCAGCATCTCGCGATCGTCAGGAGTGTTAATTGGGTAGTACGGCTCGTCGTTGCCCTCCGCGAAGCGCGAGTACTCCTTCATAATAACGGTCTTATCCGTTGGGTAGGAGTCGCGCTCTGGGTGGAAGTGACGGAACTCGTGGATACGGGTGTAAGGCACATCCGCATCGTTGTAGTTCATAACAGGAGTGCCCTGGAAGTCACCGGTTTCCAGCACCTCGGTCTCAAAGTCCAGGGTGCGCCAGCCCAAGCGGCCTTCTTCGTAATCGAAGTAGCGATCCAACGGACCGGTGTACACAACCGGCGCCTCTGGCGAGGCAGCACGCAGCTCTTCGCGCACGTCGAACCAATCCGTATCGACGACGACGTCGATAAGCTCATGCTTCGCCATGTTTTCGAGCCATGCCGTGTAGCCGTCGACAGGTAGGCCCTCGTAGGTGTCGTTGAAGTAGCGGTTGTTGAAGGTGTAGCGAACTGGCAGGCGCGAGATGTTCGATGCTGGCAGATTCTTCGGGTCGGTCTGCCACTGCTTGGCGGTGTAGTCGCGGACGAATGCCTCGTAGAGAGGGCGGCCGATCAGGGAAATACCCTTCTCTTCCAGGTTCTTTGCCTCGGCTGGATCCATGCCGTCGGTCTGATCCTTGATCAGCTGACGAGCCTCATCAGGGCTGTAGTACTTGCCGAAGAACTGGTTGATCAGGCCCAGGCCCATTGGGAACTGGTACGCAGTGCCCTTGTGCATCGCGAAAACGCGGTGCTGGTAGTCGGTGAAGTCGGTGAACTGATTGACGTAGTCCCAAACGCGCTTGTTCGAGGTGTGGAACAGGTGCGCGCCGTACTTGTGGATTTCGATGCCGGTTTCTGGCTCCGCCTCCGAGTAGGCGTTGCCACCGATGTGGTTACGGCGTTCCACCACCAGCACGCGCTTGCCCAACTGGGTAGCAGCGCGCTCTGCGATGGTCAGGCCGAAGAATCCGGAACCGACGACGAAAAGGTCATACTTGGCGTTCTTGATGTTGGTGTTTTCGCTACTCACGCAGCCCACCCTATTAGAAAGGTATCGCCAAGTTTCGCTGCACACGCCACCACTCCCCCAGCCCCAATGACCCCATTTCTCACATAATTTTCTCTAGACTAATTGCGTAACATTGGTAACATCCGTAACGTCTAGTCGGTCACAAGGAAGCGCGCAGTCATGTGTGCTCGCGCCGACCTTGAGAATCAGTCCCCTAGTTCTGGAGTAGAAACTTGCCGAATCGTCGCCGCATCAACGCCCCATCAGTTGGCCGCCGTTCGTTCCTGATGGGTCTTGCCGCCACTGCAGTTGCTGCCCCACTGGGAACCCTTGGTCTCACCAAGGGTCGTGCCGTCCTTGACGCATCGGGCGCAAACGTTGGCCCAATCAACGCAATTGTCGACTCATCCCCGCTGTCCACGGCTATTTCCGTACTCATCGAGGACGCTGCTATCGCGACGCAAGCGCTCGCAGATGCGCAGAACCCTAGCCGCGGCGTCGTCAAGGAAATCCGTCGCGACCAGGAATTCTCCCAGTTCGCACTGACCTGGACCGGCAGCCCGGATGTCAGCACGTTCATTCGCGCCGAGCGCCCAGACGGCACGTGGTCCGAGTGGTACCAGGCCGACCCAGAGATGGCGGCGGACAGCGACAACGGTCTCGTCGGCACCGAGCTGCTGTACATCGAGCCAACCAAGGCTGTTCAGGTCTCATCGAACGGTCTGAACATTTTCGGCCCTGGCTCGGGCGTGGAGTGGAAGGACATTGTGGGCATCGACAAGCTGGATTTGTCGACGATCGATGTCGAAGCACTCAAGTCCCTCGGCCTCGACCTCGGCGCGATCGATCCGAACACCCTGGCAGCGGGCGCGCTTGGCGCAGCTACTGCCGGCGCACCGACGATGGATTCCCCATCGTTGACAATGCCAGGTATGCCACAGGCGCCAAGCTCTGCAGACAAGGCAGCGGGCGAGATCGCCGACGAAGCAGCTGCCGCGGCTGGTGCGGGCGCTGCGGACGCGGGCGCGGATGCAGCCGCAACTGGCGAAACCCCTGCACCAAGCGACGTTTCCTGGGCAGAGATCAAGCCAGTCAACGATACGCTGCCACTGGATGTCGTCAACGCAATCTTCATCGACGGCAACTCCGCCGAAGGAACCATCAATCCAATCGCTGACGGCGTGAACATCAATGGCATGCCACGCGTTATCTCTCGTGCGCAGTGGGGTGCCGATGAGTCCAAGCGCGGTAGCGCTTCCTACGACTCCAAGCTCAAGGCAGCGACCGTCCACCACACCGCAGGCTCGAACAACTACACCGAGGCTCAGGCACCGGGAATCGTCCGTGGCATTTACCACTACCACGCAGTAACCCGTGGTTGGGGCGATATTGGGTACAACGCGCTCGTCGATAAGTTTGGCAATATCTACGAGGGTCGCGCGGGCGGTCTGGACAAGAACGTCCAGGGCGCGCACGCTGGTGGCTTCAACAAGGGCACGTTTGGCATTTCGATGATGGGCGACTACTCGTCGGTCCAGCCATCTCAAGCCATGATCAACTCTGTCGGCGAGATGATTGGCTGGCGCCTTAAGATCGCCGGCATTGATCCAATGGGCGAGACGACGCTGACGTGCGCAGGCTTCTCCGGCGCTAAGTACGCTGCTGGCGAGTCAGTCACACTGCCTGCAATTTTCGCGCACCGCAATACTGGTAATACCCCATGCCCAGGAAATTCGGGATACCAGCAGATGGGCACGATTCGTACGATCGCGAAGCAGGGCGCAAGCGGATCGGTGCCAAAGCCAGGTGGAGCCCAGCGCTCCCCAGGCAGCGGCACCGTTGGCGATCAGGTTGCAGATGGATCACCTAATGCTGGTTCCCCGCAGGTAAGCAACAACACCGCAGTCAACGACGCAGCTCGCCAGTTCGCTTCGGATTTCGGGCCTGAGTTCCAGAAGTTCGCTGATTCACTGGGAATTTCACCTCGGTAATGGGTCACTTCAGGGTTTCGCTCTATAAATGAGGCGTTTGCCCGAGGACCCTCGCGAGCCTATTAGCTCCACCACTACTACTTCCCCACTTATGACCGTGCTGGCAACAATTCCTGCCGTTTTTGGCCTTAATTGTTGCCAGCACGGTCATAAGTCATTCGGGTCAGTGGCAACTGCTCGCCTACTCGCGCACTTCTGACGCTCTAGCAGCCCGCCACGCGCCCCCAGAAGCACAGCAAGCGCACCCCGCCCACACAAACACTTAATTAACATCAGTCACATAAACCACACCCGACACGCCCATCATCACTGGACACGTGGCATCACTTTGGTAACATTCGTACCTGATTACTCATTTAACTATCAGGAAATTCCCCGCCAAAACCGCAGGTAGCACTTGTACTGCCCGTGTTGAGGTGGCTTTTCGTTGCCTAACGGGCAGTTTCTCGATGGGCTAAATGCAGTACACCTGTACATCAACAATTTGGAGCGATATCTTGCTGAATCGACGACGCATCAGCACCAGCGTAAGTGCGCGACGCCCGCTTATCTTCGGCGCGGTCGCGGCTTTGCTCGCAGCCCCGCTCGTCGCCATCGGTGGCAACGCGACCATTGACATGGTGGAGGGCGAAGGAACCGGTCCCGTCAACGCAATGGTGAACGAGATGCCATTGTCCGATGGCGCATCTGTCCTCGTTGACGATGCCGCTATCGCAACGCAGTCTGTGGCGGACGACCTACATCCGAACCGTGGTGTCGTGAAGGAGCTTCGTCGTGACGAAGAGTTCTCCATGTTCGCCCTCACCTGGACCGGAAGCGCGGATGTCGCGAGCTTCTTCCGCGCACAGCGTGAAGACGGTTCCTGGTCCGAGTGGTACGCGGCCGAGCCACAGTACCCAGCCGGCGACCAGGGCAACGGCCTGAACGGCACCGAGCTCATCTACGTCGAGCCGACGAAGGCTGTTCAGGTTTCGACGCACGGCCTCGATGTCTTCGGACAGGCTGCCGCAGATGAGGCGAAGAACATCAAGGGCATCGAAGATCTCGACAAGGATCAGGCAGATGCTCTGATCAAGTCCTTGACCAACGCCGCAGCAACCGCTTCCGAGTCCGTTAACTCTGCGCTTAACGACGTCGCTTCCAACGCAGCATCCAACGCTGACGCTGCCGACGACGCTGAGGCTCGTTCTGAGGCAGGCACCGGCGCTGCACCAGAAGCAGACACGGCTGACAGGGCTGACAAGCCAGCGACCACCAAGACCGACAAGCCAAAGGTCTCTCTCGACGACTGGGCAAACATTGAACCAGTAGTCGATGAGAAGCCAATGGAACAGGTCAATGCTGTCTTCATTGATGGCAATGCTCCAGCAGGTGGCATTGACCCAATCGTTGATGCCAAGAACGCTACCGGCATGCCAAAGGTCATCACCCGCGCAGGCTGGGGTGCTGACGAGTCCAAGCGCTGCCAGGGCGCTTCCTACGACGCGAAGCTGAAGGGCACGACTGTTCACCACACCGCTGGTTCGAACAACTACTCCGAGGCACAGGCTGCGGGCATCGTCCGCGGCATTTACGCCTACCACGGCCAGACCTTGGGTTGGTGCGATGTGGGATACAACGCGCTCGTCGATAAGTACGGCAATATCTACGAAGGTCGCTACGGCGGACTCGACAAGAATGTCCAGGGTGCACACGCTGGTGGCTTTAACCAGGGCACGTTCGGCATCTCAATGATGGGTGATTACTCGTCCGTCCAGCCTTCCCAGGCCATGATCAACTCTGTCGGCAACATGATCGGCTGGCGCATGAAGGTCGGCGGTGTCGACCCAACCAGCAAGATTCAACTGACCAGCTCCGGCTTCTCCGGCGCTAAGTACGCTGCAGGCCAGACCGCAAACCTGCCAGCAATCTTCGCCCACCGCGACACCGGCTACACGACGTGCCCAGGTGACGCAGGTTTCGCTCAGATGGGCAATATTCGCTCGATCGCGAAGAAGAAGTACGACACGTTGACCAGCGGCAAGGTAGACAACGAAGGCAAGGAAGGCAGCCCGGACCTCGTCGTTGACAAGGACGGCTCGACCACGTCGTCCTCGGCTGCGCCATCTACCACGTCTTCCTCGAAGACCACCTCGTCGAAGGCTACATCCTCAAAGACCACGTCTTCGTCTGCAGCACCTTCGAAGTCCACCTCGTCGAAGGCGACCACGTCTACCGAATCCGCTGCTTCGTCCACCTCGAAGAAGTCTGAATCCACCTCGAGCAAGGCTGCTGAGTCGACGTCGTCGTCGGCAAGCGCAGTCCCAAGCTCCACGCAGACGGATGAGCCAACCGAGCTCCCAGGCACCGAACCAACCGAGCCAACCGCCCCGGCTGAGCCAGGTACGGACGGCACTGCTGACGATGCGACTGCTGGCTCGCCACAGCTCACCGAGCAGGACAAGGCGAATGCTGCGCAGGCAATCACCGGTGCACGTTCGATGCTCGCATCGGCGCTGGGTCTGCTCGGCGCGCCAGGCCTGGCACAGTCTGCCGATGCAATCCTCGAATCGGTCGGCATGTCTATCCAGAACGGCCCATCGGTCGATGATCTGCCAATCCTTGTAGAGAAGCTGCTCGACATCAACGAGAAGAACAACCTCGCTGAAGAGTGGAACCGCATCGTCGCCGCATACGGCCAGGATGCACTTGGCCAGGTGGAATCCGGCGTGCAGACCGGCGCTACCCTGCCAACCGACTCCGGCAACACTGACACGTTGAGCTACGTGAAGTTCGACAAGGGCCTGATTACTTCGTCGCCAGAAACCGGCACCAACGCAATCTGGGGCGAAGTTGCAGAAGCATGGGCAAACCAGGGCTTCGAGATCGGCGAGCTCGGCGCACCAGTTGCATCACAGACCATCGAGGGCGATATCGCTACCGCTGAGTTCCAGAACGGAACCATCACCTGGAATACGAAGACCGGCAAGGTTGACGTTCAGAAGCGATAAACGAGCTATAGCGTTG
Organism: Corynebacterium sp. H78; assembly: GCF_037572275.1. Lineage (NCBI taxonomy): Bacteria > Bacillati > Actinomycetota > Actinomycetes > Mycobacteriales > Corynebacteriaceae > Corynebacterium > Corynebacterium sp. H78. The sequence goes on along the minus strand of NZ_JBBHKX010000004.1, from coordinate 40,881 downwards.
TTGAGCTGAGTTCAACAGCTGGCCAATCCGACGGCCTACATCGAGCGAAAGCCACGATGTAGGCCGTTTTTCTTTGCGGGTAGTTTTGTGCGGGCTCTTCTGTACTGGTTCTTCCGTAGCACTTCTTCTACGGCGCGTTCGATGCCACGTAGACTTTTCATATCGACAAACTGGAAAGGTGCTCCATGGACAACGAAGACGATTTCACTGAATGCATCCCTACTGCAGCCGATTTTCAGCCAGTAAAGGCTGCGTGGTTTGGGCACCTCTTCGAGAACGCTCCCATTGGTCTGGAGCCGCAACTGTATCTAGGTGTGAATATCGAGTGTGCCGACCTTGATGTCACGAGCCTCGACACCATCGAGCTTTCTGGCACTGCCGAATTCCAAGGCGTGAACTACGGACTCGATGAACCAGGTCGCCTGTCCGGCTTTCTCGACGCTACTGACTTTGTCCAAGTCGGATCGTCCGCACTGTTCGTTCCCCGGGGCTAGGCCCGAAGCGGAAGCTCCGCCTAAAACCACCGCTCCAAAACTGCCGCAACGCCATCGTCATCGTTCGTCGCGGTGACTTCATTCGCGGCGGCCTTCACCTTGGCCGCGGCATTACCCATCGCGACACCGAGCCCTGCCCACTGCAGCATCTCAATATCGTTGGGCATATCGCCAAAGCACACGACGTCGTCAGACCCAGCCCCAACCAGACCAGCCAACTCCTGCACTCCCCCACGCTTGGTCACACCAGGCGCGGAAACTTCCAGCAATCCCTCGGACATCGAATATGTCACGTGCGCGAGCTCAGTCGGAATATGCTTTGCGACGATCTCAAACATCATCGCACTGCTCAATGCTTCGTTGCGTAGGAGAAGTTTGGTGCACGGGACGCTCAGTACGATGTCTTCATCGACGGTGCCATGCTCCGTGGAAATCCAGGCGTGATCGTACGACGGCGACACCACAAAAAGCTCAGAGGCTGGGTCTTTCGCTGACCGCCCGGCGCGCTCCACCGCAACGCCTACTCCTCCATGTTCTGCAAGAGCTTCGCGAGCAATATCCACGACCATTCGCTGCACTTCTGGCGTCAAAGTCTTGGTGTGGACAATTGTGTCTGTCGCCGAGTCATAAATAATGGCGCCGTTGGCGCACACACATAATGGCCGGACCGGAATTTGCTCTAGCACCGGATACAACCAACGTGGTGGCCTGCCCGTGGCAAGCGACAACGGCACGCCTCGGCGCAACATTCGTGCAACAACAGCCCGCAGACGTGGGGAAACGCGTTCCCGTGAATCAAGAAACGTGCCATCGATATCCGACGCCACGAAAAGAGGTGGGAGAGAATCAGACGTCGGCATTGTCACCCTTGATGGGCGGCTGTGGCGATTGTGCTGGCTCTGACTTCTTTGCCTTCTTCACGACGTTCGCAAGTGGCGCAGTCGCAAACTGAACTTTCTTTCGCGCTGCTGAAAGCCCAGACTTACGAGATTCCTTCTTCGAAGCCTTTTCTGCCTCCGCTGCCTTTCGTGCCTCACGCTTGGCGCGACGCTCTTCCAGCACCTGCGCATCAATTTCGTTGGCTTCCTCCAGCGTTGGCGCACTACCACCGAGCTTCGCAGGCAACCAATACGCACCAGGCTCAGTGCCATACCGGGCAAGGTAGTCAGCCTTCAGCTGGTCGAGCTGCTTCTCCATTTCGGCATGAAGCCGGTCATTCGTATCAGCAATGTCATCGGTTGGGATGACCGGGTCACAGACACGGAGCCATACCGGAACCTTGACGCGACCAAGGTGCTTCTTATGTCCCTTGGTCCAGACGCGCTGCGAGCCAAACATGACGATAGGGATAACCGGCACACCCGCCTCATTAGCCATGCGCACCGCGCCGGTCTTGAAAGACTTCAGCTCGAATGATCGGGAAATGGTCGCCTCTGGGAACAACCCAACGAGAGCGCCATCCTTCAGGCGACGAACGGCTTCTTCGTAAGCACCGCGACCTGCGAAACGGTCGACGGGAATGTGCTTCATCAACCGCATGAGCGGACCTGCGATCTTGTTGTCGAAGATCTCCTGCTTGGACATGAAGCGCACCAGGCGCTTGCCGTTCAGGAACGCCGGGATGCCGTCGTAGACAAAGTCGAAGTATCCCGTGTGATTGGACACGATGATTGCGCCACCCGTCGTGGGGATCTTCTCGGCGCCCTCGACCGTCATGTCAAGACCCTGGAACCGCAGGTAATTCACGGCGAAAGGCAAGATCATGCCACCGTAGAACCACTCTTTGGCTTCCTTCGTATCAGGTGCCGGTTCAAACGACGTTGGCACCTTGAAACCACGTATGACCTTGTACGGGCCAAACTTCTGTGCTCGCTCTGACATAACGATTCCTCCGCCGCTTGCTGCCGCTAACTACGCGTGCCTATTACCGCTGGTTACTTCACTGGGGTCAGTACATCGCGACCAACAAATGGACGCAGTGCCTCTGGAACAACAACAGACCCATCTGCCTGCTGATGGTTCTCCAGGATTGCCACGAGCCAACGAGTCGTTGCCAACGTGCCATTCAGAGTTGCACAGTACTGGGACTTGCCATTTTCGTCGCGGTAACGAGTCATCAAACGACGGGCCTGGAAGGTGGTGCAGTTGGATGTCGACGTCAGCTCACGGTACGTGTTCTGAGACGGCACCCAGGCTTCAGTATCGAACTTACGAGCAGCAGATGAACCCAAGTCGCCACCAGCAACATCGATAATGCGGTACGGAACTTCGACAGCTGCGAGCATGTCGCGTTCCATCTTGAGCAAACGCTGGTGCTCTGCCTCTGCCTCTTCAGGCTTGCAGTAGGAGAACATCTCCAGCTTGTCGAACTGGTGCACACGCAAAATACCGCGGGTGTCCTTGCCATAAGAACCAGCTTCACGACGGAAGCACGACGACCAACCAGCGTAACGACGTGGCCCATCCTTCAGATCAATGATCTCGTTGGAGTGGTAGCCAGCCAGCGCTACTTCGGAGGTGCCGACCAGGTACAGATCGTCCTCTTCGAGGTAGTAGATCTCGTCCGAGTGCTCCCCGAGGAAGCCGGTACCGCGCATGGTGTCTGGACGAACCAGTACTGGCGGAATCATTAGCTGGAAGCCGTTCTCGATGGCCTTCTGAGCAGCCAAGTTCAGCATTCCCAGCTGCAGCATAGCGCCGAAGCCAGTGAGGAAGTAGAAGCGTGCGCCGGATACCTTCGCGCCACGTTCCATGTCGATCAAACCAAGCGATTCACCAAGATCCAGGTGATCCTTCGGTTCGAAATCAAATTCTGGCACCTCGCCCACATGCTCCAACACGACGAAGTCATCTTCGCCACCAGCTGGGGCGCCGAGAACGATGTTGCCGAGCTTCATCTGCAGCTCTTCGACCTTGTTTTCAGAGTTGCGCTGCTGCACTTCCGCAGCCTTAACCTGGTCGGACAGACCCTTCGCTTCTTCAAGCAGAGCAGGTCGCTCTTCCTTCGATGCCTGGCCAATCTTCTTGCCGAAGCCCTTCTGCTCTGAGCGCAGAGCATCAGCCTTGGCAATGGAATCGCGGCGGGTTGCGTCGGCTTCCAGCAGCTGGTCTACCAGTGCCGGATCCTCGCCTCGGGTTCGCTGCGATTCACGCACGACGTCAGGATTTTCTCGGAGGAATTTAAGATCGATCACGATCCCTAACGTTACCTGGCCATAATCCTTATTTCTTCTAAAGCCAGGGCTAGCGAGCGTGTCTACACCAAAGTGGTGATTCCCTCGACCACAAAAATCACGCTCATCACGGCAAATATCACGCCAGCACCCATATCAATGTACGGTCCCGCATTCACCATTCGCTTTACGACGGCTTCCGTGGAAACCAATATCGCCACCATCGAAAAGTAGAAGATCTGGAACAGCAGCAGCGAGACTGCGACGAACATCAGATCCCACAATGGGGCGCCGACTGGGATGAATTGTGTCAGCACAGCAGTGAAGAACAGCACGATCTTCGGATTCGACAAGTTGGTGAGCATGCCTTGCCAAAAGGTACTCCGCAGTGGGCTCAACTGGCCTGAGCCGGCAATGACAGACGGGTCAGCGCCAGCTTGCATCTGGCGCATCGAAATGAACCCCGTCGACAACATCTTCCACGCCATGTACCCCAAATAGGCACCACCCAATGTTTGGATCGCGCCCATCGCGGAAGGGGTTGCTGCCAGTACCGCTGCCACGCCAAAAACAGTCAGCGAAATCCACAGTAGAGATCCGGTAGAAATCCCCATTACTGCTGCTAAAGCGTGTTTTCGGGACTTCGTCGCCAAGCGCAGAATCATGAGAATGTCTGGGCCTGGTGTGGACATGCCAACGAGGTGCATGCCCATCATCGAGGCATAGGCGGGCCAACTGATCATGGATGGAATTGTAATGGGTGCTGGAATGTTGGCTGTCATGTAGCACAATGGGGAGCATCATGGGACAGACACAAGGCTCAAAACGATTCCGCAATAGCGTGCGCGGTGGCTGGGGCATGCGCGTTCTCACCACTGCGATGCTTGTCGGTGGCAGCGGTGTGGCATTTGCGTATGAGCACCCAACGGATTTTGATATCCCTGGCTCGCCGGACAAAGTCGCTCAGCGGCAGGCAACAAAGGGCAAGGACAAAGAGAAGTCGGGTTCCGAGTCCACCACGACATCATCGAAGGTCCCTGTCGAGATCGTGGCGTTTACCAAGGCGAAGCCTGGCGACTGCCTGACGTGGGATGTCAACCAGGAGACGCAGTCGATCAACAACTTCCGCATTGTGGATTGCGCGGAGCCTCACAACTTCGAGGTTGCTTCTCGCCTAGACCTGCGTAACACCGAAGCGTGGCGTGGCCAGTTTGGTCTGAAGGCTGATTACCCGACCGAAGATTCGTTGGTGCAGCTCCGCGATGGCGTGTGTGAGAAGGAAGTCACCAAGTACATGGACGGCAAGTTCGACCAGCGTGGTCGTTTCTTGTCGGCACCAATCATTCCTCCGCAGGCGAAGTGGGATGAGGGCGATCGCACGTTGCTGTGTGGCGTGCAGCCGTCTGCTCCAGAGGGCCAGGATGCGAAGATCGCCGGACCTGCTGCTGAAACTGACCAGTCTCGCACCTTCGAGGTCGGTACATGTGCCACCACGGATGCCAATGGTGGCCTGGTCCCAACCGATTGCGCTAGTAACCACTTCATGGAATCCGTCGGAATTGTTGATTTGCAGACGGTATTCCCAGGTGTGACTCCTACCGCGCAAGAGCAGAATGATGCTCTGGCACAGCAGTGCACCCAGATGGCCATGGACTATGTGGGGGGCGATGAGGCGCTTTATCAGTCCACCCTCGTGCCTTTCTGGATCACCATTCCAGAGGATTCGTACGCTGCTGGTTCCCACAGCACCAATTGCTGGTTGGTGAAGGACAACGGCTCCGGTGGTTTCTCCACGCTCGCTGGCAAGGCTAACGAGTCCTTCACCATTGACGGATACGCTCCTATCGCTCCTCCGCCACGCAACCCAATTAACCCGAACGCCGCAGGAACTCCTGGGGGCTAGTCGCATGGTTGCGGTGAGCGAGGAACGGTTCGATCAGCTTGTCGACGAAGCCATCGATCGCATTCCCCACCAATTTCTGCATCAGCTGGGAAATGTTGTGATCCAAGTGCAGCCTCGGCATCCGCAGGTTCCCACGCTGCTCGGGCTTTACGAGGGTGTGCCGTTAACGAAGCGCCAAGCCAACCACTGGGGGCCACCGGACTGCATCACGTTGTACCGCGACATGTTGTGCTCGATTAGTCACTCAGAAGAAGCGCTGATCGAGCAGATTCGGGTCACGTTGTTGCACGAAATTGGGCACTTTTTTGGTCTTGATGAAGAGGACCTCGACCGGCTGGGCTACGGCTAAGCAACTCGCGAGTGCGCTAGTACCTGCCCAGTTCTTGCTCCAATGCCGAGCCAACTAGATCTCCCCAGCGAACCAGCTTCCACTCTCCAGGAACGACGAGATTGCTAGCCCGATGAGCATCGGCAGGCTGAATCGTGCGGGCGATTTCTACGCGAGAAGCGTTCGCCAACGGGTTGTGCACAATGAATTCTCCAGACAGTCCTGTCAGGTGCGCGGCAACAACTCGCATCACAGCGCCGTGCGTCACGACAGCCACATCGCGCCCTTCGACGTTCTGTGCATCGTCTGCCTGCGCGACCTCAGTATCTGCGCTATCGCCACCTGCAACTCCACTGGTATCTGCAGACTTACCAGCAAGAAGTGGAGAAACAATGTTGTTTTCAACCAACGTTTCTAGTGCTGGCAGATAGCGTTCCAGCACGTCAAGAGCGGATTCCCCATTCGGAGTCGAACGATCGATATCTCCGTGACTCCAGCTACGGAACACGTCGAGGAACTGGCGGTGTGCCTCAAAGTCGCTGCGCCCCTCCCAGTCGCCAGCGTTGACTTCATGCAAGCCATCCATGTGGCGCAGACGCACACCTGGCCCCGCCAGCCTGTGCAAGCCAGCTACTGCGCCTGCACCCGTCTGTCGAGCACGCAACGCATGCGATGTCACAACCTCGCTCATCCGCCCCCACGACGGCAACAGCACCCTACCGAGGCGACGTGCCTGGGCAACACCTTCGTCGGTAAGCGGAGCACCCGGAAGCTGGGTATCCAGAATCTTGCGAATATTCGCATGGGTTTGGCCGTGGCGAATGAGAATCACACGACTCAGCTCAGGGTGAGCTGCGGACTTGTCGCGTGGACTCGTGCCGACGGCCGTCTCAAAAGAACCATCGCCACCGGTGGAAAAGCTACCGTCGTACTCGTTCTGCGGATGCGTCATGGTCGTTTACCTTCCTTCAGGCCCGATACCCAAGCAAGACTTGCGGAAATGTCAGGTGGAGCGGTCTCAGCAGTTGCAGTGCCATGCGCTGCAGGCCACGAACCCAAGAACCGGACGTTCTCAGCATGCCCATAAAGCGCGGCGAGCGCACTCCCGAGCTGCGGATCGTCGAGGTGTCCGGCCAAGTCAATGTAGAAGCGGTATTGCCCCATCATTTGGCGGGTAGGTCGCGACTCGATACGCGACAGATTCACGTCACGCACCGCAAACTCATTCATGGCACGCATCAGCGAACCCGGCACATCTGGAAGTGTGAACGACACCGAGGTGCGATCAATGCCTGTCCGAGGAGTCGGCACACCAGGACGGCCCACGAGAACGAAGCGGGTGCGGGCACCGCGAACATCGGCGACACCGTCGGCAAGCGGTTCCAGGCCCAGCAACTCACCAGCACGAGCTGGGGCGGCACAGGCGTCGTGACTGCCGTCGGCAACCAAATGGGCAGCCGCTGCGTTGGACTTGGCGTGGTACACATCGACACCTGGCAAGTTGTCGTCCAGCCACTGCTTCACCTGCGGGTGCGCGACCGGATGAGTCGTGAACGACTTCACATCCTCCAGCTTCGTACCCGGACGGACCAGGATGGAAAAGACAATCCCAATCTCTGTTTCTCGGTAAATCTGCAGTTCCGAACCTTCCGTCAGCGCATCGAACGCTGGTGTCACTGGCCCATCAACACTGTTTTCAATAGCGATGCAGGCGTAGTCCGCCTCACCACGGCGAACTGCTGCCAACGCTGCATTCGGCGTATCGACGGGCACAGTCTCCACAGCCTCTGGGCCAGTCGGATCAATCTCGCCGCGCCGAGCCATGTCGAGGAGCGCTTCCTCAGTGAATGTGCCGGCTGGTCCTAGGTACGTCACGGTGGTCATGACTTAGAGCCTAAAGCGCCAAGTGTGGTTCCGGCTACACTGCTTATTCATGTCCTACCCCACGAGTGCTCGCGAGATCGTCGCGGCGATCGCTTCCGGCAGCGCTTCCCCCACCGAAATCGCGGCGAACGTGTTGCAGAAACTCGACGGTCCGCAAGAACACACTGGGGTAGCAACACTGACACCACAGCTCGCGCTTAACCGAGCGCGTGCAATTGCAGATGGCAACATTCGGGAGGGAGACCTGCTCGGACTTCCCTTGGCGACGAAGGATCTCTTTCAAATCAAGGATGTCCCGTGCACGCTCGGTTCTGCCAGGCTGACGCATACTCCCGAAGCGACATCTGATCCCATCGCTGAGGTGCTGAACCGTGGCGTCGTCATCCCAGCGACCACACACACGTCTGAAATGGGTCTCACCGCGTACACCGAACCCATCGACTTGCCCGCACCCGACAATCCGCTCCGCCCTGGCCATACCCCTGGCGGATCCTCCGGTGGCTCGGCGGTAGCAGTCGCCCGCGAGCTGGTCCCAGCAGCCCTCGGCTCCGATGGTGGTGGCTCGCTCCGTATCCCGGCAGCATGCACCGGTATCTACGGGCTCAAACCCGCCCACAATATCCACGGCGGTCGTCTCGCCGCCAACGGTTTTCTCACCCGCTCACTTGACGACGCTGCCCTCCTGTCCGGCGTCCCCTCCCCGTGGGAGAACAGTGAGTGGGGATTCGTCGCAAAGCAAGACCCCGCGAAGCAGCCTTTGCGAATCGGTGTGACCGTGGAACCTTTCCATGCAGCTACGGAAGTTGTTCCGCATTGGCGTGCAGCGGCGTGGGCAGCTGCGGATGTTTTGTCAGATGCGGGCTATGAGGTGGTGGAGGTCGGTTCGCCGTACGATCCCGCGTGGCCGGACTACTTCCAGATTTTCGGCGACATCATGTCGTACTTCGCGTCGAAACTGCCCGGCCGCGAGTATTCGCAAATGGTGCGGTGGATTCGCCAGCGTGGCTACAAACTGGAGAAGGCTCAGGTCATGCAGTTCCAACGCCAGCGCGAAGAGCTCGGCCCGAAAGTCGCGGCGCGCTGGGACATCGACATCGTGCTGACGCCAACGCTCGCGTTCGATCCACCAACAATCGAGCACTTTGCGACGATGACCCCCGAACGCAACTTCGCCTCCCAAACCGAATGGACCCCGTGGCTATCGCTGTGGAACCTCACCGGTTGGGCGGGGCTTTCGATGCCGTTTGACGTCACCGATGATGCTTTTGGCATCGGCAGTAAACGCCATCCGACCAGCATCCACCTTGGCGCGGTGCGCGTTGGCGAAAAGGAATTGCTGGAGGTTGCGGCGAGTTTGGAAGTGGCACGGCGTTAGGTCGCGACGAACCCTAGCGTCGGGTGAGTGCCCGGCGCGCCAGTCGCCTCGCACGAACTGCCGTATTGAGTGTCTTTTCCTGGACCCGAGACATCGGATACACCGCATCGATGGTCGCCAACTTAAGCTCGCGAGCGCGCTCCACCGCTTCAGCTGACATTCCTTGCCCCGGCATGATGTTAGTTTCAGCCTCGGCATAAGGGTCGGCCACGGTCCACTGGCTACCCGCTGCCGTCACCAAACCGTGCTTCACGGTGTAGTAATTCTCCACATGAGCATCCAATGCCACGCCATGCGCTCCACGCGCAGCAGCAATCAAATGTGGATGGAACCTCGTGCTCAGCCACTTTTGTCCCGCTCTTACTGGCAGGCCGTGATTCCACAGTTCGAAGAAGCGGACCATCAGGACATCGTCGACAAGTTCCGGTGCGTGCTCCCGAGCAAGCTCAGCCACCCGAGTCCACACCAAACTGTCAACCTCTGGGATCGCCTCCACCACAGCAATATCCGAGCCGCGCACGCCCCACGATTGCAGAATCCGAATCGTCGCCAGCGCCAGATCTGTAACTGGATCCGACTCTGCCTCGGCTGCCGATTCTTTCAACAGATCCGACTGCAAACACACCACGACATTGCGCTCACGTGCAGCTTCAGTACCAAATCCGAGTCCGTTGTCCTCCAAATCTGCACCGCCGAGAACTGTCCACGCATCATCGCCCGTGCAAGTGACGGCACAGCGCTCAGCCAAGGATTCGCCAACATACTGCTTAACGAGCTCCGTCGACCCCTCATCTCTGAGATCAATCCGGTCGAACCTCGGCCAAACCTCCCGCAATCGCTTCGCAGTCTCGGCCCCGGGCAAGAGGCCGATACCGGTCATCACTCGTAACGCCTCCGACTCACCAGCCACCGACGCTGCCGCCACCACTCCCGCGTGTTCTGGCCACATATCGTTGAACCAACCGCCACCCAACACGTGCACCACGTCTGCGGCCTGCGCCAACCGCAAACCGCTTTCCAAATGCGGCACTGCTTCCGGATTCCGCATGCCCTCTTCCGCGATCCGTACGACCTCGTCGAAGTGAGCGGATTGCGGATCTGCTTCACGACGAGCTTCGTCGCAAAGCCGAAACAGCGTATCGGTGACGGTGAGATTTGGATGCAAACCCGCATGGAGGACCGCGACGGAACCGGGTGTGCGGCAATCGAGAATGACCCTCGCCGAGGGGCGTCGGCGCGCAAGAGTTCGCAACCAGGCTGCGGCGATAAACTCGTCACCGAAGTTTGGCAGCCCGGTGGGCGCGACCAGGTAGATCAATTCTCTGTTGCGGTACATGTCAACAACGGTACCTGGATGCTGACCGCTGTTTGAGGTGGTTAGGCGTACTTCTTGGCGATATCGTATGCCTGCTCCGCATACTTGCCACGAAAGAGAATCGCGTGCATCAGGACCGCGTAAAGACGATGAAGCGGCGCGCGCTCCTCACGACCTGGAAGCGGGTGCACTTCTTCGTACGCTGCGTAGATCCGGTCCAAGTGAGGCATGCCGAACAGCCCCAGGAGCGCGAGGTCTTCTTCTCGATGCCCGCCATGAGCTGCCGGGTCAATGAGGATTGCTCCCTCCTCGTCCCACATCACGTTGCCCCACCACAAGTCACCATGAACACGAGCTGGTGAATCATCGGTATCGAAATCACCGTCATGTAGGCGTTCGAGAAGCCGATCGAAGGTGGCCAGTTCCCGCGTTGTGTACTCCGAACGCAGCTGTGCCAGCGCCGGACGAAGACGGTCGTTCGCCCAGTACTCGCCGAAGGTGGTGCGTGGTTTTAGAGACATTGGGTGCGGGTCATCGAGAGGGCCAAAGAACCCCGGACCATCCCAACCATCAGGTGGACTGCCCCACGCTGCAGCTCCTGCGTCGTGGGTAATCGCAAGCGCTGCACCGAACTTCTCTGCTTTTCGCGCGGTAGCTTCTGACTTCACAATTCGGTTCAAAGTCAATTCAGTCCGACCAATGCTGACCACATCGACCACGCGAGCTCCCCCTGCTGGTTCGGCTTCTTTGAGCCAACGCAGACCAGCAGCTTCACATTGAAAGAAGCCACGCGGTGCGCCACGGTGCGATTTCACGTGCACAGCGGGTTCTTTCACACGCGAATAGCGAGCAGGGGCGGTGGCTGAGTTCCGGTTTGTGGCCGAGCCGAACTGCGAGTTCTCCATGTATTCAGGATATGCCAGTGAAAATGCTGAGGTAATGCGCTGGGTTGGGGCTCGTGAGTCGCGATTGCTGTCTGGTCGCTTGCGCAGGCCGGTCGACCTCATCGAACGGCAACATTGTTCGTGTAGGTGTTTATGCTCGCATCTTCTATCCTTTACACCTATGGACGGTAACGACATGCCCCGAAACCCACGTCCGCCGCGCAGCTCCAGCGCCGACGGCGACTTCGTGCGGGGGTCTGACGGTCGACCGCTACTAGATAGGTACGGGCGGCCGATCAGGCGTCGCCAACCGGCTCAGAGCCAGCGCCCCCAACGTCCAGCGCAAAGTCAGCCACCAGCGCAGTCTTCACGCGCTGAACGCTCCGCGCGCTCCGCGGGTTCTCGCGGTGGTCAGTTTCCGGCGCAACGTCCGGCGCAGCATCGAGAAGCAGATCCTCGTCGCCAGCATGTAGAACCGCGCCATCGCCCAGAGCCAACGCGCCGTGGAGAGCCGCAGCGTCGATCCGAGTCGCCGCACCGATCTGAAGCGCAACACACACGAATCGAGCAAGCGCCGCTCTATCGCAATCAGGATGATCCGCGCTTTCCTCCACGCGACTATGACCCCAACCGAGCCGTTCACGATGCTGGTTCGGCGCAGACTTCAGGTCGACGGGCAAGTAGTTCCCGTGATTCCCGAGGTGCTGGCGTAGGGTCGGCACGCGCGTCACTTCGCGACCGCGCCCACAGCATGCGTCTCCCACGCGGACGCAATGGTCGCCCATTTAGCGTCCGCCGAGCACTACGTGCAGCCTTCCTCGCACTCCTGCTCTTCATTGCGGGCGGGTTGATCTTCGTCGAGCTGTCCCTGAACCGCACGACGGTCTTCGACAACCTCGCTGACCGCCCCGGCCGTTCCATTGCTACCAACTGGCTTCTGGTTGGTTCAGACTCACGCGCTGGACTTACCGACGAACAGGCCGCAGAGCTCTCCACCGGCGCCGGTGATTTCGGCCAGCGAACCGACACCATCATGATTGCCCATATCCCAGTCGTGGGTAAGGCAAAACTAGTGAGTATCCCCCGCGACTCTTTTGTCGAAATCCCGGGGCATGGCACAGACAAGATCAACGCGGCATTTTCGTTGGGTGGGCCGGAGTTGCTGACGGACACCGTCGAAAAGTCCACCGGCGTGCGCATCGACCATTACGCAGAAATTGGTTTCGGCGGTTTCGCCGGCATCGTTGATGCAGCTGGAGGCATCGAAATGTGTCCTCCTGAGGCAATTCAAGATCCCCTAGCTGGGCTTGATATCCAGGCTGGATGCCAGAAGTTTGATGGCAAGAATGCGCTCGGCTATGTCCGCACGCGTGCAACGGCGCAGGGTGACTTAGACCGCGTTGGCAGGCAGCGCGAATTCATGGGGGCGCTCATGAAACGAGTGTCGTCGCCATGGGTGCTGTTGAACCCGTACCGCACGATTCGCCTCGCCAACGCAGGCGTTAATTCGCTGACTGTTAGCGAAAAAGACCACTCGTGGAACCTCGGCTGGCTCATGGCACGACTGGCCATGGGCACAGAATCACTCACGGTGCCCACCGCCGGCACGATGGACACCGATTACGCAGGAAATGTCTTGCTCTGGGATGAAAATCAAACAGAACAGTTCTTCAAGGACTTGCGCTAAAAGACTTAGCGCAGCGTGACCTGGCGGGACACGATGGTTTCGCGGGACTTACGCTCTTCCGCAGTCAATGGTTCGGTGACAGCAAGTGCATCCTTGATGCGTTTGTCAGCGTCCGCAATGGCTGCATTCCACGAGTCATAAGGCTTGGTGTTATCCAGGTCCCATACCGGAACCAGCACGCCATCGGCGCGGAAGACACCCGCGAACTTGGTCCCCTCGCCCATGGTCAAGTGGTCAGCTGCGTGGACTCGTGCCAGAGCGTCGAGAAGCTCGGCCTCCTTTTCCAAGCGGACCCAACGAATATGCGCGCGCTCGCCCGGATCAATCCACCACACGGCACCAGCGACATCAATGTCCAAACGGTAAGACGGCAACAGCGAGTCATTAGCCACGCGGAGGTTCTGCTCGACCAATTGAGTGCGCTCAATACCCTCTGGCAGCCACCATTCGAAGTCCTGATGAACGACGATGTCGTCCGGCGAAACGCCGGCGAGCAGACCGCTCAACTCGACAGCCTCACCATCAGTAGCGCCAGTAAGCTGCTGGCCAGGCTCAGCGTCGCGAGCCCATAGCAACGCACGCGCCAAATCCGCTGCAGCGTCGTTAGACCGAGCCTGGGTCTGCATAGCGACAAAAGCAGTCACGCCATCCTTATCCTCGCGCGTCAACGCAGCGATACCACCGGGAAGGACGGTGCAAAGGAAGATGTTGCGATCCGAATCGGTGACCTTCACAGGCACAACCACAGAAGGCGCGAACTCGCGCAACGCAACCAAATCAGCTTCAGCCGCAAAGCCTTCGAACGGACGAGGGTTGCCAGCCAAACGGGCTCGCTCAGCAGCGCGAGCAGCCAACTTAGCCTGACGACGGCTCATGCCCTCAGGAACATCATGTGCACGATTCTTACGAGATTTCTTTCCCACGCCAACTAACTTACTTGGGCGCGTTCAGACCTGCGCCATGACCCAACCTCTGCGGCACATTTCGTGGCACAAAAGCCCCTGCATCAGCGCGTTTCCGCTTTGCTTCGGCACCCGGAGCCGACTGCTCCAATCTTGCCGTATCAAGAACTGCTCTAGCTTCTGCAGGCCAATCAGTGGCCAGCCACTGCACACCACGGGCATGTGCAAAGGTCACGTCAGTGTCGGTTTTCGCCAACCAGCTATACAACGGCTTCTTCCACCCCGTTGCCCCAGTTGGATCACGTCGAGCGCCCACAATATCCACACCCATGGACGTTGGACGTCCGAGGTACCGTCGTAAAGCAGTACGAGGGCTGGGCGAATCAACGAGCTGGATGCGATTCAGCTTCGGCAGCATCGTTCCCACTGCGCTCATCGAACGAGTAGAGAAACTAATCACATGGGTCCGCTCAGCCGTATCCAAGCCAAAGTGCTTCAGCTGCTCCCGAAGCTTCCGCTCAGTGCGCAGCCCAGTCATGACCGGGTGTTTTGTCTCGATAAACACTCCCAAATCAGGATGCGCTGACACAAACTCCAGGAAAGTCTCGAACTCAAGAATCGGCTGTGGTGCCTCTTCCGTCCCAGCATTCAACGTCCGCAACTTGGAAATCGGCATCGCCCCAATCGGCCCGCGCCCATTAGTGGTCCGATCCAGCAAGCGATCATGGAAACACACCAAATGCCCATCACCGGACAGTCGAAGATCGCACTCAACGCCGTCCGCACCTTGTCGCACTGCCTCTTCGTAGGCTGCAAGCGTGTGCTCTGGAAAAGTGCCCGACGCTCCCCGATGCGCAACAATCTGCATCAGTCGGTCTCCTTGATGAACAACTTCTCGATACTGTCATCCAACGGTGGCGTCACCATCGTTAGTTCCGCCTTTGCGCTAGTAGCGGGCTCGATGATGCCACGACTCCAAAAGCCCGGCTGTGGCGCTTGCCTCCCAAGCATTACTTGACGACGACCTGACTCAGGCTCCAACGCCAACGCAAGGGTTCGAGCAGTGATGGCGGTCGTCGCAAAGGCGAGACACAGCACGACACCGCTTTGAAAGTTCGTCAGCGCGCTATCACCGACGATTGCCCAGATCAGACCCAAAGGCCATAGGGCGCACGTCGCGAACCACACGTATCGGGCAGAACCGGTAACCCCAGTTTCAGCGAGGGCAACAACCGGACCGGTGATGTTGCGGACTGGCCATACATGCATCGTCGAAATGGATACGAAGTCGCGGTTCAGCGGTGGCTGCCAATATTGCGCACGGCGTTTGAGGGCAGCCAACGTGATCCACACGAACACACCCACAACCGCGGCACAGACACCCGCAATGGCGAAGAACAGCGTAGAAACGACGCGGAAGATATTGGCCTTGAAAATATCCGAAGTGTGATCCGTGTACCCAAGCGACAGCGCGACCAGGCCAAACGCCAACATCACAAAACCAGCAACCGCCCAGTTACTTACCGCTCGGGCGCGAAAACGCACCGGAGCATTCAACTGCTCCGGAGACATCAGACCAGGGTGTGGCTGAGGCCAGCCGGTGCCTGGTTGCTGCCAATTCATGCGCCCTCGCTCTACTCCATACGTTGCACAGGCGGCACATGGTGTTTGGCCTGCGCACCGTCGGGGACCTAGTTCATAGTGTTTTCTGGATGATACTCCGCATCCCAGCTGCGGATACGACGCAACATGATGCGGTTCTTACGCTGCGAACGACCCATCTTGTTCGCCAGATTATCCAGAATCTTGATCGCGTCGTTAATGTGAGGGCCCTTGTTCAACATGACGCACTCTGCACGCAGGGCAAACGCTGCGTCGGTGATCTCCGCGCGCGATGGCAAACCAGCCTTGGCGAGGGTCTCCAGCACCTGGGTACCCAAAATGGTTGGCAGGCCAGCAGCCTGTGCCAGCGACAGAATCTGACCTGGAACTTCACCCATGCGGTTGAAGCCGAGCTCCACTGCGAGGTCGCCACGAGCAATCATCAAACCAACGTTTCGACGACGCATCACCGTCAACATCAGGTTTGGCAAATTCTCGAAAGCTGGGATGGTCTCGATCTTCAGCACAATGCCCACATTGCGTGCCTTTTCTGCCAGTTCAGGCTGACCAGCCTTCTCGTGCTCCTCCGCAATACCGTTGATAACGTCCAGCACCTGCTCGACATCGTCAACCGTTCGAATGAAGCTCACTGCAGCTACGTGGGCGTTTTCCACGACGAAACGCAGGTGCTCGATATCCTCATCCGTCAAGGATGGGAACGGCAGAACGGTGTGTGGCAGGTTGATGCCCTTGTGCGCAGCCAGATTCTGTCCGCCCGGCTTCGCACGCGTGACGCGAAGACGCGCATCCAGGAACTCTCCGCACGGAGACTCTCCCTTTTCGATGACTTCTGCTGCAATTGCGCCGTCGTCGAAAAGCACTGGCTCCCCAACCTGGAGCGCTTCAAGAGCTTCAGTAAGAGAGCAATTGATGCGTGGAGCGAAACCAGGATCTGGGATTGCAGTTGGAGTTGGATCGGAGGTGAGGACCATCTCGTCGCCAACTTCGAAGCGAAGCTTCTGCACCGTTGGTGGGATGCCAGTTGCGCGGGTCTTTTCGTAGTCACAGCGCAGCAGGGTGCCGTCCAGGACGTAAGCGTTGCGTGGACCTTCCGCCAGTACGCCACCGTCTTCAATACGGGTGACGGTGAAATGGCGCTTCGCAGAACGATTGTCGTGGAAAGTGATCTCCGAGCCGATGTGCAGGCTCTGCAACCAACCAGCATCAACCGTCAGTGGCAGTGCTGGGCGACCTGGCAAATCAGCAGGTGGCGGCGTAACTGTCAGCGCGCGGGTTGGCTCACCCGAATGCGTATCTTCAGCATCGACTGGGCCGCCCATATCGACCTGACGCGGAGTCAGCCAGATCTTCGCAGGAGTCAACACGGTGCCAGCATCATCGCGGGTGACTCGTGCACGACCAACGCTTGGACCAGGTTCGATGTCACCGGTGCGCAGCTTTGGACCAGCCAGGTCCATCGACACCTTAATGTCGCGGCCAACCTGCTCGGCAGCTGCTTCAACATTGTCGATCATGCGACGCCAAACTTCTGGGCCGTCGTGCGCACAGTTGATGCGAGCCAAGTCCATGCCAGCCTCGGCGAAACCGAGCACCATCTCGGCATCGTCCGCAGCCTCAGACGGAAGGGTCACCATAATGCGCGCCGGAACGCCTTCGCGTTCTTCGCCGAACAACATTTCGGCGTTGTTTTCGAGTGCTTCGTCCGCTGCCTCGTCATCAGCAATGATCGCAGCGACGTCGGTATCTGACTCCTGGCCACTAGCCAGCTTCAATACGTTGCGGGCCAGTACCAAACGCCCGCGAGTACCAGATTCAGCGGTAGTCAGGCTGGTGACGCCCAAATCGTGCAGCTTATTCTGCAAGTCGCGGATATCGATCGTGCGCAGGTGCGCGTAATGCACCAAGTTCTCTGCACGACGACGATGCTCTGGATGCACCTCCTCCAGCTGACCTTGTGAAGCCTCGGCAGTCTTATCGAGCTCAGCGAGCAATCCGTCGAGCTGTTCAATCAGCGGAGCGATGTCATGCGACATTGAGGTGCACTCTCCCTACGTACGTAACTTTTAGTACTTCACATTGTGGGTCGAGATGACAGAAAGTTCATCCGGACAGATGACTTTCCGTGTTTTTGTCACCCATTGTTCACTTTGTCCTGCCAAAACGGATCCTGAACTTCGCGGAGTGCAGCAACCGACGCATCAAACTTCTCGCGCTCGTGGTCGTTTAACTCGAGCTCTACGACACGACGAATACCGCGCCGATTCACAATCGCTGGCGTACCGACGTAGATGTCGTTATGCCCATACTCACCGCGCAGCAGCGCCGACACCGGTAACGCCACCTCCTGGTTTTGCAGGATTGCTCGGGAAATACGCGCCAGTCCCATACCGATGCCATACGACGTGGAACCCTTTGCATCGATGATTTCGTACGCAGCATCACGAGTTCGGACGAAGATCTGCTCAAGCTCGTCGCGAAGCTCAGGATTCTCCTCCAGCCGTCGTGCCAGGCTCACTCCAGCTACGGTAGCGCTGGACAACACCGGCAACTCGGAGTCGCCGTGTTCACCGATGATGTACGCGTGTGCGCTCATCGGAGAGACCTGGAAGTACTCGCCGAGCATGTAGCGGAAGCGCGCGGTGTCCAAAATGGTGCCCGACCCAATGACGCGGTTTGCAGGCAGGCCAGAAAACTTCCAGGTGGCGTAGGTGAGGATGTCAACAGGATTGGTGGCAACGATGATGATTCCGTCAAACCCATTAGCCATGACGTCGCCGACGATAGAACGGAAGATCTTCATGTTTTTGTCCACAAGCTGCAAACGTGTTTCGCCAGGCTTCTGAGCAGCGCCGGCACAGATCACAACGATCGCCGCGTCTTCGCAGTCAGCGTATGTTCCCGATGTCACTTTTGTACGGCTTGAAGCCCACACAACGCCATGATTCAGATCCATGACGTTGCCTTCGGTCTTCTTCTCATCAATGTCAATGATTGCCAGGTGGTCACAAGTGCCCTGGTTGACCAGGGCGTATGCGTAGGCGACGCCAACATCGCCAGCACCGATCAGCACAATTTTGTTTCCGACGGATACCTTCATGAACGTCTCATCTCCATTTGAGTTCACATGAGTTCGAACGCGGATGGTCAAGCTAGCTATCTCGGGTCTTACCTCTCGTACTGTGGGTTCTTCGCTGACTTCTCGCAACCGCAACGGTCCACGCTCGCACCGGGTTCCCTTGAAAAGTTTTCGGACTCTCTTCAAGATGAAGTC
Source organism: Corynebacterium sp. H78 (assembly GCF_037572275.1). Taxonomy (NCBI): domain Bacteria; kingdom Bacillati; phylum Actinomycetota; class Actinomycetes; order Mycobacteriales; family Corynebacteriaceae; genus Corynebacterium; species Corynebacterium sp. H78. The sequence continues at coordinate 22,042 of NZ_JBBHKX010000004.1, read as the reverse complement.
ATGAACCTCCAGCGTGCGCTCACGGCTGCCAGCCGAGTCGCTGCTTTTCGACGTCCCCACCGAGGCTTTCCCGCCAATCCAGGCCTGATCGGCGCCGAAATAGCATCGTGGGCTGCGTTTTCGCCATCGCTGATGCCTCGATCAATGGTGCCGACAGCCGTGGTGACTTTCACTGCGCAAGTCGCTGGGCATGTGGTCGGAACAGCCGTTGGGTACGGCTTTCGCCGATTGGATCGCAGGTTGCGCGCTACTTCATTGGTGCGGTTCGCGCCCCCGCCACGTGTCGAAAGAAACATCGCGGTGTCGTGGCATTCCTCTATCGCTGCGACCACTATCGCGGTGTGGGCGCGGTCGATTTCTCAGCAACGTGAAATTGGTTCGCTCGTCGGTTTGGACGGTACCTCATCCGCAAAAGCGCAGCTCACCGGTACTCTGGCGGCGACAAGCGCCTACCTGACAACTCAAGGGCTCACCTTCGCGGCTGATTGGGTGTATGACAACCTGCGGATGTCCATTAGGCCGTGGCTTCCCCCTGGCTTCGCGCCGGTGATTTCCGGCGTTGTACTTGGCACTACGGTCGCGTTGGCCGTGGATAAGTTGTTGATTCGCAGGATCGTCGCAAAGGTGGCTCGCAATGCGCACAACCTGAATATGCGTTTGCTGCCGGGACGTCAGCAGCCGTGGGAGCCACAGCGATCAGGAAGTCCGTGGTCATTGGAGCCGTGGCATGCGTTGGGTGCGCAGGGGCGCGCGGTGGTGGCGGATGGTCCGCGGGCACGCGATATCGCGGCGGTGACGAAGCGGGATCGCAGCGAGGTCATGGAGCCGATACGCATTTATGCGGGGCACGTGCGAGGTCGTAGCTTAGCGGCGCAGACGGAGCTGATCATTCGAGAAATGCATCGCACCGGTGCTTTCCGACGCGACCATCTGGTCGTCTACACCACCACGGGCACCGGATGGACGCCGGAATGGTCGCTGGTCACGGTCGAATTCTTGACTCTCGGCAATTGTGCGCAGATTGGCCTGCAGTATTCAGATTTGCCGTCGCCTTATGCTTGGTTGGCTGATCATGACACTGCCCCGCTAGCTGGTCGAGCTTTGATCAATCGGGTGTATCGCGAATGGCAAAAACTCCCGGAAGACGACCGCCCGAAGTTCTACGTAGCAGGCGAATCACTGGGCGCTTTTGGTGGCACGAGCGCGTTTTTTGATGTGGAAGACATGCTGTCGAAGATTGATGGAGCCGTGTGGTCAGGCGCTCCTCGATTCACTCCGATGTGGCAGGAAATCACCAAAAACCGAGACCCTGGTTCTCCCGAGATCGCACCCATTATTGACGGCGGTCGGCATATTCGCTTTGCTACCCGCCCGAGAGAGCTCTACGAGTCGGTATCTGGGGCACCGCTCGGACAGTGGCTTCATCCCCGGGTGGTATTCCTACAGCACGCATCGGACCCGATCGTGTGGTGGGACTATTCACTCGCTTGGCGACGACCCGACTGGCTTCGTGAACCGCTCGGCCGCGATGTGCTGCCAACAATGCGCTGGTTCCCCTTTGTAACGTTCTGGCAAGTTCTCATCGACGGATTAGTCTCGACCGAAACCCCCGGTGGAATTGGCCACCGCTACGAAGAAGAAATGCTTCCTGCCTGGGCTTCTGTTCTTGGTTTGCCAATGAAAGAGAAGCTTAAAAGCGCCAATGGCATCAAATTCAAACGCATTCGGAAATGGATTAAACGCAACCATGCCCCTCGGTTCTAGGGCTTTCATTGGCATATTTCTCATGAAATCTCCCCTGCACGTCGAAGCAGGAGTCGTTATGGTGTGTGCCAAAGCGATCTTTACTGATCGACTCCAATTTGAGAAGGGACGGTGCTTTCCTCATGAGCATGTTCGACAAGGCAAAGCAGTTCGCAGCAGATAACCCAGACAAGGTTGACCAGGGCGTTGATAAAGCCGGCGACGTAATCGATGCCAAGACCGGTAACAAGCACGCTGAGCATGTCGACAAGGCTCAGGACGCTGCACGCAACCACCTCAATAAGTAAACGCGCTCCTACCCGCAGGAAATGCCCGTCGCATGGATTGGGCAGTATCCCTGCGGGTTTTTGCGTAAGTAGCCACGGTGAAATTCCTCAGCTGCCCAGAAACTTCCTGTCGGAGTCTGGCCGAGCGGCGTGACTTCGGTTGTCACTGGCCCGAATCCTGCTCGCGAAAGTCGCTGCCCATAGTTAGCCAGGAGTGCGGTGGTGACTGCCATCTGATCGTCGTCAAGTGGGAATACTGCAGAGCGGTACTGCGGGCCAATATCGTTACCTTGACGATCCCCTTGCGTCGGATCATGCGCCTCCAACACCACTCGGAGCAACTGGTCAAAGCTCGTTTCCGCAGGATCGAACGCGACCAACACCGATTCCGTGTGCCCTGTTAGACCGGAACACACCGAGCGATAATCCGGCTGCTCGGTGTGCCCTCCGGCATATCCCGGCAGGGTTGTAACCACACCTGGCTGCTGCCACAGCAATTTCTCCACGCCCCAGAAACACCCGGCCGCCGCGATCAGTACCTCGCAATGAGCTGGCCACTCCCCGACCGGGTTGCCCAGGACAACATGCTTCCCGACGACCGGAGCCCCAAGAATCTGCTCCGCCGAAAAAATGTGGTTGTGATGATTGCGCGACTCATTCGACATATGGCTGATGATAATGGTGGAGGGGGACGTCGTGAAGCGTGCTTTTTGTGGGAATTTTTGGTCTTCCGCGCGCGGATTAAATAGACAAGGCCGAATAGTTGGCTGAGAATATGCCTATTTTCGAATGTATTCTCTTGCGTAATTCCCGATCTTGCGTACCATCGGTTGCACAGAAGTTATTTCGTCAAATGAAGGAGGACCATTTTCATGGCTACCTACGAGCTTCCACAGCTGGACTACGCTTACGACGCACTCGAGCCACACATTGCGGCCGAGATTATGGAGCTGCACCACACCAAGCACCACCAGAACTACGTCAACGGCGCTAACGCTGCCCTGGACAAGCTGCAGGCTGCCCGCGAAAACGGCGAAGTTGCCTCCGTTGTTACCGCTCTGTCCAAGGACCTGGCGTTCAACCTTGGTGGACACGCCAACCACTCCATCTTTTGGAAGAACCTGTCTCCAAATGGTGGCGGCGAGCCAACCGGCGAGCTGGCTGAAGCTATCAACCGCGACTTCGGTTCTTTCGAGCAGTTCAAGGATCACTTCTCCGGTGCTGCTCTCGGCCTGCAGGGCTCCGGCTGGGCAGTGCTTGGTTACGACCACGTTGCTGGCCGTCTCGTCATCGAGCAGATGACCGACCAGCAGGGCAACATCTCCATCAACCTGACCCCACTGCTGATGCTGGACATGTGGGAGCACGCTTTCTACCTGCAGTACAAGAACGTTAAGGCTGACTACGTCAAGGCTGTTTGGAACGTCTTCAACTGGGATGACGTTGCAGAGCGTTTCGCAAAGGCTTCTAAGTAAAAGATCTAAGTAAGAAGTCAAGCAAGTAAGCGATTACGCCGGTAGGCGATTCAGCTTGCTTGTTGGCTGGTCAGTTCTGCTGACTTTGCAGTTGGCTTTATAGCTAACCTGAACGCGCTTCATGCACTTTATGTGCGTGGGGCGCGTTTTGTGATTTCGAGGTGCGGGTGCAGGAGCGGTTTCCGGTGCAGGAGCGACATAGTGGCGTAGATTTCACGCCTGGCGATGCGTGCTGACGCGTTTTCGTGAATCGTGCGGGCCCGCGTACCTCATGGAGGGAGACTCCTAAAGCACAATGCTTTTCCGTCTGCACCGCCGTCCCCTCACGCTCCACAATCAATTTCCGCAAAACACCTCGCACCTTGCAGTGCCCTGAATACGCTCACCTTCATGACCGAGTTCGCACATTTTCAGAACATTTCCGTGAGTTTCGAGCAGCTTTCCTCTGACGGTGGCGATGTTGCGGGGAAGGTAGCCGTCGTCAAGCTGAACCGTCCGGAAAAGCTCAATGGCCTGACCATCGACATGCTCCGCGACTTATCCACCACCGCCCGAACGCTCGCCCGCGACCCCGAGTTACGTGGCATCATCCTCGCAGGTGAAGGCGCTTCGTTCTGTGCTGGGCTCGATTTCGGCTCCGCTCTGCAGCCGACGCGATCCGCCCGTTTTGCGCTCGCCACCGGCTTCCTCCCCGATATCCACGGCACGAACGTGTTCCAGCGCGCATGCTGGGATTGGCGCCGCGTACCCGTTCCCGTTATCGCAATCGTGCACGGCCACTGCTACGGCGGCGGGTTGCAGATCGCCCTGGGCGCGGACTTCCGCATCACCACCGCCGACTCACGTTGGTCTGTGCTGGAAACCAAGTGGGGGCTCATCCCTGATATGTCGGGGATCCGTACCCTCACTGATCAACTCCCGCTTGATCAGGCGAAATGGCTCACGATGTCCGGCGAAGAACTCTCCGGCGCCTCCGCCACAAACCTTGGCTTAGCGACGACCACCGCCCCAGACCTCACTGCTGCTACGGAAGAAGCATGGTCGAGGATGCACAGACTCGTAGGGCGCTCACCAGATCAGCTAGCAGCGACGAAACGCTTATATATGAATACCTCGAAATCCCCGCGTGCAACATTTCGGGCCGAACGCATCGAACAGCTCATGCTCTTCGCCAGGGAAAATACAGTCCGTGCACGCTCGGCAGCATTGAAGAAGGTCGCACCGCGCTATGCCCGGCGCGGCACGTGGCTTGGTCGGGGTTAGTCCTCTTCCGGCAGCAGCTTCGCTAGCGCCTCGACTGATGGGCACACGTACCAGCTTCCGGAGATCGCGTCAGTGAAGCGAGTCAGCGCATCGCGTGGCCCTTGCTCGTCGTCGGCTCCGGCCATGCGACGGAGCATTTCTTCCATGCGCCACTGGTCAAAGGAAAATCCGACGAACACTGTGCCATGGTCATTATGGTCTCCGTACGCGGTGTTACGTCGGAAGATTTCCAACTCTTCGCCGTCGACCTCAATCACATTTCGGGAGACGTGGGAATCGTCGGGCATGACATCGTCGTCAAGCTCCGTGGAGTCCTCCCGGGTTCGCCCGATGATGTTTTCCTGAGCCTTGGTGCCGAGACTCTCCCAGTCGACCGTCTTGTGCTTCCACAGCTGATACAGCAGGATCGATGCACCTGCGCCCGGCTGACCTGCCGGAATCGCGACCACGCTCGGAGCTTCGAGCGCACCTGGGTTCTCGGTACCGTCCTCGAACCCGGTCAGATCGCGATTGTGCTGGTAGACCCAACCAACTGTCTCGTCAGCCACAGCCAGAACCTCCCGCAGTTGCTCGATGATCGACCGCGACAGATCGAATGCTGCCGACCGCGACGATGACGCTCCCCACAACCACACATCGTGCTGAGTCGCCGGCATCGTGTACCCGTCACGTCCCACAATCGCTTCGTTAAACCCGTGCACATTGTCCGGTACGTCCGCCGCCTCCGCGACACGCGCCCACAATTCCGGACGGACACCTGCCACGATGTTTGCACCTGCGGTCGTTGGCACGTTTATCGCTTCAGATAGCTTTGCGACGGCCTCTGCCCCATCGACACCGTCGACTAGGTCGAACTCGATGTAGACGTGATCAGTAACGCCGATTCCGGTAATTCCACTTTGATGAGCCATGTATCCATGGTGCCTGTCCATAATGTGGTTGTGCCACCAAATTGGCGACGTTGCTGCCGGATGGTAGTGGTCACGCCTTCAACTGTCTGGCTACGGTTTCGGCAAGTTGCTTCCGTGCGGAATCTCCAGTGTTGCTTGGCCGGAATCCAACCAATCACGGATGTGTGCAACGGAGCGACAATCATCACCGTTGTAACGAAGTAGCGCAGCACGCGCGCTCTCAGCCACGGTAGGTGCGATTTCTGCGAGTCCGACAGCCTGTTCGTACAGGGTCAGGGACACTTCGCCATCGACTCCTTCGTCACGCCAGTGGAAACCTGCCATCGGTGCGACCACCTTCAGCCCCATCCCTTGTGGCGACAGTAGCTGCGACTTAGTTACTCGGAACATGTCGGTCCACATATCTGACGAGATGAACTCATCAATCTCCGTCCGCGATGGCACCCGGACAACGGTTGGGCCATCGCATTCACTGCTGTCACCTTCGCTGCTCTCGCCATCACGGTCACTGTCACGGTCACCAACGAGCGCACCGTCGACCACAAACTCCATGCCACCGAAGCGATCAGCGCTTTGCCGCAGCCAGTAATTCTCGCCTTCGGCAGCCCAGCAATATACGCGCACGGATTGTCCGGCTCTCAGTGCGTCATTGCACCGCTTCATCAACCAGGTCCAGAAGATCGCGAAGTTCTGAGCCTCCGCCTGACCGCCAAGCCCTTTCTCGCCCGGCGCGGCCCACGTCACGAACGGTTGGTAGTCCTCACCCACCGGCCACGCTCCCCACAAATAGGCGCCGTGCGCCGGGTACGCCTCCATATCGATGTCTATCTCCACATCAGCCCGGGGCGCTGAGGTGGCATCGACTCGTCGTAAAGCAGGAGTACCAGCGAGCACCGCTCGCGCTAGCCAGCTCTGCTCTCCGCAGTCATCGGCGGCAGCGAGTTCACGCACGGTAGAAATGCCCTGTTCACGAAGCTTCGAAGCGCGGTCACCCGGGAGCAGCAGCGAAATGTCATCGCTGTGGCGAAGCTCCTCATCGCATGCGTCATGCCAACGGCAACCCTTGCACTCCCTCACTTTGCGAGCAGCCAACGGCCACCGTCCGACCTCCCACCGCGACGGCTCACCGGCGACGGCGTACACCGTCTCGCGAGCATCCCGCAGTGCAGCTCGATACGACGCCACTCGTGGCCCCTCATCGACCACCACAATGTTCTCTCCGTCAGCGCCAATGCCACCGACGAGACCACTGGACACACCCAACCTGTGCAACAGCGCCGCAGCCTGCCCCAAGCGCACCGCATCCGGGCCGTGGTGCCGCAACCTCCACTTTTGCGTTGCGACGATCCCCTGCCGCATCGTGCGCCCAAACACCCCTGGTCCCGCAAGACGGGTGAGTGGCAAGATCTTTGCTGCCGGAGCACGCCCCTTGTGGGGACTAAGCAACTTGTGCGCGACGATTAGTACCGGCATGTAGCGAGGCCCGTGTGCCTGTGGAGCATCGTCGATTTTCACCAGTAGATCAGGACGAGACTCCTCAGCAATGCCAGAGAAAGCTCGTTGGTTCATGGCACGGCCGGCGGCATCGTAGGCGGCAGGCGGACGCTCATGTCTCAATACTGCGCCGATGATAAATGGAGCACCCGCTGCCATTGCTTCCAATGTTTCGAGGTCCGCATCTGGCCCATCCTGGATGACAATAGGATGCGGAATTGCAGCCAAGACAGCATCCTTGTGGTGAGAGCGAGATTCCTCAACTGCGTTCTTCACCTGACCTTTGCCCTGGTATTCCCATAAATCGCGAACCAATCGGTAACGGCAACCGATAAGATCGGAACCGGTAACAGGCTTGGCCAAAGATTTCAGGGGAGTCACAGTGCTCAAGAATATCGCCTCCCGCGCTCAAATCGCGTTACCCTGGTAGTTACTAAATAGTTAGATCATTAGCCGGATTTGAACTATCTCACGCTGACCATATAGCTGAACGAAGAACAGGACATCATGAGTTTCTTGGACGCAATGCGCGAACGTCGTCGCGATATGAAGCTGGAAGTAAAGGCCGCAACCGCTAAGGCCAAGGCGGCCGCCAAGCACGAGGCAAAGCTGAAGCGCGAGACGAAGAAGGCCGAGAGCAAGGCTGCCGCGAAGCAAGCTAAGCGCGACCAAAAGATGATGGAAAAGGCTGCTTCGATGGACGTCAAGCAGGCTAAAAAGGAACTGAAGAAGCAGCAGAAGCTGGATGATCGCGCGTCGAAGCGCATGGTCAAGATCCACAAGGGCGAGACCAAGACTGAACGCAAGGCACTCGCTGCAAAGCAGAAGCATCAGACCGCGATGGCCGCAAAGATCTTGGAGCAGCAGCGCGCGCAGGGCTTTACTGCGGATAAGGCGAAGAACTGGGTGGCAGCAGCTCGCATGATCATTCCAGTTGCCCTGCCACTGGCCTACCGTGGCATTGCGTTCCTGCAGAACCGCGAGCTGAATTCCAAGGCGCAGCAGTACGGTGTCACCGGGGCAGAATCTGCCCGGTTCTACGGCCATGGCGCTGGTTTGCGCGCACGTATCGGCAAGATCCGTACAGCTTTGGATGACCTCGACCGTTCCAACAAATCCGGCACGAGCGGATTCGTCAAGGATGCGAAGAAGCGCCTCGACGTTCTCGATGACTCCGTGGAAACCGCCGAGCGGATGACCCCGGATCAGCGTCGCCGTACGCACAAGTCAATTACTGCCGAGCTGAACAAGCTCGACGGCGAGATCGTGGAAATGATTGGTAAGTAACCACTAATCAACAGGTAAATGAACTTCACGTGAACTTACCCCCGTAACGGGCTATTAATATAGGTTAATGACCTGCAGTTTTCGTCGCGAAGCTGTGACATGAGATCCATGCATCTGCGCTCTCTCACAACTTCACGACGTACCGCCCTGCGTGCAGGCGCCACTGGCGCTGCGCTAGTTGGCGCTTCCGCCCTTTCGCCATTAACCGCATCTGCCGAGCAAGCCCCAACCGCCGACACGGGCGACAGCAACGCTGCCGCTACCGAGCACAGCGTATTTCAGCACGGTGTCGCCTCGGGTGACCCGCTCCCCAACTCCGTCTTGCTATGGACTCGTGCAACCTCGCATGCTGGCGACATCCCTGGCTCGGGCGCAGGTCACCCAGTCAACCTCCGCTGGGAGGTAGCAACCGACGAGGCCTTTAGCTCAATCGTTGCCAGTGGCACGACGGTAGCCAACCCAGCAGCCGATCAGACAGTCAAGGTCGAACCAACTGGCCTCGCTGCTGATACATGGTTCTACTTCCGCTTTATCGTCGCTGACGGAGAGTACTCCGGCCAGATCTCACCGATCGGTCGCACTCGAACGACTCCACCAGTCAATTCCTCGCCCGAACACCTCGGTATCGCCCTAACCTCATGCGCCAACTTTGAAACCGGTTACTTCAGCGCGTACGGCGATATGGCCCGCAATGATGGCATCGACATTGTCATGTGCGTCGGTGACTACATCTACGAGTACGGCACTGGTGAGTACGCAGGAAAGACCGGCCCAATTCGCACGCACCAGCCGGAACATGAAATTGTCACGCTGCAGGACTACCGACGTCGCTACGGCGAATACCGCACCGATAGCGACCTCCAGGAAGCACACCGAGTGAAGCCATGGGTCGTAACGTGGGATGACCACGAAGTCGCTAACGACAGCTACCACAACGGCGCAGAGAACCACACCGAGGGCGAAGAGGGCTCATATGCAGCCCGTCGTGACGCAGCTATCCAGGCGTACCTGGAGTGGCTCCCAGTGCGCGCGACGACATTTTCAGAACAGGGACATCTCTACCGTTCGTTCAATTACGGCGACCTGGCGGAAATTGTCATGCTGGATCTGCGTACGTACCGCGATCAACCCGTCGAATTCAAGGCCATGGCCGGAATTGATGACGAATCGCGCAGCATGCTCGGTTCTGAGCAATTTGAATTCCTTCGCGGGCAATGGACGACTTCGTCGGCAACGTGGAATATCGTGGGCAATTCGGTGATGTTTACTCCGGTCCTTATTCCGCCAATGGATCCCGAAGCGACCCGTGCAGTAACAGAATTGCTGGGTATGCCAGAAGAGGGGATCCCATACAACTTTGACCAATGGGATGGCTTTGCAGCCGAGCGACGCAAGCTCATCGATCTCATGGGCGAGCACCAGTTGGACAACGTTGTGTTCCTCACCGGAGATATTCATAGTTCGTGGGCATGTAACGTTCCGAGGTCCCCTGGACGATATCCCGTAGATGGGGTCGCTGCGATGGAATTCGTGTGCACCTCTGTGAGCGCGCCAAACATCGACGACATCGTGAAGCTGCCACAACGCAACGGCATCTCCTTGACCGCAGAAACAGCCCTAACTGGGGTCAACCGTCACGTGAAATATTTGGAGTTCGACCACCACGGATACGCGGCAATTCACTTCACTTCCGACGAAGTACGTGCCGAGTACCGATTTGTGCAGGACAAGACCCAAAAGGACCAGGAACTGTTTGTGGCAGCCCAGTACGTAGGCCGCCGTGGCTCTGGAGTGACTCTCGCATAGTCACTTAATCCTTGACAGTGCTCAATTCACTGTAAACCCACTTTCATTTTCGCAGGTGAAGGTGGGTTTATTTATCTTTTCACTACCACTACAATTTTGGATCAGCGAAGCGCTCGAACTCGCTAATCGCTATTCACCTAAATTATCGCGAGATATTGGCATCGTCGCCCGAAAAGCCTCATTTCGCATTGACTTAGACCCACTTCTACTTCCCTACCATTGTCGGTTTCGTTGAATCTGTCACTGAACTCGGCTACATTGACGTAATCTCGAGCATGTACTCAACAACTGCTCGGAATAAATCAATTCAGGCAAAGCAATGCACGCGGTACACACCCACTGCGTGGAGGTTCAGTACGTGCAATATTCATCCCCTGAATCGATTGCAAGAATTTCGACGGAGGTCTACTCACAAATGGCGCGTAAAGAAGTAATTCAGTACATCGACGATATTGACGGCACTCAGCTGAGCGCTGACAATCTTCGCGTTGTCCGCTTCAGCGTTAACAACCAAAACTACGTCATGGATTTGTCGGTCGAGAATGCAGAGAAGTTCACAGAGACGATGAAGCCATACATCGACGCGGCTTCTATTGACGAAGATGCCAACGTCGCTCGCAACCGTCGCACGACCGCTGGCGCAGCTTCCCGTCGCGCTCGCGAGCGTAATCACATGATTCGCAAATGGGCCCGCGAGAATGGTTACCAGGTCGCCGACCGTGGCGCTCTACCGAAGAACATTATCGACGCTTTCGACAAGGCTTAATTGCCTTACTGCCTCATGCTGGCAGCATCCATAGCCACGCTTTCAGTCAATGCTTGAGCCTCTCATCCTCGCGGTTTCAGGCGTACTGAAAGCGTGGCATGTTTTATATACCGGACTAACTTCCGTCAGCCCTTCAAGTAGTTGGCTACTGTCGATCATCTCACTGCTCGTTACTGTTCGAGCACTGATTGCGCCACTTAGCATCAAGCAGTACGTCATCGCACGTCAAAGCGCCAATCTGCGTCCCGACATCGATGCTATTAGACGTCGCTATCGCCATAGCGGCGATCCCCTTGCCCCTGCATATCAGCAATGGGCAATTGCCGACTTACAGCGATCTCAGAACATCAGTCTCTCTGGTGCCCTCACCACTCCACTGATTCAGCTCCCTGTCATCATCGGGTTGTACTCACTGTTACGCAGGATTGTCCATGCGGGACCACATGGAGTTGGTTTCCTTTCCACCGCTGAAGTGTCCGAGTTCGCCACATCTGAGTTACTCGGAGTGCCGTTATCCGCATCAATGTCGATGCCCTCTACCGCATTGGCGCAATTCGCAACCTCGCGCCAGCAGGTTGTCGATGTCATCCTGCCGTTGATCGTGTGCGCAGCCCTGTTTACCACCATCAACCTCGCGGTCTCTCTACGTCGCTACGGGAGCACTTACGACTACTCACGCCCTTTTGCGCGCAGAATGTCTCGGTTCATGTTGGTCATGCTATTCGTATCTCCGATCTTCATCCTCACAATGGGAGTTTTCGGAAAAGTAGCACTAGCACTAATTATCTATTGGGTATGCAATAATTTATGGACGCTTATTCAGAATGTACTTTTGACAATTTATATTGAGCGGAAATATCCGCTTTCCGAGAAATTTATTCACCATCGTTCGTCCCAACGCATAATGGAACGTCGTCGCATTTCTATTGCTCGTCGCAAACGGCATTTAACATGGCGCTCGAGTTTTTCTGCACCCGCCCGTGCAGAGCTTGCCGAACTTCAGAAACAGCATGACGACGAAGTAGCCGCGGAAGCAGCTCGCAATCTCAAAGTGCAAAAATTCCGATTCGCGGTGGCGCTCATGCGTCCTCGCGAACAGCACTTCTTACCCGACTTGTGTGACCAAGCGCCGATCGCAACACTTCCCCAGGCAGACTTCACTGTTGAACTTCTGCAGTCGTCACATGTATTTCCGATACCGCAGCGAACACCACATTCTCGGGTCGCGACATGGCTACGTAAGAAGAAAAGCGTTCAATACGTCATGTGGGCAGGTCGCTCACTGGCTGCCGTCGTAAAGAAAAAGACCCTCGCGATGCGGGGTCGTGAAGAATCGCAATGGAAACGATTCCGGAAATGAACAGTAGAATGAATGAGTTTTAGAAATTAGTGTTCGCTATAAATCAGATCACGAGCAAGATCGCGGGCGGTTTGCAGCGGCGTCAGGTCCTTCGACATTTTGGCGCCAGCGAGGCCACCATCAAGGAACAACATAAGCATGTTCGCGTGAAGTGACGGCTTGTTACATTCCTTCTGAGTCAGCAATTCGCGGATCTGTTCCCACAACCACATCCGGTGATTAGCGACAGCTTCTCGAATATTCTGCTCCGACTCCGTTTCCGGCTTCGGGTATTCACTCGCGGCATTCTGAAAATGGGAGCCCCGGAAATCGATTCCCGGCTGCTCCGTAATACACAAATCAAAAAACGCGAGAATTTTTTCTTCTGGCGTATCGACGGTGGCAACTCGCTTGTTCCAGCTTTCGCGCCACTTGTTGTCCAGGTCTTCGAGATAAGCGATGACTAGCTTGTCCTTGGATCCGAATAGCGAGTACAAGGAAGCCTTGGCGACGTCCGCCTCACGCAAGATTCGATCGATACCGATGACACGAATGCCTTCGGTAGTGAAGAGATCCGTGGCAGCTGTTAGCAATCGTTCTCGGGGGCTGGGGCGATTTCGACGCCGAGATGTGGCTCGACCACCTTTGGCCGTCTTACCCTTCGCAGGCTCGTCCGCCACGTCTGCTCCTCGTTCTCGATTACAGTTTTATCAACTGTTGCCATTCTACAATGGACAAATCTGTCTTTATCAGTACGACTGTATGCCATGCTGCTATCGACCACCGACTATCACAGGAAAAACCCTGTGGACAGCAAAAAGCCCCCTCCCTTCGCACTTCGCGAAGGCAAGGGGCTGAGTTACCTTAGTCCTGCCGTATCAGGCTAGGCAGTCTAGTTGTCTCGTACTAGCGACGGCGCTTGGTGACCAGTCCAACCAGGAACAGCAGGATGATTGCACCCAACAGGCAGGTCAGGAAGCTGAAGATCAAACCGCCACCGGCTACGTCGAAACCAAAGAGGCCAAGCACCCAACCGCCCAGGAAACCACCGATGATGCCAACGATAATGTTCAGCAGGATACCCATCTGAGCATCGGTGCCCATGATCTTGGAGCCGATCCAACCAGCCAAACCACCAATGATGATCCAGCCGATGAAGCCGAGCGCTGGAGTGGACGACGCAGCAAGCAAAATCTCGTTCATGTCGTGTTTCTCTTTCTATTCGGCGAACAATAAATGCAATCATCATGTGTCGTGCTGATCGGATCTACCCGATAGCTACAAGTAACATCACGCAACTTTTGCGAGTCATTACTTCGACACAAATGAAAGCGTCACACACCATTTTAAGTGAATGACGCTTTCGTGCAGGTAAACATTCAATAAAGCTTCACAACCAATGTGACAACATATTGAAGGCTTAAACTCTTAATGCAACTCCTATACTGCAACAGTATTTATAGAGTTCGTTACATAGACTCTGGGCGAACCACCATCATCGGACAAGGCGCTGCCTGCAGCAATGCACGAGAGGTGGAGCCCAGGAGCATCCCCTTGAAACCACCGCGACCATGCGAGCCAACGACCAATAGCTGTGCTCCCTCAGACGCGTCTGCCAGGGCACGCACCGGACGATCGCGGGTGACCACCTTCGTGACCTTTACGTCTGGGTACTGCTCTGACCAACCGGCAAGGCGGTGACCAAGAAGAGCATGCTGCTCTTCTTCCACAACCTGCCACTGCTGCTGTGCTGCAGACAGGCCTGCAAGCGACGCCTGAACCTGCATATCCATCCAGGTATGGACTGCAATTAGTTCAGCTCCACGCGCATCTGCCTCACGAAATGCGTTCTCAATTGCCTTCTGAGAAACACCCGAGCCATCGACACCAACAACAACCGGACCGTACTTGGTTTCTTCAGTCACCAGATTGTCCTCGCGGACAACGACGACTGGGCAGGAAGCGTGGGAGACTACTGCAGCCGAGACGGATCCCATGACCATGCCTGACAATCCGCCGAGACCACGCGAACCCATAACAATCATGGTCGCCTGCTCAGACAGATCGAGCAGCATGTCAATTGGGCTGCCTTCTTCAATCTGGTGAGAGACCTGAACTTCTGGAGCAAACTCGAGCGCAATCTTCTTCGCTTCATCAACCTTCTCGAGGGTCTCGGCCTCAAGATCGTCGTAAAGCTCCTGCGGAGGAACCATGCCCTCCGCGTACAAGAACTGTGGCATTGAGTAGCTGCTGACCAGACGCAGCGGAACATCGCGCTTTACAGCTGTATTTGCAGCCCACTTGACCGCGGTCTTCGATGCATCGGAACCGTCAATTGCGCAGACAATAATGTCTTGCTTCGGCATTGTTTCCGTCCTCCTTCGTACAGCACCGTGCGTCGGGTTCTCGCGCGACCAGATTCGGCTGCGTCCAACTGGGTGCCAAAGTGTGTGATTCTTACCTACCACCCTACCCCCGCAGTCTCCACCCTAACCATGTTGAGCAAGTCACAATGCCCGGTGAAGCGGAACAAGAACACCAAAGAATAGGGTTCTTAGCGAAACAGCTGTGCTTGAAGTGACAACTGAATCCCAGCTCATCGGTGTTACCGCACATTCGGGGCTAGCAAAACAGGCCGTTTTAACGCTGCGAGTTCCACGCCTCACCGAGTGCCCGTACCGAGTTGATTCGGACCTCGGGATCGTGGGCGTATGTCGTCGTAATGATCTCGTCCGCCTCGATCTCCCGCGCAAACTCGCGCATTTCGGTGGCCACATCGTCCGCAGTTCCTGTGAAAGAACATTGCAGAACTGCCTTTACCCGCTCCCATTCCATCGTGGTTGCCCCGGCCATCGGGTTCTTCGTCGGCTCCGGCAATGGCTTTCGTGTGCCGCCCCGACCCAGCGATAGGAACATCTGTTGCACTACCGAGAACTGGTACTCCGCCTCTTCCTGTGTATCTGCAACCATCGTGTTCGTCGCCACCATGACATACGGCTTTGCGACGGTCGCAGTCGGAGCATCCGGGTTAAACGATGAGCGATACACCTCTAACGCCTCGACCAGCTGGAATGGCGAGAAGTGCGAGGCGAAGGCAAAAGGCATGCCCAAGGTGGCAGCTACCGACGCCCCTGCCGTGGAGGAACCGAGAACATACATCGGAACATTGGTGCCCTGTCCCGGGTACGCAATGATGTGCGCTTCGGGCCGTACGGGCGCTAAGTATCGCTGCAAATCACGAATATCGGCAGCGAAGTCTGCGACATCGGAGCGACCGCGACGTAACTCCCGGGCGGTCATTGGATCTGTGCCCGGCGCGCGTCCCAGACCTAAGTCAATGCGGTCAGGATAGATGGTGGCTAAGGTGCCGAAGTCTTCCGCAACGCGCAGTGGCGCGTGATTGGGAAGCATAACGCCACCCGAACCGACTCGGATGCTGGAGGTAGCGCCGGCGAGATGACCGATCAACACTGCCGTCGCCGACGATGCAATATTCACTGTGTTGTGGTGTTCTGCCACCCAGAACCGCGAGTATCCCGCCTGCTCAGCCGCTTGAATGGTTCGCACCGAGGCTGCAATAGCGGTGGCGGCATCAGTCCCTGCTGACACCGGTACGAGGTCGAGAAAGGACAACGCGATGTCGGAGTTATCGCCCGATACAGATCCTGAAGTTGATGTAACAGCATTCGTCATGGTGCCACTGTATCGAAAAGATGCGACCCACTAGGCTGAATGATTATGGCGAATGCTCCTCTCCCGATCCGTGACGGCCTCAACCCGTCCCGTGTTCGTGTACCCGGACATCGTGGCGACCCCACGGTCACAGCTCTCGAGCTACTAACTGCTGCAATTTACGGGCAACGGCACCGCCATCCTGACGACGACCACGTCGCCATTGCACAGCGCTTCACCGATGGGCTTGTCGTTGATTCCAATGGCAAGCCTTTCTCACCCGACTCTGTGCTGAAACCCGGCCGTGACATCTGGTTTTACCGCGTTCCTGCAATCGAGCCTGTCATCGCCGGGGATATGCCTGTGGTGTACAGCGATGACAACGTGGTGGTCGTCGATAAGCCTCCTTTTCTCGCGACCACGCCGAAGGGGCGACACATCACCGAGACTGCGGTGGTGCGTCTTCGGCGTCAGCTGGACAATCCGGAGTTGGTGCCAGCTCATCGGCTGGATCGGATGACGTCAGGGCTATTGATTTTCACGGCTCGGAAAGAGGCTCGTGCTGCGTACCAGGGGCTTTTTGCGGCGCACGGGTCCGTCGTGAAGCGATACGAAGCACTGTCGGAGGTGCCCACGGCCTTGCCTGAAACACCTCTACAGATCAGCACTCGGCAACGCAAAGTTCCAGGTGAACTGCAGGCTTACACGATTGACGGCGAACCGAATGCGCACACGATTATCGAGAAATGGGAGCTTATCGACGGCTCCGACGGCCCCCTGTGCCGTTGGTTCTTGCGCCCGTTGACAGGGCGAACACACCAGTTGCGCCTGCATTTGTGGGAACAGGGTGCACCGATTCTTGGGGACCAGGTGTATCCCGAACTGCTGCCCGTGGAGGCCGAGGATCCGAATTTGCCACTACATCTTGTGTGCACGGAAATGTCGTATACCGACCCGATAACTGGCAAGCCGATCAGTTTCCGGTCAGCGCGGAGTGTTCTCGCGCCCCTGCAGTTGGACTGAGTTGGGCCGGGTTGGACAGACCTGTTCTGGTGTGAGCTGACTTTCTCTAGCGCCACGGACCTAACCCAGGAAGAATAGAGATAACTACTGTTACTACTGTTATTTCAAAGGAATGGTCCACACCATGGCCGACACCCCTGCGTCCACCGAGTACTCGCCTCGGCACGCGGCAAAAATCGACAACGCCGCTTACGCCCAAGGTCTCACCAAGACCTACGGATCCGGAGACGCAACCGTCACTGCCCTCGATCATGTCGATGTCGAGTTCTACAAGGGCCAGTTCACGGCCATCATGGGTCCTTCGGGATCCGGCAAGTCGACACTCATGCACTGCATGGCGGGTCTTGATACGCCAACCTCTGGCACGTCCTACATTGGCGAAACTGAACTGAGCAGTTTGAATGACAAGGGAATCACTGCTTTACGACGAGACCGGCTAGGCTTCGTCTTCCAATCGTTCAACTTGGTCCCTACTCTCACGGCAGCCGAGAACATTACGTTGCCGTTGAACATCGCTGGTCGAGACGTCGATAAGGAATGGTTCGACGAAATTACCAGCCGCCTTGGCCTGACGGAACGACTATCGCATCGGCCAAGCGAGCTGTCGGGTGGCCAGCAGCAGCGCGTCGCGTGTGCGCGTGCACTCGTGAGTAGGCCTGACATCATCTTTGGTGATGAGCCAACCGGCAACCTCGACTCCAACTCTTCACGCGAAGTACTCGAGATTCTGCGTTCGGCTGTGGACGACATGGGTCAGACAGTCGTGATCGTGACACACGACCCGCGCGCGGCGTCCTTCTCCGATCGCGTAATTTTCCTTGCCGACGGCAAAGTCGTCGACGAACTCCGTAATCCTGATGCTGATGCAATCCTTGCGAAGATGTCGCAGATGGAGGAGTTCTAAACATCATGGCAACCTCTGCCTCCACGATGCGGAAGGTGTCGCTGCGATCAATCGCGGCGCACAAGCTTCGCCTCGTTCTCACGATCCTGTCAGTAGTCCTTGGTACGGCATTCATCGCCGGCGCATTCGTCTTCACTGCATCACTGAATAAGGCATTCGATGGTGCGTTGAGCACCGCGTACGACGGCATCGATGTCGTAGCGACCGTCGCTCCCGATGATGCGATGGTGCTGAATAGGGAGACCGTCGAAAAGATCTCTCAGTTTCCTGGTGTTGAAGCAGCCAATGTTGGTGCTGCATCTGTTGGCGTAATTATGACCGGGTCGGATGGCAAGGCCATTCAGACCAACGGTGCGCCGTCCATGGGACTTCCGTATTACGACGCCGAGGAAGCAGTCGGCAGTATTCAGACGTATACGGCTGGCCATCCGCCTCGCGGTCCTGACGAAGTTGCTATCAACGCAGTAGCCGAGAGGCTTGGCAATCTGCAGGTTGGCGACACCATTACCGCAGTGACCAGCAAGACCAGAGCTGAATTCACTGTGTCAGGCGTTTTCACTACCGAGGCAGATTCGACTGGCTGGATGAGTGGCGTCTTCCCACTCGACAAGTGGTACGAGATGTATACCGATGGCGAGCACGTGGAAACACTGTCGCTATCAGTCGACGATTCGACGACCCCTGAAACAGTATCCAAAGCGCTAACGGACGCCTATCCGACGCTCACTGTCGAACCAGGATCGGTGCTCGCCGAACGCGACTCCGAGGTGATTTCGCAAGCACTCGGCTTCGTGAACTACTTCCTCATCGCCTTCGGCCTCATCGGTTTGTTGGTGGGCATGTTCATCATCTCCAACACCTTCTCGATGTTGGTTGCCCAGCGTACTAACGAGTTCGCACTGCTCCGTTCACTCGGCGCATCCCGTGGCCAGCTCACTCGTTCGGTGCTCACCGAGTCATTTGTCGTCGGCTTGATTGGTTCCATACTCGGTATCGCGGGCGGTTTCGGACTGACCAAACTGTTGTACGAAGCCATGTCGCTTTTCGGCTACGAGATGCCTGGTGGCGGGCTCACGGCAACGTGGACTGCGTTCATCATTCCCCTGATCGCAGGTGTTCTCATCACTGTGGTTGCAGCGTGGGCACCAGCTTCGCGTGCCGGAGCAATCCCTCCGGTGGAAGCGATGCGCAGTGGCGATGCAACCTCCGAATCCAACCTCAAGGTCCGCACCATTTCCGGCACTATTGCAGCACTCATTGGTGCAGCATTGCTGATCGCACCGGTGCTGTGGGAGGACGGCACGACTGGGCGACGAGCAACTCTCGTCGGCATCGGCGCATTCGCGGCCATCGTGGCCATGTGGCTCATCGGCCCGGCATTGTCCCAGCCTCTCGTCGGTGGGGTAGGCAGGGTGCTCGGATGGCCGTTTGGCACCGTCGGCAAGCTCGCTAGTACGAACTCGCAGCGTAACCCGCGCCGAACTGCGGCAACTGCTTTTGCGTTGATGTTGGGACTAGCGCTCGTGGTGAGTGTCGGCATGCTCGGCGCGACCATGAAGAATTCAGTCAGCGAGTTTACGAAGAGTGATCTGAAAGCTGACTACGTCATGGCACCGCCGATGACCGCCCACGTCGCAATGCCAGACGGTGTGCGCGCAGAAGTGGATCAGGTTGAGGGTGTCGAAACGACAGCGGTCAGCTACTTTGGCATGGCCAATGTCATGAACCTCGATGAAGCCGAAGCGCTCGCAGCGTCCGAAGATGCAAACACAAGCCCTGTCGGTGGCCCACAAGCTGGAAATGCTTCCTTCTTCGACGGTGACCTTGGATTCTGGTATTCCGCGCATGTTATCGATGGATCTCTCGACCTGACCGCGCCCGATTCTGGCGCAGTTATTAACAACACTGTGGCAAAAGAAAAGGGCTGGAAAGTCGGCGATGACGTCGGCATGATTACCCCGATGGGAGTCCTCCCTATCCCTATCACGGGTATTCACGAGGACACCGCCGATCCGTCCCTCGCAATTTCCATCTCACCAACCGTTCTCGATCGCGCCAACGCAAGCCGCGACATGCTGATCCCCCGCATGCTGCTTGTCGACGTCGCTGGCGAAAGCACCGCCGACATTGAGAACAAGCGCTCGGCTTTGGAAGATGCCGTTGCAGACTTCCTCGTTGTCCAAGTCATGGATGCCGAAGACTACTCCGGCATGGCAACGCAATCCATCGATGTCATGCTTGGCATCGTCTACGGACTGCTCGGCCTAGCGGTGATCATTTCGATCTTGGGCATCATCAACACGTTGGCGTTGTCGATCGTTGAGCGTCGTCAAGAGATCGGTATGCTCCGCGCCGTTGGTTTCCAACGTCGTGATATCCGTAGCATGATCCGCCTCGAATCCGTCCAGATCGCCATCTTCGGAGCGATCACTGGTATTGGCCTGGGTCTGGCTCTCGGCTGGTCGCTACTGACCGTGCTCTCGAATGAAGGACTTGGCGACGTCATCGTGCCATGGGGCCAGATCGGCATTATGTTGCTTGCCTCGGCCGTTGTCGGCGTGCTCGCGGCAGCCTGGCCTGCACATAAGGCAGCATCGACGCCACCTCTCGCAGCGATTGCTGACTAGCGCTGGGGGCGGTACACACGCCAATGGCACAATGGTCTCATGCAAATGAGCACTAGAGAACGTCACCTCAACTCGATCGGGTTGAGGCTCGCCGTTTTTACCGTGGTCTACAACCTCGCCGAAGGTGGCCTATCTATGTGGGCGGGTCGCGCCGCTGATCTTTCCACAATGATCGGTTTTGGTCTTGACTCCTTCATCGAGTCACTCGTCGCGATCCTCGTTGCTCTCCGCCTCCGCGGCAGACTTGCCGACGAATCACTGACCGACGCAAAACATCGGGAGCATAATACGCTCCGAGCGGTAGCCGTGACTTTCTTCTTACTCGCGGCCTACTTGGCCTACGAAGGAATCAGCGGATTGCTTGGCGACAAGGATCCAGAGACATCGGTAATCGGAGTAGGTGTACTTGTAGCGTCGGCCGTCGTAATGCCGTTGCTCTGGTGGGCGAAGCTTCACGTGGGTAAACAACTAGATGATCCACTCATCCTGGCCGACGCCGCCGAAACCAAGATCTGCCTGTTGATGACCTTCAGCTCGCTGTTGGGACTTGGGTTGCTTCACTACACTGGGTGGGCTGGCTTTGATGCGCTGGCAGCATTCGCGATTGCGGGGATTGCCATCATGGAAGGGCTCGAAGCCTGGGAGGGCGAGCTCGAAGAGGATTGCGACTGCCACTAGGGCAACGGCTAAACCACCCCGCGCTGGATATCTACTTCGCGTTTAGAAGTCGACGCTCATCGCGTTCAGTGATCTTGACCCGCTTCTTCAACATCAGGAAGAACCACACAAAGGTCACCGACAGCAAAATATGACCAAGACCAACGACACCCGACTGAGCAGCGCCCCACGAATCACCGTTGCCTGTTGTGTGAACAATTCCATTCACCAGCATCGCGCCGATGGTCCACACCAAGGCCACGTTATGAGCTACAAACCACTTGCCAAAGTTCTTATCCGCGCTCAGCGTAAACAGCTTCTCTAATGCGACCGCAATAAGGAAGAAGAACGTACCCAACACCAACAAGTGAGTGTGCAGGGTATTCAACTGCGACTTTTCGACGGCGTCGAAGAAGCGAGTGAACTCCCGATAGAAGACGCCAGCCGCCAGGCCAACAATCAAGTACGTCAGAGATGCGCCATAGAGTTTCTTCATGTCCTCGACTCTATAGGGGCGTATCCACAACAAGTAATCACTAAGGCTGCTACCAGGACATATAACCCCTCAGAGCGGGTCAATCGAAAGACTGAAATTGGGAGTAGGGGTATAACCTCGAAGCCAGACGACGTGGCCTTCGCTTGTGTGTTCGAGTAGCCACACAAAAAAAGGGGGCCCAGCCCACAAGGACCAGACCCCCACAAAAACAATGCCGGCAGCGACCTACTCTCCCACACCCTCCCGAGTGCAGTACCATCGGCGCAGGCAGACTTAGCTTCCGGGTTCGGAA
>NZ_JBBHKX010000003.1:0-341100 GCF_037572275.1 Corynebacterium sp. H78 | reverse complement strand
CAGGCACCCTCGTTGAAATCCTCGCTGACGAAGACGACACCGTCGACGTAGGCGCAGTCATCGCACGAGTCGGCGATGCCAACGCAGCTCCAAAGGCAGAAGCAAAGAAGCCAGAGCCGAAGGAAGAGCCTAAGGGCGAGGATGCTGCTCCTGCAGTCGAGCAGGACGAGGCACCGGCCGAGAAGCGCGCAGAGGCTAAGGAAGAATCCAAGCCTGCTCCGAAGGCTGAGGAGAAGAAGCCAGAGCCTAAGCAGGAAGCGCCTAAGCAGGAAGCACCAAAGAAGCCTGCAAAGGCCGATGGCCCATACGTCACCCCACTGGTTCGTAAGCTGGCTGAAAAGCACGGTGTTGACCTGGCAAACGTAGAGGGCACCGGCATCGGTGGTCGCATCCGCAAGCAGGACGTGCTCCGCGCAGCTGAAGGTGGCAGCACCGAGTCTGCAGCTCCACAGTCGGCAGCGTCGACCGCAGGTGTTCGCCCAGAACTCGCAGAGCTGCGTGGCACCACCCAGCGTGTTAACCGCATCCGCGAAATCACCGCTGCAAAGACCCTTGAGTCCCTGCTAACTTCCGCTCAGCTCACCCAGGTCCACGAAGCCGACATGACCGGCATCTGGGATCTCCGTGCAGCTAAGAAGCAGGATTTCCAGGACAAGCACGGCATCAAGCTGACCTTCCTGCCATTCTTTGCAAAGGCAGTCGTCGAGGCACTTGTTTCACATCCAAATGTGAACGCTTCGTGGAACGACAAGACAAAGGAGATCACCTACCACGACAAGGTCAACCTCGGCATCGCCGTGGACACCGAACGTGGTCTGCTCTCCCCTGTCATTCACGATGCACAGGACATGTCGCTCCCAGAGCTGGCCGCTGCCATCGTGGACATCGCTGACCGCGCTCGCAACAATAAGCTTAAGCCAAACGATCTGGCTGGTGGCACGTTCACCATCACCAACATCGGTTCCGAAGGTGCGCTCTCCGACACCCCAATTCTGGTTCCGCCACAGGCTGCCATGATGGGCACCGGCGCGATCAAGAAGCGCCCAGTCGTTGTGTCCGAGCAGGGCGGTGACTCCATTGGCATCCGCGCAATGGCGTTCCTCCCACTCACCTACGACCACCGTCTGGTCGACGGTGCTGATGCTGGCCGCTTCATGACCACCGTTGTCGACCGTCTGCAGGTCGCCAACTTCGAGGGTGACCTTGAGCTCTAAGCTCACTGTGTCGCAGTAGCTTGACGACGACGCCCCCGGCTCTTTGGAGCCGGGGGCGTTTTCGTCGTAACGTGCTTTCCCTATTGATATACAAATTATCAATAGGTGAAAAATGTTTTCCTAGAGTTAACCTTTGGGATTTTTTAAGGTTAAGCCTTTTCAAGGTTTTCCTTACCCGCATACGCCACAATGCTTCCTTGTCGAGCTGCGCATTCGTGCAGCTCTCCATCTATGTATGAGACAAGGAACCTAGGAATGACGACTGTGAAAACAGCGCCTGATCCCGCACCTGTCGGCATGAGTGCGCCCGTGGACACGAGCAACAAATGGTGGCATCTGTTCTTCGGTGCCTTGATGTCTGTCACGCTCATTATCTTTGCGTTCTGGTCTGTCGACTTCGTCGGCCCAGAAGCAAACATGATTATCTTGTTCACCACTGTTGCGTTCGCTATCTTTATGGCGTTCACAATCGGCGGTAACGATGTCGCGAACTCTTTCGGCACCTCTGTTGGTGCCGGCACTTTGAGCCTGAAGCAGGCTCTTGTTGTTGCGGCGATTTTTGAAGTTTCCGGCGCTGTGTTGGCTGGTGGCGAGGTTACGGATACCGTCCGCTCGGGCATCGTTGACCTTGATGCTATTAACGGTCTTGACCCGATGGAGTTTGTCTTCATCATGATGTCGTCGCTGCTTGGCGCAGCGATTTGGCTTCTGGTCGCGACTCGCATGGGCTGGCCAGTTTCTACCACGCACTCCATCGTCGGCGGCATCGTCGGCGCTGCGCTGACCGTTGGATTTGTCACCGGCAAGGGTGGCTGGTCGATGGTTCAGTGGGGCGAAATCGGCATGATCGCTGTGTCGTGGGTCTTGTCTCCACTGCTTGGTGGTGTTGCAGCATTCTTCCTGTTCGGTGCTATCAAGAAGTCCATTCTCGTGTACAACGAGACTGCTGATGTCCGTCTTCGTGAACTCAAGCAGGAAAAGGCCGAGCTGAAGAAGACTCACAAGACTGCTTTCGATCGCATGACTGAGCTGCAGCAGATCTCGTACACCAACGCGATGGTTCGCGATGCAACGACGCTGCAGGAAGATGACTGGACACCAGAAGAACTTGAGTCCGACTACTACAAGAACTTGGTCGCGATCGATTCGAAGGCTCAGGACGTCAACGCGCACCGCGCACTGGAAACGTGGGTGCCGGTTCTCGCTGCCGGCGGTTCTATTGTCATTTCCGCAATGATGCTGTTCAAGGGCCTGAAGAATCTTGAACTGGGTCTGTCGAGTCTGTCCAACATTCTGATTATGGGCATGATCGCTGCGGTCGTTTGGATGGCTATCTACATCTTCGCTCGTTCCCTGAAGAAGTACGACCTGAACCGCTCCACCTTCCTGCTGTTCAGCTGGCTGCAGGTGTTCACCGCGTCGGCCTTCGCGTTTTCGCATGGTTCGAATGACATTGCAAACGCGCTTGGGCCATTCGTCGCTGTTCTCGATGTCCTGAAGACTAACGCGATTTCTTCTGAGTCCGCAGTCCCATTGCCAGTCATGGTCACGATGGGTGTCGCACTGATTACCGGCCTGTGGTTCATCGGTCGATTCGTCATCAAGACCGTCGGTTCCGGCCTCACCGAAATGCACCCAGCATCTGGCTTCTCCGCTGAGCTCGCTGCAGCCGGTGTCGTCATGGGCGCTTCGCTGCTGGGTCTTCCAGTTTCTTCGACTCACATTCTGATTGGCGCTGTCCTCGGTGTTGGCATCGTCAACAAGGCTGCTAACTGGAACCTGATGAAGCCAATTGCCATGGCTTGGATCATCACCCTGCCGGCAGCTGCAGGCATTTCTGCGCTGACGGTTTCTATCCTGCGCGTCGCATTCTAGTTCTCTTCTCCCCGCGCTTCACGACGGCACCTGTGAATTCTCACGGTGCCGTTTCGTGCTTTTTGGGTCCCTTGGCCAGTGTTGTGTCTGCAGGGGTATCCTTTAGGGCACCATGACAGCTCCACGCAAACCTTTTACTCGGGCAGATCAGCCAATCCGCGCAGCTCACGATGACATTGAGATTCAGCGACTGGGTCTCGTCGACTATATGGAGACGTGGCACAAACAAGCGGATCTCGCTATGGCACGTGCCGAAGGTGCCATTAGCGATCAGATTTTGGTTCTCGAGCATCCAAGTTTGTACACCGCAGGCAAGCGCACCCAACCTGAGGATCGCCCTACTAATGGGTTACCGGTCGTTGATGTCGACCGTGGCGGACGCATCACGTGGCATGGCCCTGGGCAGCTGGTCATGTACCCAATTATCAAGTTGGCCGAGCCGGTCGATGTTGTTGACTACGTTCGTCGTATAGAAGAAGCCTTGATCCAGGTGGTGCGCGATGCCGGTATCAAGGATGCGGGTCGCGTTGATGGCCGATCGGGAGTGTGGGTTCCAGCGTCGGATGGCAAGCAAGATCGGAAGGTAGCGGCGCTTGGCATTCGTGTCACGCATGGTGTCACAATGCACGGGTTGGCACTGAACTGCGATAACACCACTGAGTTCTACGATCACATCGTCCCTTGCGGCATCAAGGACGCCGGCGTGACGACGTTGTCAGCAGAGCTCGATCGCGATGTGACAGTGGACGAGATGATCGAGCCACTTCTGCGTGCCTTGATCGATGCTTTTGAAGGACGGTTGACGGTCGCTGATCATTCGTTTGCGGCGGCACCGGATCCGACGAAGGGTCTCATTCATATCCGCACGGGCAAGTGACTGTACAGCGCCGATCACAGCTATTAGCAACCTATCAATTTCGAATGTAGGGTGAGATTGTGTCTATTACTCCTGAAGGACGTAAGTTGCTTCGCGTTGAGGCTCGCAATGCTGAGACTCCGATCGAGGTTAAGCCGCGCTGGATTCGAAACCAGGTGAAGACTGGTCCCGGATACCAGGACATGAAGAATCGTGTGAACGGGGCGTCGCTGCACACTGTGTGCCAAGAGGCTGGTTGCCCGAATGTTCACGAATGCTGGGAGGATCGCGAGGCGACGTTCCTCATCGGTGGCGATAAATGTACTCGTCGCTGCGATTTCTGCCAGATCAATTCAGCCAAGCCGGATCCGCTGGATCGTGACGAGCCACGTCGCGTCGCCGAATCTGTCTGCGAGATGGGTTTGCGCTACGCCACCGTCACGGGTGTTGCTCGCGATGATCTGCCTGATGGCGCATCCTGGCTCTACGCCGAGACGTGTCGTCAGATCCACGAGCTCAATCCGAACACTGGTGTCGAATTGCTTGTCGACGACTTCCGTGGCGACCTCTCTGCTGCCGAAGCAGTTTTTGAAGCGAAGCCAGAGGTTTTTGCGCACAACGTAGAAACGGTTCCACGCATCTTCAAGAAGATCCGCCCTGCGTTCCGCTATGACCGCAGCTTGGAAATGATTTCGCGTGCTCGCGAAGCCGGTTTGGTCACGAAGTCGAACCTGATTTTGGGCATGGGTGAAGAGTCATCCGAGATCCTTGAGGCAATGCAGGATCTGCATGATGCTGGCTGCGATATCTTGACCATTACCCAGTACTTACGCCCTACTCCGCTGCACCACCCTATCGACCGTTGGGTGAAGCCGGAGGAGTTCGTTGATTTGTCTGAGGCAGCCACTGAGATGGGCTTCCTTGGTGTTATGGCTGGACCGCTGGTCCGTTCGTCTTACCGTGCAGGCAAGTTGTACGCACGAGCAATGGCGGCACGTGGCCAGGCGTTGCCGGAGAATCTCGCTCATTTGGCTGAGGCTGAAGACAGTACGACGGCTCAGGAAGCGTCGTCGCTGTTGGATCGTTACGGCGCGTCGGAAGATACTCCAGTGGTTTCGTTCAGCTAGACCTAGTGGCACTTCGCTCTTTTGCGGAGTGCCATTTGTCGTTATTCCCGGTGCATGGCTTAAAGTGAAGAATTATGGCGAATAATGAGGAACTGAAGTCCGCGAAGAAGGCCCAGCGCGCTGCGAAGAAGGCACAACGCAAGCAGCAGTATGGCCAGATGTGGGAAGCGTTTAAGCTCCAGAAGTCCCGCGACAAGAAGTTGATCCCACTGATGCTGCTCTGCGTTTTGGGACCAATGTTGGTGCTCCTTCTCATCGGCTTGCTTATTGGTGGCGCATGGGCGTGGGTATTGCCGTTCACAGGTCTGATGATCGGCCTGATGATCGCTATGTACGTCTTCACCAAGCGTCTGGAAAGCAGCTTCTTCTCGGAGGCTGAAGGCCAGACCGGTGCCGCTGCGTGGGCGTTGGAGAACATGCGGTCTGGTGTTGGCATTGTCTGGCACACCAAGCCTGTTGTGCAGGCTGACCAGAGCATGAATGCTGTCCACCGCGTTGTCGGTAATCCAGGCGTCGTGCTGGTTGGCGAGGGTGACGAATCCCGCGTCAAGCAGATGATCGCTCGTGAAAAGCGCGCTCTGGCTCGCATCGTTGGCGACACTCCTATTTACGAAATCATCACTGGCACCGAGGAAGGTCAGGTTCCAGTGAAGAAGTTGCAGCGCGAGATGATGCGTTTCCCTCGCAATCTGAACAAGGACGAAGCCAACGCTTTGAACGAGCGCGTTGAGTCGATGGATCGTATTCGCGATGCTCGCAACAACATGCCGAAGGGTCCCCTGCCAAAGGGTGTCCGTCAGCCAAGCATGAACCGTCGCACCCGTCGTGCTGCAGAGCGTCAGAACCGTCGCGGTTAATTTCCCCGCTTGATGTAATTTTCTGCGGCTAGAAATCACCGCCTCGTTGGTTCCTCAATTGGGGGTATGATTTCTACCTCATAGCCATTGTTTTCGTATGAAGACAATGGCTTTTTCGTCTCTTTAGGCGCTTCCGCACCGTCAATAGCGTCCCAAAACAAGTATCACTCGTGCAGTCAGCTTCTGTTATGGGTAGTAATCCGCAATCTGTGCCACGATAGGGATCGTGCAGATCTTGGTCGAAAATCAGTTATTAGCTCTCATCGTCATCATGTGTGTGGGGCTCGCTCTTGGCCAAATCAAAATTTTTGGTTTCAAGCTGGGCGTTGCCGCAGTGCTGTTCGTGGGTTTGGGCTTGGCGACGTTGGAGCCGGGCATTCAGATTCCTCCGCTCATTTACATCGTGGGCTTGGCTCTCTTCGTCTACACCATTGGCTTGGAGTCCGGTCCGGAGTTTTTCGCGTCTTTAAAGTCGGTGGGTATCCGGCACAATATTTTTGGCTTCATTGTCCTGGCAGTCATTGCTATTGAGGCATTCTTGCTGGTCAAATTCCTACCGGTAGATTCGGTCGAGGGTGCTGGCACGTTTACTGGTGCGTTAACCAATACGCCGGCAATGGCTGCAGTCGTAGATGCGTTGCCAACCTTGTTTACTGATCCCGACGAACTGCAGGCAAAGCTTGAGATGCCTGTGATTGGCTACTCGTTGGCTTATCCCATTGGTGTGCTTGCGGTGATCGCGTCGATCGCAATCATGGCGAAGGTGTTTCGTATCGATCACCAGCAGGAGGCAATCGACGCTGGTGTTGCTGCGAAGCCACTGCATACGCGTGACATCCGGGTTACTAAGCCAGGTCTTCCTTCTGTGACGGATATGCCACATGAATTCAAACTCGACATCATTGTGTCTCGTATCGAGCACAAGGGGCGGCTATTCGTCCCAGAGTTGGGAGACACTGCAGAGGTCGGCGATGTCTTGTCAGTCGTGTGTACAGAAGAAGAGCTGCCACTGGCGGTAGAGAAGATTGGCGAACTCGTTCCGGGCGACCCTACGCACGACACTCGTCTCGATTTCCGTCGCATCTTCGTGTCAGCACCTGATGTCTGTGGCACTCCACTGTCGTCGTTGCACAAGAAGATGGAGGGCATGATTATCACCCGTGTCCGTCGTGGCGACTTGGATATGGTGGCCTCTCCAGACATGAAGCTCGAGCTCGGTGACCGAGTCCGAGTGGTAGCAACCCCTGATCGCATTGATCGCGCAACGAAGTTCTTCGGTGACTCCTACAAGAAGTTGTCGGATGTCAATCTCTTGCCCATGTTCGTGGGTTTATTGCTTGGCATTCTCGTCGGCATGATTCCGTTCCCTATGCCTGGTGGCGGAAGCTTGTCGTTGGGTTCTGCTGGTGGCCCTCTCATTGTCGCGCTGATTCTGGGCGCGCTTGGTCGTACCGGACCATTGGTCTGGCCAATTCCGTACTCTGCCAATTTGGCTTTCCGCACGGTCGGTTTGGCGCTCTTCCTCGCCGGTATCGGCACAACAGCTGGAAAGGGATTCAAGGAAGCATTGGCTCAGCCATCATCGCTGGTGGTTCTTGGCTTGGCCGCCATCATCGCCTTTAGCTCGGCATTGGTCACGCTGATTGTTGGCTACAAGTTCCTGCGCATTCCATTTGGACAGACCGCGGGCATTCTTGCAGGCCTGCAAACGCACCCAGCTGTGCTCACCTATGTCAACGATCAGGCGAAGAACGAGCTGCCCGGAATGGGCTACACGACGGTGTATCCGATGGCGATGGTCGCCAAGATCGTCTTAGCGCAGATCCTCATCGTGGCGCTCGTGTAGTACGCCAGCAAAGCGCTCACTGCACACCGCACAGCAAAGCATCATTTCACAACGAAGCCCCTCACCCGCCGTCCACATGTGGATGGAAGTGAGGGGCTTTGGTGTCCCTGGGCGTCGTAATGCGAAAGCTTTCTAGCCGACGATGACCGCAGTACCGGTGGCGCGATCGTGCATTCCGCGCATATCCGAGTCGGTGATGGCTGGCGGGAGAAGCAGCAAGGTCAGGAAGCTACGGCCAAAAGCGCGAAGGAAACCAACGCGTTCACCGGGATGGTCAACGCGAGCTACACCCATGCGAAGCACAGCTTGGCCAGGAGTGCGTGCGAACAGCCACACGGACACCGTGCCCAGAATGAGGAAAATCACGGGAGTCCACGTTGCGGTGAAGGACTGCCAGGCAATGAACGGATCCTGAAATGCCTCGAGCTGCTTCTCCGAAGGGCCGACAAACAGGTATGGGATGACGGTGATGATGAGGCTGATAAACCAGTCGATAAGAATGCCACCCACACGGCGCATCAATGTCGCCTGCGAGCCCGGGCCGGATGGAGCAAGACCGAGCTTCTCGCCGGGGTAATCAGAGAGTTTCTCGGGATTATCGTACTCGCCTGGAATCTGCGGACCGTCGAGCCAGCTACCTTTTTCTGCCATGGCTCCATAGTTTAGCGTCCCCTAGTTTGGAACCAACGCGCAGGATTGATGAGGTACATGGGGCGACGTTTTTCCTGCGCACAGGCCGGTGCCGAGTCAGAGTCTGGACGGCAGCTACCGTGCCCCGGAAGTCGAATGATATTTCTCGTTCTCTTTTCGTTAGAATTGAATTTACGTACCAGCCGTATTACTACCGAGCCCCAACTATGGGCTGCGGCAGGGTCTAGTAAGGAGACCGTAAATGACCTTCAACTCCCCAGAAGAAGTCGTCGCTTATATCCGGGAGGAGAACGTCGAGTTTGTTGACGTTCGATTCACTGACGTTCCCGGCACCGAGCAGCACTTCACCATCCCGGCATCTGCATTCACTGAAGATGCAATGGCCGAGGGACTGGCGTTTGACGGTTCGTCGATTCGCGGCTTCACCACCATCGATGAGTCCGATATGTCTTTGCTGCCTGACCTCGCAACAGCAAAGATCGACCCTTTCCGCAAGGCAAAGACGCTGAACATCAAGTTCTTCGTCCACGACCCTTTCACCTTGGAGCCGTTCTCGCGTGATCCTCGTAACGTCGCGAAGAAGGCAGAGGAATACCTGATTTCGACGGGTATCGCCGACACCTGCTACTTCGGTGCCGAGGCCGAGTTCTACGTCTTCGACAACGTGAAGTTCAAGACGGATACGAATTCCGGCTACTACGAAGTCGATTCGTCCACTGGCTGGTGGAACCGTGGCAATGACACTGAAGCTGATGGCTCGCCAAACTTGGGATACAAGGTTCGTACCAAGGGGGGCTACTTCCCTGTCGCTCCGTATGACCGCTTCCAGGATCTGCGCGATGAAATGAGCCTCGAGCTGGCGAAGGCTGGTTTCGTGTTGGAGCGTCAGCACCATGAGGTCGGCACGGGTGGCCAGCAGGAGATCAACTACAAGTTCAACTCCATGCTCGCTGCAGCTGATGATCTGCAGACGTTCAAGTACATCATCCGCAACACTGCGTGGCGTAACGGCCAGTCGGTGACCTTCATGCCAAAGCCACTTGCTGGCGACAACGGCTCGGGTATGCACGCTCACATGTCGCTGTGGAAGGATGGCGAGCCACTTTTCTTCGACGAGTCCGGCTACGCAGGTCTGTCCGACATGGCGCGCTACTACATCGGTGGCATCCTGCACCACGCAGGTGCTGTGTTGGCGTTTACTAACCCAACGCTGAATTCTTACCACCGCTTGGTCAAGGGCTTCGAAGCCCCAATCAACCTGGTGTACTCGCAGCGTAACCGCTCTGCTGCTGTCCGTATCCCAATTACTGGATCGAACCCGAAGGCCAAGCGTGTCGAGTTCCGTGCTCCAGACCCATCCGGCAACCCTTACCTGGGCTTTGCTGCGATGATGATGGCTGGCCTCGACGGCATCAAGAACCGCATCGAGCCACACGCACCAGTGGACAAGGATCTCTACGAGCTGCCACCTGAGGAAGCCGCCGGCATCCCACAGGCACCTACCTCTCTTGAGACTGCGCTGGAAGCGCTTCGCAATGACCACGAGTTCCTGCTCGAAGGTGATGTCTTTACCGAGGATCTCATCGAGACCTACATCAACTACAAGTACACCAACGAGATTGAGCCAGCTCGCCTGCGCCCAACTCCACTTGAGTTTGAGATGTACTACGACTGCTAGTTTCTAGCTTTACGACGATCGCCCCTTTCAGGTTCCACCTGGAAGGGGTTTCGTGGGTTTCGGAGGCATCGCGCCCTCACTACTTGTGGCAGGGACCACTATTGAATCTCCTTCACCATTCGGGCTATGAATGGGGTACGGGATCATCCCTGAGCATTTCGATTCCAGTCTCAAGGCTCCTTTGAGGCCAAACTCTGCTTGCAGAGAAGAAAGGAAACTATGCCCATCTACGACCGTCCCGATACCCCGATTTTCCCAATCTCTCTTGCCCGCTCCTTCGCCACTGGCTTCGTTGCGCTAGGACTTGGTATTGCTTCTGGATCGTTGGCAACCGCCGCACCCACGGTTTCGCCTGACGCTCCAGCACCCACGGAAGCCGCACGCTCGACCCAAGAGTGCGGAACACTGCCAGGCGAGGTAGCACTCTCCCAGGCAATCGACTCCGCTAAGTCTCACGGCCATATTTCAGATGCTGAAACGTGGGTCGAAGATACCTACCTGTCAGCCCCTCACAACCCTTGCGCTGACTTGTCAGCAAAGGTCATCACGGTTGAGGGAGGTACTGGTTCGAGTCCGCAGGCAGTTCTTTTCTTCCACAAGGGCGAATACGTGGATGTCGCACCGGTGCCAGCCGGATTCCACGCCGCATCTGAGTGGGGTACGCGCACAGGCAACGTCGCAAAGGCCTTCCCGAACGGTTCCAACGAATTCGAAGTCCACTGGACACATCCCCAGAAGAAGGACCTGCCCTTCTGGTACACCTACCGCGATGGAATGATTCTCGTGAGCTAGTCATGCGACGACTCAGGCACATGTCGGATGTGACGTTCAATTGTGTGGATTTCACTCCGATTGGCGATCGAGATTGGAATCGCATACGCCCCACAGGCAACACAATGGGGCTGCAATTTTGATATTTACCAAACTGCAATTCTATTCACCCGTTTGAGGTTTCGAGCCAATAAAAATGCAAGGTGAACCGAAAAAACGGACCCGGACCATTTCTTTATATCAACATTCATTTATCGGGTGATAATGGAATTAATAGTTCCCCTACCTGCGGAAATTGGGCTGCGAAATGCAACCGATGTCGTTTACGGTGGGAACCACGTTGATAGCAACGAGCTAGCGAGAGCGATAAGCGCTCTTGCAGATCGAAGAAATCAACAAGGGCGAAACTCCCTAGAGATAGACAGCACGACGCACAGCCAAACGGTTGTGTGAAGCAGTCCACGAAAGGAAGTTCCACAAATGACTACCGAGAAGAACATCAAGGACCTTTTCAACTCCACCGCTTACGACCGCAATGGCGACAAGCTTGGCGACGTTAAGGAAGTCTACGTTGATGACAACTCCGGCCAGCCAACCTTTGTTGAGGTCGGACACGGTCTCTTCGGCATGGGCTCCAGCCTGGTGCCAATGCGAGGCCACCGCTTTGAGGGCAGCAACCTGAACCTTGCGTTCTCGAAGGATCGCATCAAGGATGCTCCAGATCTTGGCAAGGACAATGTCCTGACCCCATCGGATCAGAAGCGCATCTACGAGCACTACGAGCTCTCTGACACCCAGGACACCGAGCGTTACCGTCGTGATGGTCGCGATGGCCTGCATGACGATCGTCACCGCGAGGCCGGCATGGGCGCAGGTGCAGGCGCTGGCCTGACCGCAGACCGCGACCTGGATCGTGATCGTGACTTCGATCGTGACCGCACCGCTGACGACGCAGTTGTTCGCTCCGAGGAGCGCCTGAACGTCGACAAGGAGCGCGTTGAGACCGGCGAGGTACGCCTGCGCAAGCACGTCGTGACCGACACCGAGACCGTCGAGGTTCCAGTCACTCGCGAGGAAGTTCGCATCGAGCGCGAGCCAATCACCCGTGACGAAGCACGCCACATGAACACCGATCTTGGCGACGATGAAGCTTCGGTCACTCTGCACGAGGAACGCGTCAACATCCAGAAGGAAACCGTTCCAGTAGAGAAGGTTGGCCTCGCAAAGGACAAGATCCGCGAGACCGAGACTCACACCGAGGAGCTCCGTAAGGAGCAGATCGAGACTGAGGGTGTCGATGGCCTGGATCGTCACAACGGCCGCCGCGACGACCGTATCTAATTAACTCATTGAGTTAGATCCAGTCTGTTACACCAAACGCGCTCTCCACATGGAGAGCGCGTTTTTTGGCCTTCGTTGGTTTTCGTTTTAAACACGTACCCCTCAGGCACTGGCACCAACGTGCGCACAGCCGATTTAGCCATTTCCGCATTTCCGGAGTGGGAAGAATGGAAATGGCCTGCGAATCAGGTTAAGCAACTACCTGCACGCCAACACCACCGAGAAAGTAGCGTGCACGCTACTGTGCAATCGTCGTCAGGGAAATACAGTCATAGACATGAGCACAAACAACACCAATCCATTCGGCAATCCAACCAATTACCCGGCATACGGCGCCGATGGCCTGCCATTGCAAACGTCACGTGACCAGCTGATGCGCTCGTCCCATGACAAGATGCTTGCGGGTGTTCTCGGCGGTTTCGCGGAACGCTACAACGTCTCCTCTACCCTGCTCCGTGTCCTGTTCGTTGCATCGTTTCTGCTGCCAGGACCACAGTTCCTCGTCTACATTGCGGCGTGGATCATCATGCCGAAGCGTTACTAATCGCTTGACAACCGAAGTGTCAGCTAAGGCAATCCAGCTGCACTAACACTCACCAGCAGTGATTCGACCATCAAGCGCACCGTGGACAAGATCCAGCAACGGAGTGTCCACATCCACTCGGTCGCCCATGCGTCGAATCGCTCCTACTTGTGCGTCTAGCTCGTTGGCAACACCGTCATAAATATCGCGCTGCATTGATGTCGTATTGTCCGGGCCTTGCTGATCTCCGAATGCCAGCGTCGCTTCAACAATGTCGTCGGCAAGCGGAACCCCATGACCACGTGCAACCTGCTCGGCTTCGCGGATCAAGGCTTCGAAGCTGTCGCGGAGTTCAGTCCGCAAGTAGCCGATTGGTTGTCGCGCCAGCGCACCCAGCGCGCCGAATGTGGATACGAACATGGCTTTGGTCCAGATGTCGACCCAAATATTCGGCAAGTGCTCCCCTCCCAAACCTGCATCGTGCAAGTCTGAAATGAGCTTGTCGACGAGCTCACTTGGACGTCCATCGAATGTGCCAATGTTCAGACTTTGTGGGCCGGGGCGGAACTCAACGACTGCTGGTCCGGTATGGATGAAGAAGCCCCGAATGATGCCGGGCAGGACGTTGTCCTCGCCGAATTGCTCGGCTGCCAGGTGTGGGACTTCGACGGAATTGTGAGTTGTCACGATAGGCACGCCAGCGGGAACAGCTGGGAACGTATCCTGTCCCGGCAACGCTTTGGTGCAGACGAGAATGACGTCGACGTCGCCAAGTTCATCCCAGTTATCTGCGGCTTTGACCTGCAGAATCTCTTCGACTCCATTTTCGTCAATGAGCCTGAGACCTGTGGTGCGAAGCGTTTCCAGTGTCTTGCCTCGGGCGAGGAAACGGACGTCCTTGCCAGCCTTCGCGAGACGGCCACCGAACCATCCACCGACTGCTCCAGCACCAATAATTCCGATTCGTAGCGCGTCAATCATGGCTCCATTTTGCCAAAACTATGCGACTGGTTGTCTCTTATGTCACTAATCGGGACAGCCTCTTGCATTGCTCACAAACCCGGGGTTAAACTCAATGGCAGTAGACATACAACCCAGGGTTGTTACTCGAAAGAGGCAAGACCTGAGGCTCCACTTCGTGGTGCTTCAGGTCTTTTTTGTTTTTCTAGGTGTCTCTAGAAGCTTCTTTCCTGCCACGGCCCTGGCCTTTCGAAAGAGGGATTTCCATGGGCACCAAGTTAGCCCCAACAGCAGAAGGCATCGTTGCCGGCGTTGGCGGCGTAGACAATATCCGTAGCCTGACTCACTGTGCTACCCGACTTCGCTTCGAGCTCAACGATGGCTCGAAGGTCGACCAGGCGAGCGTCGAAAAGCTCGACGGCGTCTTGGGCGCGATCCCACAAAGTGGCGATCGCTACCAGGTCATCATCGGCGGTGGCGTCGAATCGATGTACAACGAAATCAAGCGCTTGCCAGCGATGAAGAACCGCAACGCTGCTGCCGGCGGCGACGACAAGTCCGATGCTGATGTCAAGGCAGAAGCTCGTTCAAAGGTTCATGGCAAGTACTCGTGGCTCGACAATTTCTTTGAGTACCTGTCCGATTCCTTCCGCCCACTGCTGGGCGTTTTGCTCGGTGCTTCGCTGATCATTGCGTTTGCAGCTGTCATGGATGCGCTTGGCATCGTTGACTTCCGCGCAGAGGACAAGGCAGCATCGTGGATCTTCGTTGATGCTATGTGGCGTGGCGTGTTCTACTTCCTGCCAATCATGGTTGCGTACAACGCCTCCAAGAAGCTGAATGTTGACCCGTGGCTTGGTGCCACGATCATGGGTTCACTGATGACACCAGAATTCATCAAGCTCTCGGACCCAGAAGCATTCGCGGACACGGTATGTACCACGAACGCAACACTGGGCACCGAACAGTGCTCGACCACGATCTTTGGTCTTCCGCTGCAGCTCAATGACTACTCCGGTCAGGTCTTCGTGCCGTTGATCATGGTGGCGATCCTCGCGGTTGTGTACAAGGGCTTGAAGAAGGTCTTCCCAGAGAACGTACAGATGGTATTCGTACCTTTCTTCTCCATGCTGGTCATGATTCCACTGACAGCATTCCTCGTCGGACCACTTGGCGTCTGGCTCGGTAACGGCCTCGGCGAAGGCCTCGCCTGGATGAACAACAACGCACCGTTCGTCTTTGCTATCGCAATCCCATTGATGTACCCATTCCTCGTTCCATTGGGTCTGCACTGGCCACTGAACGCTCTGATGCTCATGAACATTCAGACCTTGGGCTACGACTTCATCCAGGGCCCAATGGGCGCATGGAACTTTGCTTGCTTCGGTGCCACCGCTGGTGTTCTCGTCCTGTCGATGCGTGACCGTGACGTGCAAATGCGTCAGACCGCTACCGGTGCACTCGCTGCCGGCCTGCTGGGTGGTATCTCTGAACCTTCCCTCTACGGTATTCACCTCCGCTTCAAGAGGATCTACCCTCGCATGCTCATCGGCTGCTTCGCAGGCGGCTTGACCATCGCTATCCTCGGCGCACCATTCCACGGCGTGAAGACTCAGGCCTTCGCATTCACTTCTCTGCTCACCATCCCAGTCTTCGATCCAATGTGGGTCTACGCGATCGCAGTTGCTGTTGCATTCTTCGTCGCAATGTTCGCCATCATCCTCACTGACTACCGCACCCCTGAAGAGCGCGCCGCAGTCCTCGCAGCAGCAGGCACCACCACCGGCGACGCAGCTGTCGCAGACGCTGCACCAGAATCCGCTCCAATCGCAGGTGCTACTGCTGCCTCGGCTGCTACCGCAGCTTCCGTTGCTTCCGCAGACTCTTCTGACACCGCTTCTACAGTCTCCGAAGACGGCGTTGTCGAAGTCGGCGCACCACTTGCTGGTCACGTCGTGAGCCTCGATGAAGTCGACGACAAGGTCTTCGCCTCCCGCGCGCTTGGCGACGGTGTCGGCATCAAGCCATCTTCGTCGGAAGTAGTTGCACCAGTCTCGGGTGTGTTGATGACCGTCGCAAAGACCGGACACGCATTCGGAATCAAGACCGACGATGGCGTGGAAGTTCTCGTTCACGTTGGCCTCGATACGGTCAAGATGAAGGGCGAAGGCTTCACGGTCAGCGTCGAAAAGAAGCAGCGCGTACGTGCGGGTGACACCCTTGCTTACGTAGACTTTGAAGCAGTAAAGAATGCTGGCTACGACACCACCACGATCATGACTGTCACCAACACGGCGGCTATGCAGACGGTGGAGCCACTGGCTGGAAATGATGTGGCTGCTGGCCAGAGCGTCATTAAGGTAACCCTGTAAAGCGAAGTCATGGAAGTCCTGCGAGTTTTCAACAACAACGTGGTCTTGGCTAAAGACACTTCCGGTGAGGTCATCGTCACCGGACGTGGGCTTGGCTTCAAGGCCCGCCCGGGGGATCCTGTCGATCCGGCAAAGGTAGTACGGGTCTTCGTTCCCTCCGACGGTCGCGACCCCGACCACATGGCTGAACTCCTCGCAGGAATTCCGATCGAGCACATCACGCTCATGACCTCCGCGATGGCTGAGGCTGGACTATCGACGGCAGCGTCGCAAAGCCCAACCCTGCTGATGGCTCTGGCCGATCACATCGGACTTGCCATCGCCCGCACTCAGTCCGGACAAACAATTGAATATCCATTGCTTGGCGAAGTTCGGAATCTCTACTACGCCGAATACCAGCAGGCACTCGACATGGTCGAATATGTGAACTCGCAGCTTGACGACGTCGAGTTGCCTGACTCCGAAGCCGTCGCCCTGACGCTTCATCTTGTCAATGCTGGTTTTTCGTCCGGCGACTTGTCGTACACGTACACGATGACGGGCATTCTTCAACAGATGTTGAATGTCATCGAGCAAACATACGACATCACGTTGGATCAATCGACGGTCAGCGTCGGCAGATTCATCACGCATCTGCGATACCTATTCGTCCGTATTCATCAGCACAAACAACTCAACAACGAGCACTCGGCAATCGGCAAAGCCATCCGCGAATCCGATCTCACCGCGTACCGTTGTGCACAACAATTGGCCACAATTGCAGAGCTTCGCCTCGGCGCGGAGCTCACCGACGATGAGATTTCCTATCTCGCATTGCACGTTGCACGCATGACGTCGGTTGAACAACGAACCCCGCAGCCGAACTCATAGTTCACTGCGCTAGAAAGGACCCCACCATGATCACCCGCACCGCTACCATTGGTTCCTCCGTCGGCCTGCACGCCCGTCCGGCAGCTATCTTTGCTCAGGCCGCAGCTGACACCGATTTCGACATTGTCATCGCCTGCGACGGCGAAGAAGCCGACGCTGCCAGCGTCCTCGAAGTCATGACTTTGGGCGCTAAGAACGGTGACGAAGTCACCCTCACCTGTGAAGACGACAGCGCAGCTGACGCTCTCGATTCATTGGCTGCACTCCTCGAGCGCGACCTGGACGCTGAGTGATTTAGCCATGACTTCGTCAGATCACACCATTCTGTACGGCATCGGCGTCTCCGCCGGTACCGGCAGCGGTCCAATCGCGAAGGTGCTTCCCGCACCTGGCGTCGACACTGCGGAACCAGCATCGACGGATCCAGAGGCTGATGGCCAGCGCGTACGCGATGCCATGCAGGCAGTCGCCGACGATCTCAAAGCACAGGCCGAGACGGCATCGCCCAAGGCTCGTCCGATCCTGGAAGCAACTGCCCAACTTGCGACGGATCGAGCCCTGGCAAAGGCCGTCGTAAAGAAGCTCAAGGCTGGCAGTGGCGTGACCAAGGCAGTGCACGACGCGGTTGAGGATTATGCGCAGCTGCTCGGCAGCCTCGGCGGATATATGGCTGAGCGCGTCACCGACCTGTATGACATCCGCGATCGCACGATCTGCGCGCTGCGTGGTTTGCCAAAGCCAGGCGTTCCGCAGCTGACCACGCCGACAGTTCTGCTTGCCGACGACCTTGCCCCCGCAGAAACCGCCACTCTTGATCCGAAACTCGTGATTGGAATTGTCACCGAGTTCGGTGGCCCCACCAGCCACACTGCCATTCTTGCTGCACAGCACGGCATTCCCGCTGTCGTCAAAGTTGACGGTGTGATGGATGCGGTAGCGGACGACACCATCATCGCTCTTGACGGTGGTGCTGGTGAAGTCATCCTCAATCCGTCTGCTGCTGAAGTTGAGGAGCTTGCTATTCGGTCGAAGCGTCGTGAAGCTGCGCTCGCTTCTTCCGCCGGTGCCGGACAGACTGCTGATGGATACCCGGTGAAGTTGCTCGTCAACATCGGTACGGCTGACGACGCCGCTGCTGCGGCCAAGGAAGACGTTGAAGGCGCAGGCCTGTTT
The DNA here is from genome assembly GCF_037572275.1 of Corynebacterium sp. H78. Taxonomy (NCBI): domain Bacteria; kingdom Bacillati; phylum Actinomycetota; class Actinomycetes; order Mycobacteriales; family Corynebacteriaceae; genus Corynebacterium; species Corynebacterium sp. H78. The sequence goes on along the minus strand of NZ_JBBHKX010000003.1, from coordinate 322,986 downwards.
AGGACTGAGTTCTTGTTCTTGGATCGTGATGATGCGCCGTCGCTGGAAGAGCAGACAAAGACATACACGCAGGTACTGGAGGCTTTTGGTACTCGTCGCGTCGTGGTTCGCACTCTGGATGCCGGTGCCGACAAGCCGCTGAGCTTTGCTGACCTGGGTGAAGAGGAAAATCCAGCGTTGGGTCGTCGCGGTTTGCGCTTGTCCATGGCACGCGAGGATTTGCTGGACACTCAGCTTGAAGCTCTCGCAGCCGCGTATAAGGCGACCGGATCAATCGCGCACCTTCGAGTGATGGCACCGATGGTGGCAACCGTCGAAGAGGCTGAATGGTTCGTCGCTAAGGCTCGCGCCGTTGGATTGCCGAAGGTTGGCATCATGGTGGAGGTTCCGGCTGCTGCTATTCGCGCTGATCAGTTGCTGTCTATTGCCGACTTTGCGTCGATTGGCACCAACGACCTGTCGCAATACGCAATGGCCGCAGACCGAATGCAGGGCGCTCTGTCCGAGCTGCTGTCGCCATGGCAGCCGGCACTCCTGCAGCTGGTGAAACTGACCTGCGCTGGTGGCACCGCAACGGGTAAGCCAATCAGTGTCTGTGGTGAGGCAGGCGGTGATCCTCTCTTGGCACTGGTGCTTGTTGGCTTGGGAGTCTCTTCCTTGTCGATGGCCCCGGGTAAGGTATCGGCTGTTCGCGCTGCATTGAAACTGCATGATCGCACGACATGCCAGCAGATGGCTGCTTATGCGCTCGATGCCCGCACAGCTGCAGACGCAAAGGCTGCGGTAGAGGCGCTCGCGCATCCACGGTTGAAGGATTTGCTGTAGTTCAATCGATAGACGGCTGGTCATCAGTGACGGCGCTTGCAACGCAAAAACTGAGTGGCCAGCCGTTTTGTGTTGCATACGCTGTACGGGATTGCCCTGTTGCAACTCGCACTCCTGTCGACGCTAATCTTCTCCAGATCAGTGATCCACACCACAAATACCATTTCAATTCGATAACTTTTTACCGTAATTCACCCACTTAGGCATGTTTCACCTAACAATCGCCCTGCATTTTATGTAAGTTCGTTAATAGTTCGATTTAGTTTTTAGCGAAACATACTTGAGTACGATTACGGACCATTCCAGATACTTCAAGCACGGCTTGTCGCATAAACCGCATCGAACACGCGCTTGAGGTTTTCCGGCCAAGACGGTTGCGTTGAGGGACATTTTCCTCCGCCTACCTGGTGCCGTTGTACACCTTGGCTTGCTTTTGTTTCTCGGTGCGTAGCTGTGTGGGTATCTGACAATTGAACTGTGTGGTTTCCGTAGTCTATGGAAAGGCATCTTTGACCTCCTCACAGGATTCTCCACGCATCGACTTTCTCTACCTGAGCGAACCAGACATGATCGAAGCCGGAGTTACCGACTCCGCAAAGTGCGTGGACACGATGGAAGAAACCCTCATCCTGCTTGCTCGCGGTGACTACCGCATGGCTGGCGCTTCTGCGAACTCTCACGGCGCACAGATCAACTTCCCGGAAAACCCTGAGCACGACGGCATGCCAGCCGACGGCCCGGACCGCCGTTTCATGGCCATGCCCGCTTACCTGGGCGGTCGCTTCAACGGCACGGGTGTCAAGTGGTACGGCTCGAACGCGGAGAACCGCGCCAACGATCTGCCACGCTCCATTCACGTTTTCGTTCTCAACGACACCGTGACCGGTGCCCCAAAGGCAATCATGTCCGCGAACTTGCTGTCCGCGTACCGCACGGGCGCGGTTCCTGGCGTCGGCGTGAAGCACCTCGCACTGGAAAATTCGAAGACGGTCGGCATCATCGGACCTGGTGTTATGAGCCGCACCATCTTCGACGCTGCCCTCACCCAGCGCCCAGGCATCAAGAATCTGAAGATCAAGGGTCGCTCTGCCGGCTCCACCCAGCGTGCCGCTGACTTCTTCACCGAGAAGTACCCAGAGCTCAACGTCACCGTCGTTGATTCTGAACAGGAAGCAATCGAGGGTTCCGACATCGTCATCGGTGGTACCTCCACCTCGAAGGACGGCCCAAGCGGATTCCCATATTTCAAGAAGGAATGGATCAAGCCAGGCGCACTGCTCCTGTGCCCAGCTGCTGCTCGTTTCGACGACGACTTCATCACCTCCGACGACGCGAACCTGGTGCTCGACTACACCGGTCTGTACGAAGAGTGGTTCAACGAGAACGGCCCAGACGTGACCTACGAAGACCTGCTGGGCATTCCTGGCAACCGCTGGTGGGACATGACGGAAGAGGGCACCCTGCCAAAGGAGAAGCTTGTCAATATCGGTGACATCGCCGATGGCAAGGCTCCAGGCCGTCAGAATGACGAGCAGATTTTCTGCTATTCCATCGGTGGCATGCCTGTGGAAGACGTAGCGTGGGCAACAGATGTCTACGAAAACGCATTGGCGAAGGGCATCGGCACGAAGCTCAACCTCTGGGAGAGCCCAGCTCTGTCCTAGTTGACTCTTCAGTCGCTGCCCTACGCACCTCAACCCACCCCTAGCGGCTTGTTAGGAGCCGCCATCATCGTGTCTTCTCAGACTCCCCGTCCATCGTCCGCAACCTCCCCGCAGTCTCCGCAGCCTCAGGCCACAACAACGGCTGAACTCATCGAGTACATCAAGAAAGAAGATGTGCAGTTTATCGATGTTCGGTTCACCGATGTTCCCGGTGTCGAGCAGCACTTCTCAATTCCGGCTTCGGAGTTCACAGAAGAATCCGCCGAGGAGGGGCTTGCTTTCGATGGTTCCTCTATTCGCGGATTCGCATCAGTCGAAAACTCCGACATGCATTTGCTCCCGGATCCCCAGTCAGCTCGACTGGATCCATTCCGCGAAGAGAAGACTCTGAACCTGCGCTTCTTCGTGCATGATCCGATCACGCGCGCTCCTTTTAGCCGTGACCCGCGAAATATTGCACGGAAGGCTCAGGAGTACCTGGTCGATACCGGCATTGCAGACACCTGCAGCTTTGGTATCGAACCAGAGTTCTTCGTGTTCGACTCAGTTCGGTACTCGACTGGGGTCAATCAGTCCTTCTACGAAGTTGATTCGGAAGAGGGCTGGTGGAACCGCGGGAACAAGACACGTATTGATGGAACGCCGAACTTGGGCAATAAGGTTCGCGTCTTTGGTGGCTACTTCCCTGTCGCGCCGTATGACCAGACGGTCGGAATTCGCGACCGCATGGTTCGTCGCCTCATCGATTACGGTTTCACCATCGAACGCTTCCACCACGAGGTGGCAACGGGTGGCATTCAGGAGATCAACTACCGCTTCGATTCTCTTCTTCGCGCAGCCGATGATCTGATGTCGTTCAAGTACATCACCAAGAACACGGCGAAGGAAAATGGCATGGTTGCATCCTTCATGCCAAAACCACTTGCCGACGACGGCGGTTGTGGCCTCCACGCCCACCAGTCACTGTGGAAGAACGGCAAGCCACTTTTCCACGACGAGGACGGCTATGCAGGTCTATCCGACATGGCCCGCTTCTATATCGGTGGTCTGCTCAAGCACGCGGGCGCAATTTTGGCGTTCACTAACCCAACGCTGAATTCGTACCACCGCTTGATTCCTGGCTTCGAAGCTCCAACGAGCCTCGTGTACTCGCAGAGTAACCGCTCGGCGGCAATTCGTATTCCGCTTACCGACGGCAACCCGAAGGCAACTCGCATTGAGTTCCGTGCTCCGGACCCATCGGGCAACCCGTACTTGGGATTCTCGGCGATGCTGATGGCTGGCCTTGATGGCATCAAGAATCGTATTGAGCCATCGGCGCCCGTCGATAAGAACATCTACGAGCTGCCACCGGAGGAATTGAAGGACATCCCTCAGGTGCCAACTTCCTTGGAAGAGGCGTTGGAGGCGCTGCGTGAGGATCACGAGTTCCTCACCGCTGGCGATGTGTTCACGGAGGATTTGATCGAGAGCTACATCGATTACAAGTGGCAGCATGAGATCCTGCCGGATCGCAAGCGCCCGACTCCGCACGAGTTTGAGTTGTATTTTGACTGTTAGTTTCTAGCTTCACGACGATTCGCCCCGTGGCCAGTTTCACACTGGTTACGGGGCTTTTTCGTTGCCTAACCGACCGACGGTCGGTAGCATTGGAGGTGAACCGACCGGCAGTCGGTTTGCAGTTCACATTGCACTGGAGCTACAGCATCGGAGTGGGAGCCGTCGTCATGGTTGGCAAGCAATCGAAGTCGCCCGGACACTCACCTCGCATTTCTAAACCAACGAGCGTGCGCCGAGCTGAGATCGTCGATGCAGCGGCGCGGCTTTTCGCTCAACAGGGGTTCGTGCACACGTCTGTGCAGAACATCATTTCTGAAGTTGGCATAGCCAAGGGCACGTTCTATCACCACTTCTCTTCTAAGGATGAGGTATTGTCGGCGATCGTCGACAAGCAAGTGGCCATCGGCATTGAACGGGCGCGGGAGGTTGCAGCCCGGCGCGATCTAGATATCCCAACGAAATGTTTGTTGGTGGTTATCGCGCAGAATCCGCAGGGTGAAGAGGCGTTGATACTCAAGTATTTGGATGAGCACCCGGAAATCCATCGAGCGAGCACACAGCGGAGCATAAATGCGACTGCTCCGATTCTGAGTTCGGTGGTGAAGGAAGGAATTGCGGAAGGGATTTTCGATGTCTCTCATCCGGATTCCGTCATTGAGCTGCTGCTCGCCAGCCTCATTCCTGCTGTTGACAACGCCACTGAGGATCCCGCTATTACGGCTATCGCTGATCCGGAGCTTCGTGAACGAAAGACCCATGAACTTATGACTGAGCGTTTGAACGCTGCGCTCACCATTATCGAGCGTTCGCTTGGCGCTGCACCGGGCACCATCACCGCACCAGGAAGCGCCATTTTCGGGATCACACACCAGGAGTCCCCCTCATGAACACGCGCATACCACCACCAAAAGCTCCTAATCGCACCGGGAGTATCACCAACCGCATAGTACGAACTGACCTGCGTAAATCGGTCGGGATCAACATCATGTTGATGCTGCTGATGGCATTGTCCGTTCTCCTCGCCGCAACGGGCGCATCCATTGTCACAACCCTTGCTACAGCAGTCGATGATCTCTTTGAAGTCGCGAAAACCCCTTCCGTTGTCCAGATGCACGCGGGGACCTTGGACATGCAGAAGGACCCGGCGCGTATCAATGAGTGGGCACTGAAACGCGACGATGTCACAGCAACACACGTCGTCGAAATGCTTCCCGTTGACAACTCCCAGCTACTTTTCAACAACACCGCGAACACTGAAGATTCGCAGGACAATTCGCTGGTCACGCAGAACTCGTCCATGGATATCCTGCTGGATCTGGATAACAAACCTCTCAGCGTCGCCCCCGGTGATATCGCAGTGCCGATCTATCACCGCGAACGCCTCGACCTGCAACTCGGCGACACCGTCACCGTTAAAGCTGGCGACGTGACCCACGACTTCACCGTCAGCAGTTTCCTTCGAGATTCGATGATGAATCCGGGGCTGGCGTCGTCGAAACGCTTCCTTATTAACGACAAGGATGCAGATACTCTTCGCGACCACCTTGGTGCGCCGGAGTATCTCATCGAATTCGCATTGACCGATAGTGCGAACAAGCGTTCATTCCAGCAGGACTATGCGGAATCCGGGCTGCCGGCAGACGGAATGGCGCTGAGCAGTGACGACTTCAAGATGCTCACTGTCCTATCAGATGGCATTCTCGCTGCCATTGTCATCGTTGTGTCGCTTCTGCTGCTGACCATTGCGGCATTGTGCCTTCGCTTCGCTTTCCTGACTACAGCAGAACAGGATCGCCACGAAATCGGTGTTATGAAGGCAATTGGCATCCCTTCGCGCACCATCAAAAGCATCTATTTGCGTAAATACGCTCTCCTCGCCGGTGCAGCGACTGTGCTTGGCTTCCTTGGCACCCTGGTTTTGACGCCGTATCTCACCGAGAACGTCGCCATGTACAACGGCACCACCCACACCGGACTTGCCGGATTCATCATTCCCGCGATCCCCGCACTTCTAATGCTGGGTGCGTTCATGTTGTTCACACAGCTCCTTCTGCGGAAAATCAACCGAATCCCCGCACTCGATGCGCTGACGTCGCCAGCTGCTGCCACAGCTCACCGGTCACGACTCTCACTCCACACTTCACGGCGAACTCCGCTGCATATCCGTCTCGGCTTGATGGATGTTCTCGGCCGTGCACGCACCTACGCCCTTACAGCATCGGTGTTCATTGCCAGCGCTTTCATCATGATTGTGCCCATCAACATGGCAACAACCATCTCCGATGAGAGTTTCATCTCCTACCTGGGTATTGCTCGATCGGATGTGTACATCGACCTGCGCAGCTCTGCCGACGGCATGGAGGAGCGCTTTGACAGCGCGCGTGAAGAACTCGCTGCACACCCTGATGTAGAGAAGGAAGTCGGATTTGTCACCAGCGGTTACGAGTTCTTCAACGTCGCCGAAAACGAATGGATATCGCAGTCGATTCAGAACGGAGACCACAACGTCTTCCCCGTCACCTATACCGACGGTGTGGGGCCAAAGAAGGACACCGACATCGCCCTGTCCTGGGCGACCGCAAACGACCTGTCCGTAAAAGTTGGCGACACCGTTAAGTACCGGGACATCGGAACGGACACTAGTCATACACTGACCGTCTCCGGCATCTATCAAGATGTCACCAACGGTGGTCGCACCGCCAAGGCCAATCTCGGCAAGGACTCTGGAACACCCATGGTCTACACCATTGCCGTGGGTCTTCGTGACGGCGCAAATGCTGACGCACTCATCCGCGAATGGTCGGACTCCTTCGCCCCGGGGCGCGTCGCAAAGTCCACGGAACTCGTCGAGCGATCCTTGTCCGGCACCATTTCGCAGGTCAAAACGGCAGCCACAGTGTCAACGATCGTGGCCGCAGCGCTCGCCGCGTTGATGACGGCCTTGTTTACGCAAATGCTGCTCGCACGCGACAAGCTTCCGATCGCTATTCAGCAAATGATTGGCGCCTCGAAACATGACATTCGCGTTCAGTACGTGACCCGAATGTGGTTGATTCTTGCAGGTGGCGTCATTGCAGGCACTGTTCTGGCAAACCTGCTTGGTCCTCTGTTGATTGGCTCTGTGTCTCGTTTCCTTGGGGCGTCGAGCATTGACTTCGTCGTCAACCCGTGGCTGACGTACCTCGCATGCCCGCTCTTCCTCTTCGTTGCGGTGGGACTCTCCGCCGCCATGGCAACATCGGCAGTCAAAACTGCCTCGGCAACTGACTTGGCAGGAGAATAGTCATGAACACCATCATTTCTTCCCACAACCTAGTGAAGTCCTTCCCCAATGCAGAAGGCGAAAACACTGTCCTCCACGGCATTGATGTCTCGATTGAACCTGGCGAATTCGTCGCCATCATGGGGCCCTCGGGGTCAGGTAAATCAACGCTGCTCAACACCCTCAGCGGGATGGATGAAGCAACAAGCGGCGAGATTTTCTTCAACGATGAGCCGATTCACGAACTTTCGCAGAAGCGACTGGCGGAGCTCAGACTCACAAAGATGGGCTTCGTGTTTCAGCAGATCCATCTACTGAAGAACTTGTCGCTGCTCGACAACATCATCTTCCCAGGGTTTTCGGCGCAGAAGGTACCTCGAGCCGAAGTGGTAGAGCACGGACGGGAACTCATGAATCGCGTCGGATTGAACGGACTTGAAGACCGCACCGTCGCACAAGCTTCTGGTGGCCAACTGCAACGAGTCGGCATCTGCCGTGCCCTCATCAATGACCCTGACGTGCTGTTCTGTGACGAACCAACAGGCGCACTAAATTCGACCTCCGCCAGCGAAATCATGGATCTCCTGTGCGAAATCAACAATGAAGGCACAACCGTCGTCGTCGTGACGCATGATGTCAAAGTCGCCACACGATGCGAGAGAGTGCTTTTCCTAGTCGACGGGCAGATTGTTGGCGACCGTCAGCAAGGAAAAGACGACCCTGATCAGTTCACCGCGCGACATACAGATCTATCGACGTGGCTTATCGACCAGGGCTTCTAGTAACCGACAATCAGTAATCGTCAGGATCAGCAGCAGCCAACCGTTCCTCATCCAGATTGCGGTTGTGCTGCTGGTTCTTCTTCATGTAGAAGAAGCTTGCAACTCCACCGACGACCGCGCCGACAATGGCGCCGATCCATGACCAAGCGTTGTTGTCCGTGGTGTTATATAACAAGCCACCCATCCACAACCCTGTGATCGGAACCATGAGGAGCAACACAGGCGTCGACGGGAGGACAGCCCTCGGCGCAGGAACACGTTGGCGCATCCACCTCTGCCCCATCTGCTGCCCCACAAAAACTGCAAGCGGGAACAGGAATGACAGATAAGCTGCTTTTCCCGGCAAGAACCACGCGACGATGGCCGCCGCAATGATCGTTGAATAACCCGTGATGTAGTTCGCGATGGTCGACGACTGGTGCAGGATTTTCCGCTCGTATTCATCGTCCACCGACTTCTCGTACAACTCGACGATGTGATCCGACATTGACGCCATTGTTCTCTCCCTACCATTCCGCTTGTTTTAACATTGTGGTGACTGACTAGTCACTGTGTTTCTTGCTCGTCGCCAAAAACTTGTTCCACCGTCTTGCCCAACTCACTGCAAATCGCAAGTGCCAGATGCACAGACGGCGAGTAATTGCCCTTTTCGATGTTCACAACCGTCTGCCGAGAAACCCCAACCCGCGTAGCCAGTTCTGACTGCGAGAGCTCTTGCCAGCGCCGGTACTTGCGAACCATGTTTCCCAGCGACGCATCGTGTGAACTACCACTGGAACCCATAAACATTCTTTCCTTGATGTCTACCCTACAACCCTTATTGTACAGTTTATTTTACATTTCGTAAAGGGTTACGGCTAGCGCAGTTCCCCAATCCAACCGCGCGGAAAGCACCCCAGCGATGCGGGAAACGGCAATTACCTCAGGTAAGTTATTCAGAGAATTTTTCGAACACTAGGTACATCAGGCACACCAACGCTCTCGTAGCTAGGTGCATACCGGCACTCACGCTTCGAGGTACCGAAACCAAAGGAACTGACATGAACTTTTCACGACTTTCGAAGTCGCTACTGTTCCGCATCATCGTTGCCATCATCCTCGGCATCGCGTGTAGCTTCTTCTTCCCCGAATGGCTTGCAAAAGTCTTCGTCACGTTCAACGGGTTGTTCGGCAACTTCCTTGGCTTCTTCGTTCCAGTCCTCATTTTCGCGCTGATCACCCCGGCAATTTCCAGTCTTGGCAAGGGTGCCGGCAAGTGGCTCGGCCTGACCACCGCAATTGCCTACGGTTCCACGGTGTTTTCGGGTTTGATCGCCTACGGCGCAGCTGCTTCGCTTTACCCGAGCTTGCTTGGCGACGACACCGTCGCAAAGTCTGTCGACGTCGAAGAAGGCGCACTGTCCCCGTACTTCAGCGTCGAGATGCCACCACCGTTTGAGGTGATGACGGCCCTCCTGCTAGCTTTCGTCATTGGCTTGGCCATGACGGCAGTGAAGTCCGATTCTCTTCAGCGAGGCGCAGACCAGCTTCGCGACGTGATCATGAAGGTCATCTCGACCTTTATCATTCCGATTCTGCCGTTCTACATCTTCGGCATTTTCTTGTCGATGGGCATGAATGGCAATCTGACCACCACGTTGTCGATGTTCTTCAAGGTGTTGGTGCTGGCAATCATTGGCACGGTTGTGTTGTTGGCTATTCAGTTTGTGCTGGCAGGCTCCATCGCTGGTCGAAATCCACTTACGGCGCTGAAGAACATGCTTCCCGCATACGCGACGGCACTGGGCACCTCATCGTCGGCAGCAACGATTCCAGTCACGTATGAGTGCGCAAAGAGGAACGGAGTCTCGGAATCCGTCGCCGGGTTCACCATTCCACTCTGCGCAACGATTCACCTTGCCGGCTCCATGATGAAGATCGCGCTTTTCGCATTCGCAGTCATGTACATGTCAGGTACTCCAGTGAGCTTCGCGCAGGCCATCGGCTTCATCCTCATGCTGGGCATCACCATGATTGCAGCACCAGGCGTGCCGGGTGGTGCCATCATGGCTGCCGTCGGCATCCTCGCCAGCATGCTCGGCTTCACTGACGAACAGAACGCACTGATGATCGCCGCTTACATCGCTATCGACTCGTTTGGCACTGCGTGCAACGTCACTGGCGACGGAGCCATCGCCATGGTTGTCAACAAAATTGCGAAGGGAAAGCTCGACAAAGTAGACGAAAACAAGGACAGCATTATCGCGTAAATACCGGGTTCATATCGCGGATTTCCGCACCGTAGTTTTCTCCGCTTTTCCCAAGGTCCGACGTGCCATGCACGCCGGGCCTTTCCCTTTCAGTAAACTAATTAACGTGGACTACATTTCGACCCGCGATCCAAAGCGCACCCCAGCAAAGTTTTCCGATATTCTTCTCGGCGGCCTGGCCCCCGACGGCGGTTTGTATTTGCCGGCGGAGTACCCGCAGGTCGATGATGAGATGTTGACGAAGTGGCGCGCCGTTCTTGCCAATAACGGCTACGGCGCCCTGGCAGCAGAAGTTCTTCAACTGTTCGTCGACGACATCCCAGCAGAAGATCTGAAGGCTATTTGCGCCCGTGCCTACACCACTCCAAAGTTCTCGGACGAAGCAATCGTCCCTGTGACAGAGCTGGAAGACGGCCTTTACATTGGCCACCTATCCATGGGGCCAACTGCTGCGTTCAAGGATATGGCAATGCAGCTTTTAGGCGAGCTTTTTGAATACGAACTGGGCCGTCGTAACGAGACCCTGAATATTCTTGGCGCTACGTCCGGCGATACCGGTTCTTCTGCGGAGTACGCAATGCGCGGACGTCCAGGAATCAGCGTGTTCATGCTCACCCCAGCTGGGCGTATGACACCATTCCAGCAGGCGCAGATGTTCGGTCTGCAGGACGAGAACATTCATAACATCGCACTGGATGGCGTTTTCGACGACTGCCAGGATGTCGTGAAGGCAGTGTCGGGCGACCTGGAGTACAAGAAGTCGCACCGCATTGGTGCGGTGAACTCAATCAATTGGGCACGCCTGATGGCTCAGGTCGTGTACTACGTATCGTGCTGGATCCGAGTTACGGGCAACAACGGCCCAGAGGCAGACAACTCGCAGAAGGTCAGCTTCTCAGTTCCTACCGGTAACTTCGGCGATATCTGCGCCGGACACATCGCACGCTCTATGGGCGTTCCCATCGACCGTCTCATCGTTGCTACGAACGAGAACGACGTTCTCGATGAGTTCTTCCACACCGGTGGCTACCGTGTTCGTTCCGCGGAAGAGACGTTGGCTACCTCGAGCCCATCGATGGACATCTCCCGCGCCTCGAACTTCGAGCGTTTCGTTTTCGACCTGCTAGATCGCGATGCCGAGCGCATTGCGGAACTATTCGGAGTCAAAGTGAAGGAAGGTGGCTTCTCCCTCACTGCCGATCCCGTATTCCCCAATGCTTCGTCGAAGTACGGTTTCATGTCGGGTCGCTCGCACCACGCGGACCGCATCGAGACGATCCGCGACTGCTGGGAGCGCCTCGGTGTCATGGTTGATCCGCACACTGCGGACGGCATCCACGTGGCCCGTGAAGTACGCGATCAGGTTGCTACCCCAATTGTTTGCCTCGAAACTGCACTGCCAGTGAAGTTCGCCGAGACAATCCTCGAAGCAACTGGTCAGCAGCCAGATACTCCAGAGCGTTTTGCGGGCATCATGGATGCACCACGTCGCGTCGTCGATCTGCCAAACGATGTCGAAGTTGTGAAGAACTTCATTTCTGAGCACGTGGCGAAGTAGTCACGTCGCTGTAACGTCACTCGATAACGGGTGGGCACCTATCTCGGTCTTTTTCTGATCGGTTGGTACCCACCCATTTTCTCTTTTTGACGATCGATCCTGCGCCGTTGAATCTGCGCCGCCGCACCTTTCCCCAGTTCCTTCGCTGCGCCATCGCAGCCATAGGGCCTTCCCATAATCACCCCCGACCCCCGCACACGAGAAACAGCACCCCCACCCCCGAATTCACACATTTTCACCCCCACTTCCAGATTTGGAATGAATTCAATAAATACCCGCCGGAGCTGGGTTTACACCGACAACCAACTACGTAAACCTGCTCTAACAACACCCTAGACCTCCCGAAACTGTCTTCGAGCTGTCACAATCGTCGGTGCACATTCACCGTCTTGGCGTTATCGTCGCCTACCCGCCCTCTTTCAAGCTCGGAGTTCCGTTGTCCCCATCAGACTTCACACAGTTCGCAACTAACCGATATCAATCCCACACAATCGGACATTTGGAAACTTCGACGACATCGTCAGCCATCGCTGATGTTGTGCGCGACCGCGCACATCACGCCTTCGGCCTCGTCGGTAATGCGAACTCACATGTTGTCTCAGATCTCACCTCCCAGGGGTTCCCATACACGGCGGTCCGTCACGAAGCAGCTACTGTGACAGCGGCTGATGCTTTCTACCGAGCGTCGTCACGTTCGGAGAGAATCGCAGTTGCGACAACGACCTGTGGTGCTGGTTTCACCAACACCATTACTGCGCTGGCCGAAGCGAAGTACGCGCGAATTCCCCTTGTTTTCATCGCGGGCACCGCGCCGGCTGCTGCGCCACGACACTTCGATGTCGACCAGGCTGCGCTTCTCGACGCAATGGGAATCATCTACCTCACCGTCTCACCGTCGTCGGCACGAATCGAAACGTCGATTGCCTTTGATCTCGCGGAGTCACTGCGAGAGCCGGTCGTCATTCTGCTTCCACATGATCTGCAGGAGAGCCAGCTGGAGCATGATGGTGCCATCGCACGCAATGCTCATCATGATCCGTATTGCGTCTCGTCGGCGGCAGCCCCGCACGCCGCTGATGCGTCGATGCCAGCCTCTGACACGCACGCTGGCGATTCCCTCGCCGACATTGCTGAGCTGCTGTCCACCGCCCACCGGCCTGTCATCGTGTCGGGTCGCGGTGTAGTGCTGTCACACACAGAAGAAATGGTGGCAAAGCTTGGCGACGAAATCGGCGCCATCCATCTCACCTCCGCGATGGCGAACAACGTCTTCGATGCAGCTCCAGAGGCGGACAGTGAGCTATTCGCCGATGTAGTCAGCCTTGGCATATCCGGTGGGTTTGCTCACGCAGAGGTAGTCGATGTCATGCGCAGCGCAGATGCCATCTTGGTTCTGGGCGCTAGTTTCAACCCATTCCAAGCTCGCGGCGGCAAGATGTTCCCTGCCCACGCAACTGTGGCGCACATTATCGACGAGCCACATCCAGCAGCTATGCCCGTCGATAAGCGGGTGTACGCCGATCTGAGAGATGCTCTACCTCAGTTGCTCAGACTGATCACGAAGAATGAGTACGCCGATGGCTGGGATCTGGCAGAGCTCCGCCTCCAATTGCAGCGTGGCGACTTCACGCCAGCGCCAGCTCATACCGTGGGTGAGGACGGACGGCTCGACCCACGCGCTGCTCTACATGCGTTGAATCTCTTGCTGCCTCAGCAACGCTGCGTGTGTACAGATGGTGGCCACTTCTTGGGCTGGGTGCCGAAGTACTTGGACACGCCGGATCCAGATGCGCTGGCACTTGTGGGTTCCGCAATTCAATCCATCGGGCTTGGCTGTGGCTCTGCTGTGGGCATCGCGGCTGCACGACCGAGTGACTACACAGTCCTTGTTACCGGCGATGGTGGCGGATTGATGGCCCTGTCAGATTTGGAATCTGCCATTCGCGCGATGCGCGGCAGGAACGGAACCCCTGGGGGCGCAATCGTCGTGATGAATGACGCTGCATATGGCGCCGAACTGCACCAATATGCCGCCGCTGGTCTTGACACCGAGTCCATGGTCATCGATGACATTGACTTCGCAGCACTCGGTTCAAGCCTCGGCGCACGTGGCATCACCATTCGCACCATGGCTGACTTCGATCTGGTCGCAACTGCGCTTCACGACAATCCGGCAGATGTTCTCGTCCTCGACGTGAAAATCTCGCAGTGTGTTGTTGCGGACTTCATCAAAGAGGTTTTGCAGAAGCGTTAGAACGAACCGCCACCGCCGGCGCCGGAGAACCCCGAACTGAACGACGTACTATTGCCACTGTCCGTCGTCGCAGCGAGATCAGCATCATGCCAGGTTGACATCACCATGAACGGCACCCAGTTGTTATACCCTGAGCCAACGCGGTAGTTCGCATCCCACAGAGCTGGTGCGTGGCGTTCGCCGTCCTTTATATCGAGGTCATCAAATTCCTTCTCACGGATGATGTCCATCACCAGCGCATAGTCGTGAATCAGCTGCGCGTAATTGTCCATGAACGCGTCGCTTCGTACATCTCGACGCAGCTCATCGGCTGATGCCTCTAGGTGCGCAAGACGCTTTTGAATTTCGGAGTTATTGACATCGGATTGTGCCTTGATGATGTCGTCGCGAAGCTCGCTTAGTTCTTCAATACGCGCCGCATCGTCACCATGTTCCATGTCCCATAGACGGTCGATATTCTTCTCCGCATTGGTCATGCGCTCGGTGGCTTCATGCGCCTTGTTGATGTCGCCAGCTCGCTGCCTCAACACCGCATCGGACTTCTTGCCCTCCGGCATCTTCTCGTGCATTTCTTCAATCCGGGTATTGATGTGCATCATGCCATCTACCAGTGAATTCACTGCAAGAAATTCGTCGCGTACCTGCTCCCATTGGGAACGCAACTCGGCATTCGCGAATGGCGAGTTCAAGTTGTGCGCCCGCACGTCGATCTCCCCCAGACGCAGCCCGACACTGGCGTAGTGTTTCTGCACAAATGCCAACTTCTCACGGGCTGTATTCGCCTTCTTCTTGCGAGATGCTGCAACTGCGACCGTCGTCACGCCCGCAGCTACTGCCACAGTCGTCGCAGCTACAGAGAGCCCAATAGTCTCATCTCGTTTCGCATCTTCTTCAGCTTGTCGACGATCACGCTCGATTGTGCTCGTATCGACGGCATACTTCGCGCTAGCAACGAGGCCATCAACGAGCTGCTTGTCTTTCAGCGCTGGTCGACCGGCTTCCAGAATGTTGTCGAGACGGGTGTCATTACGAAGGTCTATGTCTGCGGCAACATCCTCACCGGCATAAGCACCGTTGGAGCGAGGATCTTTGCCGTAGGCAAAAATGAGCGCGCCATCACGAAACACGTCCTCCAGGATGAGGGGCGAGTTCTTGTCACGGAGGTGCTCTTCGACTGAGTCGTTGATGTTATCGTCAACATCTTCCATCAAGAGATACTCAATGTCGGTGACTGACCCGGGCACTAGAAGTGCTTCGGTCTCTTTGAGCAGCCGGGTTTCATCAGCGGGAGTAAGCAGATCATCCGCATCGTCGATTGAAACGTTGATCTCCGATGCTGGCTTGAGCTCGCTTTGTGTACCGATTGACGCATCCGATGCCGTAGCAACCCCCAAACCAATACCAGTACTGACCAGCGCCAGCACTGAAACACCGGTGCTTGCGAAGAACCGCACCACAAAGCGCTGCCGTTGGGGTTGAGTACTTGTGTAACTTTTGCGGGTCATCGCTACTGTCGCCTTCATTGCCAAGATCGAATAAACCGGGTTGGTGTTTCGCAGTTACTTTCCAGTCTAAAGAGTTCTACACTCGTCCAGAGTGAGCACTTCGTCGAACCCCAAGGATCCCGCACATTCCACTAGAGGGCATTCTTCGCACTCCCCAGCGAGAGACCGCCAAGTTCGCGACCGCCCGCACCCACGTGAGAAGCTTGCGGCCCGCGCCCTCGTCGTGTGGGCCGCTGCCGTATTGGTGTATATCGTTGCCATCACAGGTCGTACGTCACTTGGTGTTGCAGGCGTACAAGCGCTGGACAGGTTCGACATTGACGCTTCCCGGCTCGCGGTATTCACCGCAGTTCAGGTTGGTGTGTACGCACTGGCGCAGATTCCCGTCGGCATCATCATTGACCGCGTTGGCGCTCGGAAGACGATGGTCGCCGGAGCACTTCTCATGGCGGTGGGCCAGGCCGTACTTGCCCTCTCCACTGCATATCCGGTCGCAATTGGTGCCCGAATTCTCATTGGCGCAGGCGACGCCACCGCATTCCTGGCAGTGATGCGACTTCTTCCAGCGTGGTTCCCACTGAAATCCACGCCAGTCTTTACCCAGCTCACCGCAGGTCTTGGCCAGCTGGGCCAGTTCATCTCGGCAGCGCCGTTCTTGGCTCTATTGCACGCCGAAGGCTGGGTTCCAGCGTTCTTGTCCATTGCCTCGGGTGGCGCCATTATCGCGCTAGCTGCTGCTGTTGCTGTACGGGATAGACCCGACGATTCGCTGTATCGAGAGTCGTCGGTCAACATTCGGCCAGTCACCACCCAGCCACCTGCAACTCCGCCGCAGCGGGCATCAATCCGTTCGATGCTGGGCGTCGTTTTGCGTGATCCGTCCTGCTGGCAGGGATTCTTTACCCACTGGACGGGACTGCTGAATCAAAACGTGTTCCTGTTGCTGTGGGGCATGCCGTTGATGACCCTTGGTATGGGATTGGAGCCATCCCAAGCCAGTGCTGGCTTGGTCATCAATACAGTGGCAGTGATTTGTTCGGGGCCCATCGTTGGCATGATTTCGTCGCGCCTGGGTAGTAGCCGATGGAAGTTCCACACCTTCATGACTACCTCCGTCGCCATGGCCTGGGTCTGGTTCTTCCTCTCTCCTACACCGCACACGTTTATCGTCATCATCGTGATGAACGCCTTCCTCGGTCTTGCCGCATCGACTTCCAACTATGGTTTCGATACCGTCCGCGAGAACGTCGATCGCTCTGTACTCGCAACTGGTACAGGTCTTTCCAACATGGGTGGGTTTGTGGCGGCGATGGTGGCGTCGCAAAGTATTGGTGTCATTCTCGACATTTCCAGCGACGGTAGCGCCTACCAGTGGGCTGATTTCCGCCTCGCCTGGGTTGCGGTGCTCGTGGTGTGGCTCATCGGCATGATCGGGCTGTTCTCCGCGCAGATTGCTTTGCGACGACGCGCTGCAGCAGCACCGTCTCACAAGTTTGAGCTCGCGTAAGGGGCGAACTTCCGTAGCCTGGGTGCATGACGTTCCCTACTATTGCCTCTCCATTCCGAGACACGCTTTTTGATCTCACCGAGTCGTGCCGGCACCGGTCCGGTGGTGCAAACGCTGAGTACATCCCTGCGTTGAAAGACGTAGATTCCCAGCTCTTTGCCACCGCCGTGATGACTCCAACCGGAGATATGTATGCCTTCGGGGACACCTCTCATGAGTTCACCATCCAGTCGATGTGTAAGCCCCTGGCATACGGACTAGCAATCGAATTGATGGGCTTGGACGCCGTTTCGGAACGTGTTGGTGTGGAACCAAGTGGTGACGCATTCAACGAAATTTCTTTGGATAAGTACGGTCGTCCAGTCAACCCGATGATTAATGCCGGCGCGATCACTGTGCACGGACTGCTCATGGAATACGTTGGCCCGGATGGTGACGCCGTAGAAGTCGTTCGCCAAAACCTGTCCGACTTGGCTGGACGGGAATTGAAGATCGACCACGAGGTCTCAGAAGGCGAGGTGGAAACTGGCTTCCGAAACCGCGCCATCGCCAACTTGTTGCGTTCGACCGATACGATCACCTGCGATCCGCTGGAGGCGTTTAAGGGCTACTGTCGCCAAAGTGCTGTCGCGCTGAACGTGTGTGACCTCGTCACTATTGGTGCAACACTCGCTTCGGGTGGAATTCAGCCCATGACCGGCAAGCGAGTTTTCCAGCCTGAGACGGTTCAGTGGGTGCTGTCTGTCATGTCTACGTCAGGCATGTACAACGCTGCGGGTAACTGGATGAATACGGTAGGAATTCCGGCAAAGTCGGGCGTCAGTGGTGGCATCGTCGGCGCGATCCCAGGCGAACTGGCGTTGGCCAGCTTTTCACCGCCACTAGATCAGTTTGGCAACTCTGTGCGTGGCAACGAATTCTTCCACCGCGCATCAGAGGATTTGGGCTTGCATATGATGCGTGTTTCGCAACGTCCTCATGGCGCTCTTCGCCAGCGCGCGTTGGTTGATTTTGATTCTGACGGCATTCAAGACACCACCTTGCTCCGCCTGTATGGAGACATCAACTTCACGTCATTCCAAGTTGTCGACCGCGAGGTCGGCAAGGGTGCCGCGTCAGGTACGCAGCTCTTCCTGGATCTGGTTGAGGTGCGCAGCTTCTCCCCTCTTGCCCGCGAGCTCACTCAGCAGTTGCTCGAATCAGTTGGTGCGCAAACGACCGTGTACGTGCACGACCCGTCGGATCTCCTGGACAAGGATGCCTGCACCACGCCACAGTGGGTCGACCAGGCGAATGTTCGCGAGTACCGTAGCGCGAAACCAGAGCGACTCAAGCCTCGGCGATGGCACAGCCGTTTGGGTCGCACGTATCGACGACGTCGTTAAGTCCACACCCCCACTGGTATAGCTTTCAAGTTGCGGGAGCTCGCCACTACTGCTACATTGTTGACACATCATCATTAATATGAGAGGGTTTCACAATGAAGCTTGGCATTATCACCGGCACCACCCGCAAGGGCAACGCAGGCACTGCAATTGGTCAGTGGGTCCACGAGGCTCTGCAGGGCCGCACTGACGTTGAGCTGGTTGAACTGAGTGTCGCAGATTTCGACTTGAACTTCCTCACCGAAGAAACCATCCCAGGCATGGCAAACGGTGTCTACGAAGATGAGAAGACCACTGCATGGGCAGCTGCAATCAAGGAGCTCGACGGCTTCCTGTTCGTCACCCCTGAGTACAACGCAGCGCCACCAGCTGCCATGAAGAACGCAGTTGACCTGCTATTCGCTGAGTGGTCTGAGAAGCCAGTTGGCTTCGTTGGCTACGGCTTCCACAAGGGCGTGCGTGCAGTCAACCAGTGGCGCGACATTGTTCGTAATCTGAAGATGGTCGACGCTGAAACCGCAGTCGAGATCGACCTCGGTGCTGAAATGGCTGATGGATCCTTCGCTCCAGCTGAGGGCCAGGTCGAGGTCCTGAACAAGGTCGTCGACGAAGTTCTCGCAGCAGCCAAGTAATTACCAGCGATACCTCGCTGGCGACGAGCCTTTAGAACAGCGAAAGCTGTTCCGGTTCGCCACCTGAATCATCACCGTCATTTCCTCGAGTGTTTTCACTCGAGGTTTTGTCGTTTGTAGGGTCTGTTTCACCGGTGTCGTCTGCATTAACGATCCCATCAGCACTGCCTGTGCTGTTGGTGCTGCCATCGCCGTCAATGACCTCGTCACTGCCGGCGGTCGCACCTGAAACCGGCATTGGCAATTCCAGGATCTCCTGCAACTGCAAGGAGTGCACCATCTTCATCAGGTGTTCCTCAAAGAGCGGACGCATCGACTCCGTATTGGCGACGTGCACCAGCTGCTGATACAAACGCTCAACGTCCCAATCGACCTGGATCAAAGCCGCACGCACCGAATCTTCGGTGAACACCCACCGGGTGACGGCACCAGTTTTGTCTCGTTCCGCCAAGAAGTCCAAAGCCGCTGCGACATCATTGGTTGGCACGCCGAAAGAATGTGCGTACAGCATTGGTGCCTTACCGTCGTCGTCGCGATGCGGTTCGGACAACACAATGGAGCCCTGCGATTGTGGCCCCTCCACAACCACGATGCTGGCAATGAGCTCTGCGACATCTTTAGGCGCCAAATCTTGCTCAGTAAACCACGCATCTGCAAGGGCGATCGCAATCGCATCGGCATGCCACGGGGCTTCGCCATCGAGGAAAATGCCAAGTGCTTCAGCACCCTCCATGGCGGAGTCAATACTGGATTGCAGATCAACTTGCAGCACATCGAAAGCAGCCTGGAACTGCCACACCATATGGTTATCAATGCAGCAGCGGTAATACTTGTGACCTTGTTCCAACTCCACCGCGAGCATCACAATTTCCCGATGCATCCGTCGCTGCGTTCGCGCCGCCACCTGTGCAAGCAACACCGAATCGCCAACCCAGTACTTTGCGATCTGCTCTTCCGACTTACCCGTCAGCCAACCTGCCACGAGCCATGCCCAACGTTCTACCGTCGTACTGCTGAACCAATAGGACAAAGCATCGGTGGTGACTCCGCCGGTGTCTTCGTCGACAAGTCCGGCACATACAAGCATGTCGACGACCACCGTCATCACATCAGGATTCGCCCCAATGGTGACAGCGAAGTCGATGATCTTCTGCTTGCCTTCCATCTCGAATGGGCACAGCACCTCAGTACCTGCCCACTGCAGGTACGCCGAAGCGCACGACACTGCGCGCTGCCAGGGACGTTGTTGAGCGGCGAAATTGTCCTTTTCTGCAGCCGGGAATTGTTCGCGTTCATGTGGTCGTGGAATGAACCACTCGGAGCCACGCAATGCGAGGGAGACTGGCGAGACCATCGACGCGTTGAGCTCGTCGCCGTATTCCATTGGCGTGGTGAACGACACCGCCAACAAGTGCTCCTCGGCCCATTCGACGGCTTCTGCTCGCGAGGCGCTCCAAGTACGACGATCCAGCCGAATTGCTTCCTGCGCGAAGTACTTCAACTGCTTCTGCACCTTCAACGGCGCCATTGACACCAATGCGCGAACCTTGCGTGGCGAGCACAAGAAGTCACGCAGTCGCGCCAAAGTCTCATGCTCCTGCAAGTTTTCGTTGCCGCCCAACAGTCCCAATCGACGCATACGCTCGCGCAGTAGATCCGGCTCCACCAAATCGATCAGACACTGCACCGGCGTTGCCATCGTCGGTTCTTCGCCAAAGACCCGCGAAACATGTGGCGGTACGTTCCACACTCCCACTGGCTGTTCCCACACGAGTCCCAGATTGCGGGCACGGTGCAGCCTGTTCAGCAGCTCGCTTTTCGACGCCCGCTCTCGCCGCTTGGACACTACGACACCCTTTTCGTGTGGACTGGTGTCATCATCTGATGCGAAATAGGCGACTTCGGCGAGATCGTCCAGCGTGGCTGAATCCTCCAGCACATGAACAAGCTGGATTACCGATACGACATCAATTGTGGCGAACGACAGCGCATTCAACGCAGCATCATCGCTCAGCAGCGCCATGATGGATTCAGCGCGAGTGCGTGGCTGTTCCGCCGTGTGATCACTACCGCTGGCGCGAAGCAAAAAGCGCAGGTCAGAATCGCCCAGAGTGCGAAGGTGATCGCGGTAATCTGGGCGGCTCGAGAAATCGACCTGGTTGTTCATCCGAACCATTATGGCCTATACCTCGTGAGTAGGAGACTCCTCACCCCAGAAAACGCGATCGACGACCCTTCGTGATAGACGGGTGACACGCAAATAGTTCTCCATAAAACCATTGGAATCCATGGGATCCCAGCCCGCGGCACCTGCTACTTGGCCCAGCTGAGGTCCTGGCTGTGGCAGCTCGTCCGTGCGTTTGCCACGAGTCAGAACCAGCGCATTTCGTGCCTTTGTCGCAGTTAACCACGCAGTACGCAGAGTATCGGTGTCTTCTCCATCGAGAATGTTCGCTTTCTGCAGCGCATCCAGACAGTCCAGTGTTGAGGTGTTGTGCAGTTCTGGAACTTCATGTGCATGCAAGAACGTCAACAGTTGCACTGTCCATTCGATATCGGTCAGCGCACCCGAGCCAAGCTTCGTATGTGTACGACGATTCGCTCCACGTGGCAGTCGCTCATTATCGACACGAGCCTTCATGCGCCTCACTTCGCGAACAATCTTTTCGTCGACACCCCCTGCCGGATAGCGCATTGAGTCAATGCCTTCGAGGAAACGCTGACCTAGTTCTTTATCGCCGGCGATCCATGTTGCACGCAGCAGCGCCTGAAGCTCCCAGGTCTCTCCCCACCTCTCGTAGTACGACAGATAAGAATGCAACGTGCGGACGATCGGCCCCGAACGTCCTTCTGGGCGCAGGTCAACATCGACTTCCAATGCTGGATCCTGGCTCGGTTTTGCTAGACGACGACGCATTGCATCACAAATCCGTGTTGCCCACCGAACAGCCGTGGAATCTTCGACGACAGGCTCCCCTGCTTCATCTGTGGCGGGATCGCAGACGAACATCACGTCAGCATCTGAGCCATAGCCAAGCTCTGCACCACCAAGACGCCCCATGCCGATGACTGAGATCTTTGCCGGGACTGGTTCATCGGGGTGGGCCTTCTGCCAACCACGAATCTCTGCCGCAAGCGCTGCTTCCAACACTGCATCCCACACCAGCGACAGGGAGCGACACACATCGCGCACATCCATCATGCCCAGTAGGTCTGCAGAAGCAATACGCGCCAACTCGGCACGGCGAAGCGCACGAGCTACCTTGATGGCCTTGTCGGGATCGTCGTGACGCCCTGCCGCCGCCACCAATGACCGGCCCACCGTCTGCGGATCGGTATCCAACAATTTCGGGCCGACGGCACCGTCGCCAAGCATACGAACGGTTTCCGGCGACATCATGAGCAAATCGGAAGCGTATGGTGACGTGCCCAGAATGTGCATGAGCCGATGGCCGACGATGCCCTCGTCGCGCAGCGTGCGAACAAACCATTGCTGGTGGTAGAGGACCTCGGACAGCTTACGGTAGTTCAGCAGACCAGCATCGGGATCTTGGGTTTCCGACAGCCATTCCATCAGTGTCGGCAAAATCATTGCTTGGATGCGAGCCTTACGGGAACCACCCGAGGCGAGCGCGGTGAGGTGCTCATAGGCGCGGTCTGGGAAGTCATAGCCAAGTGCTGCGAGCTGACGTTTCGCGGCGTCTGCAGACAACTGCATCGTGCCAACGTCCAGCTCAACTACCGAATTCAACAGAGGACGGTAGAACAGCTTGTTATGCAGCGAACGAATCTGCATCGAGGTTGCGCGAAAACGCTTGTTCAGGATCTCGGCTGCATCGGCCGAACCCTGCATGACTAGTCCCGATGCGCGAGCCAACCAACGACGATTTTCTACGTCTTCAGCAGGTGGCAGCGTGTGCGTCCGACGCAGTTTCTGCAGCTGCAAACGATGCTCCAGCAGCCGCATGAATTCATAGGCACCAATCAGATTTCGGCCGTCTTCGCGGCCGATGTAGCCTGCCTCAACCAGTGCTTCCAAGGCATCAACGGTGGAAAGGACGCGCAGGGTTTCGTCGTAACGCCCATGCACCATCTGCAGTAGCTGCACCGCGAACTCAACGTCGCGCAAACCTCCGACACCGAGCTTCAACTCGCGTTTACGCAGATCATCGGGAACATTCTCGATCACACGTCGCCGCATGGCCTGAATATCCGGTACGAATGAATCTCGCTGGGATGCTTCCCACACCATGGGTCGCAGCGCATCGATGTAGGCATTGCCGAGGTCCAAATCGCCCGTCATCGGACGAGCCTTTAGCTGTGCCTGGAACTCCCATGTTTGCGCCCACCGCTTGTAGTACGCGACATGCGATTCCAGGGTGCGCACCAACGCTCCGCTTTTGCCCTCTGGCCGTAGTGCAGCGTCGACTTCAAAGAAGCATCGACAGGAAATGCGGACGAATTCACCAGCAAGACGGGTCGCTCGCGCGTCCGGTGGCTCTGCTACGAAGATTACGTCCACATCGGAGATGTAATTCAACTCCTGGGCGCCGCACTTGCCCATCGCGATGACAGCCAACCTTGTGCTCACCGGCGAATCTGGATAGACCTTTGCGACGGCGACAGACAGCGCTGCTGTCAACGCTGCATCAGCGAGGTCAGATAAGGCCTCTGCGATCTGTACAAAAGGCACGACAGGCTGACCTGGCCGACGTGGACCTCTCGGATAAGTTCCTGCGAGGTCAGCAGCTGCGATGCGCATGATGAGGTTGCGGTACGCACGTTGCATGGCAATTTCGGCCTCACGACCGGTGATCCCGGCGCGATATAACCCCGCGCCTTCCAAATCGGGGCTTGACTCGGTGGGATAGTGCGCTTCGAGGTCATCAGCGGCGGCAACGTTGTCGGGATCGGTGAGAACTGGTGACTCCGGCATCGCTTCCACGGCGGTGAGCAGTTCACGGAACATGTCACCTTGCGTTGGTAGATCCGCTTGGAGTTGGATCCATTCTGTCGGATTGGCGATCAGGTGATCTGCCAGTGCAGCCGAGCCGCCCATCAACGCAAACATGCGCGTTCGCATCAATACCTGGTTGCGCAATAATTCATCGAGAGCAGACCATGTTGCCCAGTCAGGCAACGTTCCGGCTGCTTCTTTCGAATCGAGCGCTTCCTTCAGTCGAATGAGGCCAGCGAGTGCCAAGTTCGGATCGGCAGCACCCGCAAGTCCCCACAGAAGTTCCAACGAATCCTCGTTGTACCAGTGCAGCGCTTCGAGATCGTCATGCGTGCGTTGATCCGCATTGAGTCCCAGCACAGCAGGTCGAGGCACTGATTGACGACTCGTGCGTGGACGGTTATTCATCACCATTGTTGTGTTACACCCCAGGGACGTTGTTTAGTAGTCCAGGTTTGTTTTGAGCTCCCATGCCGTTACTTGGCGCTGATAGTCACGCCACTCACGCCACTTGTTGCGGAGGAAGAACTCGTACACATGGTCGCTGAGGGTGTCGGCGACAAGCTCCGAGCGCTCCATTTCCAGCAGGGCTTCTTCCAATGACGTCGGCAAATCCCGGTAACCCAACGCACGACGTTCCCTGCGAGTCAGCTCAGCGATATTGTCCTCTGCCTGTGGCGGCAGTTCATAGCCTTCCTTGATGCCCTTCAAACCAGCAGCCAAGACAACCGAGTAAGCCAAGTACGGGTTACATGCAGAGTCCAGCGAGCGAATTTCTACTCGACGGGAATGCGCCTTGCCTGGCGAGTACATCGGCACTCGAACCAGCGCAGAAATATTGGCCATGCCCCATGTTGCAGCTGTCGGAGCTTCCGCACCGAAGACGGTGCGTTTGTAGGAGTTCACCCACTGATTCGTGACCGCAGAGATCTCTGGCGCATGCGTCAAAATGCCGGCGATGAATCGGCGGGCGGTGGTGGACAGCTGGTTTTCGTCGTCAGGATCGTGGAAAGCATTGTTGTCTCCCTCGAACAGGGAGAAGTGCGTGTGCATACCGCTACCCGGCTGATCTTCGAATGGCTTCGGCATGAACGTCGCGTGGACACCGTTCTTCAACGCGGCCTGCTTAATGATGTAGCGGAACGACATCACGTTGTCCGCCATCGTCAGCGGATCGGCGTAACGCAGGTCGATTTCCTGCTGGCCCGGCGCGTTTTCGTGATGCGAGTACTCCACTGGAATACCCACCGATTCGAGTGATGTAATCGCATCCTGCCGGAATCGCGGTGCCCTATCGTAAACCGCTTGATCGAAGTAGCTGCCATTGTCGGTTGGCTTCGGTGGACGGCCATCGGTGTCCAACGATTCCACCAAGAAGAATTCGATCTCTGGGTGGACGAATGCTGTAAAACCTTCGTCGGCAAGTGCTTGAATCTGACGACGCAGTACGTGGCGTGGATCAGCCCAGCTTGGCTGCCCGTCCGGCATGGTTACATCGCAGAACATGCGTGCCGACGGGAGTTCTTCGTCACTGCGGAACGTTGGCAAGACCTGGAACGTTGAGGGATCGGGTCGCGCGATCGTGTCTGCTTCAGAGACTCGCGAAAAGCCTTCAATTGCGGAACCGTCGAAGCCGATGCCTTCGTCAAAGGATCCTTCAAGTTCGGCAGGAGCAACCGCAACCGACTTCAGATAACCGAGGATGTCGGTAAACCACAGTCGGATAAATCGAATGTCCTGTTCTTCGATGGTGCTGAGCACAAATTCCTGTTGGCGGTTCATATGCTCAAACGTACCTGTGACTTTGACCCCGGCGTGGAAAGTATTGACTACTCTCTAGGTATGAGTACCCGCAAGATTCGTATTAGCGACCTGGCCAAGTGGAAAGAAGAATCTCGCCCCTGGGCCATGCTGACCTGCTATGACTACTCGACGGCTCGCGCGTTTTCCAACGCAGGAATCGAAGTTCTCCTGGTAGGAGATTCTGCCGCGAATGTCATGTATGGATACCCCACTACTGCAGAAATCACGCTCGATGAACTTATTCCGCTCAACAAGGCGGTCGTTCGTGGTGCCCCTAATTCGCTTGTTGTCGCCGACCTACCATTTGGCACATACGAAGCTTCCGATGAGCAGGCGGTGCTGAGCGCAGCGCGCATGATGCGTGAGTCTGGTGCCCACATGGTGAAAATCGAGGGTGGCGTTCGTATCGCACCTCGCATTAAAGCACTCACCAATGCCGGCATTCCGGTGATGGCGCATATCGGGTTCACGCCTCAGTCCGTGAATGCTCTGTCCGGTTTTAAGGTTCAGGGTCGTGGTGCCGGTGCTGACCAGTTGCGAGCAGATGCCCAGGCTGTCGCCGAGGCCGGTGCCGCTGCTGTCGTGATGGAAATGGTGCCAGCAGATTTGGCTGCCGAGATCACGAAGGAATCCCCGATTCCAACGTGTGGCATCGGTGCCGGTAATCAGTGTGATGGCCAGGTCCTCGTGTGGCAGGACGCTTTTGCTGTCCCTGCCGATGGTCGACGCCCGTCGTTCTCCTCGGTTTTTGCTGAAGTTGGGCAGATGCTCACCGACGGTGCTGCCGAATACAAGCGCCAAGTAGAAAACCGCTCTTTCCCCACCGAGGCACAGAATTTCTCAGGTTAGGAATTTAGGTTTTCGGGGGTAGAATCGGGGGCATGACTGAAAAAGCTGCCCCACAGGATGCTCCGACCAAGAATCTCGAGATCGAAGCGAAGTTTGTTGCCGGTCCTAACGCCGTTGCACCCAGCTTCGATTTCGTTCCCGGAGTTGGTTCTTCCACCACCGAAATCCGTGAGCTCTCAGCAATCTATTTCGATACTGAGGACCTCCGCCTCACTCGAAATAAGCGCACTTTACGACGACGCACTGGCGGCCCCGATGCCGGCTGGCATTTGAAAACCCCAGCAGCGAATGGACGTATGGAGTACGGTGCACCGATGCAGGATGATGTCCCTGCATCTCTCCTGGCACCAGTGCGTTCGTTGGTACGCAACCACGAATTGAAGCCTGTTGCACAGGTGGATAATGAGCGTCACGTCACCATGCTTTTTGACGCGGCGGGATCTCCTATCGCTGAGTTCTGCGATGATCATGTGACAGCTAAGTCGTTCCTCGAAGGTGGCGAGGAAACCACGTGGCGCGAGTGGGAAATCGAGCTGATCGGTGACATCGCGGAGACCCCTGAGGGCACCGAGCTGATGGACCGACTGACTGCCGTGTTGAAGGTCGCTGGCGCTGTGGAGTCCGATAGCCCTTCGAAGTTGGCATCTGCCCTCGGCGACTCGGTGAACTCGGCACCGCTTCCGCCTGCCCCGGCGGACCTCCCCGAAGGCACCCCCGGTCGCGCGGTAGTTGATGCGTTGGCGGCGAACGTCGCAAAGCTCATTGAAGTTGATCCTGCAGTACGTCGCGACGAATGGGACTCCGTGCACCAGATGCGTGTGGCCACCCGTGAGCTGCGCAGCCACATGCAGACGTTCCATGGCATTTTGGTTGGACCACAGATTTCTCGTATCGAGAACGAGCTGAAGGTGCTTGCCGGCATTCTTGGTGTCGCTCGCGATGCAGAAGTCGTTGCCGAGCGTTTCGAGAACCAGCTCAAGCGCGACGAAGCCGATGTGATTAGCGGCGAGACGCGCGAGAATCTGATCACCGATATCCGTCGCGATTACGACCGCGCGCATAAGCACTGCGTGTTCGCGTTGGATTCCAATCGGTACCTGACACTTCTCGACGATCTCGAGGATCTTCTTGCCAATCCCCCGGTGAATCCTGAGGATGAGCACGAGGCCGAGGAAACTCAGGCAGTGAAGGATACCGATCCAGACGTCACTCTCGAAGCTCCAGAAGCACCTGAGCACGAGGACTTTGATCGCACCGAGACTGGCGAGATCGTTGAAACCGCGCCAGTGGCCACCCCAGCAACCGCACTCATCGACGACGACGCCGAGGCTGATTCGGAGGCTGAGGTAGCGGCGGCCGTCGCAAAGCCGGAGCCAGAAGCGGAGCCAGCAGACGCCGCAGAAACTGAAACTGCTGAGCCCCAGCCTGCTCCGGAGACTGAGGAGAAGCGCGAGCTGACTCCGGAGACTGAGGAGAAGCGCGAGCTGACTCCGGAAGAGGTGCGTGAACAAACCAATCGTGTGCTGGCGAAGCACCTGCGTGGCACGTACAAGAAGTTTGAGCGTCGCCACCGTGCAGCCATCGCTGGCCGCGAGGATCAGTCCTTGTCGGTTCGGGATCGTGAGGAGCGTTTCCACGACGTTCGTAAGGCTGCCAAGAAGGTCCGCTACTCTGCGGAAGCTGCACGGGCAACGGGTCTGCCTACCGACAAGCTGTACGCAGCGTGCAAGAAGTTGCAGTCCTCTTTGGGCGATTTCCAGGACACGTGCACGGCCCGCGAGGTGCTCTTGGAGAAGGCTCGTCGCGCTCAGGTCCATGACCAGGACACGTTCGGCTACGGCGTTCTGTACCAGATCGAGCGGTACGACGGCCTCGTCTCCCTGCAGGCATACGACGATGACGTGGAAGGCGTGATCAAGGCATTCGCGAAGTTGGAAGCAAAGATTGAGAAGGCTCAGGCAAAGGCCGACCGCCGTTCCGCGAAGAAGGCGGAAAAGGCTGCAAAGGCCTTGAAGGAGAAGCTGAAGAAGTAGCTTCCGCGGGCTTTACGACGGCCCGTAGAAAATCACAAAACCTCAGTACCGTGGCGGGTACGGAGGTTTTCTTGTATTCGGGGCTTCACTGGCTAAGCAGGGATTCTGCCCCGCTATGACCTACTTGTCAGAGGTGGCTGCAGGCTTGCCCCACTCGTCGTCTTCTTCGTCCCAATCGTCAGCAGCTTCATTACGCGCTGCGACGCGCTCCATAGCTGCTCGTGCTTCCGCTTCGGAGTCGTACGGCCCCATGCGGTCATCCCAGCCGGTGGCTTTGCCCTTGAAGACTTCACCAGTCGACGGACGGTAGTACCAGGAGTTATCGGCATCGGGATTATCATTCTTGCCAAACATAGCTCGGCCTCCTTCTAGTGCAACGGGTATATTAAATAAGACTTTCACAAAGTTTCGATTAGCATGTGCGAAACCGCATTACTGCGGTTTCCCGGCTGCCAATTCAATATTGCTCATCCGCTGTTCTTTCTACCCACGCTAGCGAAAGGTGCTTCATGTCTGCCGCTCCCACTGTCGTCAACAAGGTGTTCGATGTAGTTGGTGACGGCGCTTCGGTGGCTTTCGCCCCAGGGTCGGTCGATTTGCTGGGCGAAGAATGCGCAGCTACAGGTGGCATGCTCCTTGCCTCTGCAATTCCTGTTTACGCAGCAGTTGGTGTGGAAGAGATTCCTGAACAAGAACTCGTCGTGGTTGTTGGTCGCGAAGAACACCGTATGCCCTACCCGGATTCTGTGCCGGAGGCATACCCACCTGTCGTGACCGCTGTGATTGCTGCCATCATCGCTTTGCAGCATTCAGTTCATCTCGTGCCTCGCACTTCAGGCGGTGTGAAAGTCACTGTCGTTTCCACCATTCCGGAACGTCGTGGGCTTGGCGAGCTGCAGGCTATTCAGTCGGCCCTTGCCTTGGCACTCAATGCTCGGTGGGGAGATCGAGATGATGTGCCAACTCGTGCTCGATTCGCAACAGCAATGCACGAAGTCTCGCTGCCACATTTCGGTCCTCAGTGGGCTTTGCACCCATACACAGTGTCGCTCCGCAGTCGCCCAGATTCTGTCTTGTGCTGCAATCATTCCGATGATGCAGTAACCCAGGTCGAGCGCCCACAGTCGTTAGCGTTGCTCGTTGCGTATTCGCCGGACATTACCGGTGGTTCGCCACAAGTTGATCGCCAGGTCTTTTTCGATGAGGCCTGCGCAGCGTTCGGCGTCGAAACGCTCCATGGTCTGCCAGAAGCACAGCCACGGGTGCTTGATTGGATTCGGGCTCGCCACGAAGTTCATCCTGACGACGACGTGCCAACTATCAGCCGCGCCAACCAATGGCTGGACGAAGCGTCGGGAAGCTCCGACCGTGCGCGCGCTGTGTCTGGGCACCTCCGCCACGCAGATTTGGCTGCCGTGCTCTCCGGGGTGAAGCGAGATATTGCCGAGCGCGATTCCGCACCTGCGGAAGGTTCGACGCTGGCTCGTCTGCTTGAGGGCGCAGCTGACGATATCGTTGTCCGCTGTGTTCCCGCCCCAGGTGCTTCGATGGTCGTGTGGTGTTCGCCAGAAGAAGCTGGCGAACTCGCAACCGTAATCACCGGCAATTGTGGTCGCGTCATCGCAATCGAGGACACCTCCGCAGGCGCTGCCGTCGTCGACGCCTAGTCTGCTATATCTGTTTAATCCGCTGGCCAGGCAAACTCGACATCGAGTTCTGCCGGCACTGCGCGGATCAAGCTCACCAGTTGCTGGGTGCCTTCCTCAGGTGCGCCAACACAGTTCGCAAATACAGGTGGATTTTCCACGAATACCTCGGACTTCTCCCCCTTGTTGTGCAACACGGCAGCATCAAACGTATGCCCGACCCACGGCTCCAACACAACGGCTTCGGTTTTATTCAAGCACGCACGATCGGCATTCGAAGCCAGCGCTGATGACGACTTCATCGAGTCAATAGCTTGATCAATCTGCTCATCCACCCACGCAGGCACTTCGATCGACGCTGTCTCTCCCCTGCGCTGCGCCGCAATGGCCAGGCAGTACTCCAGTCCAAAACGGTCAATCAGTCGGCGCAGCGGTGCCGTCACATGTGCGTACGAGCCACCTACACCAGCATGCACCGGCATCTCGTCCGTCGTACCCACGCGGACATATCCAGACCCGCGCAAAAGGCGTGCTGCATCCTTCATCACTGCCATGCCCCGAGAGGTCGATGCATCCACTCCAGCCAGGAACTGTGCAATTTCACCGATGGACACTTCGGCCCCCGCGCCACTCGCGCTCCCCGAGCCACCCGTACCGAGGTCGAACCCCAACGCATGCGCAGCGACAGTGAACTCACGCGTGTCCTTTTTCGACGCTGGCATCAGCGACCGCATCACACCGATGCCAGCCTCCGCCATCATCTCGCCCGCCATCATGCCTGCAAGCAGCGACATTTCCGAGTTCCAGTCCATTACCGGCGGACGATCATCAAGGCGAAGTTCCCACCGACCGTCATCGGTCGGGACCACACTTTGCGACGGCAACCGCAAATTAATGGCATTCCGTCGCAAAGCGGAGCCTTGTCGTGCCCGTCCTACGTCCGGCAGCAGCGCAATCGATGGATGCGGCTCACCCGCGTCAATGCTGCGCTGGACCTCCATGTATTCCAGGCGAGCAACAGAGCGGATATGAGCCGGATAGATATCGGCGGACTGGGCTTCTCCGTCGTCGCCGACAATTACGTCCCAGACGAGGGCGACGCGGTCTTGGTCAGGAAGCAGGCTCGCTGCGCCTTCACTGAACTCGGCGGGGTGAAGGCGAGTTGGTTCATCGGGTAAGTAGATGGTCTGGCCACGTCGCAAAGCTTCGAGAGCAACCTCCGAATGTGGATCCAACAATCCACCTACATCCGCGATGGCGTAAAAGACACGCCACCCGGCGTCGACCTTCTCGATGAAAACTGCCTGATCCAAATCCATCGAGCCCGGAGGGTCGATGGTGACAAACGGCACGTGCCGCATATCCGTTCTGGACACCCGCCGATCCGAAACATGCTTCGCCTCTTCGTGCAAGGCAGGTGGAAAGGTCTCCGGAATCCCAAGTTCCTGGGCGATTTCACGGAAGTTCAACTCGGCGGCGTACAGCTTCATATCGACAACAGTAATGGCCGAAATGCCAACTCGCCGGATGTTGCGACAACCACAATACTGCTAATTAGTTTCATGATTCACATTCGCTCGACCCGATGACTCGCCCACGGGGCTGGCCTCAGTAGCGTATGGTCATGTCCAATTTCAATGAAAACACGATGACAAAGGCCATTCTGCCCGAGTCCGAAATGCCCACCCGTTGGTACAACCTGGCCGCTGACTTCCCGGAGCCACTGCCACCACACCTCAACCCAGGCACCCGCGAGCCTCTGCAAAAGGAGGAAATGTCGCAGATCTTTGCGACGGGACTCGTCGAACAGGAATTTTCGACAGACCGGTGGGTAGAAATCCCGGAGCCAATCCGTGATATTTACCGGATTTGGAGGCCTTCCCCACTTGCACGTGCTCATCGGCTGGAGAAGGAACTGGGCACCTCGGCTCGTATCTACTACAAGAACGAATCCGTATCACCGATTGGTTCCCACAAGCCCAACACGTCAGTAGCGCAGGTCTACTACAACAAGCTTGATGGCGTACAAAAGCTGACGACTGAAACCGGCGCTGGCCAGTGGGGCGCGTCCTTGTCATTCGCAGCTCAGTTCTTTGACCTGGATGTAGAAGTCTGGCAGGTCCGCGCATCGTATG
The DNA here is from genome assembly GCF_037572275.1 of Corynebacterium sp. H78. NCBI lineage: Bacteria > Bacillati > Actinomycetota > Actinomycetes > Mycobacteriales > Corynebacteriaceae > Corynebacterium > Corynebacterium sp. H78. The sequence continues at coordinate 290,380 of NZ_JBBHKX010000003.1, read as the reverse complement.
ATTCCAAGCCATACCGGCGCATGCTGATGGAAGTCTTCGGTGGCACTGTGCACCCATCCCCGTCCGATCTCACCGAAGCAGGTCGCGCGATCTTGGCAGAGACTCCAGATACCCCAGGATCGCTGGGCATGGCTGTGTCTGAAGCCATTGAGGTTGCCGTGAAGTCCGAGGTGAAAGCACGATACACGCTCGGCTCAGTGCTGAACCACGTCATGCTGCACCAAACCATCATCGGCCTGGAAGCATCCAAGCAGCTTGCGATGTTTGGCGAAGATGGCCCAGATGTCGTCGTCGGTTGTGCCGGTGGTGGCTCGAACCTGGCTGGTCTGACTTTCCCATTTGTTGGCAACAACACCAGTAATGACATTCTGCCGGACACCAAGACCACGCCACGCATCATTGCCTCCGAACCAGCCAAGTGTCCTTCGCTCACTCAGGGCGAGTACCGCTACGACTTCGGTGACGTTGCTGGGCTTACCCCACTGTTAAAGATGCACACCCTCGGCAACGAGTTCGTGCCAGATCCAATCCACGCTGGTGGCCTTCGCTACCACGCTATGGCGCCGATGGTTTCCCACGCTGTGGATCAGGGGCTCATGGAAGCAACTGCGGTCGAGCAGGAAAAGGCTTTCGCTGCTGGCATTACGTTTGCGCGTTGTGAAGGAACTGTGCCAGCACCAGAGTCGAATCATGCTCTGGCAGCTGCATTTGAAGTTGCTGAACAGCACAAGGGCGCTCCGGGGACGGGCCCGGTCATCCTCGTAGGCCTGTCCGGCAACGGCTTCTTGGATCTTCCGTCGTACGAGAAGTTCCTGTAAAAACACAGGAAACGTTGGCGTGAACGAGCCAACCTATGAGCCGGATTATGTCCCTCGCCAGGGCTTTCGCCTTGGCGAGGTGATGACCATCCATCTCGACGTTCCATTGCTGGACGCCTGAAGCAGCTAACCCGCGAACTCAGGCGAGCAGCCCTCAATCATTCGCGCAGGCACACAAAAGTGCGCCCTTTTGCCTTGCTCCCGGTGGGGTTTACCGAGCCACCGCAGTCACCTGCGATGCTGGTGCGCTCTTACCGCACCTTTTCACCCTTACCTGGTTGCATCCGAAGATGCCCCGGGCGGTTTATTTTCTGTGGCACTGTCCCGCAGGTCGCCCCGGGTTGCCGTTAGCAACCACCGTGCTCTGTGGAGTCCGGACTTTCCTCGACGCCGGGCCTGACACTTGTAGTATTGGTCCCCGTGCCGCGGCCATCCAGCTGGCTCGCTCACGTCCGGAAAGTCTACCGCAAGTGCGCTGTCTCATTAATCAGGGTGACGGAGGTCGGCCCATCTGCATAAAACTCGGCCACAGAAATGGATGCCAAGTCCAGGTGAAGCCGCGTATATAGCTCAAACCCCGCAGCTAGCCCCTGTCGCAGCAGCGCCTTAATTGGGGTGACATGACTGACCACCAGCACATCCGTTGCACCATAGCGCTGGGTGATCCGCGCTCGTGCTTCAGCAACTCGCGCATCCACCTCAGCGAATGCTTCCCCACCTGGGGGTGGCACGGTCGGGTCTTGCAGCCACGTCATGTGCTCGTCTGGAGTCTTTGCCCGCGCCTGCGAAAAGGTCAACCCTTCCCACTCACCAAAATTGGTCTCGCGGAGATCCTCGTCAGTGTCGACGTCTAGGCCAAGGTGCTGTGCGACGTACTGTGCCGTCTCCTGCGCCCGCAACTGTGGAGAGGCGACAATTCCAGCAAAATTCCATGGTTTCCCACCCGCTTGAGCTGCAATTTGTTCAGCAGCCGCCTGCGCCTGTGTGTGTCCCAGATCCGTCAATGCTGGATTGGATGCCGAACCTGAGTACAGACGCTGGATACTCATAGGCGTTTGCCCATGTCGCAGCAGCACCAGTCGAGTGGGCGCACCCACAGCTCCGGTCCAGCCCGGCGCGGAGTCGGCAGCTCCAGATGAGGCCGATGTGTCAAGTGTCATGGTGGTCTTATGCCTTGTCACCAGCGGCGAGAGTCTGAGGACGCACAATGACTGCATTGCACTCCGGGCAGGTGGTGACGGCTTCAGCAGGCTGTGCGTCGAAGCTCTTCAACGTCGAAATGTCCAGTTCCATGAAGCAGCTTTGGCACGTCCGGCCGTCGAGACGCGCAACCGGAATGCCATTTTCTTCCCTCAGCCGATCGAAAATCTTCAGAACGTCACTGGGCAGACTGCCACGAAGCTCGTCCATGCGACGTTCCACTCCAGCAATGCGCGCTCGTAGATCAGCGTCAGCATCGGCGAGCTTCTTCTCTGCGTGGCGTACCTTTTCGTCGAACTCGTCGAAACCAACCTCGGAATTGATACCGTGTGCCTTCTGCATGCTCTTGGCATTGTCAATCTTTCGTTGCAATGCATCGACTCGGCGCTGTGTCGACTCCAGATCATGCTTAGCGTCACGGCGGCCAACGGTGTTCTCGATAGCCCCCAGCGCCCGTCGATTAGCATCCAGTCGGCGCTTGAGCTTCTCCATGTCTGATTCCATGCGCTGGATCTCGCTGCCGAGATCGGTCGCATTGAGCGACGATTTCGCAGCATTTGTCTTGTGCTTTGCGCGCTCTGCGATCAGCTGCGAAAGTTCTCCGCGCTCTGGCATCGAATGCCGTCGAGCTTCCAACCCATCAAGCGTTGTTTGAGCCTCGCTCAGCTCGAGAAGCTTGATTTGGTCTGCGATGGAGATTTTCATGAGAAAAGGACTTTCGCTTTCTGGTTGCGTATTGAGTTCTTGCTTTACGACGTTACCGTCCGCGCGACGCTACCGTCCACGGGTCAGTGCGCTCGGAGAGCACCTCCGCCGGTATTCCTAGCTCTCCAGACAGCAAATCTGCTGCCTGACGGCACCACGGGAATTCGCTTGCCCAGTGGGCGGTGTCGACGATGCATGGGGCGGCTTCGCCCTGTGGCCCACCTACTCGGAGTGCTTCGTCGACAGGATGGTGGCGCAAGTCGGATGTCACGAAGGCATCGACACCAAGCTTGTGTACGGTGTCCAGGAAAGAGTCGCCGGAGCCTGAGGCCACGGCAACGGTGTGGATCATTCGCTCGGGATCGCCCGCTCCGCGTACTCCCCATTCGGTTTTTGGCAGACGCTCGGCAACGCGCTCGACGAAGTCCTTGAATCGCATTGGGTAATCGAGCGTGCCGACGCGACCAATACCCGGCAACTCCTCTGGCTTGAGGCCTGTTGCCTGAGATTCCACGATGTCAAACGCTGGCTCTTCGTATGGGTGAGCTGCCACCAGTGCGGAAAACACGCGGGTGCGAATGGACTTGGGTGCAACAAACTCGATGCGTAGTTCGTTGACCTGTTCGGTTGCGCCAGCAGCACCCAGGAAAGGTTCGGCATCGTCCGATGGTGTGAACTGTCCGGTGCCTGCAAGCGTAAACGCGCACTCAGAGTATTCGCCGATGGTGCCAGCACCTGCGTCAAACACAGCCTTCTTTACTTCTTCTGCATGTGACTCTGGAACCTTCACGGACCATGAATCCAATGCTGGTGCAGGCTTGGGAGCCAGGGGCGCACCTGGGGTCACGCCAAGGAGTTCGGCAAGTTCGTCGTTGACACCAGGGCGAGCCGAGTCAGCATTCGTGTGCGCCGAAAACAGTGCAACACCTGCACGAATAAGCTTGTGTACGATCCGCCCCTTCGCGGTATCGGCAGCGACGGAGGTGACTCCGCGCAGCATCAGCGGATGATGCACCACGATCATGTCCGCTCCGGATTCGATCGCAGCGTCAGCTACCGCGTCGGTGCATTCGAGTGCAACTGCAATGCGACGCACTGGCTCTGCCGGATCACCACACGTCAGGCCGACGCGGTCCCAACTCTCTGCCAAGTGTGGCGGGTACGCGGTGTCCATCACGCGACGTACGTCTTCTACAGTGACGGTCGCGCGCATGCTCTCTGGGTTGTTAGTGCTCATGATCGGTCCCTTTCACGTAGGAATGTACTGCAGCAACCAGCGTACGAACTTGTGCGGATTCACGCACTGCTAGTCGCCACCAGCTGCTGTCCAACCCGGGAAAGGTGTCGCATCGTCGTACAGCGATGCCACGGTCGTGGAGATACTCGCGAGCGACTTCCGCATTCGCCACTGGTGGTGTTGCAAGCACAAAGGGCCCCTGCCCCGGTGCGACGGACCATTCGGCGTCGCGAAGAATGTCGACCATGTCCTTCCGCTCGGCTTTGATCGCATCTCGAATGGTCGGCAATTCAGCTGGGCCATGGGTCGCGATCGCCAGCATCGCTCGCATTTGTATCGTCCCCATGGGCCACGCCGGCCGACGCTTCGCCAACCTCGCGAGTGTCTCCGGCGTCCCGATCGCATACCCGCATCGAAGACCTGCGAGCGCCCACGTCTTCGTCATCGAGCGCAGCACCAGTAGTTCCCCTTGTGTTTCGCCCGCCAGCTCATCATTGACACAGCCCGCCACACTTGGGTCCACCCCGCCCGGATAGTCTCCCGAATGGATCACATCCATGAATGCCTCATCGACCACCAACAGATCGGTGTGTCCACGCAGCGCCAACACATCTGCACGCGAATGCACAAGCGAGGTCGGATTCGTCGGATTCCCCACCACCAGCATCGGCCACCGCCGGGTGCTAGACGATACCTGCGCAATATCCCACGGCTTATCCGTAATGACCTGCTCTGGAGTAACGTCCGCAGCTGCGAACGCTACCTCGGGTTCCGTGAACTGCGGATACACAATTGCTGGTGGTGTATTGCTTTGCGACGACTCGTCGACAAGCAGATCCGGCAACAAACTGAAGCCTTCGGCAGCACCTGATAGCAGCAGAATATTGTCGGCGTGTACCCCGTGGTTGGTGGCGAGTGCAGTGCGGACTTTTGCATCAAGAGCAGGATCTGGATAGGAGCTGAGCTCACCGAGCGAATCGGTCAACGCGTGGGTGAGCCAGTCGGGCATGCTGCCGCGAACGTTGACGGCGAAATCGATGGTGGCGGTTCGTGATGCGACGTCACCGTGGTATCTAAGGAGATCCGCGGGAACGGGACGACCGGAAGTGCTCATGAACTTAACTGTAGTGATTGGCGGTGCGGACACTTCTGCAGGTCACGTGCAGCGCACTTAGGCTAGAGCCATGACTTCGACAGCCAATGTCTCCCCACCTACCGTGCTCATCGATGTCGACGGCACAATCTCAGATTCGTTGCCCGGCATTCAGAATGGTTTCCGGGTGGCAATGGCTGCGATTGACCACCCAGCTCCCGATGCTGCTTTTATGGCAAAACTCGCTGGTCCACCCATGGTCGAGTCGATGGCGGCGCTTGGGTTGAGTCCCGCTGCAGTCGCAACGGCGATGGATGCATACATGCACCAGCAGCGCAGTGGCGGATGGGCCGACACCACGATGTTCGACGGCTGGCCTGAATTACTGACGAGTTGGCGTGACAGTGGTTTCCGCTTGGCGACGGCGACGTCGAAAGGCGAACACTTCGCAAAGAAGGTGTTGGACACGTTCGGACTTCTGGAGTTCTTCGACTTCATTGGTGCCGCGGATGATTCGGGCTCCCGGCGCACGAAATCAGCCGTGATTGAGTACACGCTGCAAGGCTTGGGCATTGCGTACACAGATGAGCAGGGCGAGCTGTTGTGGCCGTCGGGCGTGGTCATGGTGGGCGACCGTATTCATGACTTCGCATCGGCAACGCAGTTCGGGCTTCCGTCCATTGCTGTCGGCTGGGGCTATGGAGATGACGAGGAACGCGCACTCGCCTCGTCTACTGCAGCTTCACCGGAAGATTTAGATGCGGAAGTCCGACGACTTCTCGCGCTGAGCTGATGAAGCCGATTTCCCACTAGTTCGTTAGCCGTCTATCTTTTACAGTCGGCCCTAGTCATTTGGATATGTGCTCTCACCCGAGCAATGAAGGGAAATACGGTGCCTACTTTCCAGAATCGTTCTGGTCGCACAGAAACGCTCTACCTGGTGTTTGTGTGTACAGGTAACATTTGCCGCTCGCCGATGGCTGAAATCATCGCCCGCGATGCCCTGGAACACGCGAAGCTTTCCGACGATGTCCTCGTGAAATCATGCGGAATCGGTGGCTGGCATGTCGGCCAGGGTGCCGACGACCGTGCCCAGCGTGAATTGGTCCACAACGGCTATGACCCTTCGCACACGGCAGCGCAGCTTGGCGCAGAGCATGTCGATGCAACGCTGTACATCGCGATGGATCAGGGCCATGTTTCTCAGTTGATCGCTCGCGGTATCCCTGCTGAACGGGTTCGGCTCATGCGTTCTTTCGACCCGGCATCTCCTGAAGGCGCTGAGGTAGACGATCCGTACTACGGCGGTCCGGAGGGTTTCGTGCAGACTCGCGAAGAGATTGAGGCTGCAGTCCCGGGCATCGTGGCGTATGCCCGTAACCTGCTCGCGGATGTCTCGGCTCGATAAGCCTGTTAGTTGCCCGCTGCCGATTACTAGCTGCTAGCTGTTTGCTGTCACGACATTAGAGTTCTTTAAGTTCGACGCGTTCGCCAACACCGTTGCCGCGTCGTACCTTGCGTACCCGGAACGTCCACAACTTATTGATGAGGAAGTTGATCGGAGTTCCCAGCAGTACGCCCACCAGGTTTGCCCAGTAGAACGCAGTCCGAAGTCCCGACGAGTTGTCGAAAACATCAGACGGCAATGCCAACGCCGAAGTCGGGTTGGTGAGCACGGTGATGGCGACAAACGTCACCAACAATCCAGATAAACCAGCCATGAGGAATGGCACAAACTGGCGAAACCAATTCGGACGGTTGTCGGTGCGGAACGTCCAGGAGCGGTTGAGCTGGAAGTTCCACATGTTGGCAATGAGGAATGCAATCGTTGCGTACACGTGCGACCAACGCACATTCCACTGCGTGCCCAAAAGGTTCACAAAGACATCGTGTTCAGTAACGCCGAACTCAAGTCCAGCTTTGCGCGTCGCTATTGCGACGAGAGTGTTCACCAAAACGCCCGTGCCACCGACCATTCCGAATTTCAGGAACTGACGAAACACGGTGCGATTGCGTGGCGAAAAAATCTTCTCGAACACAGACGCATCCTCTTTCTTGCAATTTAAGCTGTCGTTCCATTTTATCGAAGCCAATTCCTCCATCCCATTTCCCACTCGGTGATAGAGGCCATAATCTGCCGACAGCGTAGAATCAGCGTCGTGATGAACAAGCTCCGTCAGTTTCTAACCCCCGGCTGGGTTCTCATCGTCATCCTTGCGATTGCCTTTTCCTACATCGCTTTCACGATCCTCGCACCGTGGCAGTTGGGAAAGAACGCAACCACGAAAGAACGGAACCAGCAGCTTCGAGAGGCCTTTGAGCGCGAACCTGTCGACATCGCAAAGGTTCTTCCCGCTGGAGAGAAGCTGGAGCACACGCAGGAATGGACGCGCGTTACTGCGCAGGGCCAGTTCCTTCCTGATGCCGAAGTGTTGCTGCGTAACCGACCAGTCGATGGGGACCCGGTCATTCAGGTATTGACTGCGTTCGAAACGGACGCGGGCACCGTGTACCTGGTCAATCGTGGCTATTTGCCGCCGCCATCGTCGGGGTTGCCGGACGTTCCCGAGGCACCGAAGGGGTCGGTGACACTGTCGGGATTCGTTCGAGCAAACGAACGCACGCCGGAAAAACCACCAATCGCTGCGACGGACAAAGATCCGACGCAGGTCTATGGCATCAATACGCAGCAGGTCGCGGAGCTTGTTGGCGATGAGCTGAACAAGGAAACCACCACAGCCAAGGATTCTGACAGCACGGCAACGCTGGAGCACGATTGGATTCAGTTGGACGACAATTCCGACGGTGTCCTCAACGCAATCACGTTGCCACAACTCGAAGATGGCCCGTACTTGTCCTACGGCATTCAGTGGGTCGCGTTTGGCATTCTTATTCCGCTCGCTGTCGTGTGGTTCATTTTTGCTGAGCTTCGCGAACGGCGTCGCGACCGCGAGGAGCAGGAAGAAGCACTTCGACAGGTGCAGAAATCGTCGACCAAAACCGGGTCTGCTGGTTCTGCGCGATCGGCAGGAACTTTTCAGCCAGATGCCACCACGCCAACAGAGTCGACAGCCGAGCCGGCATCTCCCGCTCCTGCCCCTACAGCGACAGCCGACACGGATCTCCGCGCCCAGCGACTAGCACAGCGCTACGGCGATTCCGGCCATCGAGCTGGCGGACAGCGTCGACCTAAGAAACGTGGTGGCGAGCGCTTCTAGCGCCCAGCTTCACCGTTGCGCTTCCCCGTCGACGCAAGCGTCATCGACACCGCTAGACCCCCAAGAACAAGTCCAAGGCTTATGTCTTGGACTTTTTTCGTCAGGGCCACCGCTCGTCGCACGTCCGCTACGCGTGGAGCTGGCCCCTGCCCCATCGTCGGCCGATCTTCCACGCCTCCGAAGTACTCGGTGCGCCCTCCGATGGTGACACCCAATGCCGCTGCTGCTGTCGCTTCCGGAATCCCCGCATTCGGGCTCGGGTGCTTTCCTGCGTCTCGTCGCCACGCAGCAATTGCTTCACGACGATTCGGCCCCGACAGCACCGTCGCCAGGCCGGTCCACCTCGCGGGAAGATAATTGACGGCATCGTCGAATACCGCTGATGCCCACCCGAAGTTGTTCCACTTCTCCGTGCGATAGCCGACCATCGCGTCCAACGTGTTTGCGCAGCGATGCAACACCACTCCGGGAGCGCCACAGACAGCACCCCACAACAGAGTGCCGGTCACCGCATCAGAGGTGTTTTCAGCGAGTGATTCGACGGTTGCTCGGGATACGCCCGCGAGGTCCAATTGTTGAGGGTCACGCGAGCACAACCACGGAATGAGCTCGCGGGAAGACTCCAGATCACCTGACTCAACTCGATTGGCCATTCGCTCTCCCGTTGTGGCTAGCGTCGTGCCACCTAGAGCGGCCCATGTCGTGGCGGACAAGGCAGCGTAATGCACCACTGGTGAAGTCCGGGACAGTGCGGCTGTGGCGACGGTGGGAAGGCCAACCGCGATCGTCGCAAAGAGAACACCGCGGGAACGGGAGTCGGCGTACATCCGGTCAATCAGTGACGTGGCAGCCGTTCCTAACATGGCAACTGGGTGGTGTTTGGCGGGATCGCCGAAGAGGCGGTCGGCGAGGTAGCCGGTTGCGAGTCCCGCAATGGAAACTGCGCAGTGCCGCTGGATGCGACGGGACAATTGCTGCACGGTGTATTCCGATCAATGAGCCGCCACTAATGACCGAGTGGGCAACAATTCGCGACAGAAAAACGCAGAAATTGTTGCTAGATCGGTCATAAGTGCGCGAAAGAAAGTGAAATGAAAAATCCCTACCCGATGTTAATGAAACATCGAATAGGGATTCGTTGTGCGGCGAGAGGGTTTCGAACCCCCGACCGCTGGTGTGTAAAACCAGAGCTCTACCGCTGAGCTATCGCCGCATGTACTCCGAGCACAAAACAAGCCACGCACAAAGTGCGTTCCTGCCGTGCTTGGCTACTCGCGAAACATTAGCACACTATGTACCCAATGTTCCTAATCCCCAGCTCACAGGCTGTTTAGACGTTTCGCTTATGCCCACGCTGAACGAGGCACAGCCCCTGCCAATCGCCCAAACGAAGAGCAGAAGTAGCAGTCAGACCAGCAAGCTGTGCGGATTCGTCAACCAGGCCAGGCTCGATTGCACCAGGCTTGCCTGCACCAGGGGTCAGCAACCAGATGCTGCCGTTGTCATCCATCGGACGAGCGGCATCAACCAACCCGTCGACCAGATCACCGTCATCTGCGCGCCACCACAGCAGGACGACATCGACAACCTCATCGGTGTCTTCGTCTAGCAAGTCATCGTCCAGAACTTCTTCGATGGACTCGCTAATTGCGCTATCGCAGTCGTCGTCCCAGCCGACTTCCTGAACAAGCTGACCCTTCTTAATTCCCAGCTGCTCTGCGTAGTCACGAGTAGCGCCCGTGGCGTCGACCACTTCCGGTGTCCTCCTTAAAAACGTGGCCTCACGCGAGTACCGCACGCAGATTGCTCTGCGCGAGTGTTTTCTCGCTGGGCCATTGTGAAAAATGTACTCCCGCAAAGTTTAGCGCCCAACCACGAGTTTCACAGCTATTGGGGCCATATTGTTAGAGAATCCATAAACATTGGCGACGGTTATCGTCGCGAAGTGTGAACCTGCCCTAATTCTTAATTGCTTTGTGAAGACGAGGTACGTGCGTCCTTTTCGGGACGAACGTAGAGTGAGTGACAACAAACAATTTCCATGGGAGGTATCCGATGTCAGACTCGACTGATCGGCATATTGACGACTCTAATTTCGCTCTGATCCGAGACGGAGTTGCCTCGTATCTAAAGGACACGGACCCTGAGGAGACAAGCGAGTGGCTTGAATCCCTCGACGGACTGCTTGAAGAAGCCGGCCCGGATCGCGCCCGCTTCCTCATGCTGCGCTTGCTCGAGCGCGCCACCGCCAAGCGCGTCGCGCTGCCACCGTTGACTTCAACGGATTACGTCAACACGATTCCAACGACCATGGAGCCTGAGTTCCCTGGCGACGAGTCGATCGAATGGCGCTACCGCAAGTGGATGCGCTGGAACGCAGCCATCATGGTGCACCGTGCACAGCGACCAGGCATTGGCGTGGGTGGCCACATTTCTACTTATGCTTCGTCGGCGCCGCTGTACGAAGTCGGCTTCAACCACTTTTTCCGTGGCAAGGACCATCCAGGTGGTGGCGACCAGATCTTCTACCAGGGCCACGCTTCCCCTGGCATGTACGCCCGTGCGTTCCTTGAAGGCCGTCTGACAGAGGATGACCTCGATGGCTTCCGTCAGGAAGTATCCCACCCAGGCGGCGGTATCCCTTCGTACCCACACCCTCATGGCATGCCTGATTTCTGGGAGTTCCCAACGGTGTCGATGGGTCTAGGCCCAATGGATGCCATTTACCAGGCGCGCTTTAACCGCTACCTCCACGACCGCGGCCTCAAGGACACCTCCCAGCAGCATGTCTGGGCATTCCTTGGCGACGGCGAGATGGACGAGCCAGAATCACGCGGTCTGATTCAGCATGCTGCGCTGAACAACCTGGATAACCTCACGTTCGTTGTGAACTGTAACTTGCAGCGTCTCGACGGCCCTGTTCGAGGCAACACCAAGATTATTCAGGAGCTCGAGTCGTTCTTCCGTGGTGCTGGCTGGAACGTCATCAAGGTTGTCTGGGGTCGCGATTGGGATCACCTGTTCGAGAAGGACAACGACGGTGCCCTGGTTAACCTGATGAACTCGTTCGTTGACGGTGACTACCAGACGCTGAAGGCTAACGACGGCGCGTGGGTCCGCGAACACTTCTTCGGTCGCGATCCGCGCACGGCAAAGCTGGTCGAGGATATGACGGATGACGAGATCTGGAATCTCCGCCGTGGTGGCCACGACTACCGCAAGGTTTACGCCGCATACAAGGCAGCGATGGAAACCAAGGATCAGCCAACGGTCATCCTTGCGCACACCATTAAGGGCTACGGTCTTGGCCACAACTTCGAGGGCCGAAACGCTACCCACCAGATGAAGAAGCTGACGCTGGATGACCTGAAGTTGTTCCGCGATAAGCAGCAGATCCCTATTTCCGATGAGGAACTTGAAAAGGATCCTTATCTACCTCCGTACTACCACCCAGGCCCAGATGCGCCTGAGATCCAGTACATGATGGATCGACGTAGGGAACTGGGCGGTTGCCTACCGGAGCGTCGTGAAGCGTACGACCCATTGAAGGTGCCGGAAGTGGAGACGCTGAAGAGCATCTTGAAGGGGTCGGGCAAGCAGAAGGTTGCGACCACGATGGCTGTGGTGCGTATCTTCAAGGAGCTCATGCGCGATAAGGAGCTCGGCGAGCGTTTTGTGCCGATCATTCCGGATGAGGCTCGTACGTTTGGCATGGACTCGTGGTTCCCTACGCTGAAGATTTACAACCCACACGGCCAGAACTACGTGCCGGTTGACCATGAGCTGATGCTGTCCTATAAGGAAGCTACTGACGGTCAGATCCTGCACGAAGGCATTAACGAGGCTGGCTCGATGGCGTCGTTCATGGCTGCGGGTTCGTCGTACGCAACGCATGGCAAAGCCATGATTCCGCTGTACATCTTCTACTCGATGTTCGGTTTCCAGCGCACCGGTGACTCGATGTGGGCTGCTGGCGACCAGAAGGCACGTGGCTTCCTGTTGGGCGCTACTGCTGGTCGTACCACGCTGACCGGTGAGGGCCTACAGCACATGGATGGCCACTCCCCACTGTTGGCTGCGACCAACCCTGCCGTGGTTACCTACGACCCAGCGTTCGCATACGAAGCGGCACACCTGATTCGTGAAGGCATCGACCGTATGTACGGCGAAGGTCGTGGCGAGGATGTCATTTACTACCTGACCATCTACAACGAGCCAACGCAGCAGCCACCAGTGCCAGAGAACCTCGATGTCGAGGGCCTGCACAAGGGCATCTACTTGTTCCAGGAAGGTTCTGGCGACAATCACGTCAACCTCTTGGCATCGGGCATCGGCATGCAGGCAGCTTTGCGCGCAGCCGAACTGTTGGAAGAGGAATACAACATTCCGTCGTCCATCTACTCGGTGACGTCGTGGAACGAGCTGGCTCGCGACGGCCTTGCTCGCGAAACCGAGGTTCTGCAGAACCCAACGAAGTTCCACGAGCGCCCATTTGTCCAGCGCAAGCTCGAAAATGCAGATGGTCCGTTCATCGCAGTCAGCGACTTCCAGCGCGCGATTCCGGAGCAGATCCGCAAGTGGGTTCCAGGCGACTACACCGTGCTTGGCTGTGACGGTTTCGGCTTCTCGGACACCCGCGAAGCGGCCCGCCGCTTCTTCAACACCGACGCGGAATCCATCGTGGTTGCTGCTCTCGCGGGCCTGGCTCGCGAAGGCAAGCTCAATCCGGAGCTTGCTCAGCAGGCTGCCGAGAAGTACCGCATCACCGACCCAACTGCAGTCGCGAACCCAGAGCCGGAAGCCTAGATTCATGACTCGCAGTTTGAGCGAAGCCCTTGGAGCTCTGCTTTCCGACGACGCCACCACCACTTCATCAAAGAAGAAAGGTGGCGCGTCGGGTGCTTCGGCATCGGATCAGCCTAAGGACCGCAAAGCTGCCGTCCGCGGTGATGTGACGGAGATCCTGCGTCGCGTCTCTGGCGGGTTTGGCGATGAGTCCGCCGACGGTGAGGATGCCCCACCACCGGCACTGGATGCACCACTGGCCAGTTTTGGCCTAGATCGCCTCGGTGTCATCGAGTTAGCGGTCCGGTGTGAGGAAGAGATCGGCGTGCGCGTCGAAGATGACGATATCGCTGGTTTCACCACTCTTGGCGACGTCGTCACGTATCTCACTGACCGTATTGAGGACTAGCTCGGCGATTGACCGATTGGCGAACTTGGCGCACTCTGCCAGCGTGATTGCGGCAGAGCGCGCTACATGACTGCGCGGGTATCCCTGATGTCGCGGACGTTGTCGAGATGAACGACGTCGCAGGGTGCAATGATCCACTCGTCGTCGGCATAGCCGGCGGTTCCGGGGCGTAGGGCTTCCAAATGCTGATCCCACGGGCCGCCGAGCGCTTCATCCATGGCTTCAGTCATGGCAGCGCTATCCCCTGCGTGGCGCCGCATGATCGACCGAATCGTGTTTTCGTTCAGAACGACGTTGCCGATGTCGTCCGTGACAGCCGCGTACATGCCTAGTTCCGGCACGCGGCAGTAGCGCGCGCCGTTGCCACCAATCGGTGCGTCGACAGCTAGCTCGAAAGTCAGGTCTGGCCAGCGTTCCAAATCGCTAACAAGTTGTTCTGCAGCGCCGGGTTGTGCGCGCCAACTGAGTTCGGCGCAGATTCGACGGTGACTGTCGTGTGGACGATGGCTGTTGTGTGGATTGTCCGGACGGACACGCCACATTGCTCGTTCTGGTCGCAATCCTTCAGGCGTGGTGAAACCAGCCCGAGCGATTGCCCAGACGAGATGTGGCTGCAGAGCCTGCGGAGCCGAGTGGATCCACAGAACTCCCGTGCACGCGTGTTCGCGCATGACAAATACCTGTGTGGGTCGATGGAAAGACACTCGCGCTGACACCTGCACACGAGGAAACTCACGCACAGGCCAGCAGCGGATGTCTTAAGACGAGGCTCGTCTTCCCCTTACGTCCTCGTTCCGAACCATCACACTGTTGTGATTTATGTTCCATAGTGTGGCCCGTGTTGCAGGACGCGACAACCCTAAAGTGCTGCTTGATTCCCCCATTCATTCAAGCAACACTTGAAGGTTTTAGGAGTCAAGCGCCTGCCACAGCGCATCATTGAACTCAGTCCACAATGGCTTCGCCCAGTCACCGAATGGGCGCTCGGTGAGCACGATTGCCGCTCGCCCTGTCGCCTTATGCAGCCACACGAATGTTCCAGCCTGCCCGAAGTGACCCACAGTGTCGCCCGGCATATCCGCGCCAAACCACAATCCGCCACGGGATTCCGGCTGGGAGTAAATCTGAAAACCCAGCCCCCAATCAGCCGGCTTCTGCAGGCCATAGCCGGGCACAACACCATTAAGACCTGGGAACTGCACCGTCAGTGCTTCATCGACCGTCGCCGGATCAAGCAGCGTTGGCTCCAGAATTTCGTCCACAAAGTTCATTAAGTCAACAACGTTGCCTTCACCCGCATGCCCGGCAGAACCATGCAGCGCGGACGATTCCATTCCCAACGGCTCAAACGTCGCCAAGCGGAGGTACTCCGAGAAGCTCATTTCGGTTTCAGCAGCGATTGCATCGGCCACCACATCAAAACCTGCCGACGAATATAGCCGACGCTCTCCCACAGGCTTCTCTGGCTTCGGCGATGCGAAGCCAACGCCGGAGGCATGCGACAAGTAGTGACGAACAGTCGCCCCCTCCGGGCCGCGCGGCGACAGATCCGTATCCAGGTCGAACACGCCCTCTTCATACGCCACCAACATCGCGTGCGCACTCAGCAATTTGGTCACCGAAGCCAGACCATAGCGGTCCCTAATATCACCGTGCGTAATCCACTCGCCGGAGCCATCGCGCACAGCTCCTGCCACACGCGGGACCGGCCAATTATCAATGGAACTCAACACAGAAAGGACTGAATCAGCTGGAGTTACTTCTTGCGATGACGTCATGCCTTCACCCTAGCGAGTTCACCGGATCACGGCTGTCGAGGCATTTTTCGACCGCAATTCATAAGCAAAAACCGCCCCTTGGTAGCATGTTCCTGCGCGCTTCACGACGGTCGCTGCTGGGTGTTTACCGCCCAACTGTCCGGCTTTTGTGGGGATCGCGATGCCCCTATAGCTCAGTCGGTTAGAGCCGCGGACTCATAATCCGCTGGTCGCAGGTTCGAGCCCTGCTGGGGGCACTTTTTTGCGCTCTTCCCCCGCCTCACCCGTTTTCGAACACGTGGGTCCGGCGATCGTGGCAGAGTATGAGTTATGGCTCAGAATATTTCGGGTACAAATCCGACTGTTGTTGTGTGCGGTTCTATTCACCAAGACACGATGGTGTCCATTGACACGTTTCCAGAGCCCGGCCAGACCATGATTGTCAACGAAGGCGTAAAAGCCCTCGGCGGCAAGGGCGCTAACCAGGCTGTTGCAGCTGCGCTCGCAGAGGCTCAAACCAAAATCCTTGGCACTGTCGGTGAAGACATTGCTGCTGACGAAGTCCTAGCGGAACTGACTGCGAAGGGCGTCGATGTCCATGCGGTACAAACGACGTGGGATCGCCCCACTGGCACCGCGTTTATCGCATCCGAGCGCGAAGGCGCCCCACGCATCTTTGTGCAGCGCGGTGCGAATATGGAGACTGACCCGACAGACTTCGCCGATGACATCGCGAAAGCTAACGTTCTACTGTCCCAGGGTGAGCTGATGCCCGAGGCAATCGAGACTCTTGCCTCTCTGGCGAGCCTCAGCGGTACCCGGTTTGTGTTGAATTTGTCGCCGGTGACCGTCGCAACCCCAACGCTGATTGACAATGCAGATCCGCTTGTCGTGAACACCCGGTGTTTGTGGGAAGTGTTGTTGGAACTCGATCTGACCACTGGCATTCGTCGTGGGGATCTCTCCACACAGATCGATGCGCTTCTGCAGTACGCCCCTTCTATTGTGGTGACGCTGTCCGACAAGGGCTGTGTTTACTCTGAAGCAGAAGTAGACGGCGGTGATGGAAAGCTCTGGTACCAACCAGCAGTGACCGTTCCGGCTGATGAGGTCATCGACGGCACGGGTTCAGGCGATGCCTTCTCGGGCACTCTCGCCGCTGAACTAGCTCGTGGCTCCAGCTTGCAGGAGGCCGTTGAGTTGGCTGTGTGCGCGGGCTCGCAGGCCGTGCGCTCACTGGGCGCGACATCCTCGTACGTCGAACTTCCTGTGCTGAAACGCATGGTCGCAGAGAATGTTCTGCCTGAGCGCATTGAGTACGTGGACTCGTCGACAGTTGCGGACTTCGTCGATACGTTGAGCGAAAAGCAAGAAGCTGGCGAGCGACGCAAGCGCGCCGCAACATCCAGCTTCGCTGCCATCCAGGTGGAAAACCTGGACGGCGACTCAGGCAACTAGCCCTGTTCTAACAGGTCGGTGACCAGCTCGGCAATACGCGAGCGCTCCGACCTCTTGAGGGTCACGTGTGCAAATAGCTCGTGGCCCTTCAGCTTTTCGATAACCGCCTGCACACCATCATGCCGGCCAACGCGCAGGTTATCGCGCTGCGCCACATCGTGTGTCAGCACTACGCGAGAGTTCTTGCCCAGTCGCGACAGCACGGTGAGCAAGACGTTGCGTTCCAGCGACTGCGCTTCGTCGACGATCACGAAACTATCGTGCAAACTGCGACCACGGATGTGCGTCAGCGGCAAAACTTCAAGCATGTCGCGGGCCTGAATTTCCTCCATGACGTTGTCGCTGACAATGCCTTCCAGGGTGTCGTACACTGCCTGCGCCCATGGATTCATCTTCTCGTTTTCCGAACCAGGCAGGTAGCCCAAGTTCTGCCCACCCACGGCATACAGCGGACGGAAGACAACAATCTTGCGATGCAGACCATGCTCCAGCACAGCCTCCAACCCAGCACACAACGCCAGCGCTGACTTACCAGTACCCGCACGTCCGCCGAGTGAGACAATGCCCACGGAGTCGTCGAGAAGTAGGTCCAACGCAATGCGCTGTTCTGCAGAGCGTCCGCGCACACCGAATGCTTCGAGCTCGCCACGAACAAGCTTGACGACGCCATCCTTGCCCAAGCGGCCAAGCGCAGATTGGCTACCTGCGGTCAATTGCACACCGCAGTGGATGGGCAGCTCGGCGACAATTTCACCATCGGTGGTCTGTTCTTCGCTGAGGTCGACGAAACCGTTGCGGTACAGCGTGTCGATGGTGTCAGCGCCGGTTTCTACATGAACGAAACCGGAGTAGCCAGTGAGCACGACATCCTGAGCATGGTATTCATCTGCGGGCAGGCCGACGGCACCGGCCTTGACGCGGAGTGGAATGTCTTTCGTCACCAGCACGGTGTCGTGCCCCTCTGACTGCAAGTTCAAAGCACACGTCAGAATACGGTGATCGTTGGTGTCGTTTCGGAATCCCGCGGGCAGGATTGATGGGTCGGAATGATTGAGCTCGATATGCAAAAACCCGCCTTCATTATTGGCGGGTACTGGTTGATCGAGACGTCCGTGCTGGTAGCGCAGCTCTTCCAGATGACGCAGGGCGGTTCGTGCAAACCAGCCGAGCTCTGGGTGGTGTCGCTTGGCCTCAAGTTCACTCACCACAACGAGTGGCAGAACAATCGTGTGTTCTGCGAACTTGCGGAGTGCATGAGGGTCGGACAGCAACACCGAGGTGTCCAATACATAGGTTCGCAAGGTTGACTCCTAGTGGGTTGCTCCTGGTGAGCAGCCCGTTTGGGGTGTAGCTGACAACTTCCCCTTGCCAGCTAGCTCCCAGCGTAGGTGTCGGAGGTGTAAATCACGTTGGTGTGAGATGAATTCCGGGTAAACGTGGTGACTATTTCATTACGGCGAACACCGTTTCGCGCCACGTCCCCGGAACGCACAGGTTAATCGCTGTGGCTAATCGTTACGACGAACCTGTCGGCCAATAATTTGCTTCCGCAGCGGATCGACTGCTGCTGTCATTAGTGTCGCGATCACGATGCTGGCGAGGAATATGCCGATGATAACGACGCTACGCATGGTGAACGTGTCTTCGGCGAACTGACCGAATGTGAGGTAACCAATGCTGTACCCGAAGGCAAAGCCGAGTGCGCCCATCACGAGCATCGGCACAAAGATCTGCTGGATGGCCACGCTGCGGTGGAACGCAAACGGCGTACCAATGAAGTCCAGCGCCCGGGTTAGCGGTGCTTGTTCATACACGGTCGAGGCTTGGTTCAGCAGCGTCGACATCAGCATGATGATGAATCCGACAATGAACGTAATTGCCACACCTGGGACCAAATCGCGCTGGATCGCGAGATCACCGAACTGTTCATCACCGTCCATCGGCATCAAAGTGATGTAGCCCAGCAAAACACCCAGGAATGTCATTGCGCTGACGCGACGCCATGCCTCTTTGCCATTCGTTGCCACTCGACGAGTCGCTACAAAAGCAGTCTTGCCAGGCACAATGCGAGATACCCATGCAAGTACCTGCAGCATGAATGGCGCGATGATATTGACAGAGCTGACCATGACAAACAGTACGAGAGCCAAAAAGACGAAGCCGAAAATCTCCGAAGAGGCGAGCTCTGCCGATGGGTCGAAAGTGTTGACGTACATGACACCTGCGCCAACGATGACCGCAAAGGCAATGACCCGCCACCACTTCAATGCCTTTGGAATATCACGCTTGGACACGCCCAAAGGTGTCACCAATACTCGCTTCAAACCAATAACCGATGCCACCAGTGCCAGCAGCATGACGATGAACCACACAACTGGGTAGCCCCACCACGGCAATAGGACTTCCCACGTGGAAATGCGTACGTCCTGGAAAGTTAGCAAGGCCCAGAATGGGGCTGTTGCGACAGACAAGATGGTGCCGAGTGCGATTCCGAGCAGCGCCTGTCCGGCTGTCTCCACCATGGTCATGCGGGTTACGGCACCGTTGGAAAGGCCTAAAAGGCGGAGCGTCGCCAAGCGTTGTTCCCTTCCGGATGCGCCCAACACAGCCGACTGCGCAATCAGGGACATGGTTGTGGGGATGACGAACACGCAGGCGACGAGCGCGAGAAAGACGTAGAACTCCAAGACGCCTTGTGATTTGAGTGGCTCGAGTTCTGGGATGGGATCGCGCCACCGTTCGACAAACATCCATGTTCCACCGGCGACAATCATGATCGCCCAGGTGCTCACGGTGACTGCGAGAACGGCGAGAGTAGACAACCAGCGGCTTCCGGTCTTACTTTCGCGGCCAGCGCGTTGGAAGGAGACACCGAGATCAACGAGAGCTTTAGTTGGGATGCGCGTGACATCAGTTCGAGTGAGCTGAGCTGTTGTCATGCCTAGTTCACCCTTTCGGCTGAACGGCTGTTGAGTACGCTGCGGGCGCCCGCTCCGGCGAGCATCCGATCGTCGTGAATAATGCCGTCACGGATCTCCACCCGACGTTGGCACCAGTTGGCAACCTTCGCGTCGTGCGTCACCATAATCAGTGTGGAACCAGCCTGTTCCACGACGGCGATGAGTTGCTGCATCACTTCGTGGCCGGTCTGCTGATCGAGGGCACCTGTTGGCTCGTCGGCAAAGATCACTTGTGGCTTCGTAGCGATGGCGCGGGCAATAGCGACGCGCTGCGCTTGGCCACCAGACATCTTGCCGGGACGACGCCCAAGCAAATCGCCGAGGCCAAGGCGGGTCAGCATATCGTCGGCAGCTTTCAGCGCGGCTCCCCTGGGCTCACCTCGCAGAATTGCTGGCAATGCAACATTTTCGCGTGCGGTCAGTTCAGGCAGTAGCTGTCCGTCCTGGAAAACGAAGCCGAATTTGTTTAAGCGAAGCGCCGACCGCTTAGCGTCGCTGAGGTAGCTGATGTTGGTGTCCCCGAGGAAGACTTTGCCCGCATCTGGAACGAGGACTCCGGACATGCAATGCAGCAGTGTGGACTTGCCGGAGCCGGATGGGCCCATGATGGCGACAGTCTCGCCGGGTTGGATGGTCAGCGAGATGCCAGTCAGTACTGGCGAGTTGTTGAACGACTTTGTGATGTCCTGCAGAACCACGGCGCCTGCCCCAGTCGCGCCCTGGTTTCGTGTTGTTGTTTCTGTGCTCATGTTCCCTATTTCACCTGTTCGCACAGCGTAAAACGACAGTGCTAGAAACCAACTTACGGTAGTGCTGGCACTACCCTCCTACTTCGCGACGGACTATCGTGCTCTTGTTGAACTTCGTATCATGGCGACTATGAAGTCATTGCGGGAGTTGCTGGGCTGGGGTCGTCAGCACGATCGCTATTCCGACGATGCGCCGTCCCGTGGTTCGTTGCCTCGCAATTCGCTCTCTCGCAAGTCGCTGAGTCGCGACCGTCTTCCATCAGGGACGACGTACGAGGAGATGGCGGTCGCCCGAATCGCAGAGCTGACCGAGTCCCGGCGCTCTATCGCTCAGGCCTACGAAGTTGAGCGTCGCCGCATCGAAAATGATCTCCACGATGGTGCACAGCAGTACTTCGTCGCCGCTGCATTGAAACTCGGAGAGGCCGAACTCGAAGCCATGGATACCGGCAACGATGAGCTGATGTCACTCATTGCAGAGACTCGCGCGCGATTGGAAGAAGGCCTTACTGCTTTACGACGCACCGTTCACGGCATCCACCCACAAGTTCTGCGGGATCGCGGACTGGCAGCTGCGCTTGAAGAGGTCGCCGAGGGATACGGCCCGCATGTGACGGTGCAGTGCCCGCATCCGTTGCCGACAATCGACCCCAATGTGCTGGCCGCGGCCTATTTCTTTGCCACAGAGTCTCTGACGAATGCAGCAAAGCACGCCCCTGATGCACCAGTGTCAGTGCTGCTAACTAGCGATGACCGGTTACATATTTCAGTGATGGATCAAGGCCCGGGTGGTGCCAAGGTGGTGCGCGGACATGGCATATCCGGCATGACTGAACGGCTCGCAGCTTTCGATGGAGAGGTAACCATCGACTCGCCTGTTGGTGGCCCAACGCGGATTGCTGCCAAAATTCCACTGCTGTTGAATCGCGGCGAGAGTGGCATCGCCGATGGCGCTGGTGGCAGGGACGATACCGACCGTGCCACCACAGGCAGCGCTACCCCGCCAACCCCAGGAGAATCCCAGTGAAAATCATTATCGCCGATGATTCAGCGCTACTGAGGGAGGGCGTTGCGGGGCTCGTCGAAAAGCGCGGCCATGAGGTTTTAGCCAAGGTTGACTCTGCGAATGCCCTCGTCGAGGCAGTTGATTCCGCGTGGGAGGCGACGGGGACGTTGCCGGATTTGGTGATTACCGATGTGCGGATGCCGCCAACAATGCAGGACGATGGTTTGCGTGCTGCAGTGGAGCTGCGTGAAACGTACCCGGATTTGAATGTGCTGGTGCTATCGCAGTACGTTGCGCCGGCGTATGCACGTGAGTTGTTTTCGGGCGATAAAAACCGTGCGGGAACTGGCTATTTGTTGAAAGACAGGGTTTCGCACGTCATTGATTTTCTTGGCTCCCTCGACGTGGTCGCGGGCGGTGGCGTGGTCATTGACCCTGATGTGGCGACGGCGCTGATGCGGTCAGGTCATTCCGGGTTGGCAGAGCTCACGGCGCGTGAGCGTGAGGTACTCGAACTCATGGCTCGAGGGTTGTCGAATACGCAGATCGCAGAGACGTTGGTGTTGTCAGCGGCGAGTGTGGCGAAGCATGTGTCCAATATTTTTGTGAAGCTTCGTCTGCAGCCTGGCGAAGAAAATCGCCGTGTGCGGGCAATCCTGGAGTATCTGACGGAGACAACTGGGCAGATTTAGTGCCCCACCAACCGCGCCGCTAGCCCGCGTAGGTCATGCGCCCAGAACACCTCGGGCAGCTCTGGCTCCGCGTTGAGGACGGTGTCCACCCATTCGCGAGGCCACACGGATTCTCCCCCAACCGCTCCGACGAGCGCACCCGTAATCGCCGCGTTGGTGTCGGTGTCACCGCCGAAGCCGATTGCCTCGACAACAGCTTCTGCCGGTGTCAGCGTTCCCTCGGCGACAGCTTTGAGCTTTGCGACGGCCAGCCCCAACGCCAACCTGACCCAACCAATGTGCTCGGCGTAGACGTCGTAGGTTCCGCGGAGACCGTCGTCAAGTGCACGGTTAATTTCGGGAGTCTGGGCGGTGTCGACCATGGCGTTGGTCGTGGCCTGCGGATCCCCGGTGCGGATTGCGGTTGCGATGCCGACGGTAAACGTGGCGTTGGCGTCGAGAACAACATGGTTCGGGTGCGTGAGCGCGGCTTCTTCGTGGGCGAAGGTGACAGCCTGCACGGTGGAGATATTGTCGCGTGCGCAGTAAATACCCAGTGGGCTTACTCGCATGACCGTGCCGTTGGCTTCGGAATGCGGGTTGAATCCTTCGCCGGAGAGGACCAGTTTGCAGGTATTACCGATGTCGATGGGGTTTGTGGAGTACCAGTACTGATAGCGGTTGAACACGTCTGCGGGATCAAAAGTACCGAGTGCGTCGATACTGCGGGCAAGCATCATGGCCATTTGAGAATCATCGGTGACTTGCCCTGGAATGCGTCCCCATGGATCCGGGATTGCCATGTCTCGAACGCCGTCTGGGAACTCGGCCTTGATTTGTTCTGCGGTTTTGAATTCAACTGGAGCGCCGAGTGCATCACCGATGAACTGACCGAGGAGGCATCCGCGGGCACGATCCAAGCGGGAAGCGTTGTTGTGCGCCGACGTCGACTGCTCGTTATTAGTTGCGCCAGTTGGCTTGCTGGCGCCTGTTCGATCAGTATTCACACCAGTACCTTTAATTGCCCCTCTATGACAAGCGTACGTACAAGCACAGTGTAAAGAGAGGGGTGACAAATTGCCTGCCGTGCGAAAGGCGGGCGTGTTTACGGGAGCCAGTGCCTAGCGCTTCTTCCGCCGGTAATAGACCTGCCGTCGCACTTTCGCGACCGTATCCCCTTCTTCATCGGTCACGGCAGTCTCGAACCAATGCAGGTACTTGTCACCGCCAGCGGTCTTTTCCTTGATGAGCTCATACGTCTCATCATCAATGCGCATGTCCGCCGAGATCGTTCCCCGCCCCGGTTTCACAAACTCAACTTCCGCTTTCACGTCCCACACGTTGTACTCGCGCCCGAGCCGAGCCATCGATGCCAGCATGTAAAACGGATCAGTCATCGACATAATCGTGCCACCAAACGCAGTCCCAACCGCATTTTGTGTGAACTTTCCAAGGCGATGCGTGACGACGACTCGTGAGCCATCATCAGCGAACTCCTTGACCTTGATTCCCGCCCCGAGGAACGGTGGCCAGAACTGCATGTACTTTTTCAATTGGTGTGGAGTGAAGGCCATCGCAGTGACTCCTGTGTGGGCTGGGACACAATTGGATATGTGTGTCAATATATCAATCGCCGTGATGGGTCGGAGCAGGTTTGAGTGAAAGTGCTTGTGAAGAATTTTGCTTGTGCCTGCCCAGGCCACGAGCAAAATCGGCGATCAGAACTGTTATCCAGCTGCCAACCAGGATGAGCATTGGGTGGACAAACACGACATACGCCACGATCAGGCCGTCTTGTCCGTCGGGCGGAGTCGTCGCAAAGACATAGACCATGAGTGCGGTTTGAAGCACAACGCAAGCGAGCGCGCCGACCAAGATGAGTGTCCACCGCCAGACCCGGACATAAGGCCAGCCGAGCAGGTGTGTAGCCAGACCAACGATCAGGGCGGGAATGATGATCGTCAGCGACCACACGATCACGCCTGAGGTGTAAGCGAGATTAGCGTCTGGCAAGAGGAACTGGCCGATCAACTCCCAAACCAGGGCTAACAGGAAGACGATGGAAAAAGCCGTCACCAGAGTTCGGGCGCGTGCACGAGGCCCCTCTTGAGGGATTAAAGAATCCATAATTTAACCATATTCACTGTTCGGACAATTTGCCCCCACACAACGAAAAAACCAGGCCGGGAAACTTCCCTGACCTGGTGTATTTGCTCCTCCAGCTGGACTCGAACCAGCAACCCTTCGATTAACAGTCGAATGCTCTGCCATTGAGCTATGGAGGAATGCGCTTTGCGTGTTCACACTGCTATGCGCGGTGTTCCCTTGCAACGACTCAGTACTTTACCTAGCACCCTTCAACGAAACAAATCCGCTGGTTAAACACCATATTTTCCCGACCAACACTGAGCGTTCAGCCATAAACACCCCGTCCCGAATTACAAGAATGAAAGTGAGTCACCTACTCCAGCGTCGGCACTTGCACAGCTTCCGCCAGCAACTCGCGGCGATACTCCTCCAACGCAAGGAGGTCGGCGAACAACTGTCGGTAACCGGCCTCATCGTCCGCTGGGCGCATCCGCGACAGCAGCGCTTTCACCTGAGCAATCTGATCGCCCACCCACACTTCCTGCAAGCGCGCCAGCACCGCGGAGGCATAGCCACGCAGCGCTTCGTAGTCCACATGAATTGGTTCGACGCCTAACTCGGTAACTAGACGACGCGCCATCGCATCCGACGTCCCCGCCGAAATATCGGCGACCCACTTCGCGCCGCCGACACCGTCAACGCCTGCGCCGCCAGCCGCAGCTACGCCACCCGCAGCAGCAGCCACACCGCCAGCAGCCTGAATAGCGTCGAAAACAGCCCGGTACGTCGGATGCCCAAATGTCTCTGGAGCGAGCGCATCAAAAACAGGGCCAGTAAGCACCGGTTCTTGAATCGCAAGTTTCAGCGCCTCACGCTGCGCATGCAACACGGGATCGCGCGGATTCGGATACGGCAAGGTCGGCTTCTGGGACCCGGCCCCGGCTCCAGCACCCGCCCGAGCGGACCCAGCTGATGCAGGGGTGCGTCGTAAAGCTTTCTTTGGATCGGCGGGTCGACGCGCCTCGTTGCGCACCCGCTGCACCAGCTCAGCTTCATCGTTCCAGCCGACCCAGCCGGCGACTTCGCGGGCATATTCATCTCGCAGAGAGGAATCGCGGATCTGCGCAATGACCGGAACCACGCGACGCAGCCCCTCAACGCGGCCATTCGCGGTGGTCAGGTCGAAGTCCTTCAACAACGTGCGCAGCACGAACTCGACCAGTGGCACTCGATTAGCCACGAGGTCACACACCGCTGCCTCGCCCTTTTCCATGCGCAGATCACACGGGTCCATGCCCTCCGGGGCGACCGCCACATACGACTGGCCGGTGAAATTCTGCTCACCTTCAAAAGCGCGCATGGCAGCCTTCTGCCCTGCTTCGTCTCCATCAAAGGTGTAAATCAGCTCGCCACGAAAGAAGCTGTCATCGAGCATCAGCCGGCGCAGCAGCTGCAAGTGCTCGTCGCCAAAAGCCGTGCCACACGACGCGACAGCGGTCGGCACACCAGCCGCGTGCATCGCCATCACATCGGTATAGCCCTCGACGATGACCGCCTGGTGCCCCTCCGCGATATGGCGCTTCGCCAGATCCAGGCCGAATAGGACCTTCGACTTCTTGTACAGCATCGTCTCAGGCGTATTCATGTATTTGCCGAGTTTGTCATCGTCAAAAAGCTTGCGCGCACCAAACCCGATCACATCACCGCTCATGTTGCGGATCGGCCAGAGCAGTCGCCGGTGGAAACGGTCAATCGGCCCCTGCCGACCCATCTTGCACAAGCCGGCCTTTTCCAACTCGTCGAAGCTGAAGCCTAGACGCTGTAAATGCTTGGTCAGCGTATCCCAACCAGCCGGCGCGTAACCACATCCGAATTGCTTGGCATGCTCCGGTGTGAACCCACGGTCTGCCAAGAACTTCCGCGCCGTCGCCGCATCCGGCGTGCCAAACTGCTCCGCATAGAACTTCTGCGCTTCACGATTCGCAGCGATCAATCGCTGCCTAGTACCAGGTTCTTCACGACGACCCGTGCCGCCACCTTCGTAGTTAATGCGGTATCCGATTTTCTCGGCGCATGCTTCCACGGCTTCCGGAAATGTGAGGTGTTCCATTTCCATGAGGAAGCTGAACACGTCGCCACCTTTGCCTGTGGAAAAGCAGTGGTAGTACCCATGATTCGGACGGACATGGAAACTCGGGGTGCGCTCGTCCTTGAAAGGCGACAATCCTTTGAGGGAATCTGCACCGCCAGGTTTGAGCTGAACGTAGTCACCCACGATCTCTTCGATCGGAGTGTTTTCGCGAATTGCAGCGATATCACTGTCCGGAATACGTCCCCTAGCCATGAGCACTACCTTAGCGCTATGCACGCGCCCTTTACTGCGGGCACCTGGCGAGGGGCAGATCGCGGAGCCAATCCGACCTTCATGAGAACATAGACTCATGGCTGAGAATTCGTGGAAGAAGATCGCTGGCGGCTTGGGTGCCGCAGCACTGGTTATTGCAGGTTCGTACTTTGGACTAGAGGGCACCGACTCCACAACATCGGGTAACACGGATACCTCTACCGACTCTGGTCAAAACGCAAACCAGACAACCGGCCAGCCAACAGGCAAAACCAAGGGCCAGGAAACGAACAAGCCGGCCAATGATAGGAAGTCGAATCAGCAGGGATCGTCGTCAAGCGATACCTGCCCAGTCACCGAGCTACCAGAAGAAGCAGACGAGGTCATCGACCGAATTCTCGCTGATCAAGACCATATTTACTCACAGCACGATGGCAAGCACTTCGGCAACTACGAGAATGTTCTGCCAAAGGAAAAGAGCAGCTACTACCGCGAATACACCGTGGAAACGCCAGGCATCAATCACCGCGGTGCGCGACGCATCGTGGTGGGCGGTGGCACCGAAGATGACCCAGATGTCTGGTACTACACCGACGATCACTTCGAAAGCTTCTGCGAAATTCCAGACGCAGAAGAATAGGCGCGGGTTTACAGAACTCGCGCCAGCCTAAGCCTCCATCAGCCCCAGGCCGCAGTGAATCCCGCGATGCGATGGTCTAGCTGTTCAACCTGCGACTCCGTCATCGACGCCAACTGATCCACGATGACGCGCAGTCGCCCAGCATCCGAATCCGCTTGCTCGTACAGCCACCGGAACATCGGATCAAGAGCGCCCGGCGCGCCTTCCTTTAAGTACTCGGCGACCCGGTGCAAGCGGTCGCGTTCACGATCTTGACGACGAAGATGCGCCGGCAAATCCATCACGTACAACACAGCGATGGTTTTGAGCATGGTGACTTCAGCGAGAATTGACGCAGGAACGGCAAGGTTAGCGTCATAGCGCCCCAGCGGCATATCCGTGTTCGCTGCCTTGCGGGTACCCGCCACCGATGCGGTAACGAAGCGACCAACCAGCTCCGAAGTCATCCGCTTCAAGGCGACATGAGCTTCGAAAGATCCATCGTAGGAAGCTGCGTGCGCCACGACAGGAAGCCCGGCCAGCCGCCCGGCTGCTTCCACCAGTTCGGCAGGGTCACCGCCAAATGCCTTGGCACCCTTGTCAGCGAGGTTCGACAACTCAACCATGTCCCACAGCACGCCGAGGTCAACGCGGCCCGACACGATGCCGTCTTCGACATCGTGCACCGAATAGGCCACGTCGTCAGCCCAGTCCATGATCTGAGCTTCCAAACACTGCTGACCATATGGAGCGCCCGAGCGAATCCACTGCAGAATCGGCGCATCTTCCATGTAGGCGCCGTACTTCGGGCGGAGATTACCCTCGCTGTCGTATGCAGTCCACGGGTATTTACACGCAGCATCAAGAGCAGCCCGTGTCAGATTCAAACCACACGGGTAGCCGGTATCGTCCAGGATTTTCGGTTCCAATCGGGTCAGAATGCGCAGCGTCTGCGCATTGCCCTCGAAACCACCGCAGCCTGCTGCGATCTCGTTCAACGCCCGCTCGCCGTTATGCCCATACGGCGGATGCCCAATATCGTGCGTCAACCCAGCCAACTCGGCGAGGTCCTGATCCGCACCCAAATCTCCCGCAATGCCACGCGCAATCTGCGCCACTTCCAACGAATGAGTCAGACGTGTTCGCGGCGTGTCCCCTTCCCGCGGACCGACGACCTGGGTCTTATCGGCGAGTCGTCGTAAAGCAGCTGAATGAAGCACGCGAGCGCGGTCTCGGGAAAAATCACCGCGATGAGCCTCCACCGATTCCGAACCAGGAAGTAAAGACTCTTTCTTACCTTCCTGCAAAATGCGCTCGAAATCGGACGGAGAATAGGCGAACAAAGCAGTCACCTCCCCATTGTGGCTGGCGCACGCGCCTTTGCGCTCCACGACACGGCGACCGAGGTAGGTATCTTAGAAAGCATGAGCCCTAAGAGAACTGCAGCAGCCCTTTGTGCCGGCGTCTGCGCCGGAGTCCTGGTCACACTCGGTCCGGCCAGCGTTGGTCTTGTTAGCGTTGATCTCGATAGTTTCGCGCCGACCGCCGTCGCCGAAGCGCCTGACAGTTTTCCGGGCACTGTGCTTGATACCGCCGGTGTGTTGACATCATCGCAGAAGTCCGACCTAGAAGCGCGCATCAAGGAGAATCAGGCTGACTCCAAGGCAGTGCTGTTCGTTGCCTACGTCAGGACTTTCGACGGCATGTCCGGTGAAGAATGGGCCAAGGCGCTTTACGACGCCCAAGGCAGCACCAGCAACACCGCCGTCGTAGCCATTGCTACCGAGGAACGAAACCTCGGCATTTGGGCTGGCGATGACTATCCAGCCTCCGTCGACCAGCTCTCGGATGCCGTCTACGCTCCCCTGACAAACGACGATTGGTTCGGAGCTGGCAACGCTGCAGTCCAGCAAAGTGGTGGCGACGCCACTGGTGTCGTTGGTCTTGGCGCGGGGCTTGGTGGCGCGGCTGTATTGGGTGGCTGTGGCCTGCTGTGGGCTCGTCGTAACAAGAAGAAGCGCACTGCTCAGGAAGTTGTCGAGGGTCGCGCAATTAACCCAGCAGATGTCAATGCGCTTGGGGAACTCAGCACCGACGCGTTGGACACGTTGGCGCAGGAAGAACTGGTCTCTACGGACGAGTCGATCCGCAAGGCCCAATCCGAACTGGAGATGGCCCGCAACGAGTTCGGTGACGCACGTGTGCGCGATCTTGAACAGGCCCTGGCAAACTCGCAGCGCACTCTAGACAAGGCTTTCCAGATGCGCCAGCGTGTAGATAGCCACCGCTCCATGTCAGAATCTGAGCGTCGCTCGATGCTGTTGGAAATCGTCTCCACGTGTGGTGTCGCCGACGATCAGCTCGACGCTGAGGCCGACCGTTACCGCGAAATGCGCGAGCAGCTCATGAACGCGCCCGAGACTCTCGACCGCTACACCCAGCGCACCATTGACCTGCGCACGCGCATCCCGAAGGCTGCCACGGTGCTGGACAGTCTGCGCGCGCGTTACGACGCGACGATGCTCACCTCCATCGCCGACAACATCGACATGGCCACCGAGCATGTGAATATGGCCGAGCAGTCTATCGATGAAGCTCGCAGTATCTTGGAGCGTCCTGCTGGCGAACAGGCTGGGCTGGTGGACGCGCTGGCGAAGTCGGACATGGCGCTCTCTCAGGCAGACCAGCTCATTGCGGGTATTGAACACGCGGATTCGAATATCAGTCAGGCAGTGTCTGGCCTCGAAGCATTGGTTGCTGAGGTTCGTGGTGAGGTTGACGAAGCACGCAATCTCCTTGGCACTCCTGAAGCCGCTCAGTTTGACCGCACCGCACTTCGCTCTGCGATTGATGCTGGCACCGCTGCCCTGGCCGTCGCCGAAGAACGCGGCTCCACGGATCCGTTGTCTGCCTGGACCGAGTTGACCGAGGCAGATGCTGATTTGGATGAGCATCTCGCGTCGGCACGTGATGCCACGCAGGTATTCGCACGCGCGATGCAAACTCTGCAGAATTCCCTGGCTGATGCGCAGACTGCGATTGTCGCGGCGCGTGACACAATTGGCACCCGACGCCGCATTGTTGGCTCCCGTGCCCGTACCTTGCTTGCAGAGGCAGAGCGACACTACGCAGTCGCAGACACCATTGCGGTGACACCTGGCAATACGCCACAGAATAACCCGCGCACGGGCATTAACGAGGCTCGTGAGGCAGCACGACTTGCCCGCGAATCATCGAAGCGCGCGCAGCAGGACATCAACAACTACCGAAACCAGCAACGTGGCGGAGGCGACTCTGGTGCGCTCATTGCTGGCATGGTGCTCGGTGGCATGATGAACGGCGGTGGCGGCTTTGGTGGCGGAGGATTTGGTGGTGGTGGCTTCGGCGGAGGTGGCTTCAGTGGAGGCGGTGGCTCCGGTACCTCGCTGCGGTTCTAAGCCCAAACGCACTACCAAACCACCTATTGCCCGCTTCTTCACTTGTTGGTTCTGGCGCGCGAACCAAAAGGTGAAAAGGCGGGCAATAAGTGCAAGAAGGTCAGCGATAGGCCCCAAACAGACTTGCAAGTAAGTCAGATGTAAACGTCCGGGTGCTCCATCTTCCAGCACACCAGTGCTGCGGCGATCAGCAAGTCCTGAGTAGGAAGCACCCGATCAGATTCCTCAAAGACAACGAAGCGACTCTTTGAGTATTTGGCGATCATGTGGTCGTCGTAAAGTACAAACCACGAGCGACCTTGCCGTTTGATGCGGACGGAATCCGCGGGACCAGACACGGTCATTTTGGTGGCGAGGAAACCATCGGGACGCGCGACATATTCCACATCAGGTGCGCTGATGCGAAACGCTTGGCCACGTCCCTCAATGGTCCACCCAGCGGTGAGTGGCTGCCCGTCTTCGTAGACAGTTGCGTTATCAAGCAGCCACATTATCTGCGCCTCTCTCCGCTCAGACCTATGCCACCCACGCCCACGCGAGGTAGGCGATCAGCAGGATCAGACAGATGGTCAGAATCCACGTCGACGACACCATACGTGCTTCCAGCACCCGGCGGGCAGTCCACGCGAGGAAGATCTTCTGCTCATCCGGCAGCGCGCGACCAACTTCGGTGTCGTACTGAATCTCCGCATGGCGGACACCACGGCTCGCGCCGGTGAACTGGCCGATCTTGTCTGCGTCATTTTCGATGACGTAGTTGGTCGAGCCTTCACACACGATGCGTGCCGACGAGTCGCCGAAGTCAACGTTAATCGCCTTCGAACGCGCAATCTTCTTGCCATCTGCCGACGTAGCCGAGTAGACACGACCGTCGGGAAGCGTGCCGGAAAGCGAGTTTTCGTCAGCCTGCAGAGCCCACGTTCCGTTAGCTTCGATGGAGTCCTTGCCGTCGTGGCGAACGTACTCGCCGACGACCTGGTTCTCGCGAAGAATCGGAGTGCGGTCCTTCTTCGGATCACCCAAGCTCCACGATTCCCATGTGACGTGAGAACCGTCAGGCATCGTGACTTCGTGATCGCCCTCGTGATCGCTCATTAGCAGCCCACCAGACGCTGTGCGAGGTAGCCTTCCAGCTCGTCGATAGCTACGCGCTCCTGAGCCATGGTGTCGCGGTCGCGGACCGTGACAGCGTTGTCTTCGAGGGTGTCGAAGTCAACGGTGACGCAGTATGGCGTACCAATCTCGTCTTGACGACGGTAACGACGACCAATAGCGCCGGAGGTGTCGTAGTCCACCGACCAGAGGCCACGCAGCTTGTCAGCAACAGCCTCCGCGGTTGGGGTCAGCGTGTCCTTCTTGGACAGTGGCAGCACAGCAACCTTGATTGGCGACAGGCGCGGATCCAGCTTCAGCACGGTACGAGTATCGGTGCCGCCCTTTGCGTTTGGCACTTCTTCTTCCTCGTATGCGTCGCACAGGAACGCCATGAGTGCACGAGTCAGACCGAAGGAAGGCTCGATAACGTACGGAATGTACTTCTCACCCGTGACCTGGTCGTGGTAGCGCATGTCTTCGGTGGAGTGCTCCAAGTGGCAGCCGAGGTCGTAGTCGGTGCGGTTAGCGACACCCATGAGCTCGCCCCACTCGTTGCCGGAGAAACCGAAGCGGTACTCGAAGTCGATGGTGCGTGCAGAGTAGTGTGCGCGCTCGTCGTCTGGGACATCAAACTGGCGCATGTTGTCCGGGTTCACGCCAAGGTCGATGAACCAGTTCCAGCACGCGTCTACCCACTCGTCGAACTTCTCAGGCGCATCGTCCGGCGCCACGAAGTACTCGATCTCCATCTGCTCGAACTCACGAGTACGGAAAATGAAGTTACCTGGGGTGATCTCGTTGCGGAATGCCTTACCAGTCTGGCCGATGCCGAATGGCGGCTTCATACGCGACGTCGTCATAACGTTCTTGAAGTTCACGAAAATGCCCTGAGCAGTCTCTGGACGCAGGTAGTGCAGGCCAACCTCGTTGTCCACTGGACCAAGGTAGGTCTTCATCAATCCGGAGAACAGCTGTGGCTCGGTCCAGTTACCTGGCTGGCCAGTCTCTGGGTCTGGAACATCTGCAAGACCGTTTTCAGGAGCGTGGCCGTGCTTAGCCTCGTATGCCTCAAGCAAGTGGTCTGCGCGGTAGCGCTTGTGGGTGTGCAGCGACTCGACCAGAGGGTCAGTGAACGTTGCGACGTGCCCGGAAGCTTCCCAGACCTGGCGAGGCAGAATAATCGACGAGTCGAGGCCAACGACGTCCTTGCGGCCGTTAACGAAGGTCTTCCACCACTGACGCTTGATGTTTTCCTTCAGCTCGACGCCGAGGGGACCGTAGTCCCACGCAGAGCGGGTTCCGCCGTAAATTTCACCGCAAGGGTAAACAAAACCCCTGCGCTTACACAGGTTAGCGACGGTATCGACGACAGACTTAGGGGCCACTGCCTCTTCTGCTCCTTAGTTGCTGGACATGGATTCACCCAACTCTAGTCGTAAAGGACTGTGTTATGCACTTGAGGGTATGGTCAAGGTATGAAAGGCGCTAAGAAGATCGGCGTACGCAACACCCGCCAGCGAAAAGCCGTTGTCACGGTGATGAGCGAAGACCAGAATTTCCGCTCTGCAGCTGAGATCCACCGCACCCTTACCGATAAGGGCGAAAAAGTTGGTTTGACCACTGTTTATCGCACCTTGCAGTCATTGGCCGAGATGAAGGCCGTTGACGTGTTGCACCACGATGGATCCGAAGCCCTGTACCGTCTGTGCAGCGATAGCCATCATCACCATTTGGTGTGTACCGATTGCGGCGAAACCGTGGAAGTCGGTGGTGGCCCGGTTGAGCAATGGGCAGACCAGTTGGCTACCGAACATGGTTTCCAGCTCACCGGTCATTCCGCTGAGGTTTTTGGTCTGTGCGGGGACTGCCAGGCCCCAGACACCGACACGCAGCCAGCGGAGTAAACCGACGTCCACGACACACACGTGGCTCCGTATCTGGTGCTCTGCATCAGGTGCTCTGCACCAGGGCATTAGGCGCACTACATCAGAGTTGTCCTAAGCGCGACCGAACCGTCGGTCGCGCTTCGCGTATTCCACAACAGCTTCCCGCAAATCTTCTCGACCAAAGTCTGGGAATAGCTTGTCCTGAAACACCATCTCCGCGTACGCCGACTGCCAAATCAGGAAGTTCGATGTCCGCTGCTCCCCCGACGGGCGCAGGAATAAGTCCACGTCCGGCATATCTGGCTCGTCCAGGAACTGGCTAAACGACGACTCCGTTAAGTCATACTCGCTCAACTGACCAGCTGCTGCCTGCCGAGCAATTTCTTTCGCCGCGTCAACGATTTCAGCGCGACCACCGTAGTTGACGCACATGTACAACGTCAATGCGTCATTGTCATTGGTCTGATCTTCGGCAATTTCAAGCTCTTTAATGACGGAACGCCACAATCGTGGTCGTCGTCCAGCCCAGCGCACCCGGACGTTCTTGCCATCCAATTCATCGCGACGCCGACGCAACACATCACGGTTGAATCCCATGAGGAAACGCACTTCATCCGTGGAACGTCGCCAATTCTCGGTGGAAAAAGCGTAAGCCGACAGGTGCTTCACGCCCATCTCGAGGCAGGCATCAACACATTCCATCAACACGGCTTCGCCACGCTTGTGGCCTTCGGTGCGCTTCATGCCACGTTCTTCTGCCCACCGGCCGTTGCCATCCATGACAAGGGCAATGTGGTTCGGCACGAATTGTTCTGGCACTGGGGGATTCAACGTAGTCACCCTTCTATTGTGCCTTACGACGACCCGGTAAATGTCGCTTGCCACTGACCATCGAGCGCGCGCCTACCACTGCGCATCGACAAGTTTGAGCGCCGTAATCCGTCGCCCCAGATGAAACTCAAGATGAGCCGTCGCCAATGCCCGCGCCCGTGACCCCACATGAGCATCAGTAGCCGACAGGTCTCCCCTACTTAGATGCCACATTAGTCGCAGCACCTCAGTCTCCACGCCTGTTCCAGGTGGCCTGCAGTTCGTACACACTGCCCCGCCCAACGCCGGCGAAAAGGCATGATGAGGTCCCGCCTTGCCACAGTTCGCGCACTCAAAAAGGCTCGGCGCCCAGCCCGTATGTTGCATGGCCTGCAAAATATAAGATGTCAGGGCAAGCCCTGGCGTATACGTCGTGACGTTGCCCAACGCTCCAACCGTCATGTCCCACAATTGCGGGTCCGGCTCCAGCACTAAACGCTCGGCGACTTCCAACACTGCACAGGCGCAGGTGTATCGGGCGTAGTCGTCGACAAGCGGAGCGGCCCACGTGCGAATCGTGTCGACGCTGTTGATCGTGCCAAGGTTCCGCCCCGGATAAATCAGCGCGTCAATTTCCACGAATGGCGATAGTCGCGATCCGAATCTTGACTTCGCTCGTCGGACACCCTTTGCGACGGCTCTCACCAAGCCGTGCTCCCGAGTGAAGAGGACGATAATCCGATCGGCTTCACCGAGGTCATGCCGGCGCACCACAATGGCGCGATCGCGAAATGGTTCAGCCACGAAGCAGCTCCCCTACCCAGGCGCACATACGCCAGAGGCTAGAAGCCCAGGCGTCCAAGCTGCTTCGGATCGGACTGCCAATCCTTCAACACCTTGATGCGCAGGTCCAGAAAGACGTTGGTGCCCATCAGCTCGATGAGTTCCTTACGCGCTTTCTGGATAGTCGACTTCAAACGACGACCATCGCGGCCTTGCAGAATCATCTTCTGGCCGGGACGCTCCACATAAATGACTGCGTGAACATCGGTGCAGTTAGGACGATCGCTTGGCAGAATTTCATCAATCTCGACTGCCACAGAGTGCGGAAGTTCGTCACGTAGGCCACCAAGAGCAGCCTCACGAATCAGCTCGGCCATGCGGGTGCGCTGATCCTCATCAGTGACGTGCCCATCCGGGTACAATTTCGGACCCTCAGGCAGCTGCGAACCAATGACCTTCGCCAACGTCTCCAGGTTCTCCCCCGACGTAGCCGAAACTGGCACCAACTCGACGTCGCCAAGCAAAGCATGCAATTCGAGTAGACGCTCCATCACTTGGTCGCGCGAAGCCTTATCGACCTTCGTCACGATGCCCATCAGCGGCGTATTCGGACACGCTTCTTTCACGGAATCGAGAATCCAGCGGTCACCTGGGCCGATCTTTTCATCAGCAGGAACGGCCAGCGCAATGAGATCGACATCGGCATATGCCTCCGCCACCATGTCGTTCAGACGCTGACCGATGAGCTTGCGTGGCTTATGCAGACCCGGCGTATCGACGACAACAATCTGGCATTCCGGACGATGCACGACACCACGAACAACGTGGCGAGTCGTTTCCGGCTGGTCCGCGGTGATGGCGATCTTCTCGCCCACCAGCGCATTCGTCAGCGTTGACTTGCCAGTATTCGGGCGGCCAACGATGGACACGAAACCGGAACGAAAACCCTCTGGTGCCGAGTAGTCGTCAGCAGATCCGCCCATTCCGGCTGACGCCAGCATGTCCTCAAGATTCGCCATTAATGTCCTTTCCAGACTGCACTGGTTCCACAATTACCGCATGCACACGCATGCGACCACGACGATCGCGAGAACCTTCTGCCGTGAGTTTAAGGCCTGCGACCTCAACTTCCACACCCGGCAACGGGACTCGCCCTAATTCGTACGCAAGCAAACCGGAAACGGTGTCGACTTCTTCTTCCATCTCCGGTGAGAATTCCAGTTCGATGTCATGCGCTTCGTGATACAACTCAGCCAACTCATGGATCCCCAGCCGCGCAACCACGCGGTACTTCGTGCCACCGAGTTCTTCAACTGGTGCGCGTTCCGCATCGTCATATTCGTCGGCAATCTCGCCGACGATCTCTTCCAAAATGTCTTCAATGGAAATGAGACCCGCGACGCCACCGTATTCATCGACAAGAATGGCGATGTGGTTGCGATCTCGCTGCATTTCATCGAGCAGATCATCAAGTGGCTTCGAATCCGGAACGAACACAGCCTTACGCATCACCGCAGTCACCGGCACCCCTCGACCGCCATCGGTACGGTCATAGGTCTGCTGCACCAGATCCTTCAAGTACACGACACCGATGATGTCATCGACACTGTCACCAATAATCGGAATACGCGAATGTCCTGACCGCACGCACAGCGTCACCGCCTGACCACAGTGCTTATCCGCTTCGATCCACACCATCTCCGGGCGTGGCACCATCACGGAGCGTGCCGACGTCGATGCCAAATCAAACACCGACTGAATCATGCGACGCTCGTCGTACTCCACGATGCCGCGTTCCTGCGCAATATCCACCATCTCACGCAGCTCAACTTCTCCCGAGAACGGCCCGTCCTGGAAACCGCCACCCGGCGTGACAATGTTGCCGACACCAATCAGCAGCTTTTCCACCGGGCCAAACAGCTTTGCGACGAACTCCACCGGAAGCGCCGACCCCAAAGAAATGGAGTACGGATTTCGCTTACCCAAAGTCCGCGACGTCACACCCAGCACGACGTAGGTAAACAAGCTCATGACCGTAATGGCGGCGAAAATTGCCTTCACATCGGACTCGATGAATTCAGATGCTACGACCGCAACGAGAATCGCAGCTGACACTTCGCACAACGTCCGAAGCAGCACAAGCACGTTCACATGCCGTGGACGATTATCCAACACCCGCAGGAGGGCTTTTGCCCCGGCGACTTCGTCGCGAAGCATTTCCATGACTCGGGCGCGAGAGATCTGCGAGAGAGCAGTTTCAACGGTGCTAAGCACACTGGCAATAACCAGGAGAACTACAACAATAACGATGACCCAAGGGCTCACCGGCCGTCAGCTCCCGAAGGGAAAGCTGCGGGAGTGATGGGCTTGGCTGGGAACTCGACGCCACGGGTTTCAATGTCGTCGTACCAATCGGCCAGCAGGCCGTTTTGGATCTTGAACATCTCGTGTTCTTCTTCAGCCGTGACGTGGTCATAGCCCAACAGATGCAACACACCGTGGACGGTCAGCAATACAAGTTCATGGCTCAGTGGGTGGCCAGCCTTTTCCGCCTGCTTCGCAGCAAACGTTGGGCACAGCACGATATCTCCGAGCATGGCAGGTCCAGGCGTGGCTGCATCGGGGCGACCAGAGCCGGGGGTCAGCTCGTCCATGGGGAAGCTCATGACATCGGTTGGACCTGGCAGGTCCAACCAACGGACGTGCAAATCCTCGATGGTGGCTTCATCGACGATGTGCAGCGACAGCTCAGCTGCTGGGTGTACATCCATGCGACCAAGTGCGTACTTGGCAACGTCAATGAGCGATTCCTCGTTAACACCAACTCCGGACTCGTTAAAAACCTCAATAGTCACTTCCGTGCCTCCGATTTTTGTGCTTCGTATGCGTCGAAGTCGTCATATGCCTCCACGATCGAGGTGACTAGGGGGTTTCGCACCACGTCGGTCGATCCGAGTGCCGGGAAGGCAATACCTGGTACTCCATGCAGAACCTTACGGGCAACGGCCAGGCCGGACTTGGCGCCTCGCGGCAAATCCACCTGGCTTGCGTCGCCGGTAATGACCATCTTGGAGCTAAACCCGAGTCGGGTTAGGAACATCTTCATCTGCGCTGGTGTCGTATTTTGCGCCTCATCGAGAATGATGAACGCGTTGTTCAACGTGCGACCGCGCATGTACGCCAGCGGTGCCACCTCAATGACACCGGATTCCATGAGTTTAGGAATCATTTCGGGTTCCACCATGTCCCGCAGAGCGTCGTGAAGCGGGCGCAAGTATGGGTCGATCTTTTCGTGCAATGTGCCAGGCAGAAAGCCAAGATTCTCGCCAGCTTCGACGGCAGGGCGAGTCAGAATAATGCGCTCAACGCTTTTGTTTCGTAGCGCCTGGACTGCCTTGGCCATTGCCAAATAGGTCTTGCCGGTCCCCGCAGGGCCGATGCCGAACACAATTGAAAACTGGTCAATGGCATCGACGTAGCGCTTCTGGCCCTCGGTCTTTGGGCGCACTGTCTTTCCTCGATGCGACACAATCTCCGCCGCCAGAGTGCTGGTCGCATTACCGCCACGATCAACAATGCCAATCGCCCGGCGGACGGACTCTACGGACAGCTCATGTCCTCGGCTTGCCATTGATTCAAGCTCTTTAAAAGCCTGCGCAGCAGTCGCCACTTCATTCGGACGGCCCTTCACCGTGACCGTCGCGCCGCGAACATGCAGATCTGCGCCCAGCAGCTCGCCGAGCAGTCGCAAGTTTCGATCCGCCTCGCCCAGAACTATCGGGGCGAACTCAGGATCCAATTCGATAACTGCTGACGTGCGATAATCAATACTTTTCATTAGCCGTTAATCCTAGCCCTAAAACATGTGGCCCGGCGCGCTATATACGTCACGCGCATTACCTCTCGCCCACTACGGCCAACGATTCGTCAGCGGTCCTAGCGCACTAATCGCGCTCGCTCCCGCCAACGCCGTCCGCAGTACCGTCGGTCCCAACACCAGTGTGTGAGCACCGATCTCTGCGAACTGCTCGACCTCAGTCGGATCCACGCCACCTTCTGGCCCGACAATGAACATCACTTCGTCGCAATCGCGCGCCTGCGCCGCGAACTCTGCAAACGGGGCTGACGCGGACTCGTGCAGAACTGCAACCATGCCACCGCCTGCAATACACTCCTGTGCTCGCTTGACGACGCCGTGAGTA
This sequence comes from Corynebacterium sp. H78, assembly GCF_037572275.1. Lineage (NCBI taxonomy): Bacteria > Bacillati > Actinomycetota > Actinomycetes > Mycobacteriales > Corynebacteriaceae > Corynebacterium > Corynebacterium sp. H78. Next base: position 251,050 of record NZ_JBBHKX010000003.1, on the reverse strand, counting down.
TCGTGCAGCTCCAATACCGGTGGGATCCACGCCCGGCGCGCTTGCTTTGCCGCCTCACGCGCTGAGTGTGCCCACTTCTGGCGCGCCTTTTCCTGTTTGTTTCCTACCCACTTTGCGACGCAGTTTCGCGCCGACCACGGAATGATGCAGTCGACACCGACTTCTGTCATGAGGTCAACAGCAAGTTCCGCCCGATCAGATTTGGGTAGTGCTTGCACCACAGTGACGTGTGGCCCAGGGCGCTGCGCAATGCTGGACACTGCGACGTCGCACGCCACGGTCATCGAGTTGCCAGAGCCAGCGATACTGCGGATCTCCGCTTCGAGATACCCATCCGCACCATTGGTGAGCCCGATGAGCTCCCCGATGCCCAGGCGACGCACACCAATGTGCTTCGCCTCTGGGCCGTCGATGGTCACTGTGGCACCGACCTCAGGAAGCTCCGTGAAGTCGATGAGAAAGACAGGCAGCGTCATGGTTATCCGCAGGTGTGCTCGGTGCTATCGGCGGTTACGGAATCGAGAGAAGAAACCTCTGGAAGAGGTTTCATCTGCCACCTGGGTGTCTTCGCCACGGTGGTCGCGCAGCTTCTCCAGCAGTTCCCGGGACTTGCCGTCGAGCTTAGTTGGTACTTCCACATCGACATGAGCGATGAGGTTGCCGGCACCTTCACCACGCAGGCGTGGCATACCGCGGCCCTCCACACGAATGCTCTGCGCTGGCTGAGTGCCTGGCTCCACGTCAATGGAGAACGTCTCGCCAACAAGGTCCTCGACCTCGAAATCTGCGCCCAATGCAGCGTCGACCATGGGGACGCGCACAGTCATGTGCAAGTCGTCGCCTTCACGACGGAAGACTGGATGCGGTTCAGCATGAACTTCGACGTACAGGTCACCAGCTGGGCCACCACCTGGCCCAACTTCACCCTGACCAGCCATGCGGATACGCATGCCGTCGCCAATACCTGCCGGGATGTTGACCGTGAGGTCGCGACGAGAACGAACACGTCCGTCACCACTGCAGTTCGAGCATGGATCTGGAATGATCTCGCCAGTACCCGCACAGGTTGAACATGGGCGCGATGTCATGACATTGCCAAGGAACGAACGCTGCACCTGCTGAATTTCACCAGTGCCGTTACAGGTCTTACATGGCTGTGGCTTGGCCTTCGTCTTCGATCCAGTACCTTCACAGACGTCACACAACACAGCGGTGTCTACGGTGATGGGCTTACGAACACCGGTGAAGCACTCATCCAAACCGAGCGAGATGCGCAGCAGTGCATCAGCACCAGGCTGCACGCGCGAACGACGCTGACGTTGTCCGCCTGCGCCACCAAAGAATGCTTCGAAGACATCACCGAGTCCACCGCCACCAAAGCCACCGAACCCGCCACCGGCCATACCTCCAGTTGGATCCAATGGGTCGCCACCCAGGTCGACGATGCGTCGCTTTTCGGGATCAGACAGCACTTCATGTGCTTCCGATGCTTCGCGGAACTTTTCGGCAGCAGTTTCATCGTCCGGATTGCGGTCCGGGTGATACTTCAGCGCGAGCTTTCGGTACGCCTTCTTAATTTCTGCGTCCGAGGCATCTTTTTCTACTCCGAGAATGCCGTAGTAATCACGAGCCACCGTCAGATACTCCCTTAGGACCTATGCGATAAAACGAATATGGACAAAGTACAGATGAATGTACAAGCTAAATGAACAAACAAGCATTGTACGGGCTAGCTTCAATCTCCTAAAACCCGACCCACGTACTGTGCAACAGCAGCGACCGATGCGATTGTTCCCGGATAGTCCATATACGTCGGGCCAACAACACCCAGTCCACCCAAAATCGCCGAGCCCGTGCCATATCCAGTCGACACAATCGAGGTGCCACGAAGCTCTTCATCTTCGTTTTCCTCACCGATGGATACCTGGACTCGGTGCAGGTCTTGCGCAGCCGACAACAGCTTCAAAACGACGACCTGCTCTTCCAACGCCTCCAACACCTGTGGCAACGTCGACGGCAAGGCTCCACGCATTGGCCCACGGGTCAGATTCGATGCACCTGCCAAGATCAAGCGGTCATTCGGGCGCTCGATCAGCGATTCCACGAGTACCGTCGCGCACCGAATCACAACATCACGCATCTCGGCTGGTGCGTTCGCAGCCAAGTCAGACATGGCAACTGCTGCTTCATTCAGCGTCTTGCCATCCATCGCGCGGTTGAGCTGCTCCCGCAATGCTGGAACTAACTCGGCATCCATAGGCGTTGCCAACTCGACATTGCGCTGCTCCACACGACCGGTGTCAGTAATAACAACCAGCAATAGGCGCACATCCGCCAACTGCACGACCTCGCAGTGTCGCACCCGAGACACCTGCAACGTCGGCACCTGCACCACGGCTACCTGTCGCGTGAGCTGGCTGAGCAGCTGCACGCTGCGTCGTAAGACGTCCTCCAAGTCGACGCCACCTTCAAGGAACTCCAAGATGGCACGACGTTCCGGGACCGACAACGGTTTGACCTGAGAGATCGCATCCACGAACCGGCGGTAGCCCTTTTCCGTGGGAATGCGCCCCGACGAGGCATGCTCCTGCGTGATGTACCCCTCAGCCTCCAACACGGCCATGTCATTACGAATGGTTGCGGAGGACACCCCGAGGTTGTGGCGCTCGACAAGTGCTTTCGAACCGACAGGCTCCTGCGACGACACGAAATCGGCCACGATTGCTCGCAAAACTTCTTGACGACGACGTTCAGTCTGACTCGACATAGTGCGGTGACCTCCCCACTCGACCTGGCACGTGTGCATGAACTCCCTACATACTAGCGAGGAGACGCGCCAGGTGAGACGCACACAGATGACAACGCCTGTGCGTTAGCTCAACACATCAAGAATGATTGCGTCTGCCAGCAGCCGGCCAGCTTCTGTGAGCATCACCCGATTGTCGCGACGCTGCAGCATACCCGCTGCTATCTGAGCATCGACTCGACGCGTCTCGTCCGCCGTGAGCACCTCGGCTGCAATGCCTTCGCGGAGACGCAGCCCAAGCATGATGTGCTCGACATGTCGATCCTCAGCAGAAAGATCTTCTCGATCTGCGATCGGCAGCTCACCACCGGAAATCGTGGCTGCGTACCGCGCCGGGTGCTTCACGTTATAAAAACGCGTGCCGCCGAGATGCGAATGTGCCCCGGGACCTGCTCCCCACCAGTCGCCGTCACGCCAATAGAGCATGTTGTGTCGGCACTGCCCACCTGGTTTCGACCAATTCGATACCTCGTACCAGCCGAAGCCTGCACCGCTTAATGCCCGATCGATACGTTCGTAGCGGTCGGCGAGGTCGTCGTCGTCAGGCATTGGCAGCTCACCCTTGCGAACCTTGCGGAACATCGCAGTGCCCGGCTCCACAATGAGCGAATACGCAGAGACATGATCAACGTCGGCGGACAACACCGCATCGAGGGACGCGTCGAGATCAGACATCGACTCCCCCGGAGTGCCGTAAATAATGTCTAGGTTGACGTGCTCGAACCCAGCAGCCCGCGCCTCCCGCGCAGCCTCGACCGGACGACCCGGGGTGTGCGTGCGATCCAATGTCGCCAACACATGCGGAGCCACCGACTGCATTCCCAAACTCAACCGCGTGAAACCAGCTTCACGAATACCCGCAAAAAACTCCGGCGACGTCGACTCCGGATTCGACTCAGTCGTCACCTCGGCCCCATCGGCGAGGCCATAGGTATTTCGGACCGCGTCCAACAATCGCGTCAAACCCGACGCACCAAGAAGTGATGGCGTGCCACCACCTATGAACACGGTGTCGGCCGGACGAATATCGTCGCCACGCTCGGACTGCTTTGCGACGGCCATCTCTAACTCATGAGCGATCGCATCAAGGTACGAGCCAGTTGAGGTCGAGGAACCAAGCTCGCCTGCCGTGTAGGTATTGAAATCGCAATAGCCACAACGGGTAGCGCAAAACGGGACGTGCACATACACGCCGAAAGCGTCAGTCACTGTGCTCACGCGTGTTCCATAGTCTGGCGAGCAGCGCGCTTCTGATTGATGCGACGCACGACGTCGTCGATACGTGAACGTTCAATGAGGAACGCTGGCGGCTTCCTGCCACGCAACGTCCGGGCGACTGCCGGATGCGTTTCGGGAACGGTCACACACCACGAGGCTGCGGCGCTCAACGCGCGACGGCCACAGTGCGCGTACAGATGTGGAAGCATCACCGCGCCAAGGTTTTCTACACCGCGAATGTTTTCGGCGGATAGCCAATCAGCGAGTTCATCGAGGTAGGTCGCCACAGCATCTGAACGTGCCGCCATGGCTTCGGTGACAGCAGGCACTGGCACCGGGTGCTGCAACGGCGTAGGGATGGCATTAAGGCGCTCGACATCAATCGCAACCGGAGCAGCCTCAGCTGGTCGAAGGTGGAACGGCGAAAACTCCCCACGACGGATACCCGATGTGAATGCCTGGCGAAGCCCTGCAAGCTCACCCACCAGCGGGCGGGCATCCTCCACTGCTTCATCGACAATGTCAGCCAATTCCAGCACGCATTCGTCGACCAAATCGCGATCAACATCAGCGATGGCCTGACTCAAATTGTTGATGTACTCAGCGACTTCATCACCGATGTCAAACAACTCTTGCGTAACTTCACGCAGACGGAGGCGGGCATCGTAATGATCCACCAGCAACCTCCTTGAAATCGGCTTTCCACACACATGCGCCCCCTACCTTAGGTGGGTAGAGGGCGCTAATGAGGGAGCAACACGGTTTGATAACGCGCGTTTTGAAACGGTTACTTACCGCTGGTACATCTGCTCAATCTCATGTGCGAAACGATCCATGACGACGTTGCGCTTAATCTTCATCGTCGGGGTCAGTTCACCGTCTTCTTCGGTCAGATCGCGTGGCAAAATATGGAACTTCTTGATGGCCTCCGCGTGCGAGACAAGCTCGTTTGCGGCGTTCACTGCATCCTGAATCTCGGCACGCAGCACAGCGTTAGTCGCCAGCTCGCGAATGCTGGTGTTTTCAGGCAAGCCGTGCTCGATCTTCCACTTCTTTGCCGCTTCTTCATCCAACGTGACCAAAACGGAAATGAACTTACGGCCGTCGCCAAGCACAACCGCCTGGGAAATCAGTGGGTGCGTACGCATCCGCTCTTCCAGTGGCGTTGGGGACACGTTCTTACCACCAGCGGTGACAATGATTTCCTTCTTGCGACCGGTCACGCGAAGGTGTCCGGTCGGATCCAGCTCACCAATGTCGCCGGTGTAGAACCAGCCATCCTTCAGCGCCTCGGCAGTGGCCTTTTCGTTGTTCCAGTAGCCAGCGAAAACAACTGGGCCCTTGAGCATAATTTCGCCGTCGCCGGCGATGCGCACCGAGCAGCCACCACACGGGCGACCAACGGTGCCGATAACCTGGTCTTCAGGGTTGTTCACCGTGATAGCAGCTGCGGTTTCGGTCAGGCCGTAGCCTTCATAGACGTTGACACCCAAGCCACGGAAGAAGTGCGCCAAGTCGGTCGACAGTGCGGAACCACCAGAAATGGTCGTTGATACCGCATCACCCATGGCTGCCTTGATCTTGCGGAACAGCAGACGGTCATACAGAGCCAAGCGAGCCTTCAGCATTCGCGAAGGTCCCTGCGGGGTGTCCAATGCCTTCGAGTACTCAATTGCGGTTGCTTCGGCCCGCTCGAACATGGCCTGTCCAACTGGCCCCTTGTCCTTGGCAGTGGCATATGCCGAATCGCGGACCTTCTCGAAAACGCGCGGCACGCCAAGAATTAGGTGCGGGCGGGAACGCTGGAATTCAAGCGTCACCGTGGATGTATCAGCCCAGTGGGACTGCGTCGCACCGGAAACGATGGCAGCCAGCGACACGGCGTTTGCCAGCACGTGCGCCAGTGGCAGGAATGTCAGCACGCGGTTGCCTGGGCGGGCGATCAAACCAATTGGGTTGGTCAAGATGGTGCGTACTTCTGCCAGCCAGTTACTGTGCAGCAGCATGCAGCCTTTCGGGCGTCCCGTCGTGCCTGAGGTGTAGATAACAGATGCGAGATCATCGGCCTTTGTGTTGTTGATGCGCTTAGTGACTTCGTCGTCAGGAATATCGCGACCTTCGTACATCAACGTGTCTACGGCCGACGCATTGATCTCGACGACGCGACGCAGCTTCGACGATGTCTCCGTCACAGCGGACTTGCCGTTTTCGTCGACGACAAACAGCTTCACCTTGTCGGTGTGCTCACGAGCTTCGGTGATAGCAAAGACCGCACCAGAGTCTTCAACGATCCAGCGGATCTGATCACTCGAGGACGATCCGTACACAGGAACGATCGTGGCACCAGCCATCCAGATACCGATGTTCAGGAGATTCCACTCATAGCGCGTTTCCGACAGCAACACAACGCGGTCACCCGCCTGCACGCCATTTGCGATCAGCCCCTTGGCCACAGCAAAGGCTTCATCCCAGAACTCCTGAACCTGAACGTTGACCCATTCAAAGTTCTTCGGGCGGCTAAACAGAACCAGCTTCGGGCGCTTCGTGACAAGGTCGCGGAGAGAAGTGATAACCGTCTCATCTTCACCGATCACAAATTGTGCTTCGGTCGTGTATTCACGCATAGGCTCTTCCGTCTCCTTCAATAATGCAGTCCAGGGATGCAGAGTGCGATTGTGATGCAAATTACGTATCCCCAAACTTACGACACGATCCCGCTCGCGTTGTGGAATCCCAAAAAATATTCTCAAAAGAACATTACTGCAGATTTATTCCCGTTTCTGGAGCGTCTTTCTGCAACCAGTCCCCGACTTCGGTTCAACCTTCCCTTGACAGTTAACGCGCCTGAATCACCTTTCGCTGGCATGATGAAAAAGGTGACCACTCTCGACGCGACTATTCCCGTGACCTCCCCGCTGGCAGATTTGGCCAAAGATGTCGGCATCGCCACTAACTACTACGCCTTTGACGGCGAGTATGTGACGGTATCTCGCCGCACCATTTTGAAGGTGCTGGCGGCTCTAGACATTGATTTAGGCGATGACCCTACCGACGAGGAAGTAGAGGCAGCACGCACGGCGTGGGCCGATGATCGCTGGTCTCAGCTGTTACCACCGGCTGTTGTCACCCGTCGCGGTCGTTACAACACCGTCATCGTGCACGTCCCAGACGGCACCAAGGTCTCCGTCTCTGCCTTACTTAACGACGGCACCGTGCATCCATTTGCCCAAGTCGAGCACAACGTAGCACCTCGTGTCGTCGACGGCGTGTCCATTGGCGAAGCCGCCTTCGCGATTCCTGAAGATCTGCCTCTCGGCTGGCACCGCCTCCGCGCCGACAATGACGGCGAGATTGCGGAATGTGATCTCGCGGTCACCCCTGAGCGGCTGTCCACGGCAGACAAGTTCGTCGCAAAGCCTGCCTCTGGAATTATGGCGCAGCTGTACTCGGTTCGTTCGGACCGAAGCTGGGGCATTGGCGATCTGTCCACGCTCGCGGATTTGGTGGCGGAAGCTGCGAAGTACGCGGATGCTGATTTCGTGTTGATCAACCCGCTCCACGCAGCCGAGCCGTGTCCTCCAGTCGAAAACTCGCCGTACCTGCCGACGACGCGTCGCTACACCAATCCTCTGTATATCCGACCTGAGCTGATCCCAGAGTTCGGTTACTTGGACGAGGACGAGGCGGATGTTGCACGCGCAACGGCTGCCGAGTTCCGAGAGTTGAACCACACGACCACCGAGATCGAGCGCAATCCTATTTACGCAGCGAAACTGCGGGTGTTGCGCGCTGTCCATAGGGTGCCACTGTCCCCTGCTCGCGCGAGTGATTACGAGCGCTTCTTGGCTCAGGAAGGCCGTGGCATTTACGACTACGCGCAATGGTGCACTCAGCGTGAAATCGATTTGCGCCTGGCTGCGCGTGACGACGAATCGTTTGCAAGCAACTCCTTCGCAGATCACGTGGAGCCATTTGGGGCACATGAGGACATCGAGGCGTTCCGTCAGGAAACGATGGATTTCCATTGCTGGATGCAGTGGATTGTCGACGAGCAGCTGGCAAACGCACAGAAGGAAGCCACCGATGCCGGCATGCGCATCGGTGTGATGGCAGACCTGGCAGTCGGCGTTCACCCAGGCGGTGCCGACGCGGAGAATCTTGCAGAATGGCTTGCCCCAGATATTTCCGTGGGCGCCCCACCAGATGGTTTCAACCAGCAGGGCCAGGACTGGTCGCAGCCACCATGGAATCCACACAAGTTGGCAAAGGCTGGTTACCGCCCGTGGCGTGACATGCTGCGCACGATCCTGCGTCGCGCAGGTGGTATCCGCGTTGACCACATTCTTGGTCTGTTCCGCCTGTGGGTCATGCCACGCATGGAACCACCAACGGAGGGCACCTATGTGTACTTCGACCATGAGGCAATGGTCGGCATCCTGGCGTTGGAAGCTGAACTCGCGGACGCAGTCGTCATTGGCGAAGACTTGGGCACATTCGAACCGTGGGTGCAGGACTACCTTGCCGAACGTGGCGTGATGGGTACGTCCATCTTGTGGTTCGAGTCCGACGGTGATCACCCGAAGCCAGCCGAGCACTACCGCTCGTTGTGCTTGTCTTCAGTAACCACGCACGACTTGCCACCGACTGCTGGATACCTGGCCGGCGAGCACATTAAGCTGCGCGACCGCCTCGGTATTCTCCTCAGCGATGCCGACGAGGAAGAAAAGCGTGACTTCGCGTGGATTGCCAAGGTACTGGCTGCAGCACAGTCTGCCGGCTGTTTTGCAGACACCGATGCTGCATACGTGAACTTCGAGGCATTGCAGCGCGATGATCTGCCTGACGTCGACATCCTTATCGAAGGTTTGCACAAGTACCTCGCACGCACTCCTTCGGCGCTGAAGTGCGCGGCGCTGACCGACTTGGTGTCGGACAAGCGCACCCAGAACCAGCCGGGCACGGTTCACGACCAGTACCCGAACTGGTGTGTTCCACTTACCGACGGCGACGGCAACGCAGTGTTGGTCAGCGACTTGGTCGACTACCCATCGTTTGCGGACGTCGCAAAAGCGATGAACGGGTAGCTAGGCACACCACTCACCATGACTTAGGGTGTTCTCATACGCCCTGGTTATTGGTTCCACAGCGCGACCTGGTTACATAAAAGAATGCAAACAACGCAGTCTAAAAAGCCTTTGATGACCATCCTTGTCATTGGCTTAATGCTCTTCGCCATGTTCTTTGGTGCCGGCAACCTCATTTTCCCGCCACAACTTGGCGTCGAGGCCGGCACAAACTATGTACCCGCTATTGCTGGTTTCTTGTCCACCGGCGTGCTGCTACCAATGCTCGCAGTGATCGCTGTGGCCGTATCCGGCAACGGCATAGTCGATATTGCTACTCGCGCTGGCAAGGTTTTCGGTCTGGTTTTCTCCATCGCCGTTTACCTGTCCATCGGTGCTTTGTACGCCATTCCTCGCACCGCATCAGTCGCCTTTGAAACTGGTGCTGCCGGGCTGGTCGGCACTGATTCCGCCCTAGCATTGTTCCTCTTTACCGCGATCTTCTTCGCAGTATCTCTGTGGCTGTCGATCCGCCCAAGCGGCATCGTCGACTCCATCGGCCAGTGGTTGACCCCAGTACTCCTTATTCTCATCGTTGCACTTGTCATTGTGGGCACGATGACGCTGACCGGCACTCCCGGTGCGCCAACCGAAAAGTGGGCTGATGCTCCGTACACGACTGGTTTCCTCGAGGGCTACCTCACAATGGACTCTCTCGCAGCACTGGTCTTCGGCATTGTTGTCATTTCCTCACTGCGCCGCCAAGGCATCACTGGACAGTCGAAGGTTGTTACCTCCGCAATTTCCGCTGGTGTCATCGCGGTTATTTTGCTGGGCGCTGTGTACCTCGGCCTCGGTCAGCTTGGCCAGGGTGTCGAAGGTAGCTACGACAACGGTGCTCGTTTGCTTGCCGACGTCGCTACCCAGTCCTTCGGCTCCGCCGGCGCGTGGCTCTTCGCAGGTATCGTGCTGCTTGCGTGCTTGACCACTGCCGTTGGACTCATTACCGCTACCGCCGAGTTCTTTGGCGAGCTTGTGCCGAAGGTTGGCTACAACGGTTGGGCAATCATTTTCACCCTCGCTGGTTTGTTCATGGCTAACCTTGGCCTGAACACCATCATTGGTATTGCTATCCCACTCAACGTGTTCTTGTACCCAGCAGCTATGACGCTGGTATTCATCACCTTGATCCAGGCTGCGTCCAAGTTCAAGTTCGTGTGGTCGTACCGCGTTCCAGTCGCAGTTGCCATGGCGTTCGCCGTTCTGGATCTCGCGCGGACCATCGACTTCGATGTGGCTGAATACGTTCCAGCGCTGGCAAAGGTGCCACTGTACGAACAGTCCCTGTCGTGGGTCTTGCCAACTGTGGTGGCGTTTATCGTGTGCTTCTTCATTGACCGCTCCAAGGGTCTACCTGCACCACTTCCTGGTGTCCGCACCAAGAGCTACGACCTCGCGGAGGAAGACACTCTTACAGAGTCAGATGCAGTTGCTAGCGCAGGTAGTGCTGAAGCTGCCACCGAAAGCGCTGCTGCAAACACGAAGTAGGTAGCTTCGCTAGCGCTGCACAGCACGCAGAACCACACAGCAAACAGCCACTTATGACCGGCTGAGCAACATTTGAGGCGGAAAAACACTCAAAATTGTTGCCGACTCGGCCATAAGTGGCTGTGTTTTTGTTTCAGAGCACTCGCGCCCCGAGTACAAATGCAGTTTCAGGTGCTACCACTGGTACTGAGACAATGCCCCTGCAATGAGCACCAAGAGAATGAGGGCCACCAGTGCGAGCTTGACTCGTGAATTACGCATTAGTTGGTTTCCTCTTCCTTCAGAACAATTTTCTTACGTGGCGTGACTCGTTCCATTTCGTTTTCGACGATGATTTTGCCGAAAACCCGGCCAAACACTGTGTCGATTAGACCTACGAAAAGAAATGCAACGAAACCACCGACAGGCAGCAAGATAAGCAACATCACTGTTACTTGTCCGAGTACGGACAGCTGAGTCAGCCATTGCCCGACTGCGTCCACTACTTCGTTCACGGCCAGCAATGCTACCCCACCTGAATCCCTTGTGAGATACCGGTGGGGTCATCGCCACCTACCCCTCAGCGATTCTATCCGGCAGTTCCAACGAGTCCGCGACGTTCCAACAACGGACGAATATCCTTGTCCCGGCCTCGGAAATTACGGTACGCCTCGGTGTAATCGATGGAGCCACCGCGCGACAGAATCAAGTCGCGGAAACGCTCACCTCCGGTTCGGGTCGCACCACCGTTGTCCGCAAACCAGCCGAAACCGTCTGCATCCAACACTTCGGCCCACAAGTACGAGTAGTACCCAGCGGAGTAACCACCAGCAAAAATATGGTTGAAGTAGGTCGACGTGTAGCGAGGCGTCAAGTGTTCTACCACCAGTCGATAATCCTCGAGAGCTTCCCGCTCGAACTCCGCGACCACCTGCATAGCCGACTGTGATTCCGCCTTCGTAGCCACTGCTTGAGCCTGTTCCAGCGTCAACGAATGCCACGCCAAGTCGATAGCAGAGGCGCCCAAGTATTCGACCGTCGCAAAGCCTTCGCCTGCGGTGCGCGCAGTTTTGACCTTTGCGACGAGCTCCTCCGGAATCAACTCTCCAGTGTCTGCGTGGAATGCGTAGTTGTTCAGGATCGACGGCTCGAGTGCCCAGTTTTCGTTGATCTGGCTTGGAAATTCCACGAAGTCGCGAGGCACGTTCGTACCGGAGAACGTTGGGTAGCGAACATCCGACAATAGGCCATGGAGCGCATGACCAAACTCGTGGAAGAGAGTGGTGACTTCGTCCATGGTGAGCAGGGCCTGTTCACCCTCCGCTGGTTCCGCGATATTGAGCACGTTCACGACCACCGGGCGGGTGTCCAGAAGTCGCGACTGGTCCATGAACGAGCTCATCCACGCACCACCGCGCTTCGTTGGGCGTGAGTAGTAGTCGGTGATGATGAGGCCGATGCCGGCATCACCAGCGTCGGTGACTTCCCACACCGTTGTGCCCGGCGCGTAACCGGTGAGATCGTCACGGCGGGTCATCGTGATTCCGTACAGCTGGTTGGCCGCGTAGAAAACTCCATCCTCCATGACCCGGTCGAGCTGGAAGTACTGGCGCAGCTCCTCTTCATCGACGGCGAACTCATCGGCGCGACGCAACTGCGCCCAGTAGGGCCAGTCAGCGGCGGTGACTTCCGCTTCGACAGCGTCAGCAGCTAAGTCGGCAACGCGCTTGTACTCGCCCTCAGCGTTGGCCACTGCAGCAGGTGCGAGATCGGTCAACAGCTTCTTTGCTGCGGCAGCAGAACCAGCGGTTTCGTCAGCAATGACATAGTCAGCGTGAGTGTCGTACCCCAGCAAACGGGCACGTTCCGCGCGCAGCTGCACCGTTTCCAGCACGATGTCGGCATTCGCGTCGCCACCGCGAGCACGAGATGCTTCGTACACCTTGGCGCGGGTCGCTGGGTTCTTCAAGTCAGCGAGGATGGGCTGAGCCGTTGGCAGGTCCAACGGAATGAGCCAGCCACATTCCTTGTCACTCTTCTTGGCATAACGGGCAAGCGAATCCTTAGCGGACGGGGACAGCCCATCGAGTTCGGCTTCATCGTTAATCTCGACTGCGAGGTCATTTGTGGTGTTCAACAAGTTCTCACCAAAAGCAGTAGACAGCTGCGACAGACGTGAATTGAGTTCCCTGAGGCGCTTCTTGTCGACGTCGTCAAGATCGGCACCGGCCCGCTGGAACTGGCGACGAATTTTGTCCAACAAACGACGGGCTTCCGCGGAGTCGGCATCGTCACCGGTCGGAGCTGCAACCTGCTTAATACGCTCCCACAGCTCTTTATTCAGCCGAATCGAATCGAGATGAGCGGCGACTTCCGGAGCCACGACCGTTTCGATAGCCATACGCTCGTCAGTGGCATCAGTGCCCGCGACATTGAAGAAGTATGCGGCAACGCGTTCCAGCATACGACCGGACTTTTCCATCGCTTCAATCGTGTTTTCGAAGGTAGGTGTCTCAGGATTAGCGATAATTGCAGCGATCTCGGCTTCGTGGTCTACGAAAGCGGTACGGAAAGCAGGGATAACGTGTTCGTCGCTGATGGCAGCGAAATCTGGCAAACCATACGGCAACGTAGATGGCACCAAAAGCGGATTGTCGGCTACAGGGCGAATGTTCTGACTCGGCTGATCTTGCTGTGCGTTCTGTGCGTCGTTCATAGAGTTCCACTGTAGCGCCGTCGATGTTGACATAGGTTAGGTATATGAAGCCCATGACAGTGACGGCACCCGCTGGCGTACTCACGGGGCTGTGCGACGAAGAACAGACGCTACGTGTCTTTTCCATCCCCTTCGCGTACGCCGAGCCCTATCAGCCATCCGTTCCGCTACGTCCTACCGCGGATCGGCCACGCACCCATGACGGGACGAGTCGACGTATGGATCGCTACGCTGAGCTCGTCCTGTCGGTCACCGCGCCGATGGCTGATCCAGATACTCCAAAGCCGATTTTGCTGTGGATTCATGGAGGTCGCTACGAAATTGGTCATCCTTCCGAACCGTGGTGCGATGGTGGTCATTTTGCTCGGAATGGTGTGGTCATGGTGTCGCTCGGCTATCGCAAGCGACTTGCTGGATTCTGGCGAGACACTCCCCTCGACGATGCTGACACCGATGGAGAGTTAGCCACCGACCTTTCCGCCACCGAGCCGTACCGCGGTGTCGGGGATCTCGTTAACGCTCTCCAGTGGGTTCGCGACAACGCTGCTGCTTTCGGAGGCGATCCCTCCAACATCACTATTTCCGGTCAATCTGCTGGTGCTGCTCTGGCGCTGATGGTTGCCGGCGATCCCCGCACTCGAGGTCAGATTCAGCGAGCGATAGCTATGTCGCCGGCCTTTTCCAGATCGTCAGGTTCTGCTTTTCGACGGTCCCTCCTGTCCACCGCACTCGGACGTAAGGCGACATCGTCAGCACTGGCAGCGGTCGGCCCTGTTCAGGCTGAGCGGGCTTACCGATTAATGGCAGCACCCGCCCCAACGGATCCGGCGGTCGGCCCGCGACTATCCGAGTTCACGCCGACCGTGCCTACTCTCGTCACAGCGACCAGCGAGGAATTTCACGCAACGTGGCAGCTCACGGCAATTGACAGAATCCCGGGATCTGAATACTTCGCTCGAGCTTTTTCACGGCGAATCGGAAACCGTGGGGCCTTCCCGACAGATTTCTACAAGGAACGCCCTTTCGCCTCGATGGTGGGCGATTCGGCAATCCGCTCCAATGCAGTTCGGGTGGCCGATGCCACCGCGAATGCTGGTCTTCCAACGTGGGTTGGCGAATTCCGCCCGGGCAACGGCGTCGGCACTGGGCCTGATGGGAAGCCAACCACTGGCGCTCCACACTGTATTGAGTTGCCACGTTTCTTCGGTCGCGAAGCCGGGCACCCATTTCACGACCAAGTCGTGTCATTTATCAGGACCGGCTCACCTGGCTGGGAAACCTACGACGAGCCCGCCCGCCTATCCCATATTTGGTCTGGTGGCGGTGCTGAGTGCGAGGAGTCGTCGGAAAGCGATCCATGGAAGGCAGTGCGCGAACTATTTGTGAAAAGCTAGCTGCCGACCCTGGTCAGCACTAGCTCGCCAGCCTTAGCTCGCCAGCACGACCTGGAACAGCTGCCAGCACGACAGCAAGGTGATCAGCGTGATGAGAACAGCCCAGATCAGCTTGTATTTGCTGAAGAAGTTGTCGTCGGATTCCCCGCGCGGATGGTCCTCCGAATCCGGATTGTTGGGATCGAAATCATCGTCGAAGCGTCGAATAATCATGGCCCCATCATGCCAGTTCGCCACGTGAAAATGCAGACACTTCTACAGCCACTGTGGCAGGTAGTGTTGAAACTATGAACACCAATAACCCACAGGTGGATCTCCTAAATCCCGATGACCCTCGGCTCATTCAGGTGTCCCCAAAGTACGCCACCGTGCGTCGAATCACAGCCGCAATCTTGTTCGGGCCACTACTCATTGCAGCCGTCATCGTGGCGATTTTGTCGATGACCATCATTCCTGCCGCGGATGCACCGTATTTGACGTTAGTTGCCTGGATTGGGGCGGCCCTTGTGCTCGTACTGTGGGTGTGGGATTTCTGGTTGATTGGCCGGCAAGTTTCTGCGCATCGCTACCTCGAAGGCGCCGAGGATTTTTTCGTCGCCAAGGGCCGCTGGTGGCGCAGCGTCACGGTTGTACCTTACGGCCGTATTCAGTTCGTTGATCTCACCGAAGGCCCCCTGCTTCGCGCATTCGGACTGGCACGCTTGAAGCTCAACACCGCATCGGTGACATCAGATGCCGCCATCGTTGGTATTCCACGCGAAGAGGCACAAGCGATTCGCGAACGACTATCCAACCGGGCTCGCGAACGCATGGCAGGTCTGTGATGGAAACGCAGCGTCACCAAGTTCATCCGCTCACACCTATCCTGACCGGCATTCGCTTCATCGTGCTCGCTGGCGTGGCCATCCTGGCGAATTCCTTTGAATTAGTCAGGTTGTTTTTCACATGGTTGCGCGAAGATACTCTGTGGGCAATGCTCGCCCTCACTGGCGGCTTTGTGTTGTTGGTCCTTGTCGTCGGCCTATTTTCCTGGATTTCCTGGAAGTACCGCTTCTACGAGCTTTCCGACGAAGAAGTCCGCATTGGTGCAGGTTGGCTTTTCAGGACTCGTCGTAACGCGCGGTTCGACCGAGTTCAGGCAATCGATATTAATCAGCCACTACTCGCCAGGCTCGTGGGATTGGCAGAACTGAAAGTCGAAACAGCCGGTGGTCAGAATTCTGATCTGACCATTAAGTATCTCAAGGTTGATCAATGTAAGGCGCTTCGCCAAGAGATCTTGGAGGCAACTCGCAGAGGGAAGCAGGAAGCTGCGCTTTCGCCAACGGAAACTGACGGTGAATCCTGGGCCCTAGCACCTTCCCATGGGAAGACAGAAAGCGTGACGGCGGACGGTGAGACGGCAGCCAGTGTTGAGCCACAGCACGAGACTGTCCTCAACGGTCCCGTCGATCCAGTCAAGCTATTCGTTTCGCTGATCCTCGGTCCGATTCTGCTGCTCGGTGTTCTCTTCGCCGTTGGGCTCGTTGTCGTTGGCATTATCATCGTGGTTCTCGCAGCCACGAAGCTATCGTGGGCCGGCGTCGTCGGTGTCGCTGGGGGCTCTCTTCTCACCACTGGAATCAGTTTGGCTATCTACCTCGCTACAATCGTGATGGTTGTCTGGGGCCTGTGGAGCACGTCGTACGGATTCACTCTTTCCACTGACGATGAGGCTGAACGGCTCCACATTCGCGCCGGGCTGCTGTCGACGCGTCGGCAAACAATTCCTATCCATCGGCTCCACGGATTCCGTGTCATCCAACCACTGTGGTGGAAACGCCGTCAGTGGGCGAAAGCGCATATGTCTGTGGCAGGGTACGGCGCTGATGAGCAAGCCCCAACAGCCCTCATCCCAGTCGATGACACCGTGCGGGTCGATGAAACTGTCGACCAAATCATTGACCGAATCACTGAACAGCCACGCCTTGCACCAGAGTTAACGCTGGCCTCTCCACGTCAAGCACGGTGGTTATCCCCAATCGACTGGAAACAACAGAAAGTCATTGTTGGTCCGCGTGCACTCGTCGTCACGCATGGTCGGTTGTGGAATGTCACCACTATTGTTCCGTGGGATCGAATTCAGGGTTTTACGACACACACCGGACCAATTTCGAAGGCACTGGGATTAGTCACTGTTGAAATTGATATGGTTCCAGGCCCGGTTAAGCCTAAAGCGCGACAGTTGTCTCTCGCGGATGCTGAAAAGCTTGTGAGCATTGTGAATGCTCGACATGTGCGCTAGTTCGCCACCTGTCTTTAATCGCGTTTACGGTGGGATTCTGCGCCAGTTTCCACAAAATTCCACTGCGCTGATCGCCATTTCCTCCTACCGTGGTTTGCATGAATGATTGGTACCGCAGTGCAGTTTTCTACGAAGTGCTGGTTCGCGCATTCAACGATTCAGATAACAACGGGTCTGGCGACCTGCGCGGATTAACCGAGAAACTCGACTACGTGCAATGGCTCGGAGTCGATTGTCTCTGGCTTCCGCCTTTCTACGATTCCCCGCTCCGCGATGGTGGCTACGACATTCGCGATTTCCGCGCAGTGCTTCCGGAGTTCGGTACCGTCGACGATTTCAAAACGCTTCTCGACGAAGCCCATGCCCGTGGCATCCGCGTGATTACCGACTTGGTCATGAATCACACCTCCGATACCCACGAGTGGTTCCAAGAATCACGAATGAACCCGGATGGCCCTTATGGCGACTTTTACGTATGGACAGATGATCCCGAGCAGTACTCCGGTGCCCGCATTATCTTCGTCGACACCGAAGAATCCAACTGGACCTATGACCCAGTTCGCGGTCAGTACTACTGGCACCGCTTCTTCTCCCACCAGCCGGATTTGAACTACGACAATCCATCCGTGCAGGAAGCAATGCTCGATGTCCTCCGCTTCTGGTCCGACCTTGGCATTGATGGTTTCCGATTGGATGCTGTGCCGTACCTCTTCGAGCGAGAAGGCACTAACTGTGAGAACTTGCCTGAAACGCATGATTTCTTGAAGCGCTGCCGCGCCGTCATGGATAACGAGTACCCAGGTCGCGTGCTACTCGCAGAAGCGAACCAATGGCCAGAAGATGTCGTCGAGTACTTCGGTGACCCAGCCACCGGTGGCGATGAGTGCCACATGGCATTCCACTTCCCGCTGATGCCTCGTATTTTCATGGCGGTTCGCAAGGAATCCCGCTTCCCTATTTCTGAGATCCTCGAGTCCACCCCGGACATCCCAGAAACTGCGCAGTGGGGAATCTTCCTGCGAAATCACGATGAGCTAACTCTGGAAATGGTAACCGACGCAGAACGCGACTACATGTATCGCGAATATGCGAAGGACCCTCGCATGAAGGCGAACATTGGCATTCGGCGTCGTCTAGCTCCTTTGCTCGATAATGACCGTAACCAGCTGGAGCTGTTTAACGCGATGTTGCTGTCGCTGCCTGGCTCACCGGTTCTCTATTACGGAGATGAGATCGGCATGGGCGACAACATTTGGCTGGGTGACCGCGATGGTGTTCGCACGCCGATGCAGTGGTCCCCAGACCGCAACGCCGGTTTCTCCAAGTGTGATCCGGGACGGCTGTACTTGCCGACGGTTCAAGATGCGACATACGGATACCAGGCCATCAATGTCGAGAATCAATCCACGTCAAAGAACTCTTTGCTGAACTGGGTGCGGCGTTTGATTCATGTGCGCAAGCGGTACAACGCGTTCGGGTTGGGTGATTTCCGAGAGCTCGACAACGCAAACCCAAGCGTGTTCACGTACTTGCGCGAGTACGACGGCGAGCGCATTTTGTGTGTCAATAACTTGTCTAAGTATCCGCAAGCTGTGGAGTTGGATCTGTCTGAGTTCGCACGCAGCACTCCGATCGAGCTGACCGGCTCCATCCCATTCCCCACTATCGATTCGATGCCGTACCAGATCACTTTGCCGGGTCACGGTTTCTACTGGTTCGAGTTGGAAGCACCACCCGAAGCTCCCTCCGTGGAAGCGTCTTCTGCTGCGCCGACGGTTCCTGTAGCGCAAGCTATTTCTGACGCACCAGTTCCAGCGACTGCCACCGGCAACACCACTGATGTCCCCACCACAGATTCGAAGAAAGGCTAATTGCGATGAGCCACGTTGAGATTCCCTCCACAGATCTAATCGCTGCTGAGTTGGCGCATACGCTGCCTTCCTTGCGATTCTTTGCTGACAAAGCTGCCGACATTCAGTCGATCGAGATTATCGATTCGTCACCAGCCATCCGTGACCACGCCACTGTGCCAGATATTGACATGGTGATAGTTGCTGTGCACACGGCAGCTGCGTCGCCGACGTACCAGCTTCCCATCGCCTGGGCACATGGGTTGCCAGACCATGAGACGTCGACATCACCTGCCATTTTGGTCAACGGCGACGGTGTCATCGGCTATGACGCGCTCGGCGATGCCGACTGCGTCACGGCACTGGGACAAGAACTACTAAAGACCGGCTCGCTGGGCGCGATGAATCTTCGTCGCGTTCCTGGCACCGAGTTGAATGTGCCGGAGCATGGTCGCCCAATGGGTGTCGAACAGTCCAATACGTCCGTCATTTTTGACGATGCCGTGATGTGTAAATTCTTCCGTCGCCTGCACCCTGGTACGAACGCCGACGTCGAATTGCTTGCTGCGCTGTCTACGTCCAACTGTGAATCCGTTCCACATCTCTTTGGTTGGATCGAGTTAGAGATCGGCGAGGATTCCGCCACGGATACGTACACCACCGCCATGTTGCAATCCTTTTTGCCAAACTCTGCCGATGGCTGGGCCATGGCGCTGACGTCAGTGCGCGATGTCATTCGCGATCCGCTGACCGAAATCAGCGACCTCGGTACGGACTTCGATACCGAGGCCTTGCAGCTCGGCCAGGCAGTCGCAGAAGTACACGCCCACCTCGCAGCTGCTTTGCCTGCCAATCGCGCAGTATCCGGCGAGGAACTGGTCGCCCCCATGCGTGAGCGCCTCGCCCACGTGGCACGGCTTGTCCCAGAAATTGCTGAGCGTGCCGACGCAGCGGAAAAGGTCTTTACTTCTGCAGCAGAGGCAGTGTCGAAAGACGGTGTCGTCGTCCAGCGAATCCACGGTGACCTACACCTTGGCCAGGTCTTGCGTACGCCACGACACTGGCTGCTCATTGACTTTGAGGGCGAACCGTCGCGTCCGTGGGAAGAGCGCCGACTGCCAGATCATCCACTTCGCGACATCGCGGGCATGATCCGCTCCTTCGACTACGCCGCGCACTTCCCGCTTCTCGCAGGACGCGATGATTCCGCTACCGCTCGCCAGCGCGTCGCCGAGTGGGCTTCACGTAATATCGCTGAATTTCTTCGCGGTTACTCGCAGATCGACCCGGATGCAGAAGTGTCGACCTCCGCTCCCGATTCCGGATCGCTTTTCGACGAGCGCCTCCTGAACGCTTTCATCCTCGATAAAGCCATTTACGAGTGCTTGTATGAAGCCCAGAATCGCCCAGATTGGCTGGAGCTGCCTTTGGCTGCGGTGCAGCGTCTTCTCAACGAAGACTTGACATAAAGTAGACCGCTTAGTCTAGAGTGGGGTCAGGTCCAGAAGGAAAGTGGCTTTTGCCCGGGACAAAGCCGTCCACTTTCCTGGCAACCGCGGTGCGAGCCCACGGTGCCCTTCCACTCCCGGGGATACGACCTGCCACCGTGCACACCGCACGGTCGGAAGCACTCGACTCTGGAAGGTTCTACCCGCATGACTACTGCAATCCTCAACACTCCTTACGCAGCGCCCAAGGCACTCACCCCACCGCCTAACGACGACGCAGTCACGCTTCTCGTCGCCGATACCTACGCCACTGCCCTGGGCGACATCTTGGTCACCGTCGAACCGGACTCCGGTCGCCGAGTTGATCTGCATAAGCCTGGCGAATTCCACTGGATTACCCGCTGTGCGCACGGCATTGTGGTGGACCGTGCTGCAGTGTGGGCGGAGCCGTCGTCACGCGCGCAGACTGAGCCACGGAAAGTCACGGTGTGGATTGAAAACGTCGCCCATGGCACCTGGTGGACGGATAGCGCAACGAACGCAGTTGTTTACTAATCAGCCATTGGCACTACAGTTGGCATCGTCCTTACTTCGACGTCTATCTACGCTCTGCGCGAAGGAGCTTTCGTAGTGCAATCACTTGCGCGAATTCTCGGCACCACCAAGGTGCTGTGGCCTTTTTACGTCGGCATTATTGTGTGCTCACTGCTCACCGCGGTGGCCACACTAATCAGCCCATTCCTGGTGCGCGATGCAACAGATGCGATCGTGTCTGCCATCTCTGATTCTGGCCCGAATGGCCCGGCCCAAAGTGTGCTCGAAAAGGCTACGACGACAGTGTTGTGGCTGACAGCGGGCTTGCTCATTGCTGACTTGTCGCAGACCATCATCCACAATATTGGTGGCTACTTGGGCGATATTATGACCGCCCGGATGCGCGAAATCTTGTCGACGCGCTATTTCGCAAAGCTTCTCGGCTTGCCACAGCGCTACTTCGACAACCAGGTGACAGGCACGATTATCGCCCGCCTGGAGCGATCGATTACGAACATCACGCAGTTCCTCCAGACGTTCTCTAACAACTTCTTCCCCATGCTGCTCACTATCGCCGCAGTATTGGCGATTACTGGTTGGCACTACTGGCCGCTGGCCGTCCTACTGGTGTTGGTGTTCCCCACCTACATGTGGTTGACGGCTCTGACTTCGAAGAAGTGGCAAAAGATCGAGGGCGAGAAAAACAAGGAGATCGACGCCGCTGGTGGTCGTTTCGCCGAGGTTATCGGCCAAGTGAAGGTTACTCGTTCTTTCACTGCCGAGATGCGTGAGATTTTCAACTTTGGTCGGCACTTCGACACGACAGTGTCGTTGTCGCGCAAGCAGTCCTCGTGGTGGCACCAGATGGACTCCATTCGCGGTGCCATCTTGAATCTCATCTTCGCTGGCATCTATGTGATGATCTTCCTGCGCACCCTCCACGGCGAGTTCACCATCGGCACCATGATTATGCTGATTCAGCTGGTCAATATGGCACGCCAACCAGCAACGATGATGAGCTTCATTGTTGATGCTGCACAACGCGCAATCGCTGGCTCCAAGGACTACTTCCACGTCATGGAGCTAGATCCAGAGCCGTCGGCAACGAAGGCTCTGCTCGATGCGGCTGAAACCAACGGCGAAATCCGTACTGGTGCACAGGGCTTCGATCAGCCAGGCACGAAGTTGAGTGTCGACGGCGTCACTGACGCACTGGCATTCAATAACGTCACCTTCGAGTACGAAAAAGACAACGCAGTGTTGACCGATGTGACGTTCTCCGCTGCGCCGGGCGAAAAGATCGCTCTCGTCGGTGAGTCCGGTGGTGGCAAATCCACCATTGTGAATTTGCTGCTCGGCTTCTACCAGCCAACCAAGGGCGACATTACGGTGTGCGACACCTCTGCAGCCACCATGTCAATCTCGGATCTACGAGCCACCACCGGCGTCGTCTTCCAGGACGCGGCACTGTTCTCCGGCACAATCCGGGAAAACATCGCGTACGGTCGCCCGGCAGCCTCCGACGAGGAAATTATTGACGCCACCCGGCGCGCAAACGCTCATGACTTCGTCATGAAGTTCAAGGACGGCTACGACACCATGATCGGCGAACGCGGACTCAAACTCTCTGGTGGCCAGAAGCAGCGAATCGCGATTGCCCGCGCGATCCTGAAGGACGCTCCAGTGCTGATCTTGGACGAGGCAACGTCTGCCCTCGATACCAAGGCAGAGCGCGAAGTTCAGCACGGTCTCGAGCACTTGATGGAGGGTCGTACAACTCTCATCATTGCGCACCGCTTGTCGACGATTTCGGATGTAGACACCATCGTCACATTGAAGGATGGCCACGTGCATGAGATCGGCTCCCCAGCTGAGCTTGCCCAATCCGGTGGTATCTACGCCGAGCTGCTGCGCCTGACTGCATCAGCATCGGCTGCAGACCGCAAGCGTCTACGCGAGTTCGGCCTCAAAGACGGCATGACCGACGACGAAGAGGACGCTGACGTTGATGTCGACAACGACACCGCCGACGCGAGCCGCTAGCGCCCCGGTGGTCTAGCTTCGGCTACGGGCGCGGCACCAAAAACTTGCCCGCGCCCGGCACGATCTCCACCGTCACTGGAAGCTTCGCCATGTACTCGCCGTCAGCATAAACGCTCAGATCCTCACCATTGCCCACGTACTCTACGTGGGCCTTTTTCGCTCTATGCGTTGTCACTTCGTCGTACTCAACATGCTTCCCCGAGAACACGCTGCTCAGCGCCCGCCCCGCACGAAGTCGGCTAGCTTTGCCGACGACCGTAATGTCCATCACCCCATCGCAATGGTTCGCTGCCGGACAAATCAGCATGCCACCTCCGTACGATCGGGTGTTGCCGAATGCAGCCAAGGTGATCTCGTCATTGAGCACGACATCGTCGTCAAGCGTGATCCGAAACGGCAACGCCTTGAAGTTCACGAACTCGCGTGCGAGAGCCAAATGATAACGGTTCTTTCCGTGTGGCCAGGACATCGTGTTCGCGCGGTCCGTGACTAGCGAGTCAAAGCCGGAGCACATGATCGTGCCGAACCACATTTGCTTGCCCTCTGCATCAGTGATGCGGGCGAGGTCTGTATGAGTCCAAAAACCGTCGGCGATGACGCGCGCAGCGGCGCGGGCATCATGGCGAGGAATCGAGTACTCGCGTGCATGGTCGTTTCCAGTTCCCGACGGAATGAGCCCAAGTGGCATGCCACTGCCCGCTTGTTCCTGCAATGCAAGATTGACTAGACCATCGCCGCCCACGACCACGAGCGCGTCAAAGCGGTCATCAGCGATGACCTCGGACATCATGTGGCGAGCATCATCAGGGCTGGAACCTTGCAGCGTAACGACGTCGACATCACGTTCTACGAATGCCTCGACCGCATGCTGAGCTGCTCGATGTGCCATACCTGAGCCGGCTAATGGATTGACGACGAGCGCCACCGTCTCAATCTGAGCGAAACCCAGCGGATAGGCATTGCCCGACAGCCCATGCACGAGTGGCTTTCCTGGTGTTTGCACATCATCCGCACTGTGTGACGATGAAGAGTCGTCAATCACGTGGCCTCCTCAATCAAGCTTCAACGAAACAGCTTTCCTATGCTGACAGAAATTAGCGGATTGAGATAACTTTGGGACAATTTTCGAAAAATTGTAAATTCAGAGCCAATTTTAGGGATGCTAGAACGCGCAACTGCTAAGACTTGTTTTTATACACACTGCGTTTTTTACACACAGCGTTAGGCGGAGATCGCTCAATGACAATCGACGACCACCCTGGTAAGCCACTACACCGAATGCGATGGTGGGGTTGGGGAACTGACGGACACGATAAGCCACTTACGCCGAGTGCCATCGCTCTCTTGGAGCGGGATATCGAGATGGATCGGCACGCTTCGAATCCCCCACCAGCCATCAACGACGTCACCATTCCCGACAGTCATTTGACCTCCGATGCTGTGGAGGCGATTCAATCCGTTGTCGGCGCCGACAACGTCGCTGTCGACCACGACACCCGAGTACAGCACAGCGTCGGGCGAAGCTACCCTGACCTCGTCCGATTGCGTGCCGCCGATTTGCCTGATGCCCCGGACGCAGTCGTTTATCCACAGACCGAAGAAGCACTGCTCGAGCTCCTTCAGCTCTGCTCCGAACAGAAAATCGCTGTTGTTGCCTTTGGCGGAGGAACATCCGTGGTTGGCGGTGTGGAGTCATCCTCCGCTGGGTTCACCGCTGCAATTGCAGTATCGACCGCAGCTTTTAACAAGGTGCTGCACATTGATCGCGAGGCCGAAACAGCCACGATCCAGTGTGGCGTATATGGACCGGACCTCGAGAAAACCCTGAACGACGAGGGCTTCACCTGCGGTCATTTCCCACAGTCTTTCGAGTTCTCCACGGTCGGCGGTTGGGTGTCGTGCCGCTCTGCTGGGCAAGAGTCGTCCGGGTATGGACGAATTGATCGAAACGTCATCGGACTTCGTGTAGTCACCCCACAGGGCATCATGCAATTCCGGGACATGCCGTCGTCAGCCGCTGGCCCCGATCCACGTGAGCTATTTCTGGGGTCAGAGGGGACACTGGGAATCATTACCCAGGTTACGTTGCAGCTGCATCGGAAGACCAAGAAGATGCTCTTCGATACATACTTCTTCCCCAACTTTGAAGCGGGTACTCGCGCGCTTCAGCAGCTCGAGCAGTCCGGAGCAACACCACACCTAGCACGGCTATCCGATGAAAAAGAGACAGCCTTTGGCATCGCACAACTTGGAAACTCCACGATTCAAACGAGACTGAAGAAGTATCTTCAACTTCGTGGCATGTCGACCCCTTGTATGGCTATCTTCGGTTTCACTGACAGCTCTGGACGCGCAGCCCGCCTCGCACGGGAGAAGCTCGCACTGGCGTTTGCACGACAGCACTGCGTACGCCTTGGCAGTGTCCCGGGAATGATGTGGGTAGACCATCGATTCACCTCCCCATATCTGCGCGATGTCCTCATGACCAAGCGTGTTGGTGTCGACACCTTGGAAACAGCAACGACCTGGGGTAACGTCGCAAAGCTGAAAGCCGAAGTCACGAGCGCGATGGAAGCAGCAGCGCAGAAACACGGCACGCCAGCCTACGTTTTCTGCCATATTTCGCACACGTACCGCACAGGATGTTCGCTGTACTTCACGTACTTCTTCCGGGAAAAGGAAGGCGAAGAAATTCAGCAGTGGATCGATATCAAGACTGCTGCCGGTGATGCCATCATGAGTCATGACGGGACGATTACTCATCATCACGGCATTGGCCGCGATCACTGTCCACAGTTCTACGAAGAGAACACCGAACTATTTGCTCAGGCGCTCCGCGCGGTGAAACGCGAGTTCGATCCGGCCGGAATTCTCAACCCAGGAAAGCTAGCGAGCGGCCCGCGAACGCTGAACGAGGCCTACAGCCAAGACCCCAGCTAGTGGTTTCGAACTAGGAAATCAGAGTCACGAGATCACTGGAAAGGATCTCGGGGCTCGACGGTCCGTCATAAATGAAGAGCGAAACGTACTCGTCGAGAGTGAATGGAGAAATCGACGCGACTGGCGTGGTTTCCGCAGCAGCTTGGATAGCAGAAGACATGGTGTTGTTGCCTAAAAGTCAGAGTGCAGGTCAATTGATTGATCTGAAACGTCCGCGTGGCAAACACGAAAATGCAGCTGTGTGGCAGGCACAACCTGCGCGCACACTAGCCGGGACTTCTACGGAGTTGCGACGCGGACAGGAGACAACAACACAGCTGCGACGATGGATCGCGGTGGAACAATGCCAGCGAATTTTCCATCAGTGTGTCTCCTTCCTAACTCGGCAACCCTTTCCTTTTTCACACTACCTAAAAGCCAACTCGTCCTAAAAACCGTATTGGAGATTTTGGTGCCTAAGCACAATTCACAGCGCACACTCCCACAGTCAACGCGCCCACAGCCAACGCACTCATCTGCCTTGAATGCGAGCCGTCGCAACGCAGAATGGCAGGAGCTGAAGAGAATCTCCGCCAGTTCAACAGTTGATGAGCAACCCGATCTTGTCATCATCGGTGCCGGAGTGACAGGCGCTGGAATCGCTCTCGATGCGGCGTCGCGAGGTCTGAAAACAGTTCTTGTGGATGCACACGACCTAGCATTCGGCACCTCTCGGTGGTCGTCGAAACTCGTGCACGGTGGGCTGAGGTACTTGGCGTCAGGAAATGTCGGAATCGCCCAAAGATCTGCAAACGAACGTCGCGTCTTGATGGAGAAGACCGCACCGCATCTCGTACGTGCAATCCCCCAGGTGGTCCCCGTTTACGCAGGCCAACCACTAGGAAAGGCACTTCTACCGCGAATCGGATTCATCGCAGGTGATGTTCTACGAGTGTTGTCTCGTACGTCAGCCACAACGCTGCCACGGTCGCGCACGGTATCGGCGAAACGGGTCGCTCAGCTCGTGCCCGGAGTGAAGAACACATCGCTTCGCTGTGGCCACCTGAACTATGACGGACAGCTTATCGACGACGCTCGTCTTGTGGTCGCCATCGCCCGAACCGCGGCAAGCTACGGCGCGAAAGTGCTCACAAAAGTGAAAGCATCCGATGTAGACGGAACGTCGCTGACGTTGACCGATACCCTCTCTGGCGAGACTCGTCGACTCCGCGCGCGACAAGTAGTCAATGCCACGGGTGTGTGGGCTGGCGATCTCGCGCCGGAAATCAGGGTGCGCCCATCGCGGGGCACGCACATTGTCGTTGACTCCGCCAAGCTGGGAAATTCGTCGTCATCATTGACAGTTCCCGTTCCTGGTTCGAGCAGCCGATTTTGTTTCACGTTGCCCTCTCAGCACGGTCGCACTTACATCGGCATCACCGACGAGCCTCTTGACGGTCCGATTCCCGATGTTCCCGCAACGCCTGACTCGGACATCGACTTCATTCTCGGCGTCATTAATCAAGCTCTCGACACCCCGTTGACTAGGGACGATGTCATTGGCGCATTCTCAGGTCTGCGACCGCTCATTGATGTGATTTCCGATGGGGATGATTCACCAAGCACTGCGGACCTATCCCGAAACCATGCCCTTATCACCTCAGAAAACGGGCTCATCTCCATTACCGGTGGAAAGCTCACTGAATACCGCTTGATGGCTGAAGAAGTTGTCGACGCTGTGGTCAAGCAACTCAGCGAACAATCAACGGGACAGCCAGGACGCAATGTGGCCGACCGCATTCAGCCTTGCCTCACCCGCGATGTTCCGCTCGTTGGCGCTCCTGGCGGCCCTCTCGCCCAGTCACAGCAACCGATGCCACAAAATTCCTCCCAGGCGTCAGACATCCCTGATTCAGTCACAGCCCGGTTCGGTACAGAAGCTGCAAAAGTGATTTCTCAGTGCCCATTGTCACGACCATGCGATCCCGTGGCAGAAGGCGTAGACATCACCAGGGCGGAGTTCGCATGGCATGTCACCCATGAAGGCGCCCTTACTGTTGAGGATCTCGTGGATAGGCGAAGCAGGATTGGGCTAGTCGCATCGGATCGAGACAAAGTCCTCGAATGTGCGCGCGAGGTTTTGCAACTAACCGACACCAAATAGACAACTCCGTCTATACATCGCCGCTCATTTGTGTACAGTTGCCAGCATGAATGACGTTACCTTTCCCGATGTCGACACCCTTCGCCGTCGTGGCACGGTGAAGTGGACAGCGTACCCAGCCGATGTCCTGCCGTTATGGGTTGCCGAGACTGATGCAGTCACGTGCCCGGCAGTTCTCACAGCGGTGCGCGAAGCAGTGGATCGTGAGTACCTCGGCTACCCCTCGCAAGATACGTCAGCCCTGCAGAACGCAACAGCTCAGTGGTACCAGCAGCGCTATGGCTGGCAACCGAATGCGGAGCACATTTTCCCTGTCGCGGATGTCGTTCGGGGTGTCGTCCTCGCAGTGAAGTACTTGACGGCACCAGGCTCAGCGGTTGTTGTGCCTACACCTGCGTACATGCCCTTCTTCGAAGTCGGCCCCACGGCCGAGCGGGACACTCTCTTCGCGCCAACCGTGCAGACTGCCGACTACACCGGCCCCGATCTCGACGCCCTTGAAACTCATTTCAAGAACGGCGCAGGCTCAGTCATCCTGTCCGCTCCCAATAACCCACTGGGGTTCACCTACGCGCCCGAGGCACTCCGCCGCCTCACCTATCTTGCGGCGCAGTACAACGCCAGGGTCATCTCCGACGAGATCCATGCACCTGTTGTCTTGCACGGAAAGCACGTTCCCACTGCCAGCGTGTCTGAGACCGCAGCTGCTGTCACTATCACGGTGACCGCGACGTCCAAGGGCTGGAATACCGCCGGTTTGAAGTGCGCACAGTTGATACTTAACGACGACGATGCCACCACCTGGCAAAAACTCCCCCACGCTGCGAGAGAGGGGATGTCAACACTCGGCCTCGTGGCCGCAACCGCTGCCTATACGCATGGCGAAGCCTGGCTGGACAACTTCCTCGACTCGCTCCGCACCAACCAGGAGACTCTCGCCCGTCGCTTACCCGAGGTAGCGCCCGGCGCAAAGTTCACCCCAAACGCTGCATCATTCCTGGCCTGGCTTGATCTCCGCGGAGTCGACGCGATCGCACAGTCCGGCGTCGAACCACAACAGTGGCTTCTCGACAACGCACGAGTCGCCGTCAACCCCGGTCTCGCATTCGGAGACGAAGGGGCCGGTCATGTTCGCTTGAACTTTGCGACGTCGCCAAGCATCCTCAACGACGCGCTTGACCGGATTGGCAACGCTATCGCAGCTGCAAACTAGCCCTGGATGTTAAGCGAACCATCCGCGTTGACGGTGACCTGTGCAGCGAGCGCACGTGCCATATTGATGCGTACGTGGTTTGCTTCGCCGTCGGTACGGTCGAGCGGGTAGCCCGAATCGATTGCGGTGCGGGCCAGTACTTCGTTGCGCTGCTGTTCAGTCAGCTCAGGGAAACGAGTTTCCAGCAACCCCGCGTAGCGTGCAGGAACCTGAATGTCCTGGCCAGCTGGGCCGATCTGTGGGAAGCCGTAGGTCATGCGCTCCGTGTAGACGCGCACTGCTTCGGCGTTGGACATGTACGGAGTATCCGTCGCAACGCATTCTTCAAGGGTGGAACCGCAGCGCCACTCGAGCTCTGCACGCAGCTCTGCGGCGGCAGCTTCAATGAGTGGACGGAACTCAGGGTCAGCCCAACGGTCGGCAGCTGCCTGGTTGCCCATCATGCGACCGCCCATAACATCCAGTGGGTAATGCACACCCATGACGAGACGCGAATGACCCGCGTCGGATGCGCGCACCTGAATCTGTGGGGCGAGCTCCGGAAGCATGACGCTCAGCAGCGAACCAGTCCACATCACCTTGTTGGTGTGTCCCGATGGGTATGCAGGAGTGGTCGAGTACGGATCGTCCTCGCCCTCGCGGTAGTAGCGCTCAATACGATCTGGTGCGACAACGAACGGACGGTCGTAGTCGTAGGTGTACTTCTCAATGAAAGATGAGTTCGCGATTCCGCCTGCGCGGGCCAAATTGCCGGACAGCAAGGCCTTCGTCTTGGGCAAGCGATCTTCGTTGAATGCATCGCGGAAGTGCTGGCCAAGATTCTGGCCGAACGCGATGGACATGTTCATCAGTGGATCATTGTGGTCATCGTCGAGCGCTTGCTCGACAAGGGCAGGATCGTTCTTCGCTGCATTGTTGACCTGGATGACCGTTTCCAAGTTCTGATCCATGATCTCAGGATGATTGTCCTTCACATCTACAAACGGATCGACAATGTAGAGGTAAGACCACTTATCGGTTGCGAAATCCGATGGGAAGGAGCGAGCAACTTCCGACGGAAGGTACGGACGAGGCGTCGGAGAACCGTCTGCAGCCTGCTCTACTGGCAGAGCGTCGGCAAGCCCAGGGATCGTAGGAATTGGACGCCAACTTGGGACTTGTGGCAGATCCGGGCGAGCTGGAGCTGCGGAAGCTTCAGGCGCGAAGGTGAACGGCGCGGGCGCTCCGAAACATACACTTGCAGCCAAAACCGTGGCACACACACGAATTCCAAAGCGCGAACGGAAACCAGAGGCCTGGGAACGAGCAGCCACGCCGTACTCCTTTATGTAGTAATAACTTTTGTTCATACGACACAATGGTGAGCGTTATTAACAACTACCTAAAGGGTAAATGAATTTCAGGTTAATTTAGTCGAGGGCGTGGCGTGACTCGATGTGCGCCGATGCGCTCTAGACACGAAAACACCAGGGAAGGCGCTCCCCGGTGTTTCACGTATTCGGATTCTTAGCCCCGACTCGGGCTCATTTCCACTTCTACTTCGAGTAGTCGTAGAAACCCTTGCCGGACTTACGTCCGAGGTGACCAGCCTCGACCATGCGCTTCAGCAGTGGTGGAGCTGCGTAGTTAGCATCTGCGTACTCATCGAACATGGCGTCACCAATGAACTTGATGGTATCCAGACCAATCATGTCGGACAGCGTCAGCGGCCCCATTGGGTGCGCACATCCGTTAACCATGCCGGTATCGATATCCTCTGCCGATGCGACACCATCCTGCAACATGCGCATTGCCGAGAACAGGTATGGAACCAACAAAGCGTTCACAATGAAGCCCGAACGGTCCGTCGCACGAATGACCTTCTTGCCGAGCGCCTCGGATGCGTAAGCATACGCACGCTCCGCCTGAACCTCACCGGTGGTCAGCGTGACGACGTGCTCGACCAGTGGCAACACTGGCACAGGGTTGAAGAAGTGCAGACCCATCACGCGCTCAGGATTCTTCGTTGCTGCCGCAATCGACTGCACAGGAAGAGACGAGGTATTGGTCGCGAGAATCGCATTCGGATCCTCAATGACCTCATCCAGCTGGGAGAACACGGATGCCTTGATCTCTGGGTTCTCCACGATGGCTTCAATCACCAGCTGGCGATCGGCGAAATCCTTGAAATCAGTGGTGTAGGAAATGCGATCAAGAGTCGCATCTCGGTCAGCCTGCTCCATCTTTCCGCGGGACACTGCCTTGTCCAACGACTTTTCGAGACGCGCACGGCCAGCATCAAGGAATTCCTGCTTTGCTTCCCATACGAGAACGTCGCTACCAGCCTTGGCACATACCTCGATAATGCCGGAGCCCATCTGGCCAGCACCAACAACACCAACACGAGTGATTTCGTTTGCCATGAAGTCTCTTCCTTTTCCCGAAAAGTAACGCGAGATTTACGCTTTCGTTTTCTACGCTAGCGCCCGCGCTGACTCTGCGAGTGATATTTGGCAAACGACTTGATTTTCTACACCTGCACGATGGCACGGCGGGGTTTTGCGACAGCAACCCCACCGTTGGTGACGCTAATTCACCTCTAGCTCACCCATGCGGTCCCAGTCGGCCTTACCTTCCAAGGACTGCGACACAATGCGTGGCGTCTCCACCAGAAGTGGGCGCATGGTCTCCATGGCCTTCTGGAAGTGGTCAGAATTGACGTGCGCGCCAGCTGCGTCATCGTCAAATGCCTCGACGAGCACGTATTCCTGTGGGTTTTCTACTGACCGCGACCAGTCGAACCACTTGTTTCCAGACTCCGCGCGCGTCGCAGTTGTGAACTCAGCGACATGCTCCATCCAAGAGTCGGCGTATTCAGGCTTCACATTGAACTTCACGACGATAAAAATCATGAGGCCACTCTATCCCCATGAATTAGGAATTTCCGGGACGTGCGCAAACTTCCCTGGCACAATCGCACAGTATGAGCAACGAAACTATTTCTGCCCCTGCCCCAGTCATTCTCCCCTGCAACGGAAAGATTCCTCGTATCCACAAGGATGCGTGGATTGCACCTGGCGCGGTCATTATCGGCGACGTCGAAATCGGCGCTGACTCTTCTGTGTTTTACGGTTGCGTCCTGCGTGGCGATATTAACTCGATCCGTATCGGCGAACGCACCAATATTCAGGACAATTCCACCATTCACGTCGACGAAGACGCTGAAACCATCATCGGAGATGACGTCACTGTCGGACACATGGCACTTATCCACGGCACCACAGTTGAGAACGGCACGCTGGTTGGCATGAAGTCCGCGTTGCTCTCCCACTCGAAGGTAGGCACCGGCTCACTCATCGCTGCCGGTGCCGTTGTCCTCGAGGGCCAAGAAATCCCGGTTCGGTCTCTCGCGGCTGGCATTCCGGCGAAGGTACGACGCGAACTCGACGACGACGCTGTTGCAGGATTCATTACCCATGCGGGCAAGTACGTTGACACGTCTCGCCTGCATAAGGAGCTGTCCCCAGTTTCGTTGGAGGACGTTCGCTTCGGTTAGCCCCGTGCTCGTCGCACCCTACTAGCGGATAATCTCGGCGCCGGCTGCTTCCATTTCGGCAAGAGCTGCGTCGCCGGTCTCCGCGGACACAGCTGCGATCTGGTCAGTGAAGACTCGAACGGTAAAGCCTTCCTTCAGGGCATCGAGGACTGTTGCCCGGACGCAGTGATCCGTGGCCACTCCCACGACATCAAGGTTCTGCACCTCAGCGGAGCGAAGTGCCTCGACGAGTGGCACCTGCGCCTCAGTGACACCTTCGAAACCTGAGTACGCTGCTTCGTACGCACCCTTTGCTACATCAATGCGCACTGCCTGCGGATTGATGACGGCAAAGTAATCCAACGCACGCTGCATGTCTGCGTGGATTTCAGAACCTGGTTCGCCCTCGGCGCAATGTCGTGGCCAGGAATTTACGAAATCTGGGGTATCAGACCAGTGCTCACCTGGATCGATATGTGCGTCGCGCGTAGTAACTAGTACCGAGTACTTTCCGGCACTTCCTGCAACATGGCGATAGGTGTTACGGAACGCCTGAATCGCGCCATCAACCCCCAGCGCTCCTCCTTCGGCGAAGTCATTCTGCGCATCAACAACAACCAATGCGAACACAGGACGAGTGTTGCGCTGTGGTTCGTTCGTTTCTGCTTGCGCATTCGGCTCGTCGGGAAGCTTCCCCAAACCTGCCTGCACCTGGGCGTAGGTTTCGGCGAAAGAGGGGCGGCGTGAAGTGGGCTGCTGTGGATCCGTCATAGTTCAAGGATTCTGCCATGTCGTGCGCGTACGGGTGAAGTTGCCGGTGGTTTGACCGTTTTACAGATAATATGACCGCATGCAATCCCAGAACGTGACCTATCAGCAATTGCACCGAGGAGACATCGCATGAGTGGTGGCCTAGTCGCCCTTCTTGATGACATCGCAATGATCGCTAAGGCTGCTGCGGCCTCGACTGATGACATCGCAGCCGCTGCCTCTAAAGCTGGTGCGAAGGCAGCTGGCGTGGTCGTTGACGATGCCGCTGTGACGCCACAGTTCGTTGACGGCATTCAGCCTAAACGCGAAATTCCGATGATTTGGCGAATCGCGAAGGGGTCGCTGGTCAACAAGTTGTTGATTATCCTCCCAATCGCATTGCTGCTCAGCCAGTTCCTGCCGTGGGCGCTCACCCCCATTCTGATGCTTGGTGGGTCCTACTTGTGCTTCGAGGGCATGGAGAAAGTTTGGGAGAAGATCGCGCACAAGCGCAATCCCGACGCTGATCTGCACGCTGCAGCCGAGGACAAGGCTCCTCGCGACGAAGACACACTTGTGAAGACCGCGATCTTCACCGACCTGATTTTGTCGGCAGAGATCATGGTGATTTCGCTGAATGAGGTTGCTGACCAGCCGATCGTGAATCGCACGATCATTCTCATTGTCGTAGCCATTGCACTGACCTTGTTGGTCTACGGTGTCGTCGGGTTGCTGGTGAAGATGGATGACATCGGCCTGCACATGGCAAAGAAGCACACAGGTTTTGCCGCAAAGTTCGGCATGGGCCTGGTCAAGGCCATGCCTGTTGTGCTGTCCACAATTGGTGTCATTGGCACGTTTGCAATGCTGTGGGTGGGTGGCCACATCATGCTGGTCGGTCTGGACGAGTTGGGCTGGCACTGGCCATACGCGCAGGTTCACCACCTAGAAACAATGGTTCCAGCTGGCTTCCTCGCCTGGCTAGTCAACACTGCCGGATCCCTGGTGTTTGGTGCGATTTGGGGTTCCATCATCGTCGCTGTTCTCCACGTACTGCCATTCGGCCACAAGAAGTCGCACGATAACGCAACGGATCACTCCGATGGTGACTCCGCACCGTCGGATAAGCGCACCGATGGTCGCGCTGTTATCTCCAGCGTTACTCCAGGTGGCGCAATTGCTGCACGTGAGGACGCAAACAAGGAAACAGCCTAGCCTGGCTCACCACTCCAGCAGGAGTCACTTCCTATTGAGGGCGACGTTGTCAATGGACACGTCGCCCTCGATGTACATCCAGCGCTTTGCCCGCATCTCAAATGTGGAGCGCTCCCAGAACTCTCCGCGTCCCTGCGCGTCAGTAAAGTACGCGCGGAACTCGACAATGCCAGATCGCTGTCCCACCCCACCGTCGACCGTGTCGAGGATCTCCAGCCCCAGCCATTCCACGCCATCATCAAACGTGATGAGCTCAGGTCGTCGCCTCGGATGCCATGTCTTCCACAAGTAGTCAGCTTCATGGGCTGCATACGCGCTGTATCGCGCCCGCATCAACTCCACTGCAGTCTCAGCCTGCCGTTCAAACCGATGCAACGGCGCACAACAATCCCCATACGTGACGACGGTTCCTTCGGCCGAGCTCGCACCATCCCCCGGGATTGAGCATGGACAATGGTCGGAATCTGCAAGGCGGATTCGCTGAAAAAGTGGTGTTGATGACATGTGTGCTCCATTCCCCCCGATAGAAGCGTTAACGAATAGAACTTCACTGTAGCCAGTTTCGGCAATTCCCGCGGGCTGTCGACCGGAGTGCTCACGGATCACAGTGCCTGCGAACCACAGTGCTTATGCCAGAAACAGCAGCAGACTCACTGCCATGACTGCCATGCCTAGAACTAAGCCGTAAATGGCAGTGTGGTGTTTTCCAGTAGCGATTGCCGTTGGCAGTAGTTCGTCCAAGGAGATAAACACCATGACACCGGCGACCATCCCGAAGGCAATGCCCATCGCGGCTGGCCCCAGAAACGGCATGAGCAGCAAATAACCCACCAGAGCACCAGCAGGTTCAGCCAAGCCCGAAAGGAAAGACCAGCGAATGGCTTTCGCACGGCTCCCCGATGCCTGCGCCACAGGTACCGCGACAGCAATTCCCTCAGGGATGTTGTGGATAGCGATAGCCACAGCAACTGGCACTGCAAGAGTTGGATCTTCCAGAGCAGCGATGAACGTCGCAAAGCCCTCCGGAAAGTTGTGGATGGCGATAGCCAGGGCAGTCATCGCACCCATCTTCATCAGGGTGCGACGTTGTGCGGCGAGTTTGGGGTCCGCTTGGACGCCTGGTTCGTGGGGGTTAATGGGTTCTGGAACAAGGCGGTCAATGACGGCAATGACAGCGATGCCGGCGAAGAATGCACCTGCAGCAGCCCAGTTGCCACCTACATTTCCGAAAGACTCGCCAAGCTTGTCGATTGCCTCGGGGAAAATTTCGAGGAACGATACATACAACATCACGCCCGCGGAAAAGCCCAGCGCACCAGCCATAAACCGCGGGCCTGGATTTTTGCGCAGCACAGAAACGAGGCCGCCGATACCTGTAGAGAGGCCGGCAGCCATCGTTAACGCGAATGCGAAAAGTACGTCTGTCATGTGTGGTGAGTTGCTTTCTGAAGTCGCCAGCTAGCGGCTGGTTGCGCGAGGCTCTCCCTCGGCAAAACCTGCAGCAGACTGTACACCCACCACTGCGCGCTCGTGAAACTGCTTCACATTTGCAGAACCTGCGTATGTACAGGAAGAACGCACTCCTGACACAATCTTGTCCACCAGGTCTTCTACCCCACCACGACCGCCTTCAAAGTAAATGCGCGCCGAGGAGATTCCTTCCTCAAACATCTGTCGACGGGCTTTCTCAAATGCCTCTACCGATGCGTTGCGATGCTCGACGGCACGGTGCGAAGCCATGCCGAAGGACTCCTTGTACGGCGAACCATCAACATCAAAGTGGAGATCTCCGGGCGACTCATGGGTACCGGCAAACCACGAACCGATCATGACGTTGGATGCACCTGCCGCAAGTGCCAACGCGACATCGCGGGGATGACGCACACCTCCGTCAGCCCACACGCTCGCACCAAGCTCGTTAGCTGCCGCAGCGCATTCCAAGACCGCCGAAAACTGTGGTCGCCCCACACCGGTCTGCATGCGCGTTGTGCACATAGCTCCTGGCCCAACACCCACCTTGACGATGTCCGCACCTGCCCGAACCAGATCGCGCACTCCCTGCGTAGTCACCACATTTCCTGCTACGACGGGAACCTTAGGGTCAAGTGCGCGGATTCGTCGCAAAGCATCAATTGTTGATTCTTGATGTCCATGCGCCGTATCCACGACCAACACATCGGCTCCAGCAGCCAATAGTGTGCGGGTGCGACCTTCCACATCACCGTTGATGCCAATGGCAGCGCCGACACGCAGCTGGTTTTGAGCATCCACGGCCGGCGTGTACACCGTCGCGCGCAGCGCCGCCTTGCGCGTCAGAATTCCGGCGAGAGCTCCCTCTGGCGTGACGACGGGTGCCAATTTTCGACCTGACGACACAAGGAGATCAAACGCCTCGCGCGGCTCGATGGTGTCCGGGAGCGTCATCAGGCTCGTACTCATGAGTGTGCCGACTTGCGCGAAATTGTCTACGCCTTCCAAGTCGCGGGCAGTGATCAACCCCACCGGAACTTCACCATCGACGACAATGGCCGCCCCGTGCGCACGTTTCGGCAGCAGATGCCGGGCGTAGCCTGCCGTGTGGTGAGGCTTCACGGTAATCGGGGTATCGAAAACCAAATGAGCCGCTTTGACCTTGGCAATGGTCTCTGCGGCAATTTCAGCAGGGACATCCTGCGGCAAAATGGCGATGCCACCCCGACGAGCAATCGTCTCAGCCATCCGACGACCCGACACTGCAGTCATATTCGCAACAACCAACGGAATGGTTGTGCCCGTTCCGTCATTGGTAGACAGATCGACGCTCATGCGTGATCCCACGTCCGACCGGGACGGAACCATGAAAACGTCGTTGTAGGTCAGTTCGTATGGCGGGGTGACATCGTTAAGGAACTTCACGAACCTCAGCGTACCCAGGTCCGTGACGTACCGCCCGGGTTTAAAACAGCTCTTGACGCTGCTTTGCTAGCTCCTCTCGGT
Source organism: Corynebacterium sp. H78 (assembly GCF_037572275.1). Taxonomy (NCBI): domain Bacteria; kingdom Bacillati; phylum Actinomycetota; class Actinomycetes; order Mycobacteriales; family Corynebacteriaceae; genus Corynebacterium; species Corynebacterium sp. H78. The sequence goes on along the minus strand of NZ_JBBHKX010000003.1, from coordinate 213,416 downwards.
ATTCCTTCGCAGTACGAAGCTTGATGGTGTCGAAACCGCGAACCAGATCAGGCAGCGCTGCTGCGGTTGCAGCCCGAGTGAGCCAGTTCAGGTCAAGATCAGGGGTGTTCTCGATGTGCGCGATCAACGAGTCAACGAACTGCTCGTATTCCGCCAACAGCTCGCGCTCCAGTTGACGCTCGTGGGTCTTGCCAAAAACATCAAACCGAGTGCCGCGAAGCTTCTTACCCTTCGACAGCGTCTTCAACACTGGTTGAGCCCACGGTCCGAGCGTCATTTTGTTCTTCATTCCCATTGCTCGAAGCATTGGTGGGTGAAGGCGGATCGACATTTTCGCGTCAGGGCCAAAATCAGCTGCAATGTCGGCGGCGACCGATGGGTCCGTCGCCAAGCGAGCAACTTCGTACTCATCCTTGTACGCCATGAGCTTGTGCAAGTAGCGGGCTACCGACTCTGCGAGCATGGTGGATCCCGGCGCGATGGTTGCTTCTGCGCGTCGAACCGCATCGACTCGTTCCGCGTAACGTCGAGCGTATTCGGCATCCTGGTACTCAGTCAGCTCAGCGATTCGGAGATCAATGATCTCCGGCAACGTCTGCGTTGGCGCAGGCTTTGGTGCCGGACGGAGAGACACCAATGTCTTTTCCAGGCTCTGTGGGTCGGCGATGGTCTGGCGACCGCGTCGGAAAGACTGGATATTGCGGTCAACTGCAACACCGTTGAGGTCGATGGCCTTTTCGATCGCCTCCGCGGAAATTGGCAGCGCTCCCGCCTGGTACGCAGCACCAACGAGCACCATGTTCGCAGCGCTGGAATCGCCGAAAAGCTCTTCCGACAAGGCAATCGGGTCGAGCTGCACCAGGCGGCGAGTGGACTCCGCGATTCGGCCGGAAATCTCGTCAGCCTGTGGATACGTAGTTTTCGTGTCGGTCACCATCTGGCCAGTTGGGACCTTGGTGGTGGACAGCACAGCAGTGGTGCGATCGGTGGATGCAGCCTTCAAGTTTGTGCTGTCAGCGCCGACCAGACCGTCAGCACACAGGTAGAGGTCAGCCTCTCCCTTGCCGATCTTCGCAGCCTGTGGTGTTGGGCGCGCCGAAATCTTCACGTCAGACACCACCGCGCCACCCTTCTGGGCGAGTCCCGTCATATCTAAGGTTCGCGAGTAGCTACCGTCGATAACTGCTGCCGTTGCCAACACCGCAGACACCGTGACAACGCCGGTTCCTCCGATACCGGTTATGCGCATGCCGAAACCGCCGGCATCGTCAAGCGAAATAGGGTTTGTTGGCGTTGGTAGATCCTGATCGGAAAGTTCCGGCGCGTTGACCTTTTTCACGATGTTCAATCCCTGCTTGCGTTCGCCAGCTTCTGGGATCGAGACTGTCATGAATGATGGGCAATCGCCCTCCAAGCAGGAGAAGTCGAGGTTACAGGTCGACTGATCGATTCGGGTCTTGCGACCAAATTCGGTATCAACAGGGTGGACGGACAGGCAGTTGGACTTCTCACCGCAGTCGCCACAGCCCTCACAAATGCGCTCATTGATGACGACCCGCTGATTCGGGGTTGGGAACGCACCGCGCTTACGCTTGCGGCGCTTTTCCGCTGCGCAGTGCTGGTCATGGACCAAGACAGTCACGCCAGGGGTCGCTGCGAGTTCGCGCTGTACATCGGCGAGATCGCGTCGGTGGCGCACCTCGATGCCCGATGGAAGCCCCAGCTTCTTGGTCTGCGCGACATTGTCGGTCGTGACGACGATGCGCCCGACCTTCTCCGCCTTCAACAAGTGCAGAGTCTCGACGAGGGTCTTGCCTCCCACTGGGTCCTGACCACCGGTCATGGCGACTGTGCCGTTGAACAGGAGCTTGTAGGTGATGTTCACACCAGCAGCGACAGCAGCACGGACTGCTAGCGATCCAGAGTGGTCGAAGGTGCCGTCGCCGAGGTTCTGCACGAAGTGCTTCTCCTTGACGAACGGTGCCATGCCAATCCACTGCGCGCCTTCTCCGCCCATCTGGGTCACGCCGATGACGTTGCCGACCTGCTTTTCTGGCTGGAGCAACACCATTGCGTGGCAACCGATACCAGCGCCGACCAGCGAATCGTCGGACACCTTTGTCGACGAGTTGTGTGGGCAACCACTGCAGAAGTACGGCGTGCGCTGCGCGAGTGGCAGGTTGATGCGTGTGCGCTTGTTGGACTCACGCTCAACCCAGCGCTGTGCTGCCTCAATGCCGTGGACAGTACCGAGTCGATGCGCGAGGCCAGTAGTCACCGAATCAATGTCCAGCTCACCGAAGCGAGAGAAGAGCGTCGAGCCGTCTTCATTGGACTTGCCACGCACGTTAGGGGTGCGCGGGTGATCGTAGAGGATCTCACGAATCATCGTTTCAATGAAGTCACGCTTCTCTTCGACGACGATGACTTCATCAAGGCCTTCGACGAAGCGGAATAGCATGTCCCGCTCCATTGGGTACACCATGCCGAGCTTCAGCAGGCGAATGCCTCGACGGTTCATCTCGTCTTCGTCGATGCCCATGCGCAGCATCGCTGAACGCACATCAAGATAGGTCTTACCTGCTGCGACGATACCGATGCGGTCGTCGCCGGTGTAGGTCACCATCTTGTTGATGCCATTGAGACGCGCGTACTCCAGTGCACGTGGAATACGAGTGGTCAACTGGTTCTGCTCCAGCTCCATGAGCGATTTGCCCAACAATCGTCCGCTTGGGATGTGCGGGCTGTCCCCTAGTGGTTCCAAAACTGGAGTGATGCGGTCTGGAGATACTTCGGCTGTCGACGAACCGTCGGCAACGTGCGCCGAAATCTTCAGCGACGTCCACAGGCCGGAGGTGCGCGACATCAGGGCTGCATGGATGCCCATATCGAGGATGTCTTGCGAATCAGATGGATACAGGATTGGCATGTACAAGTCAGCCAACGCCATCTCGGAGGCACATGGAACTGTCGACGACTTCGCCCCTGGATCATCACCGACCAGCGCTACGGCTCCGCCGCGATGATTCGTGCCGATCAAGTTCGCGTGGCGAAGCGCATCGGCAGCGCGGTCGAGACCTGGTGCCTTGCCGTACCAGTAGCCCACTACTCCATCGAGTGGTGCCTTCGGCGCTGCGAGCTGCGACCCCATGACCGAGGTCGCGCCGATTTCTTCGTTGAGAGCTGGTCTGTGGACGACGTCGTAAGGATCCAGGAATCGCTTTGCTTTGCCAGCGATTTCGAGGTCGTAGCCGGCAAGTGGCGAGCCTTCGTAGCCGGAGATCAGGGATGCCGTGCGCAATCCCAAGCGTCGGTCAAGCGCGGCGCGGTCGCGCACCATGCGGGCGAGCGCCGAGATGCCGGTAAGGAATACGGTTCCTTCTTCGCGTGTGTAGCGGTCTTCCAGGGAGAAGCCGCGACCGTCGAATTCATTCTTTTGAGGTGGGTCAATTACGGAGGTCATGGTGTCACCAAACCTTTGGTTACGGCCCTATGGGTTGGGGGCCTTGACTGTGAAGCACTATTCGTTTTGAAGCACTGCGTTGGACGAGTCTCGTTAGATTTACCTTCGGGGTGTGATGGCAGTCACTAACTCTTAGTGAACGCACCATACCGCAAAGTTGTGACCCTGAACACACTTTTTGGAGATATATTTTTGGATCCCATAGCTTCACTTCTGCGCCACCTGCTTTGCGACGATCCCAGCCACCAATCAACAAAGCCATGACCAGGCATTTTCCCAGGTACGATGCGGGCATGAGTGCGAAGACTTTAATCGTGATGCGACATGCGAAATCCTCTTGGAAGACCGGCAAACCAGACTTTCAACGACCGTTGAATAAGCGGGGCCGTCGTGACGCACCTGCTGCCGGGGCATGGCTGGGCAAACGCTGGGACATTGAGCGAGTGCTGTGCTCGTCTTCGGCGCGAACCCGTGAGACATGGGCACGCGCAGTGGACGGTGGAGCGCGAGCGCAGGAAGTGACGTTCCATGACGAAATTTATGAGGTCAATGGCGCGGAGAACATTGAGCTAGCGAGAACCCTTCCCGAATCAGTGTCGGTCGCTTTGCTGCTCGGACACTTCCCAGGAGTTGAGGAGATGGTAAGGGAAATTGCGGCAGAAGATGACCATCCAGGATGGGCGCAAATGGACGTTAAATTCCCCACGAGCGCAATTGCAGTTGTTGAGTTTGAGGGTGAATGGGCGAAACTTGGCGCGCAAAAAGCGAAACTTGTCGAATATGTTGTTCCACGCGGTTAAAGCACTGTGAACTGGGCATTTTCGAAGGTGAGCTTCGCCACGGTGACTCGCAAAACTGCCGGCGAGTTGATGAACGGCCAGCGCGAACTGGCCTCAGCACGAGGGTTCCACCGTCACCATCAGGATCACAGCCGACCAGACTACTTCCCCTCAGATACTGGTCTGCCCCCTCGGAATGCTTCGCCTGAATAGCTACGACTTTATTCCCTAGAGACCCGACGCCACTATCGCCTCAATCATTCGCGCCTCTGACCACTTCAAATCGGCTCGATGGCTCTTCTGCGGCCCAGCCCCGGGAATCGCGACCTGGGGTTTTACCACACCAACCCGGGCTGCACAGGAGCTACCGAGCCGATTGGAAAGCACAGACACGCTTTAGCTTTGGCTTACCCTCGCGAGCGCCCTCCCCGCGCCTCCCCGGTGCCCGCTCCCCGTTTTCTCGTGACCACAGCTTCACGACGACACCGTCGTCAAGCGAAACCGCACACGAAACATCAAGCACCTGCGTTCCCCTCCACACACAGCAAAGCGGGCCCGAAGTTCATGTGAACTCCAGGCCCGCTCGTATGCGAGTGATTTACCTAGCTCAAAACCAGCGATCTATTAGTGCTCGACTGGCTTTTCGACGCCCACACCCGTGAGGGAGCGAACTTCCATCTCAGCGCGCTTGAGTGGGAAGTTGTCAGGCTTGCCAATCAAGGTACCGATGATACCCAGGATGAAGCCGGTTGGGATTGCGACGATCGATGGGTTCGTCAGTGGGAACCATGCGAAGTCAGCGTTTGGCAGCATCGAGGTCTCTGCGCCGGATACTGCTGGCGAGAAGATGATGAGGATGATGGAAGTCAGCAGGCCACCGTAGATGGAGAATAGAGCACCCATGGTGTTGAACTTCTTCCAGTACAGCGAGTACAGGATGGTTGGCAGGTTAGCCGCAGCAGCAATACCGAAGGCGAGTGCAACCAGGAACGCGATGTTTTGACCCATAGCACCGATGCCCAGGACGATTGCCAGGATACCGATGACAACAACAGTGATGCGGGAAACGCGAACCTGCTCTTCTTCCGTAGCCTTGCCGTCACGGATGACAGAGTTGTAAATGTCGTGAGCAACCGACGCAGATGCGGTAATTGCGAGACCAGCAACAACAGCGAGGATCGTCGCAAAGGCAACAGCGGAAATACATGCCATAAAGATGGTGCCGCCAACCTTCGAGGACAGCAGCAGAACAGCGGAGTTGGCGCCACCTGGAGCGTTAGCAATCTGCTCCGGGCCAACCAGTGCGGCTGCGCCGTAGCCCATGACGACGGTCATGAGGAAGAAGATCGCGACGATAACGATGGTCCAGGTGATGGAGCGACGTGCTTCCTTAGCGGTTGGCACGGTGTAGAAGCGCATCAGTACGTGTGGCAGACCCGAGGTACCGAAGACCAGCGCGAGGCCGAGGGAGATGAAGTCCAGCTTGGTCAGTTCATTCTTGCCGTACTGCAGACCAGGGTTCAGGATTGAATCGCCCTTAGGGTGGTTTGCAACTGCGGACTCGAGAACTGCGTTGAAGCCACCCTTGACCGCAACAAACGTCAGGATCGTAATAATGACGGAGCCACCAACGAGGAGGACTGCCTTAATCATCTGAACGTAGGTAGTGCCCTTCATGCCGCCGATGAGGACGTATACGATCATCAGAACACCCACGATGGCTACAACTGCAGACTGTGCAGTCTTGCCTTCAACGCCGAGCAACAGTGCAACGAGGCCACCAGCACCCGCCATCTGCGCAATGAGGTAGAACAGCGAAATCGCAAGCGTCGAAATAGCTGCGGCCATACGAACTGGCTTCTGCTTCAGTCGGAAGGACAGAACGTCCGCCATGGTGAATCGACCAGTGTTACGCAGCGGCTCAGCAACGAGCACCAGCGCAACCAGCAGAGCAATAAGGAAGGCAACCGAGTACAGGAAGCCGTCGTAACCATTCAGTGCAATCGCGCCAGTAACACCGAGGAATGCTGCTGCGGAGAGGTAGTCACCGGAAATAGCGAGGCCGTTCTGGTAACCGGAGAAGGATGCGCCACCGGTGTAGAAGTCAGAACCCTTCTGGGAGGTCTGGCGAGTAGCGCGAACGACGATCGTCATCGTTGCCACGATGAACAGGATAAAGATCGAGATGTTGAGCAGTGGATTACCCGTAGAAATCTGCTCAGCTGCAAGAAGCTGCATATTAGTTCACCTGGCCTTCGTGAGATCCGGTCGAGCGTGGGGTGTTCTCCAGCTTTTCGCGGATAGCTGCGGTGGCTGGGTCAAGCTTGTTGTCGGCAAATCGGACATATGCCCACGTGACCAGGCCAGCAGTGACGAACTGCAGCAGACCAAGGATCATGCCGACGTTAATAGCGCCGTAAACGCGAGTTGATACAAAGTCAGACGCATACGTTGCGGTGACGATGTAGAAGATGAACCACGCCAAGAAGGCGATGGTGACTGGGTACGCGAACTTGCGGAAGGTTCCGCGCAGCTCGTCAAACTCCTGAGATTCACTCATTTCGAGGAACTCTTCCGGAGTTGGGGCAGAAGGATTCATTATCCACCTCTCACTAGATAGTGACCTAAGCCACGTTGTTAAGACTATGTGAGACGCTATACAGCAGATTTATCGTTGTCACATCATTGCAGTTCACGGGTGTATTGAGGTGTAAATCACACCATTTGCAACCATGTGAAGATCCCCGTAAATGCAAAGCTTGCGAATTTCTCAGTTTCCTCTTAGCCCCGGAAGGATAGGGTTTCTATGCATATATTTGCAGTTATCCGGACATCTGAACAGGACCCAAGGCTCAATTAGGCCACGCGAATTCACCTCCAAAAGTTGGGGGTAGGCTTTTCGGCGCCCACCCGATCTACGAGTGAACACAAGCCAACGTTAACGCCGTTGTACTGCGACCCAGGTCACATTTTTTTACCGTGGCAAATTTGGCTAACCCTGTTCGCCTGAGGCCACAAAGCGCGTACATACTCTCACGCCAAAATTGTCATTTCCTTGGTCAACGGACGCCAAAAGGCCGCGCAATCTGCGGTCAGTTCTTTGAAGTGGGGCGACGTGACTTCGTCGAGCGCGCGAATGTATTCGGGAACGATGTCGCGGGGCAATCGCAGCCCCATGGTGAGGTGCGGAGTCCACCGCAATCCCCTACCATCCGGGTTCATTCCACTGAGCGTTCGCGCCGCTTCCTCCAGTTCATCGGTGGTTTCGAGAAGCCACGCAACAGTCTGTTTCCGCTTCGTACCAAACACCACAGTTCCGACTCGGCGGAACTGCGCAGGAATTACCGGAGGCAACAACTCGGCAGCCTTTGCGACGACGCGCATATCCATCATCGGCGAAAACGTAACGGTGATGTGCGGTGTCTGATGCTGAACGGGAAATCCACGCTCGGCCAGCGCAGCGAAGATGCTGCGTACTTCTTGCTCTTGCTCTTCGGGCAGGTACAGCAGGATATTGTCGGGAGATGCCATTGGCTACTTCGCTAACTGGGTTTCGCTTGCTGCGAAATCCCATAATTGCTGTGCTAACGCGTCATCAGTTGCCTTCTTCGCCGGACGAACAACGGTTGGGTACCCACGCAGTCCACCGATCCCATCGGGACCAATGAAACTACAGGGCGGCAAAGACTGAGTCGCCGCGAACAACGTTGTCAGGGCTGCTTGTTGTGTGGGATTGGCCAGTAGAGAAGAAGCTGGGGCAACAATCTTCTTTCCCCATGATGTTCGCGCAGGATTACCCATGGCAGTGTTTGCCCAGCCTGGATGAGAAATCTGCACGTCTACGCCACGTCTGTCAGCCTGCAGGCGTCGCGTGAGTTCATGCGCCCACAACAGATTCCCGAGCTTGGACTGGCTATACGCAGCCACTTGATGCCATGGTCGGTTCCGAAAATGTGGATCCGAAAAGTCGAACTTTCCAAAGCGATGCATGGTCGAAGCGACGATGACGACCCTGCGCAGCACACGGTCGAGAATCAGGTTCGTGAATAAGAATGGCCCGAGAACGTTGACACCAAGATGCCATTCGAAGCCATCGCGGGTTTCAGTCCGGTGTGTAGTGGAACCACCCGCGTTATTGACCAGGACATCGATTCGATGACCGCACTCAAGTACCTGAGTGGCCGCGGCGCGCACGCTACGCAGATCAGCGAGGTCCAGCGCCACCACTTCGGCGTTTCCCAATTGGGCAGCGATGTCGTCGCCACGCTCGGTGTTTCGAACCGCGAGAATCAGATGGGCACCAGCAGCGCATGCAGCGCGGGCAGTTTCAAGTCCAAGTCCACGGGTAGCGCCAGTAATAAGCCAAGTTTGCCCGGTGAGATCTGGCATGTCTGCCAGGGTCCACACATGCCGGGATGTGGCGTTGCGCATCGTAGATTCTCCTTACCAACACCCACACAGTAGCAAACAGCACAATCTCTACCAGCCATTTTACTTTCCCTTCACGGCTACGATGGAGATTGTGTTCCCCAGCATTTCACTGAACCTACTCATGTACTCCTGGTTGGTTCTAGCTTTCGTGGCCCTTTGTGCGTTGTGGTTTATCGACGCACCCTACGGTCGCCGTGCCCGATCTGGCTGGGGGCCGGGCGTACCCAATCAGCTTGCGTGGTTCCTCATGGAAGCTGTCGTACTCGTCAGCTTTTTCGCAGTGCTTGTTTTAGCAGACACGACACCAACGAAAACCACGCTGTTCATGGCCACGCTGCTGACAATTCACTACGTCAATCGCGCACTGATTTATCCATGGCGGACGAAAACACAAGGCAAAACGATGCCGTTATCCGTCATGCTCATGTCAGCGCTATTCAATACCGTCAACGGTTCGTTTTTAGGTGCTGACCTGTTACGTCTCAACCGCGGGGTCGACTGGTTCTCCGACCCACGATTCATCATCGGTTTTGCTCTCTTTGTCATTGGAATGTCTCTCAACTGGCACAGCGACAATATTCTGTTGAGCCTGCGAGCACCCGGCGAGACTGATTACAAAATCCCTCATGGCGGCGCGTTCCGCTGGGTCACCAGCCCGAATCTGCTGGGCGAAATAGTCGAGTGGATCGGCTTCGCCATCCTCACGTGGAGCCTCGCGGGACTTACTTTTGCAGTTTGGACGTGCGCGAATCTCATTCCGCGCGCCCGCAGCAATCAGCGGTGGTACCACGAGCATTTCCCCGACTACCCCGCTTCACGACGAATCCTGCTGCCCGGGGTTTGGTGACGAACTGACGGCTGAAATACGAGAACGCGCCAGAACCGAGCCAGCAGGGGCAATCTTACCTCAGTCGGACCGGAAATACCCTTGATATCCTGGGGTTACCGCCGTTGAAAGAGTTGCCATGTCAAAGACCTTGACTTTTCGGAACTATATCGTCCTTACATTCGCCTTCCTATTATTGGCCCTTGGGTGTCCCTCCCCCTCCTACGCAGCGCCACCTACCACCCCGCCACCCGGCGACGAAAAGGCGGTAACAGCTCTACTAAATGACTTCTACGAGCCCCGCAAAGAAGCAACCGCTGCCGTAGCTATCGGCTACTTCGATGCCAAAGACTCGGTCAGTGCCTATTACGGTCACACGGATATTGAAAACTCAATTCCAACAACCCAGGAATCTGTATTCGAGTGGGGATCCGTAACAAAAATGTTGGTCTGGGTAGCATTGATGCAACTCGAAGAGCAGGGTCGGATCGATCTCAATGATGACGCAAGTACGTACCTCGATGACACCGGCTTGACCTTCGACAAGCCGTTCACCATCCAGGACCTAATGAACCATCAAGCTGGATTCGCGGAGATTCCTTATCCCCCTGAAACTGAACACCCCGACGAAATCCTGGAACTCGAGGAAGCTCTAAAGCACTACCAGCCTGCCCAGATCTACGAACCGAAAACGATCACTTCGTATTCGAACTACGGCGCCGCATTGGCGGCGTTGATCGTCGAAAAGATCGGTAAACAGAGTTTCTCTGACTATGTTCAGAAAGAGATCTTTGCTCCACTCGAGATGACCGATACCTCGATTTCGCCTGACCAAAGCGATAATCCATCGGTGTCGAAACGTCGTGACGCAAACAAGTCATATCAATTGCTCGAAGGCGTCGATGAACGCTACGGCACAGCTCGCTCCTATATTCAGCTCTATCCAGCTGGCTCCGCAATTGGCACACTGAAAGATTTCATGACCTTCGGACAGGCACTTGTCCCCGATTCCGAACAATCACGCGCGCTTTTCGACGAACCGGAAACGCTCACCACCTTCTTTGCTGGCAGCACCTTCTATAAGGGAACCGACATCATTCAGAACTCACACGGAATGTGGCTACTTCCGTATGGGAATGGTGTGCTGGGGCATGGTGGAAATACTCAAGGCTATACCTCCACCATTTTCGTTGATCCAGATTCTGCTCGTGGCATCGTCGTCATGACAAATGAGGTCGGAGAGACAAGCTATTCCTACGGATTGCTACAAGAGTTCTTTGGTGATTACGTTCCCGGAGATATCGAACCAAGTACCGGAGAACCGCCAGATCTTGCCGGTGTCTACACGAATGCACGGGCGAACATCCCCAACGATGCGAACAAGTTCCTGCGATATATGAGCGGAATCTTGCCACTGAAAAAGGATACGGACGCAAATACCTATCGGTTGGCTATTGGACCTGGAAAAGTCCAGCACATTGCAGGTAACGTTTACTCTTTCGATTCCGGCAATGGACTCAGTACTTTGCTGGTGATGAACCACGACACTGATACGCCAATAATGCAGACGTATACCGGAGACAACGTCAAGGAAAACACCGCGTTGTTTGTCGCTCGTTGGTTAAGTGTGTTGTTGTTCCTTGTGGCGTCCATCGTCTCTGTGGTTGCGCTGCTTGTCCTTGTTATCCGCAAACTGTGGTCCTTTTTCCGGAAGAAGCACGATACGGAAAGTGGAGCTTCCCACATCACGGCGACATCACTCTTGTTCCACGCGCTGCAGGCGGCGCTGGGTGTCTCCGTGTTCGCGCTTCTTTTCGGCGCCCTCGGAACCGATGCGGGTGTCGCACGCATTTTGGCTATAGTCAACGGCCTTCTCACCGTGGCACTTGTTGCAGTGTGGTTAGTTAGACCGTTGCAGAAGAAGCGACCCACCGTGCTGCAGACCATCATCGTGCTCATTAGCGTTGCGACGGTCCTGTATTGGCGTTGGTTCTTGGCTTAGTCTTTAATCGCGCCGTTTCTGGGAGCTACATCCATATTTCTTAATTGAATTCATGAACTCTGCTTCCTGTTACCGTTGGTGGCTTACGGTGGGTGTCATGGAGGCAAAGAAATTACTCGTGACATCTGGTTCCTTTTTACTCATTGCTACTTTTAGCGTGGCGTGCGGATCTACCGACGACGTCAGCACTCCTGCATCCGTAGAGGCACAGCAGGAAAACATTGAGAGATCAGCATCTGATTCGAAAGACACTGCCACCACAGCGTCTTCGCCTGCAGGCAAAGGTCCTCAGCCGACCCGAGGTTCATCTTCGGGCGGGGGTTCGTCGGAAAGCTTAACTGAAAAGACAACGGATGCGGACGGCTCCGGTGACAAGTCTGACGACGCAGCGGTGCTCGACGACATGGAGGAAGTTGATTCGATTAATTACTCGGTAGCGAGTGTCACCGGCGGCGCTGGGGTCAACTTCACAACGCCTGACGGAAATATTTCCTGCTCCATTGCTCCGCTTCGGGCGGCTTGCTACATCCGAGAGGATTCCATTTCATGGGACATGGCCGATAGAGGCAACGACGGTATTAGCGATCAAGTACCTGATTCCGATTTGATCGGCTGGAGTGACGACATCGGTGCACCTACCTCCGGTGCCCCAAAAACGTGGGCACTCCAAGGGGAGTTCCCGAGGGACAGTGAAACCTTGCCGAATAACACCAAACTGACCGTTGCTCTTTCATCGCGGCCGGATGCAACTAACATCACCTGCGGAGTCAAAGACAACCAAATGACATGCGTGACCGACAAGCATGGCTTCACCATCAGCAAGAGTGATTATTCAGTCTGGTAAGAGGAACCAATATTGGGCGCGGAACCTGTTGTGCGTCAGAAAAACCAGGTTGGTGAACAACGAGGGCGTGCAAAACGTGGCCACAGTACCGTCCCTTACTTTTTCGAGGGAAGGCATCCCACATCGGGGAATGGCATCCCACAATGCATAACGCTGTAAGGGATCGTCGGGGCCAAAAACAGTTGGCCTACTTGGCCAATTCGCCGTGGCGGCATCGCAAGCGGTATTCCCGGTAAATCAAGATACATGTCCCCGGACCGAAGAAACCAAGTAAGAGCGCACCTACAACAATGCCGGAAACACCACTACGCCAGCCCCAAACACCGGGTGCGACGATACCCGAAATCATTGCGAGCGCCCCAGTAACGGCAAACGCGGCACATCCGACGATCATCGCTATACGGGCAGCCTGAGATGTACCTCCCAGGGCTTTTGCCATTCCTACCGCGAGCCCCATAAAGCCAAACGCAATGCCCATGGCTCCCATCCAGAGATTGTCAGCGAGCAGCAGAAATACACCGCAGGCGACAAAAGCTGCACCAACGGCAAGAAGTTTTATTGCTTCGCGAATCTCGCCCCTATCTACGGCCATGCCTTAAATCTCGCGCGTCAATCTCCACCACCTTGGTTCGTGGGCTCACGATCACCCAGCCACCATAGCAAGGCTACCAATGCGACAACCGTCGAATTGCTGGAGGCCTAGATCGAGGGGCGACAGTCAACGAAACTGATAGCTTTTCCCTTTCTTAAGGGGCGAGACTTAGACATTGAACTTAAACTCCACGACGTCACCGTCATGCATGATGTAGTCCTTGCCTTCCATGCGGAGCTTGCCCTGCGCCTTAGCTTCGGCCATGGAACCGGTCTCGACAAGGTCGTCGAAGGACACAATTTCAGCCTTAATAAAGCCACGCTCGAAGTCCGAGTGGATAACGCCAGCAGCCTGCGGAGCAGTCGCGCCCTTCGGAATAGTCCACGCACGAGCTTCCTTCGGACCAGCCGTCAGGTAAGTCTGCAGTCCCAGCGTGCGGAAACCAGCACGTGCCAGCGAGTTCAAACCAGGTTCGGTCTGGCCGATCTCAGCAAGCAACTCAGCACGAGACTCCTCGTCCAATTCCAGCAGGTCGGACTCTGCCTTTGCATCGAGGAATACACAATCGGCAGGTTCGACAGCGGATGCCAGTTCTGCTTTCTTGTCGTCGTCGGCAAGCACTTCCTCGTCCGCGTTGAATACATAAAGGAATGGCTTCGCCGTCAGCAGGTGTAGCTCGCGAAGCTTCGACATATCGACATCGCTTGCAGCAGCAAACAGCGTGCGGCCTTCTTCGAGCACCTCGAGAGCCTTCTTCACTGCCTCAACTTCGCCGGCCTTTTCCTTATTCTTCTTGGCTTCCTTCTCCAAGCGTGGAATGGCCTTTTCGATGGTCTGAATATCCGCGAGGATCAGCTCAGTCTCGATCACGCCGATATCCGATGCTGGATCGACGCGACCGTCGACGTGCACGACGTCATCATCAGCGAAAACGCGAACAACCTGGCAGATTGCATCAGCTTCACGAATATTCGCCAGGAACTTATTGCCCAGACCTTCCCCCTCGGACGCACCCTTCACGATGCCCGCAATATCCACGAAAGACACCGTCGCAGGCAAAATGCGCTCCGAACCGAATACCTCAGCGAGCTTGTCCAGACGAGGATCTGGCAGCTCGACCACACCGACATTCGGTTCGATGGTGGCGAACGGGTAGTTAGCAGCAAGCACATCATTGCGCGTCAGCGCATTAAAAAGAGTTGACTTGCCGACATTGGGCAGACCGACGATTCCAAGTGTAAGGCTCACGCGTCTCATCTTACGGGCACGTCAATCGGATTCAGCAACAGCCACACTTTCCGGCTTGTCTCCCCCGCACTCGTCCGCCCAATTCTGTGCGCGACACACATTATTGTCCGGCTTTACGACGATCCTCACCACGCAATAACTATAGGAATGGTTCGAAAATGAAGTGTAAGAATCTTAGAAGCCCCTGAAAAACGTTGTTAGTCAAAATTAATTCTCGAAATTGCTTCCCACTTGCACGTTTTCCAAGACAGGCACCCCCAGCCAAAAGTATGGTAATTCGCAATCCTTGTCTCACCTGATAAATTTTTATCCATATTTTGAGAATGGAGTTCCATACCATGAGCAATGCTTCACGCGGCACATCCGCCGCAGCACAAGGGGATAAGAAGGGAAGAGAGGTGTTCTCGACCCGCGCTGCGTTCCTCTTTGCCGCAATCGGCTCCGCAGTCGGCCTCGGCAACATCTGGCGCTTCCCATACGTCGCATACGAGTCAGGCGGCGGCGCGTTTCTTATCCCGTACCTGGTCGCACTCTTGACCGCAGGTATTCCACTGCTATTCCTCGACTTTGCACTGGGCCACCGTTTCCGTGGCTCTGCTCCAAAGGTGTTCCGCCGCATCAAACCGTGGGCTGAGCCTATTGGCTGGATCCAGGTGCTGGTGTCCTTCTTCATTACTGTGTATTACGCAGTAATTGTTGCCTGGGCATTCATTTACGCTTGGAAGTCCATCGGCAAGAGCTGGGGCGACGACCCAGATGCTCACTTCGCTGGAGACTTCTTGAAGGCAGACACCGCCTCCCTCATGTCTCTCGACTTCGTATGGCCAATTGCCATTGTGCTGCTCCTGCTGTGGGTGGGCATCATCGCTGTTCTGGCACTGGGCGTCGACAAGGGCATCGGCAAGGTTTCCTTGCTCTTCATCCCACTGCTGGCAGTACTGTTCATTGGCGTTGTCGTGTATGCGCTGACCCTCGACGGCGCAGCAGAAGGCCTCAATGCCTTCTTCACGCCGAACTGGGGCGCACTGAGCGATACCTCTGTGTGGATCGCCGCATACGGCCAGATCTTCTTCTCGCTGTCTGTTGCATTCGGCATCATGCTGACCTACGCGTCATACCTGAAGCCACGCACCAACCTGACCGGCTCCGGTCTGGTAACCGCATTCGCTAACTCGTCCTTCGAAGTTCTCGCTGGTATCGGCGTGTTCGCAACTCTCGGTTTTATGGCTGCACAGAAGGGTGTTGCCGTTGACGAAGTTGCCACCTCTGGCATCGGCCTTGCCTTCATCGCATTCCCGGCAGTCATCTCGCAGATGCCAGGTTGGCTTGGCTCGATGTTCGGCATCCTGTTCTTCTTGTCGCTTGCTATCGCTGGCTTCACGTCGTTGATGTCCCTCATCGAGGTCGTCATTTCTGCCGTCCAGGACAAGCTGAATCTCGGTCGCGTCCAAGCAACCATTTCCATCGGTGGCCTCATGGCAGTTGTATCCATGGTTCTATTCCCGACCACGTCGGGTCTGGTCACCCTGGACATCGTGGACAAGTTCACCAACAACATTGGCATCGTGGGCGTTGCCCTGATCACCATCGTCGCCGTCGACTGGATCATGCGCCGTACCGATGAGTTCGCGCTGCACTTGAACGCAGTGTCCTCATTCAAGGTCGGCACGTTGTGGCGCATCTTTGTCACCAACATCACCCCGGTTGTACTGGGCTTCATTCTGCTGCAGGAATTGATTGGCCTGATTTCTGAGAACTACGAGGGCTACTCGAATGCCCAGATCAATACCTTCGGCTGGGGCGTTCTCGCACTCATCGTGTTCGGCGCCCTGTCCATGGCACTGCTGCCATGGCGTGGCCAGCATCGTTTGGAAGGCCCTCCAGGTTCTGACTTCGGTGTCACTCCTGCATACCGTCAGGGCACTCACATTCCACGTAAGTACGACCCATCAGCTGTTCACGATGTCGATGACATTCGTACGACTGAATCTTCGGAGGTGTAACAAATGGACGGAATTGCAATCGTCATGATGGCAATGTTCATCATCGTCATCTGGGGTGGTTTGGCCATCGCTACGGTGAGCTTGATGAAAAACCCTGACGAAGTTGCCGGTGCCCTTGGCACTGGCGACGATGTCTCCAACGAAGTACTCGCTGCGCAAGAGCAGCAATAGTTTCAGTAATCGTCTCACAGCTCTCCCATGAATCCGTTTTGTGTTTCATAATGGGGAGCGTGAACGAAGAGAAACGAACTCCGAATCAGCCAGATCAGCCAGATCAGAACGAGAAGGACTTCATCGACAAAGTGATTGGTTCTGACCCTCTGCGGTTGGACCAATCACTTTCTATCCCTTCAGATGAAGTTCGGGAAGAGTCCAGCACTCCAATCCTCCCCGAGTACGGGGAGGAGCTGCAGGAACTTAACCAGGATTCCGAGACTGAAGAACTGGACCGCGCCGATGTCATTGGCGAAGGCGCACGGTGGTTCGCTGGTTGGTGCTTGCGTTTCCTCATTGTGGTTGCCGCCCTTTATGTGGGCTTCCAATTCTTAGGAAAGGTTTGGACGGGACTGCTTCCCATCCTCCTCGCCCTCATCGTTTCCACTGTGCTCTGGCCACCGGCAGGGTGGCTTATGCGCCACAAGGTCCCCTCTGGGCTTGCCTCGATCGGCGTGATTTTGGCTGCCTTCAGCGTTATCGGTGGCACTTTTGCTCTTATGGCTCCTACCGTTAAGGATCAGGTTCCCGAGCTTTCCCACCAGTTCGTCAAGGGCATCGAGAAGATTCAGGCGATCATCCAAGCGCCTCCTTTCAATGTTCAGGACGAGCAACTGCTCGATCTTCTCGACGAATCGACAAACTGGCTGAAAAACCAGTCCGGGGATATCGCGTCCACCGTCATGCAAGGTGTTTCAGTCGTATCTAGCGTCGCCGTCACACTCGGTGTGATGTTGGTTTTAACCTTCTTCTTCGTCAAGGACGGCAAGGACTTTCTGCCGTGGCTCCGTGCGATCACAGGTCGCCGTCTTGGCTGGCATCTCACTGAAGTTCTGACTCGATCCTGGAACACTCTTTCTGGTTTCGTACGTACCCAGGCCTTGGTGTCGCTGATCGATGCCATCTTCATTGGCCTCGGCTTGTGGCTATTGAATGTACCGCTGGCCCTGGTATTGGCAGTACTAACATTCTTTGCAGGCTTCATTCCAATCATCGGTGCATTTACCGCGGGCTTTATGGCGGTCGTCGTTGCCCTAGTAGCGGTAGACGTCACGGCAGCTGTCTTGACGTTGGTCCTGGTTATCGCTGTCCAGCAGATCGAGGGCAATGTCTTGTCCCCGATGCTGCAGTCACGCGCAATGAACTTGCACGCAGCAATCGTGCTGCTGTCGGTCACGCTTGGTGGCACACTCTTCGGCATTATCGGTGCTTTCCTCGCTGTCCCTGTCGCCGCGGTCATCGCCGTGTGGCTCCGATACTTGGGCGATCTCACGGACTTGCGCACCGGCGACAAGACCGCAGCTGACATTAAGTTCGCTACCGAAGCTGGCTCCATTTCGGGTATCCGAATTGAGGAAGCAAGTCGGGCCATGCGAGACAAGCTTGCACTGCTTCGACTCGGTGGAAACTCTTCCACCGATCCTTCCGGAGAGAAAAGCTCTGACGACGCACTCGACGATCCAGGCAACGCTGTTGCAGCCGGAACCAACAACGAGGGGCCTGCTACCGGCGCATTTGGTCGCCTCACCAATGCGGTAACTAACAAGTTCCGTCGTTAAGCCACTACCGCAGACCAGCGCTTTCTACACTCCATATACCCGCAACGACACGAATTCCGCGTGTCGGCCATGCGGGTTTTTATGGTTTTAGACGGTAACATCGGGAGACGTGTCCGATAGATCAGCTTCAACCCGCGCGAACACCAACCGTCGTTCGCGATCTTTTCGGCTGCCTATCTGGGTTCCGCCACTGCTGCTTGTCATCAGTGGCATAGTCGGCCTGCTGTTCGCTATCCCCGCCGGATCCATTGGACTTCCCTACCTGATCGCATTCGCAGTCGCTGCGATCGGTGGCACGATGGTTGTGGTGCCACGCGGTTTGACAATTACGGTGGCGCAGCAGCCTGTGCTTTTTACAGTCATCACACCTCTGGTGTCATGGTTTACAGCTGAGTTCGCACACCAATCGGTCGGTGGCGCTACCGCGACTACTCCAAGTACGACGCGTTTAATTACTGCCGCGTATCCAGTGGTTCAGTACTTCCCGTGGATGATCATGATTCCGCTGATTTGTACTGCAATCGCTATTTGGCGCTATCTCGACCTCACTCGGGTTAATGCCAAGACTGATCGTCTGCGTCGCAAGGAATCTCGTCGTCGTGCGGAGGTCGACGCCGAAACTACGCGCACAGCTACTGAAGCACATCGCCGTTTGTCGGAGTCGGATAAGCGACGCCGTCGTCGTCCAGCGCATGCTGCGTCGAAGGAACGTGACGACGAGTCAGCAGTCAAGAAGCAGTCTGCAGCCGACTTGATCAAGGCTGCAGAAAAGCGTCGGTTGGCGAAGTCCGCGGAAGCTGAAGAAACTCGTAAGGCAGGCGGACGCCGGGCTGCACAGCCAAAGCGCTCGACCGAGCCACGACGTGGCGCAGATCGCCGTCGTGAGGCTGAACCTCGCCGTGTTGCTGAGCGTCGACGTGAGACTGAACGTCGCGAACCACGCCGTGCAACGGAGCCTCGTCGCGTAGGCACAGTTGGCAGCGTCGGGCCCGCAGCCGCTGCGACTGGTGCAGGTGCAGCAGCCGCGCGTCATGCAGCCACAGGACGTCCACAGCGTCGCGTCACTGATCGTCCGGCCGCTAAACGTCCACGCAATGACGATCGCCTTATCGCCAGTGCACGTCCAGCTGACGGTCCACGGCTGTGGGGTTCCGATACCGATTCATCGACGCCTCGCACACGTCCAGCGCAGTCGTCGCCATACGCTGGCACGGCTCGTCGCCGTTCCTCGGCGGGTCAGGGTGCGCAGCAGGTGCGTCGCGAAGCACAGCGTCGCACCGCGCAGCAGCGACGCCCGTCCGGCCAGTCCACTGCTTATGGGGAGCACGGCGTAACGACGAACCGTCGTGAAGCATCACCTCGCCCTGTTCAACCACGCCGGGTGGAGGAATGGCCGCCACGGTACGAGCGTCCGCGTCACGCTGCGCGGCATTCGCGTGATCGCGATCCGCGTCGACGCGATCGCTAATCCGCCGTATCGGGTAGAAGTAGGCACATGGCAAAGCTTGATTCGTCACCGGAATCTCCGGTGCAGGTACGCAATCTCAATAGTGCGGTAAAGGACTGGATTGAGCGCCTCGGCCAGATTTGGGTCGAGGGTGAGATCGCTCAGATCAGTTCGAAGCCGTCGTGGAAGTTGTCGTACTTAACGTTGCGGGATACGTCGGCGGAAGCGTCGGTGTCGGTGACGTGCTCGACGTCGGCGTTGCGGGCTAATCCTTTACAGACTGGCGATCGCGTTGTGGTCTGCGGCAAGCCCGCCTTCTATGCGGCGCGTGGTCAGTTTTCTTTGTGGGCCACGCAGTGGCGTCCGGTCGGCATTGGTGTGTTGCTCGCTCGCATCGAACATTTGCGGCAGGCGCTTGGGGCAGAGGGTCTTTTCGATCCTCGTTTGAAGCGCCCGCTCCCCTTTCTCCCTCGACGTATTGGTTTGATTACCGGTCGTGGTTCGGCCGCAGAGCGTGATGTTTTGGCGGTGGCTCGGGGTCGGTGGCCTGAGGTTGAGTTCGAAGTTGTCAACACCATCGTCCAGGGCGCGAAGGCTGTGCCCGAGATCTTGGAAGCACTGACTTCTCTCGATGCAAACCCTGATGTCGATGTCATCATTATCGCGCGCGGTGGTGGTTCGGTCGAGGATCTTCTACCTTTTTCGGACGAGGCCTTGGTGCGCGCGGTCAGCGCCGCAAAGACTCCCGTCGTGTCAGCCATCGGCCACGAGCCTGACAACCCTTTGCTCGATAATGTCGCTGATGTTCGCGCAGCAACACCGACGGATGCAGCAAAGCGAACTGTTCCTGATGTCGCTGAGGAACGTCGTCGGATAGCAGAAATGCGTGGTCGTTCTGCCGCTGCTTTGCGACGGTGGGTGGATCGCGAATCACGCATCCTCGCAGATTTGAAGTCTCGTCCTGTCTTGACCGATCCGATGACAGCTATCAGAGCTCATGAAGACGACATCGAGCGTCACCGTGAGCGGTTGACCGCTCGGTTTACGTGGCTGTTAGATCGTGAAGACGCAACGGTGTCCGCGTTGCGTGGCAAGGTGTCCGCACTTGGCCCGGCTGCCACGCTGGCTCGTGGCTACGCCATCGTTCAGGTGCAACAGCGGGATGGTTCGCCGGACGAGGTCGTCATGTCTATCGACCAAACCCAGCCCGGCTCGCAACTACGCATCCGAGTTGGAGATGGTTCGATTACGGCAGCAGCCCTCGGAATCCGGCGAGCAGATTAGACTGCAGCCACAGCAACCAAAAACCACAGGGCGAGTATTCAGCAAAGATTGATCAAGCGAAGAACTGAGAGAGGCCAATGACTACCAACGTGTACGGTTCCGGTGACCCAACTCAGGATGACCAGATTCCTGTAGAGCAGATGGGATACGAGCAAGCTCGCGACGAGCTCGTCGAAACCGTCAAACTACTCGAGCTTGGCCAAATGGGGCTCGACGAATCGCTAGCTCTTTGGGAACGTGGGGAGGCACTCGCCCACCGCTGTGAGCAGCACCTGGCAGGTGCCCGCGCCAAGGTTGAGCAGCGTCTTGCTCAACGTGACGAAAACGACGCCGCCGATAACGGCGACGTCGATTAATGCGGGTGCGTGAAACCAAGTTAGTTCGTAGCTGGAGCTTCCGGCTGAGCTGGTTCTCCCGGCTGCTCGGGCTGGCCTGGCTGCGCAGGAGCATCGTCCAGGCCGGGTAACTTCTTCCCTGCCTGCAGTGCCTTGGCCAATGCCGTGTACTCGTCTTCGTTCGCCGAGCCTTCTAACATTGCCCGAGCATCGCCGAGGTCGCCCACCCAGACCGTACGTTCTTTATTGTCAACAGCTTCATGCTTTGTCCATGTGACACCATCGACAGTGACTTCGCCTTCAGCAATCCGAGCGACTCCATCACCTGGTAGCGCATCCAGTGGCGCATCCGTCTGCGTCACCTGAATGAAATCCTGGTTAGCCGTGACATAACCAAGAACGGTTGCTTGATGCCCACCGGCCATACCGCCCCGCGTCGAATTGGCTGTCCACCCCTGAGGTACCTCTGGCACCCGAATCTTAAACGGCACCCGTCGCGATTCCATATCGAGGAACGATTGCGTATCTACCTGACGAACTGGGCCATTTTCCGGACGCCCCGGATTAAACGAACACAGTCCCGTAAAACCGACAGTAACGACCATCAAGACAGCCATCACCACCAATGTGAAAGTGATATCTCGACTGTCTTCCAGGATTTTTGGCTTCTCCGAACTCACGCGCCTTAGTATGCCAAAAACCGTGGATAATCCCGCATCGTCCCTTGAACTGGGTGAAAACGCTTGCATGACGACGTCGTAAAGCAAGCGAAATCCGCGACGAATTGTTGGTATTTATTCCCCCACAAATGACTTGTGCCACCCCCTATTACTGAAAAAGTGGAACACTAGAAGTTGTATTCCTCGTGGAATCTGTCTGAAGCCACGCGGAGCAGCAGAACGAAATCCAGATCATTAGAAATGACGGAGGCCATCCACCAATGAACGCAGCTAATCCTGAGGCACCAGATCGCAACCTCGCCATGGAACTGGTCCGTGTGACCGAGTCCGCAGCACTCGCAGCTGGCCAGTGGGTCGGACGTGGCCAGAAGGAAAAGGGCGACGGTGCGGCGGTTGATGCAATGCGTAAGCTCATCAACACTGTCCAGATGAACGGTGTCGTCGTTATCGGTGAGGGCGAGAAGGACGAAGCCCCGATGCTGTTCAACGGCGAAGAGGTCGGCACTGGCGAAGGCCCAGCAGTTGACATCGCAGTTGACCCAATTGACGGCACGACCCTGATGGCTGAAGGTCGCCCAAACTCGATCGCTGTTCTCGCGGCTGCGGACCGTGGCTCGATGTACGACCCATCGGCAGTTTTCTACATGGACAAGCTCGCGGTTGGTCCAGAGGCTGCGGGTGTCATCGATATTGAGGCTCCAGTCGAACACAACATCAAGGCTGTGGCAAAGGCTAAGGGCATCCGCAAGGAAGACGTCACCGTTGTTGTTCTGGACCGCCCTCGCCACGAGGACATGATCCGCGACATCCGCGCTGCTGGCGCAAAGATCCGCCTGATCGGTGACGGCGACGTTGCAGGTGCCGTTGCTGCAGCACAGGACACCAACTCCGTCGACATCATGATGGGCGTGGGCGGCACTCCAGAAGGCGTTATCACTGCATGCGCCATGAAGTGCATGGGTGGCGAGATCCAGGGCAAGCTGCACCCACGCGACGAGGCTGAGATCAAGAAGGCCCTCGACGCAGGCCACGACCTGTCTCGCGTCCTCACCACCGATGACCTGGTTGCATCCGACAACTGCTACTTCGTCGCAACCGGCGTCACCAACGGCGACATGCTGCGTGGTGTTGCTTACCGTGGCAAGGGCGCTTGGACCCGTTCGCTAGTTATGCGTTCCAAGTCCGGCACCGTCCGCCACATCGAGGCTTTCCACTCGCTGGACAAGCTGCGTAAGTACGCCGCGATTGACTACGGCGAGGGCCAGATGGCAGACGAGGACCTGTAAGCCTTAATACCGATGCTCCCCTGGGACTTTGTACAACCCAGGGGAGTTTCCTGAAGGTCGGGGGTAATCCATGGCACACCCTGATTCTTCTTCTCGTACATACTGGACTTGATCAAAAACTCTCGTAGAAAACTCCCCAAAGAAAGAGGATTTCGCATGACCGAGCAGCAGTTCCGCATTGAGCACGACACCATGGGTGAAGTGAAGGTTCCAGTCAACGCTCTGTGGCGTGCACAGACCCAGCGTGCTGTCGAGAACTTCCCAATCTCCGGTCGTCCGCTCGAATCAGCACAGATTCGTGCAATGGGCCTGCTCAAGGCTGCATGTGCACAGGTCAACAAGGATCGTGGCTTGCTCCCAGCTGAGCAGGCAGACGCAATTGTTGCAGCTGCGAAGGAAATTGCAGAGGGCAAGCACGACGCTGAGTTCCCAATTGACGTTTTCCAGACCGGTTCGGGCACCTCGTCCAACATGAACACCAACGAAGTTATTGCTTCGATTGCTAAGGCAAACGGCGTTGAGGTTCACCCAAATGACCACGTCAACATGGGCCAATCCTCCAACGACACTTTCCCAACCGCAACTCACGTTGCTGCAACCGAAGCTGCAATCAAGGATCTGATTCCAGGCCTGAAGGTTCTGCACGCTTCCCTCGCTAAGAAGGCAGAAGAGTGGAAGGACGTTGTTAAGTCCGGTCGCACCCACCTCATGGATGCTGTTCCGGTAACCCTGGGCCAGGAGTTCGGTGGCTACGCTCGTCAGATCGAAGCTGGTATCGAGCGCATCGAGGCAACCTTGCCTCGCCTGGGCGAACTGCCAATCGGTGGTACCGCAGTCGGCACCGGCCTGAACACCCCAGCTGACTTCGGTGCAAAGGTCACCGCGGAGCTGGTCAAGCTGACTGAGGTTTCTGAGCTGAAGGAGTGCGTCAACCACTTCGAAGCACAGGCTAACCGCGACGGCCTCGTCGAGTTCTCTGCTGCAATGCGTGGCGTTGCACTGTCCCTGAACAAGATCGCTAACGACATCCGCTGGATGGGCTCCGGGCCACTGACCGGTCTGGGCGAAATCCACCTGCCAGACCTGCAGCCAGGTTCGTCGATTATGCCAGGCAAGGTCAACCCAGTTCTGTGTGAAACCGCTACCCAGGTTTCCGCACAGGTCATCGGTAACGACGCAGCTGTGGCGTTCGCTGGTGCAAACGGACACTTCGAGCTGAACGTTTTCATTCCCGTGATGGCTCGCAACGTTCTCGAGTCTTCCCAGCTGCTGGCTAACACCGCACGTCAGTTCGCAACCCGCCTCGTCGACGGCATCGAGCCAAACGTCGAGCGCATGCGCACTCTGGCAGAGTCCTCCCCATCCATCGTTACTCCGCTGAACTCTGCAATCGGCTACGAGAACGCAGCAAAGGTTGCTAAGACCGCACTGAAGGAAGGCAAGACCATCCGCCAGACCGTCATCGACATGGGCTTTGTCGACGGCGAGAAGCTGACCGAGGAAGAGCTGGACAAGCGCCTCGACGTTCTTGCTATGGCAAACACCGACCGCGACTAATTCGCAGGTGACTGTGCACTAGTTGTAAATGCACATCGCATACCTGCTACGTGCGCATTAGCGTGACGCTAAAGGGGCTAGACCACGACTGGTCTAGCCCCTTTTTGCGCTTCCCTGTCATAAAATTCTTCGAAGATCTTCGTGAAGTGACTTTCCCAATTCACATTCCTAATGAAACAATGTTGATATGAGAACATACGCCTTTCCGGTGCAGCATGTAGCAAAGAAATTTGTTGCCTGGATAACGCTGATTATCGGAATTCTCGCCGTTGGCGTTTTCCAAATGCTGACCTCGAGCCTCGAGCCTGGAAACTCGGCTCCAGCCACGCTGCCGCCAGATTCTGACTCCTACCAGGTCAAGGAACTGACTTCACAGTTTGAAGGTGGAGACGCAACACCTGCCATCGCGGTGTTTTCAAAGAATGATGATTCGCCACTGACACCTGCGGATCTTGGCGCGATTAACGAATCAGTCGCCGCCATGTCGGGAATAACCCTCCCAGAAGCTGCTCGCGAACAACTCGACACAGCTGTCGATGGCAGTGGCATCAAGGCAGTGTCACCCGTCATTCCACTGTCTGACAATGCTGCGCAGTCTGTTTTGGCACTTCCGGGCGACATCAACGGCACGGGTCTGTCCAAGACCGTCAAAGAAATGCGCGAATCTGGCAAGGACTCTTTACCAGAAGGCATCACGCTAGAGCTCTCCGGCCCTGCCGGCTTCGCCGCCGATACGGCTGCCGCTTTCGAAGGCGCAAACTTCACCCTGCTGGGCATTTCAGCGTTAGTCGTCGCTGTGTTACTGATTTTCACCTACCGCTCCCCGATCTTGTGGCTTGTGCCTCTGCTTGTCGTTGCCATTGCTGACCGGGTTGCCTCCATGTTCGTTGAGTTCGTCGCTGGCCACACTGCATTGTCGTTCGATGCCTCAACATCGGGAATTATGTCGGTGCTCGTGTTCGGTGCAGGCACTAACTATGCGTTGTTACTGATCAGTCGATACCGGGAAGAACTTCGCACTCACGAAGATCACCGTGAAGCGCTTTCCGTCGCGCTCCGTGCATCGGTGCCAGCCATTGTGTCGTCGAACCTGACAGTTGTGTTGGCGCTGTTGGCTCTCATCGTCACCTTGGTTCCGGCCTACAAATCGCTGGGCATTGCTCTATCCATGGGTTTGCTTGTCGCCCTTGCGTTTTCTCTCTTTGTATTGCCAGCAGCGTTGTCGCTGTGCGGCCGTGGCATCTTTTGGCCAAAGGTTCCGAAGGTCGATCCTTCCGACACAAAGCACGAGAATTCTTCACTCTGGTTCCGCATCGGTGGCCTGGTTTCGAAGGCACCTCGCCGCATTTTGGCCGCCATGCTCGTCGTTCTCTTCGCCCTCGCTTCGGGCATCGCAGGTGCTAACGTCGGATTGTCTACTACGGAGCAATTCCGCACAGAGTCGGAAGCCGTTGACGGTCTGGAGACAATTGCGAAGGCCTCCTCCCCTGGTGCTGCAGCACCATTGACTGTGATTGCTTCCTCGGAGTCGTCGGCACGCGTTCCGGAAGCAGTGGCAAGCGTTCCAGGGGTTTCGGTGCAGGGCCCGCCGACAGCTTCTAAAGACGGATCCCTACAGAAGTTCACCGTGATTGCTGATGCCGCTCCGGCAACTCCGGAATCGTACGAGCAGATTCGTCAGCTTCGAACCGCCGTGGAGAACGTGGATCAGAACGCCCTTGTCGGCGGCCAAAGTGCTGAGGCAATGGATACTCGCGATGCAACCAAGCGCGACACGATTGTGGTTCTGCCAATTATTCTCGTCATCGTCTTCGTGCTGCTGGTAGTGGTGTTGCGCAGCATTGTGGCACCAATTTTGCTGCTCTTTGCGACGTCGTTGTCAGCAGCAGCTGCCCTCGGCGCAGGAGCTTTGGTGTCAGAGCATGTATTTGGTTTCCCAGCGCTTGATGTGTCGGTGCCACTGTATGCCCTGATCTTCCTCGTAGCACTCGGCATCGATTACACGGTGTTCCTCGTGCTGCGTGCAAAAGAAGAGAAGAAGAACCACGGCACTCGTGACGGCATGACCCGAGCGGTTGGCCTCACCGGTGGTGTGATCACGTCAGCGGGCATTGTCCTGGCAGCGGTCTTCGCAGTTCTGGGCGTGCTTCCGCTGATCACGCTTGGTCAGGTCGGCATTGTCGTTGGTCTGGGTATTCTGATCGACACTTTCCTCGTCCGCACGCTGGTCGTCCCGGCATTGTTCGACATTTTCGGTGACCGCATGTGGTGGCCATCGAAGGCCAAGAAACCTCTTCCTAAGAACTAGTGATGTCAGTGGTGGCTACCGGAAGGGAGCCACCACATTTTCCTTTTGAGAGTGTGAAAAACAGCATCCACCTGCACTATTGCCATATTATTGCACTGAGTGTAACTTTGCACTGGTGGAAAAACAACACATCTGCGATTGTGGCCTTCGCGAACTCAAGCGTCGCCGCACTCGCCGCGGAATTGAGGATGCAGCGACGGAGCTGGTCGTCAAGCGTGGCTACGACAATGTCACGCTCGACGATATTTGCGCTGTCGTCGGCATCAGTCGCCGCACTTTTTTTAATTACTTCGATTCAAAAGAGCTCGCGGTTTTCGGCCCCGGGCTACTCATCTTCACAGATGATGATGCTCGCGAGTTCCAGTCAGTTCGCCACGACGACCCGTTGCGGGCTCTTCTGCTTATGATCGAACAGAATCTGGTCAATGCGCATCGCCGAGATGATGATCTGCCCGATCCAATTGCACGGCTCGAAGAGCTTCGTCGCACTCGTCGGGACATTGTGGACAACGAGCCATTCCTCGTAACGAAGAAGCTCAGCATATTCGGCCCCGTCTTGCGACGAGTCCACCTGAGCCTCGTCGCAAGTTTTGAGGCATACCCGGACTCGCGTCAGTGTCCTGAACTCACGTTGAGCGAAGAAGCGTCTGTGGGCGCTGGCTTCCTCAGAGAGTGCATTTTGTTCACGGCAACACATATTGAACACCCATTTCATGGCGCCCCATTGCAAACAGCAGCTGGTGCCATCAACAATTTCGCAAGGAGGATGTCATGGTAAAGGACACCACCACAACCGTGGAAGATACCTCGACGACAACCGTCGAGAAGAACAAGTCCCACGTCACCATCATTTTCGTGGCGCTCATCCTCACAATGCTGATGAGCTCGCTCGGCCAAATGATCTTCGCTACCGCTTTGCCGACCATCGTTGGCGAACTCGGCGGCGTCAACCACATGTCGTGGGTTATTTCTGCATTCCTGTTGGCTCAGACGTGTGCAATGCCGATTATCGGCAAGCTCGGCGACATGACCGGCCGCAAGCACATTTTCCTTGCAGGCATCGCAGCATTCATGGTCGGCTCGATCCTTGGTGCTATCACGCAGTCGATGGGGCTTCTCATCGCAGCCCGTGCCCTGCAGGGCTTCGCCGCCGGCACCTTGATGGTGTCGTCTCAGGCAATTATCGCTGAGGTTATTCCTGCACGTCAGCGCGGTAAGTACATGGGCATCATGGGTGCTGTATTCGGCCTCAACTCGGTGCTCGGCCCAGTCATTGGTGGCTGGCTCACCGACGGACCCGGCTGGCGTTGGGGCATGTGGATCAACGTTCCACTCGGCTTGATCGCACTGTTCGTGTCCGCACGCTACCTGCGTTTGCCTCGTCGCAGTATGGAGGCTCGTTACGATGTCCTCGGCACCGTCTTCCTGGTCATTGCGGCATCAACGCTGATTCTCACCACCACGTGGGGCGGCACTCAGTACGAGTGGACGTCACCAACCATCATGACGCTCATTGCCGTATCGATTGTTGCGTGGATTTCCCTCTACTTTGTCGAACGCCGCGCGTCTGCACCACTTATCCCAGTTGAGTTGTTCCGCGTCCGTAACTTCAGCTTGACGACGGTCGCAGGTCTGGCCCTCGGCATCGCTATGTTCGGCACGATGGCGTACTTGCCTACTTACCTGCAAATGGTTCATGGCATGACCCCAACGAACGCTGGCCTGATGATGACTCCGATGATGGTTGGTATGTTGCTGACCTCGATCAGCGTGGGCAACCTTATTTCGCGTACCGGCAAGTACCGCTGGTACCCGCCAGTTGGCATGACAATTATGGGCATTGCCTTGTACCTCATGTCCACCTTGCAGGCATCCACGTCGCTGGTCACTGTTGGTATCTACTTGTTCATCATGGGCTTCGGCCTGGGTCTTGGCATGCAGGTCTTGGTGCTAGTTGTGCAGAATTCCTTCCCAGTCGCCATGGTTGGTACTGCAACGGCTGCGAACAACTTCTTCCGCCAGATCGGTGGCGCTGTTGGTTCGTCCGTTGTCGGCGCGATCTTCATTCACCGCATGGAGAGCCTTGTTCAGGAACGCCTGCCACAGGCAATGGCGCGAGTGCAGCAATCCGCTCCCTCAGCTGATGCCACACCAGTCGATCCTTCTGCTCTACACAGCATGACCCCAGCAATTCTGGATAAGTTGCCAGCACCTATCCATGATGTGTTCGTCACCAGCTACAACGATGGCCTCGCGCCCGTTTTCCTCATGCTGGTGCCACTGATGGCCTTCTCGGTGCTTTTGCTGCTCTTCGTTAAGGAAGACGCATTGAAGGAAACCATCGAGTAATCCCCGCTAGAAACTAAAAAGACCGCCACAACCGTGGCGGTCTTTTTCACATCACGACGATCGTCGTCACGCTCTAAACCAGTAATGCTTACGCTAGGCACCAACCTGATCAGCGGCAGAATCGAGCTTCTCAAGCACTGGGCGAATCGGATCTCCTGCGGCCTCGGCTTCTTCCAAAGCACGCTTAATAGCGCGCTCTTCGGGCTTCTCCAAGAGCTTTTCCAAAATGATGATGTCGCGCCACTGCCCGGCCATCGGGCCGTACGTCATCTTCGCCATGTGGTGGTACACACCGACTTCACGGAAACCGAGCTTCCGGTGCAGGTTCAGGGAACCAACGTTTTCTGGGAATACCCACGAGTGGATAGACCAGCAGCCCTTCTCCATCGCGTCATCCATGAGGCGTCCCAGCAAGGCACCAGCAATACCCATGCCCTGCCCATCAGGATGAACATAAATGGAGTCTTCGATAACACCTGAGAAGATGTCACGCTTCGACACCGCCGATGCCGATGCCCACGCGAGGACTTTCTCTGGGTTGTCCTCGGACACTGCGACATAGCAAAGGTCGAGGCGCTTCAGCGCACTGAAATCTTCCCAATTCGGGGCCGAATGCTCCCACGACGCATGACCGGTATCCAAGCCGATTTCGTAAATCTCTTGGACCTGAGGATAGTCATCCTCGCGCATCAGCCGGATGGAAAAGCGGCGCTTGGTGTCAGACATAAAACCAGTGTCCCCTAAAAACTCTCGTGGGTCGAATAATTGCCGAAATTGTTCTCGAAACATCGCATCTTAACGACGTTTCCCCCTCATCGAACGTCCCCCGCCGTTACTTCTATTCCGATTCTTCCCAACATCTCTCCCACCAGAGCGCCCGCCGGCACGACCTCCACCAGAGCGCCCACCGCCGGTCTGCTTATTCTGTGCTTCCCGACGAGCCTGCTTCGCCAACGTCTTTTCTCTCGCGGAGAGTTTCTTCGTAGGCACCTCGGTGCCCTGTTCGCTGCGTGTCGATCCTGCCCGACGACCCTGCACGATGCCCACGAATTCCTGTCGCACGTCATCGTCTGATTCCTTTGGCCAGACCAACCACATGTGAGTCGACATCGTCGCATCACTGACCGGCCGAACTTCGATGGCTTTCTTTGCCAGCGCACGTAACAATGGCAACGGTCCGGTAGCGATACCTGCCCCAGTAGCAACGACAGGCATCATTTCTCGATGCGCCGTCGCGTCTGTCGATGACAAAAGCAACGTTTCTTCGGCAAGCTCCGCATCGGCAACTTCATCAAGGAGAGACACGACATGTTCCTTCTCGACGGCCACTCCCCACGCCTCTTCGTAGAGACGCACCTTGTGAAAGTCGTCTCCGAACACCTCTGACAACTCAACAACACCGTCGTCGCGGACGAGAGCCATGTCAACGGAGTCGTCGCGAAGCAAATTCCCTGGATCGTCACTAGCGACACCATGGAGAGACAGTCCACTGCGTTCCCGGAAACGGCGGAACCACTTTTCCGGGTTCGCTCCTGTGACGAATGCAATGGACAATCCGGCGCTTGCGGAGTCAGGTCTCGACATACTCAAGACACTAGCTGCCGGTGATACCGTAGTGACCATGAAACCCCTGACTGCAGCGAAGAAGCTGGGCATCTACCTGCCTGCTACGCCGGACGAGTTCCAGAACTCACCCCTGACCCACGATGAATTCGTAGCATTGCAGAACAACCCACCTGAGTGGCTGGCGGAGCTGCGCCGCAATGGACCGCACCCGCGTCCAGAAGTGGCTCGCCGTCTTGGCATCACCATCACCGCTCTCAAGAAGAACGAGATGGATAAGCCTCTCACCACCGATGACATCAAAGCACTCCTCGCCGACCAGCCAGACTGGTTGCGTGCAGCGCGCACCTCTTTGGCGAAGCAGCGTGCAGAAAATGCTGACAAGAGCGAGGACGCTACCGAAGCCGAGTAGCTCTCACCGACATCACAAACTCAGTGAAGGAGTCCCCCATGTCCGACCTCACCACTGTTGATCTTGCCTACGACATCACCGGCCCCACCCACGTCGACCCTGCGCTGAGCCTGAATTCCACGCCTCACGCTGACACCATCGTGCTTCTTGGTTCTCTCGGCGCGACTCGCGAGATGTGGCAAGCCCAGGTCGATGCGTTGGCCAATGACTTCGCGGTCATCGCTGTCGACCTGCGAGGACATGGCGAATCCCCCGCTCCGGAAGGTGAGTACTCGGTGGAACTGCTTGCCGACGACGTCGTCAAGCTTCTCGATACCGTACGGGTCGACAAAGCCCATGTTGTTGGCCTGTCATTGGGCGGAGCGGTCGCACAGATGCTTGCGCTGAAGCATGCGGATCGCCTGGAGTCGCTGACGTTGATGTCGACGGCTGCGAAGTTCGGCACCAAGCAGGCATGGCTGGACAAGGCAGCGCTTGTCAAGGAACACGGCACGAAGGCTCTCGCAGAGACTGTGGTGCAAAACTGGTTTACGGAGGATTATTTCCGTACGTCCCCTCAGGTTCCCGATGCATATGCGCAGGGAATTTGCGACACGCAGGATGCTGGATACGTTGGCTGTTGCCATGCCTTGGCGGAGTTCGACTCGCGCAAGGTGCTGGCACAGATTGAACTGCCAACGCTTGTCATGGCTGGCGAGCAGGACACATCGACCGCATTGTCCGTGGTACAGGAGCTGCATCACGGCATTTCAGGTTCTCAGATGGTGACGATTTCACCTGCAAAGCACCTGGTCAATGTTGAACAACCGGATATCGTCAATTCAATGCTCCGGACATTCATTAGCTCCCGCGGCGAGTAGTAGTTCAAAGACTAAAGGCGACACATCCTGTTCCAAGGGATGTGTCGCCTTTAGCGTTTCGAGTGCAATTGGAGGTTGCTATGTGACTGGCATGGCCTAACCACTGCCTTTTACATTAGCCATTGACCAGGACAGTTGTGAATAACGAAACGAAATCCTTTCGTAAATCACCCCCATTCACCACCTTCCGAACGCAACCCCATGTCGACAAAATCCCAGGTCGACTCGAGCATCTATTAGGTAGGCCTAACTTCCACCATCGGGGGTAGTGCACGCTAACCCAGGCCGAAAATCGTGATGCGAGTCTCACGTTTGTCAAATTTGGGGGTAACATTCGCAAGAATGTGGCGCCGGACACATTAATCGGCATAATGGGGACATACTCACAATGTCTATTTCTAGCGATATTTTTTCGCTACAAACCTGTTAAGGCATTGAACCGCATTACATACCAAGGAGATTGCGATGAAGGACTTCCTCGCCCGCACCCACTTCGAAGAAGAACACGACATGTTCCGCGATATGGTCCGTGGTTTCGTCGAGAAGGAAATCGCACCGAATGTTGAGCGTTGGCACGATCAGGGCATGCCAGATCGCGAGCTCTTTAAGAAGGCTGGCGAACTTGGTCTGATTGGCATGTCCACGCCGGAGGAATATGGCGGCGGCGGAACGATGGATTTCCGTTACAACCAAATCCTCAACGAGGAGCTGACCCAGGCAGATTCTGGTTCAATCGTTGTTTCTTTCGGCACGTTGAACGACCTCTGTGCACCGTACTTGGCCAAGTTCGCCTCCGAGGAGCTCAAGCAGAAGTACCTCGCTGGCATGAACGCCGGTGATCTCATCGGTTGCCTCGCTATGACCGAACCTGGTGCGGGTTCTGATCTCGCAGGTATGCGCACCTTCGCTAAGAAGGACGGCGACCACTACATTCTTAACGGTTCGAAGACCTTCATTTCTAATGGCATGCTGTCCGACTTCGCACTCGTCGCAGCGGTCACCGACCCATCCAAGGGTCGCGCTGGTGTCTCCATGTTCGTGGTTGATTCAGATCTTGAGGGCTACACCAAGAACGGCCCTCTGAAGAAGGTTGGCCTGAAGGCTCAGGACACTGCAGAGCTCAACTTCGATAATGTCCGTGTTCCAGCAGAGAACCTCGTCGGCGAAGAAGGCGCAGCTTTCGGTTACCTCCGCACCAATCTCGCTCACGAACGTCTCACCCTTGCCTGTGGTTCGGTTGCTACTTCTCGACGCGCGTGGACCCTGGCCTACAACTACGCCAAGGAGCGCGAGACCTTCGGACGTCGCCTCGTCGATCATCAGGTTCACGGCCACTACCTCGCAGACATTGCTACTCGCATTACTGCACTGCAGGCTTTCGTGGATCAGTGCGTCATGCAGCACAACGAGGGCAAGCTAGACGAAACCGCAGCATCGATGGCAAAGTTCTGGACCACTGAGGAGCAGCAGGACATCGTTACTCGCTGTGTTCAGCTGTTCGGTGGCTACGGCTTCATGATGGAGTACCCAATCGCCACGCACTACCTCGATACGAAGGTGCAGACGATCTACGGCGGCACGAACGAGATTATGAAGGAAATCATCTCGCGTCGTATCGCTAAGGGTGATGCCTCCTAGCATCGCAGATTCACGTTAGTTCGCCTGGTCAGCGAACTACGGCTATACACTGTTTGTTTGCAGGCATGTGGGGAGCCATGACATCGGCAGTACGCAAGTATTGTCGACGACATGGCTCCCCATCGCATTTTCAGCGTCCCCTTTGCGGACATCTACCCGCTCTATCTCGCCAAGATCGAGCGCAAAGACCGTACTCAAGAAGAACTCGACACCGTCATTTCCTGGCTCACCGGATACGACCAGACTGGGTTGCAAGAAGCGATCGTCGACAAGCGGACGCTGGAGGATTTTTTCGCACAGGCTCCGCAGATGAACCCCAACACAGATCTGATTACGGGCTCGGTGTGTGGTGTGAAGGTGCAGGAAGTCGAGGATCCGGTCATGCGGAATATTCGGTACATGGACAAGCTTGTCGACGAACTCGCCAAAGGCAAGAAGCTCGAACGCATCCTGCGCTCGTGATTGTGAAACGCGAATGAGCTCGCCAGGGCTACGAAGGCTTATGAAAAGCGCCCTCGAACATTAGCGATTCGCGAACCAAGATTGACCACTAAAGTGGTGTGAAAGCTCACTCGACGAAGGGGAACTATCGTGCCAATGGGAATGTGTGCAGAGTATTTGCGACTATCAGAAAGCGACGTCGCTCACTTGCAGGATATTTCTGCCCCTGCTGCAACACGTGAAGGTGGCACGGCCGGACTTGTCGGTGCCGAAGCGAAGTCGATCATTCTGCGCCATTTCGAAAACATTGCCGACGACGATGCCCTCGATATTGACACTGATTGGGAATCCTTGCTCATGGCGCTGACTGGCAAGCCGCTAGACGGTCAGGCACTCGGCGATCCCTTGGGCGAAGCGATCTTGGGCGCGGATCGTGTGTGCCGTGATCCCCTGTCGTCAGTCATTGATGCTGATCGAGTGAAGGTCATCGCGGAGACACTGTCCACGATTGACATTGACACTCGCATTGAGGAGAACGGGACAGGTTCCGACAGTGCCGACACTGTTCGCACCCGCTTTGCCCAGCTTGCAAAGTTTTATGCCGACACTGCCCAGTCTGGCGATGCCATGCTGGTCACGATCGAATAGCCAAGAATTTACCCAACGCCTTATCGACGGTTGGTGCCACCGCACCAACCACAACACCAGTCAACACCGCTGCGATTGCTGTTCCCTCGCGCAAGCCCCGCACTTCACCGAAGAATACAAACGACATGATGAGCGCGATGGTCACCAGCGTGGTGTCATTGGCAATTTTGACCTTATGAAACGGCTTCTTTAGTAGCAGGGCGATCGTCGCAACGAGCCCTTCGCCGGGTACAAAAAGGAAGTTCGGTGCTACTTCAATGGCAATGCCGA
This sequence comes from Corynebacterium sp. H78, assembly GCF_037572275.1. NCBI lineage: Bacteria > Bacillati > Actinomycetota > Actinomycetes > Mycobacteriales > Corynebacteriaceae > Corynebacterium > Corynebacterium sp. H78. The sequence goes on along the minus strand of NZ_JBBHKX010000003.1, from coordinate 178,378 downwards.
TACCAAGAATGACAAGCCCGAGGATGAGCTGGACAAACTGCTGCCAGTATTCGGTGAAATGAATATCGCCGAGAATCCACACCCACATATCAAGGGCGGCACTGAATACAAGCATTGCTGGCAACTGCCACCAACTTGATGCGGGGAAATTGCCACGCAGAAGAACGAGCTGCAGAAGAAAGAGCAGTGCGTTCAGGGCCAGAGTCCAGCCACCGAAACTCAGTCCACCGGCGAGCGTTGCTACCCACACTGGTGCTGAGATTGGCGTGGTCCCCAGCCCTGACATTGTTGCGGTGGTGATTCCGAGAGCCATAAAGACCAGGCCAATGGCCGAAAACACCATCTTCTTGAAGTTATTTACCGTCACTCACTCACGCCTTTCCTCCCTAGAGGATATACCTGGCCGTGAGCGGTAGTTGATACAGCTACTTTCCGCGGAACGTAGGTGTTCGCTTTTCGACGAACGCCGATACAGCCTCATGGTGATCAGCGGACTGAGCCAGTCGGGCCTGCGCTCCTGCTTCTGCTTCTGCAGCATCGGAGACTTGCTTGCCCATTTCGCGGCGCAGCAAAGCCTTGATCTCTCGGTAGGCCAGCGTCGGGCCGGAGGCGAGCTTTCGCGCCATGTCCTCGGCTGCTTCCACTGGGTTGTCGACGACGGTGGTAACCAGACCCAGTTCCTTGGCCTCGTCAGCAGTGAACTTCGGATCAAGCATGAGGATTTCGCGAGCCTTCGCATCCCCCACGATTCGAGCCAGAATCGCGGACATGCCACAATCCGGAGCCAAGCTAATGGATGGAAATGCTGCCTTGAATGATGCCTTCGGGCCGGCGATTCGGAAATCACAATGCAGCGCGAGGGACCAACCGGCCCCTGCTGTCGCCCCCTCGATCGCTGCCACGACTGGCGCATCGATGGCTACCAGGGCATCCACCATTGGGTTGTACTCGGTGACAACCTTGTCCATGCCGTTGCCGGTCTGAATATCCGTGATGTGTTCTTTCAAATCCTGACCAGCGCAGAAAGCCTTCGCGCTGCCCTTCAGTAGAACTGCTCGCACATCCGGTTCTGTTGCACGGACAAAAGCGTCGCGAAGTTCGGTTCGCAGCTCTTGATTAATAGAGTTAAAAGCGTCTGGGCGGTTCAAGATAATGGTCATGAGACCATCAGTAAAATCTGTAAGCACAGCGTTCATGCTCATGACAGTAATATTCGACGCTGGTGATCGTTGTGCTTTCACCGCAAATCAGTAATTAACTCCGAAGACTAGGACTTATGACTTCAGCTTCCTCACATGACTCTCCTGTTCACGGCTCTCCTGTTCACGGCTCTCCTGTTGGCCGAATCCGTCCTGCTGTCGAAGGTGACGTTCCCGAGATCGTCGACCTGATCACCGAGCTTGCGGTGTATGAAAAGGAACCAGACGCTGTGAAACTCACCTCGGAGCGTCTTCGTGAGCAACTCTTTGGCGAGAATCCTGCGATTTTCGCCTTCGTAGCCGATTCCAGCAGTGATGACCACCGCATCGATGGTTTCGCATTGTGGTTCCTGAACTACTCCACGTGGGAAGGCACCCACGGTATCTACCTGGAAGACTTGTACGTCCGCCCGTCGAGCCGCGGTTCTGGGTTGGGCAAGGCGCTTCTGCAGGAACTCGCCAAGACTGCCGTCGATCGTGGTTACTCCCGCGTCGAATGGTGCGTATTGAAGTGGAACCAGCCTGCGATCGATTTCTATGACTCTCTCGGAGCTTTCCCTATGTCCGGGTGGGATACCTATCGGTTGACGGGCGATGCGCTAGCCAAGCAGGGGCTTCGTGGGTAGGACCTCGGCCGAAAAACACGCTGTGTAGCTCTACTTTTCCTCCCACTGTTCGCACTTATGCACATGCTTTAACCAGTGTTTTTCACGTGTGCACGCCGTTTTTCCAAAATGGGTCGATTGGCATCAATGCCTGGGTTTAGAGCTCAACCTCGACCTTTCCTACCGAATCATCACTGCCGAACCGTCACTGTAGGACAGATCTGGTGTACCTCGGCGATGACGTCGTCCCAGTTCACGTGTGGCCCCACCGAAGTAACATCACGAAACTCTGCTGTCGTGCCTTGCTCTCGCACCCGCTGAAGCACCCAGCTACCAGCGCCTTCAGCTCCGCCTTCTCCACCAACGACACCAATTCCCCGCTCGGCTAGTTCCTTCGCCAGGGATGGCAGAGATGCTCCGATGCGGTAGTCGTCGTAAAGCGTGGTACGAACTTCAAAGTCGCAGCCCGGCGCGTTGGTGGCCCATTCCTGCACAAGATCCACGCTCTGCCACACGACATCGGCAGCACTGCGGCGGCGATGTAGATCAGAACCAGTGTTATTCCCGGAAGAATCATTCGAATCGCACGCGGGACGACCAATCGCCACGTCATAGGCATCTCGGCCAGCCTTGATGTCTAAACCGACCCAATCCACGACACCCGCTCCCACAACAGAGCGCAGCCGTCCTGGGTACATGCCATTCGTATGCAGCCCGACTGCAAAACCGAGCTCCTTCACTTCGGCCATGGCGCTCTCCAAACCTCGATGTCGAGTCGGCTCTCCTCCAGAAAACACCACGCCATCAAGCAAATTCTCGCGAGACTTCAGAAACTCCATCACATCACTCCACGCCATCGCGCCACCCCGACGTACGTCCTGCAGCTGTGGATTGTGGCAATACGGACATCGCCATGAACACCCCTGTGTAAACACCGTGGCGACGAGCATCCCTGGCCAGTCGGCCGTCGAGAAGTGAACAAGACCGGCGATGGGAATAAGATCAGCGTTCCTCGATGGGACAACGTGTCTCGCCGACGAGACGTTTAGAGCCAACTCGACACCGTCCGATGCACTAAGACGCCTGCGCATGTGTGGACACACGCTCCGTAAAAGGTGTGCGCTCGTGGTACTCGCCAGTCTTACCGATATTGAAACTGGAAACCGGCCGGAAGTATCCCATCACGCGCGTCCAGACTTCAGCACGTTCCCCGCAGTGCGGGCATTGCCAGTGTTCGCCGGAGAGATAGCCGTGTGCTGGGCAGATTGAAAACGTTGGCGTGACGGTGAGATACGGCAGTCGATGAGTCTCCAATGCGCGACGTACCAGCTTCTTGCACGCCTGCCCGTCACTGACCGCTGAGCCCATGTACAGGTGCATGACCGTGCCGCCCGTGTATTTCGTCTGCAGTTCATCCTGAGCATCAAGCGCTTCGAACGGATCCTCTGTCATGTCAACCGGCAGCTGGGTTGAGTTAGTGTAATACGGGTTGTCGACCGTTCCTGCCTGCAGAATCTCTGGATACCGCTTCCGATCTTCCTTCGCGAACCGATAGGTAGCTCCCTCCGCTGGGGTCGCCTCTAGGTTGTATAGATGTCCCGTCTTTTCCTGAGCCTCTACGAGTTTCGCGCGCACATGATCAAGCACTGCGACCGCCATATCGTGCCCGTGCGGTGTGGCTAGATCGGCGGTGTCCGTCGTAAAGTTTCGTACCATTTCGTTGCCACCATTGACACCAATCGTGGAGAAATGATTGTCCAATGTCTCCAACCACCGCTGGGTGTACGGGTAAAGGCCAAGCTCCATGAACTTAGCGACGGCTTTGCGACGTCGTTCCAAAGTGTCAACGCCAATGTCCACGAGATGATCTAGTTCTGCAATGAGTCCGTCCCAGTCGCCCGCATGGAGGTAGCCAAGTCGGGCGAGGTTCACGGTAACGACACCAATCGAGCCAGTTTGCTCAGCTGAACCGAACAAGCCGTTCCCCCGCTTCTCCAGTTCGCGCAGGTCCAGTTGCAAGCGGCAGCACATGGAGCGGATTTGGCCGGGTTCGAGGTCCGAGTTCAAGAAATTCTGGAAGTACGGCAGGCCATACTTGGCGGTCATGTCGAAAATCGCGTCCGACAATTCGCTGTCCCAGTCGAAGTCATGCGTGATGTTGTAGGTCGGGATGGGGAAAGTGAAAACCCGCCCATCCGAGTCACCAGCAGTCATGACCGCTACGAAAGCCCGGTTGATAAGTGCCATTTCTTCGCTGAGCTCGCCATAGGTGAAGTCGCAGACTTCGTCGCCGATGAACGGCACGTCATTAGCAATATCAGCTGGGCAGGTGATGTCGAAGGTGAGGTTTGTAAACGGCGTTTGTGATCCCCACCTGCTGGATGCATTCAAAGAGAAGACCATTTCCTGCAGGCATTGATACACCTGCTCGTAGGTCATCGAATCGAGTCGCACGAACGGTGCCATGTACGTGTCGAAGGAGCTGAACGCTTGTGCTCCCGCCCATTCATTCTGGAGCGTGCCCAGGAAGTTTACGATCTGCCCACATGCCGACGACATATGCCTAGGTGGCGCCGAACTCACTGTATTGGGAACGTCGCCGAAGCCTTGCTCGAGTAGTTGCCGAAGCGACCATCCAGCGCAGTAGCCACCGAGTACGTCGAGGTCATGAATATGAATGGCACCGGTGCGATGAGCTTGGGCGGCAGCGTCGGAAAATACTGTTCCGAGCCAGTAATTTGCAATGACTTTTCCGGCAACATTAAGCACTAGGCCACCGTAGGAAAAGTCTTGATTAGCGTTTGCGTTGACGCGCCAATCGCTCTTCTGCAAATACTCGTCAACGCTTCCGATGGAATCCACAAAACCCGTCATATTGACTGACGCTAGCCCTGAAATGACAAGTTTGTAAGTCAACCAGTAGATGACATAGACACAACTTATGGAATCTGAAAACAAGCTGAGCACAAGATGTAGTGCCGAGAGGCTCGGATGGTCCGCACGATCTGGCCGGCGACTACTACATATTGACCATCGCTAGTTCGCTTTTGCAGCGAACCTAAGGACTCATCCTTACCTCTAAAGGGGCTACACAGTAGCGAGCATTGAGACATACGAAAACCCGCTACAGCACGCACAAAGCGCACCGTAGCGGGTGAGAAAACTAGCTACTCTAGCCAGAGAAATGGCTTACAGAATCGTCCAGTCCTCAAGGCCTTCGTACAGTGGGAAGTCAGCTGCGATCTTAGCCACGCGAGCACGCAGCGCCTCAATGTCAGCATTCTTACCAGCAGCCAAAGCGGTACCGATGATGTCGGCAACCTCTTCGAATGCCTTCTCATCCAAACCACGGGTAGCTAGCGCTGGCGTACCAATACGCAGGCCCGAGGTCACCATTGGTGGGCGTGGGTCGAACGGAACAGCGTTACGGTTGACAGTGATGCCAACCTCGTGCAGCAGGTCCTCCGCTTCCTGACCATTCATGTCAGAGTTGCGCAGGTCAGCCAAAACCAGGTGCACGTCGGTGCCACCGGTCAGGACATCGACGCCTGCATCCTTGCAATCCTGTGCAGTCAGACGCTCGGCCAGCAGACGTGCGCCGGTCAGAGTGCGCTCCTGGCGCTCCTTGAACTGTTCGGTTCCTGCGATCTTCAGAGCAACAGCCTTCGCCGCAATTGCGTGCATCAGCGGACCACCCTGCTGTCCTGGGAAAACAGCAGAGTTCAGCTTCTTCGCGTAGTCCTGCTTAGACAGGATCATGCCGGAACGTGGACCACCCAAAGTCTTGTGGACGGTGGTGGACACAACGTCGGAGTAAGGAACTGGGCTTGGGTGCAGACCAGCGGCAACCAGACCAGCGAAGTGTGCCATGTCAGTCCACAGCTTTGCGCCAACCTCGTCCGCAATAGAACGGAACGCTTCAAAGTCGAGGTGACGAGGGTATGCAGACCAGCCAGCGATCAACACATCTGGCTTCTCTGCCAGAGCTTGCTCGCGAACCTTGTCCATGTCGATGCGCATGGTCTCTGGATCAACACCATATGCAGCAACGTGGTACAGCTTGCCAGAGAAATTTAGCTTCATGCCGTGAGTCAGGTGACCACCATGTGCCAAGTCGAGGCCCATGATCTTGTCACCAGCGTTGATCAGTGCATGCAGAACTGCAGCATTTGCCTGCGCACCGGCGTGTGGCTGAACGTTTGCGAACTCTGCGCCGAACAGTTCCTTAGCGCGGTCACGTGCCAGGTCTTCAACAACGTCTACGTTTTCACAGCCACCGTAGTAACGACGTCCTGGGTAGCCTTCTGCGTACTTGTTCGTCAGTACAGAACCCTGTGCCTGCAGGACAGCGCGTGGCACAAAGTTCTCACTAGCAATCATTTCGAGGGTGTCGCGCTGGCGTGCCAGCTCTCCAGCCATTGCCGTAGCGACATCCGGGTCCAGCTCGGATAGCGACTGGTAACGGACATCCTCATTTGGGGTACCGGTCATGAGTAGGCCATAAACCTTTCAGAGAAGCGTCGATTTCACTCCCCATGCTAGCCTCCCGCCCCGGCCAGAGCTAAAACACGATCCAGCCAAGGGCACCGGCACCCAGCACAACTGCCCACGCAGGCACCTTGAATTGCGTCAGCGCCACAAGTGCTAAACACGTGACGACGAACGTCCCCGGGCTCACCACACCGTGAGTCCACACTGGGTCGTAGAACGCAGCTCCCAAGATTCCCACTACTGCTGCGTTCGCTCCCGCTACCATTCCACGAGCGGACGACAATGCCGCCACCTTTGACCACAACGGCAATACTGCGAGCAATAACAGCAACGAGGGAAGAAAGATGGCCAGGGTGGCGATAAGACCTCCGAGGGCTCCGTTCGTCGACACGCCTAGGTATGAAGCGAAAGTAAATAGCGGACCCGGCACTGCCTGAGCGAGGCCATAGCCTGCGAGGAAGTGGTCCGCGTCGAGGTGTTCAGGCACCAGACCAGATTGGAGCAGTGGCAACACCACATGGCCACCGCCGAAGACGAGCGCACCGGCGCGTAAGTAGGTATCCCAACCAGCTGCGATACCGTTCCATGTCCCTGCCCACCAGGTCATGGCGCCCAACAAACCTACGACGAAGACGGTAGCTGCTAGCGCCTGTGCCCACCGTGGCAACGAGTACGGAATTGTTCGGACACTGCTTTCGTCTACGATGCCCTTCTCGTTGCCCTCTTCACTACGATCACTACGATCACTACGATCACCGCGAATCGTTAGCCAGCCAACCAAGCCACCTACGACGATTGCAGCAATCTGCGCCCACACTCCCATTCCAGCTGGCGCAAGCAAGACGACGGCCAACGCGAGAAGTGCGATCGCGGTGGTGACGCGCGTCGTCGTCAAGTTCTTCGCCATGCCCCACAAGGCGATGGCGACAACTGCCACGGCAGCAGCCTTGAGACCAGCAATCGGAGCAGTGAGGTCAATGCTCGAACCTGCGGTCGCAATTGCCCACGCAGCCACTCCTAAGGCGATTGCCGACGGCGCAGTGAACGCAACGAACGCAGCAAGCATGCCAGGCAACCCGGCGCGACGCCACCCCAATGCCATGCCTACCTGAGACGATGCGGGGCCTGGCAAAAACTGACAGAGCGCAACAGTGTCTGCGTATTCCGCATCGGTGAGCCACTTGCGCTTGACGACGAACTCTTCACGGAAATACCCCAAATGGGCGACGGGTCCGCCGAAAGAGGTCAATCCGAGGATGAGAAACGCCTTAAACACTTCGATCATGATTGCTGATCCTATGGTCGATCTATCGAGTTCGCTGTGCAACCGTGGCAGCCGCATGTGCCCTGTAAAACAGACCCGTGAGAACGCGATGGAAGTCACATTGGCACAATGGAGTTATGACGCGCGCCCAAGCTCCAAGCCCGTACATCGAATTCGACAGGCAGCAATGGCGCACGCTTCGTCAATCCATGCCCCAGGTGTTGACCGCTGATGAAGCCGTGCGCCTGTCCGGCATTGGCGAGAACATCGACCTTGATGAAGTAGCCGAAGTCTACCTGCCGTTGTCCCGTTTGATTCACCTGCGGGTTCAGGCTCATCGCGAGTTAAACAAGACAACGTCAACGTTCTTGGGCGAGCAGTACCAGGGAGTGCCGTTCATCATTGGTGTCGCTGGTTCGGTGGCTGTGGGCAAGTCCACCACTGCGCGTCTATTGCAGGTACTGCTCGAGCGGTGGGATACCAATCCACGGGTGGACCTCGTCACTACTGATGGCTTTCTTTATCCATCAGCGGAGCTCAATCGACGCGGGATCATGCACCGCAAGGGTTTCCCCGAATCCTATGATCAGCGTGCGCTGATGCGTTTTGTCGCGTCGGTAAAGTCAGGGGCTCGCAACGTGAAGGCGCCGGTGTATTCACACACTCTCTATGACCGGGTGCCCGATCAATACGAGATTGTCGATCAACCAGACATTCTCATTATCGAAGGTCTGAATGTTTTGCAGACCGGCCCGATGCTGATGATTTCCGATCTCTTCGACTTCTCCGTCTACGTCGATGCCAGCCGTGCTGACATTGAGCGCTGGTACATCGAACGCTTCCTGCGCCTGCGCCACACCGCGTTCCGTGCTCCGGGTGCGCACTTCTCCAACTACGCAGGACTTGACGACGACTCCGCTGCCAAGGAAGCACGTCGCATCTGGCAGCAAGTCAACTTGCCAAACCTTATGGAGAATATTCTGCCGACTCGCGTTCGTGCATCGCTGGTAATGACAAAGTCTGCGGACCACACCGTCAGCAAAGTTCGAATGCGCAAGCTGTAGCGCATCAACTGAGGATTACTGGTTTGTGCTCAACCATTCAACGATGGCATCCAACTCGGCCTCGTTATACAGGTTGTTATCTGAACCGTACGACTCGATCATTGCCTGCTCGTTTAGCGACGGCTCTGCCTTCTTCTTCAACATCGAGATCATCATCTTCATGACATTCCGGTCGATGAACGACAACTCCGAGTAGTTCAACCTACCTGGCACATAGAACGTCGTGATCTCCGCTGGGATACCCTCCAACTGCTCGCTCAAAATATCCTGCTCACGAGCTTCTTCCACCAAAGTCATACCCACGGAAACTGCTGCTACCCGGCGGCCGTCGAGAAGTGACTTCTTTGCGCGGTCCTTGATGAACTTCACACCCGCATACTTACTGGCGTAGCAGGGCGACAAAACAATCAGTGGCCTAGCGGGATCGGCAAATGCGGAATCGTCAATACTCTTGCACTCCTCCGCCGTGCCACCAACTCGAGCCGCAAGGGCTTCTGCGTAGCGACGGGTAGTGCCGTACTTTGATTCGAAAGCGATGATGGGGGTTGCCGTTGCCACGTCGATACCTCTTCTTGCTCACCCCAGGATCTTCGCGCAGTAGTTTCGAGCGCGTCCTAGGTTGCTGGCTAGCGCTACCTCTATTGTGCCTGCTTACTTGCCAAATCGCCTGTTACGTTGAGAAAAATCACGCAACGCACGCATGAAGTCAATACGCCGGAATTCTGGCCAATAGGTATCAGTGAACCAGATCTCCGAATACGCCGACTGCCACAGCAAGAACCCACTGAGCCGCTGCTCGCCTGACGTTCGGATCACCAAATCCGGATCCGGCTGGCCAGAGGTGTACAAATGCTTTTCGACGGAGTCCATCGTCACCAGCTCCGCCAGTTTTTCTGCCGGAATGCCCTCGTCGACACCGTTGCTGACAATCGTCTGCACCGCATCGATAATTTCCTGACGTCCGCCGTAGCCCACCGCAATATTGACCATGACGCCGGTGTTGCTTTTCGTCAATTCTTCGTCGTGACGCAAGCGCTGCGCCATCTCCTCTGGAAGCAACTCCAAGTGCCCCACCATGCGCAGCCGAACATTCTTGGTGGATTCGGCGAGCTCATCCACAACATCTCCGATGATGTCGAAGAGCAACGTCAGCTCGTCTGGCTCACGGTTCAAATTCTCCGTGGACAACAAGTAAATGGTGACCAAGTCAATGTCTTGCTCCGCGCACCAGCCCACAAACTCCGCGATCTTGCGCGCCCCCACGCGATGCCCATGAGAGACATCCGTGAATCCCGCTTCCCTTGCCCATCGACGATTGCCATCCGCCATGACCGCAACATGCTGAGGGCGTGGCTTGCCGACGAGCTCGCGAGCTAGCCGATGCTCATAAATCGGGTACGCGAGCCGTCGGAGTCGTGACAATTCAATGGGCTTCACACTAACAACTTTAGCTGTTGGACGATCAGGGCTGTTGATCCACGGGCCTTTATCCGCGTCGCAGGAGCGTCTTACCCACGTCGGGTACGAACCGCTTCGGCGAGTTCATGGAGCAGGTCCTCAGTAACATCCCAGCCCATGCAGGCGTCAGTGACGGACTGTCCGTACATCAATCCTTCGTGGCCGTTGGTAATTTTCTGAGCGCCCGCAACCAAGAAGGACTCCATCATCAAGCCGGTGATGGACTTGTCACCTCGCGCGATAATCGATGCCAACTCGCTAACAACTTCTGCCTGTCGGATCTCCGACTTTCCGGAATTTGCGTGCGACGCATCGACCATGATGCTGTGTGGACGTCCTGCCTTATCCAAACGCTGGCGCGCATCCGCGACTGAGTCAGCATCCCAGTTCGGGCCGTTGGTGCCACCACGCAGAATGATGTGGCAATTCTGATTGCCAGCGGTTTCTACGACAGCTGCACCGCCGTCGTCATTCATGCCAAAGAAGAAGTGCGGGTTCGCTGCAGACACCAAAGAGTCCACTGCGACCTGGACATTGCCGTCCGTGCCGTTCTTGAAGCCGATTGGCATGGACATGCCCGATGCCAACTGGCGGTGTACCTGTGATTCCGTGGTCCGAGCACCAATCGCTCCCCACGACACTGCATCTGCGATGTACTGCGGGCTGTTTGGTTCAAGGAACTCTGCACCAACAGGCAATCCCACATTGAGGATGTCGATGAGCAGCTTCCGCGCCATCGTCAAGCCCTTGGTGATGTGGTACGAGCTATCCAAATCAGGGTCGTTAATCAGACCCTTCCAGCCGACCGTGGTGCGTGGCTTTTCAAAGTAGACGCGCATAACAATCAGCAAGTCATCCGACAGTGAGTCGGACAGCTTCTTCAGTCGACGTGCGTAGTCCAGCGCAGCCTCTGGATCGTGCACAGAGCATGGTCCCACGACGACCAGTAGGCGGTCATCTTCCCGAGCAATAACGTCAGCGATCTTGCGACGGGACTCCTCGACCATCGCTTCTAACTCATCATTCATTGGCACGTCGCTCAGCAGGGAGCCAGGCGACGGCAGATCGTGGAATGCAACTACCCGACGATTTGATGTCGAGGCTGGGCTTTCGAGGGAAGTTGGGGGCGTCATGGAGATCCTCTTTCAAAGTTGGTGTGTGAAGTGCAATTCAGGTTGTGTGTCTGACTTCCACCTGAGCTTGGATGCCGCCCCGGCAAAGCCACCGGATACGACAAAAGGCAGCTGCCCTGGTGGGGGCTGCTGCCTTGGCTCCGGTGTGCGAAATGGATCGATTACATCACGAGGTCACTACCGGAGCCCCGTGAAAATAAAATCGCCAGTTACGCATGGCCGCGATTCTAAACTATGGGCTACTGATCCCGCAATTCGGGATGGGCTGCCATGGCTTTGTCGATCGCAGCGACATCAAACGGATCCATACCGTGTTCTTCTGCAAAGGCACGGCGAGCACGCATGCGCTTCAATCGGCGCGTGAGATCCCAGCCGATCAACAGAATAATGACCAGCAACAACACAATAATGAGCAGGCCGATCGGTGATGCCTTGCCAAAGTCCGCACCCCTCGGCCCAACAGGATTCTGTGCCAGGAAGCTGACGACATCAACATTCAGGGGCAAATTCCCTGCCAGCATGTTTGTTGCCTTCCATCTCAATGACTAACTACATTGCAAGCTTAGCCTGTTTGCCGAATCGAACCATCATCAGTCCGGCCTCGCTGCAACCGTCGGTCGCTGTCTACTTTTCGACGCAGCCAGCAAACAAATCGTCCTCAGGAAGCTCAACCTGCACGCGGGTTCGAGCAAGCTCAAACTCTTCGGTTGGCCAAATCTGACGCTGAATATCGGTAGGGACCGCGAAGAATGGCCCATTGGGATCGATCTGGGTTGCGTGCGCCCGCAGTGCGTCGTCACGTGCGTCGAAGAAGTCTGCGCATGGCACCTGCGTGGTGACACGTTCCATAATGTCGCCCTTTTCGCGAACCCATCGCTTCAGCGCTTCTTCCAGTGGCGATGACAGGCCTCGGCTGAGGTAGTAGTCATTCATCATCAGCAACCGGCGACGAACAAAACCGTGGGTGTAGTACATCTTCTGAATTTCCCACGGCTCACCAAGCTCCGGGTATTTGTCAGATGCAGCATCGGTCCAGGCGCGCAGCGAAATGATGTGCGTCATGATGTGATCCGGGTGCGGATAGCCACCATTCTCGTCATACGTAATGAGCACGTGTGGTCGGAATTTGCGAATCGCCTTGATCAGTGGCTTGGTCGCAACTTCGACATTCTCACGAGCGAAGCACCCGTCCGGAAGTACCGGCTTCGGTGAACCTTCGGGAAGGCCCGAGTCGACAAAACCCAACCACTGATGCTGTACCCCCAAAATGCGTGCTGCTTCAGCCATTTCTGCGACCCGCACTTCCGAGAGGTTGTTCACTACCTCTGGGCGATCCATGGCCGGGTTCAGAATGCTTCCAGCTTCACCACCTGTACACGTCACAACCATGACGTCATGACCCTCCGACGCATACCGAGCCATCGTCGCAGCTCCCTTGCTGGACTCATCGTCCGGGTGCGCGTGTACTGCCATGAGTCGAAATGCCATGACGCCTCCTGTCGAAACTGCCACTATTACTGTTGATCCGTACACATCTTACGACTTCACACCCCATTCGCCCCAGGCCACCCAAAACGCCACGTCTGTTCACCTGTTGGCACTTTCCTGCTTCCCGACGCGTTCAGATAGGCTGGGTGACATGTCAGAGGTATCCGCTCGCCCGCAGTCTCGTTATGCAGCCAAGTCCCGTACTCCCTCAGGGAAGCTTATCGTTATTGGCATCATTGGCTTGCTGCTCATCAGTGGCGCATACATCTTCGTTCAGATGAACCGAGTCAGCACCTCGTCGGAGGTCACAGCATCGGCCGCTGGTTGGGCTCGCGAAGAGGGCCGAGAGGATGACGTGTTCATCTTTACCCTCGATGTCACTCGTGAAGATCCGGCGAAGGATTCCTACTGCATTATTTATGCACTCGACTACAACCATGCTGAGGTTGGCCGTCGTAACGTAGTTGTTCCTGGCAGCAAGGAAAAAACTGTTCGGATGGACGTACCTATCGAAACGCGTGCGAAGGCAGTCGCCGGAAATGTGTACGGCTGCTCGACTAATTTCCCAGAGTTCTTGGATACTGACGCGAAATAAAACGCCCTATGCCGGGGCGGTTAACTGTTTCCAACATCACGGTGCTATCCTGTCTGCGTTAACGGCTCCACTGGGGCCGATTTTTCGTAAATACTGTGCAGTGCACTAGTCCGACCGTGAGTTGGCCCTGCATGACAGTTCCCCTAGGAGGCACAATGACGGAGTCCACCAACCCGTGGCTCACCGAAGAGTCGTACAGCAAGTTGAAGGCTGAGCTGGACGCTCTCTACGAGAACCGCCCAATCATCGCGGCTGAGATCAATGAGCGTCGCGAAGAGGGAGACCTCAAGGAGAACGCAGGCTACGACGCCGCTCGTGAGCAGCAGGGCCAGGAAGAAGCTCGTATTCGCTACCTCGAGGATCTCTTGCAGCGTGCAACCGTTGGTGAGACCCCACAGGAATCTGGCATCGCGTTGGTCGGCACCGTTGTCCACGTTTACTACGACGGCGACGAGGACGATAAGGAAACCTTCCTCATCGGTACCCGTGGTGCAGACAACTCGAATCCAAACTTGGAAACCTACTCCACGGATTCCCCATTGGGTAAGGCCATCATCGGCGCTAAGGAAGGCGAAACGCGTTCGTACGTTTCCCCATCGGGAGACGAGGTTTCCGTCACCCTGATTAAGGCTGAGCCTTACAACCCAGCTATGGACGACTAGTCCGCAAGCTTCAGCACAAAAGCACCCACCGCTTCCCTTAGGGAATTGGTGGGTGCTTTTGTATTTCTGGAGGTCTAACAGTAGGCACGCATCAGCGAACCAAGTTGCCACGCTTGGTAGGCAGGCTAGGTGGCCGGGCTAGTGCCCGGCTCACGCTGGACTAGTGTCCGGATGCCAACACCCGGATGATGCCATAACTAAACTTCGCAGCCTTGAAGATCTGATTTGGGATCGACTGACGACGTCGCAAAGTACCTTGAGTTGGCAGTGGCGCGCGAGAAATACGGTCCCGCACCTCGATTGAAGGTGCATCAGTAGGTTGGAATGCGTTCGACATGAGATGAACTCCTCTCTTTATCGGATGGTGCGGTTTACTCAGGGATCAGGAACCAGAATGGGCGGCTGCGTGCCTTCCAAATGAACATGAAGTGCAGCATCAGCTTGATCCAGTGACCGGACAGACCAACGTCACCAGTGGTGAACTTGGATCGACCAGTTTCTGGGTACAGCTCGTAGTTTGGCACCACTGGGTGCATCAACATCGATGCTGCGGAACCAGCCTTCAAACCAACACCGGTCGAAGCCACACATGCTGCACCCATGCGAGTCAGCGAAGCACGGTGTGGTTCTGCTGTCTCCGGATTCTTGATGCGATCGATAATCGTCTCTGCAACAATGCGGCCCATGGTGCCTGATGGCATGCCGGTGCGTGGTGGAGCTGGCGCAATTGGAACACCATTTGGCGACGCATTCGGAATGGAAATTGGGTGTGGTGGCGCGAAGGCGATACCCACTGCCCAAATGTTGTCGTATGCCGGATTTTGGTAAGTCTCTGGCCAGTCGGCAGCGACCCAATCGTCTGGATTGGTCTTGCCATAGGTGGCATCGACCTTCATCATGCCGTTCGGCGCAAACAGCTTCTCTCCGATGTCTTCGCCCTTCGGGCCAACACCCTTCAGTGGAACACCGGAAAATGGAGGCAACAGCATGGCGAAGTCAAAGTCCAACTCGTGGCCGGAGCCGTCAAGAGTCTCGTAATGAATTTTGCCTTCTTCGATCTTGGTGGCACAGGCACCAACAACCGCATGAACTCCTCGTTCACGGAAGATGGATTCAGTCCACAGGCGAGAATCGGTGAGGTAACCATTGTCCTTGAACTGCATCCCACCGACGCCGAAGTCGCCCAACGTCACCTCATTAGTGAAGTAGATCAATTCAGCCTTGTCGCGTACACCGTTCTTACGCAGCATGTCATCGACATTGAACGCGTACTCAAAGGCTGCACCTTCACAGGTGCACGTGCCGTGACCCATACCGACGACGAGAGTCTTCTTCTCCCCCGTCGCCTTCAGCTCGCGAATGATCTTCTGCAGTTCTTCAGCAGCTTCGACCGCATGGTCCTTGGTACAGACAGACAGAGAGTAGCCGTCCGGCCCAAGACCAGGGGTCTTTTCGAAGTTCAACTGCGGACCAGTGGCATTGATGAGGTAGTCATAGTCAATCTGGTCAACCTGACCTTCCTTGCCCTTCTCAGTGCGCTCGAATACGACGTACGGCTTCGTACCCTCGCCATCACCTTCAGGGTGGATTTCGGTTGCCTTTGCCTGATGGAATACTGCACCCATCTTCCGATACACAGGCGGAAGATCGAAGACAACCTTCTTACCTGGCATAGCCCCGGTGCCGACCCAAATATTCGATGGAATCCAATTCCACTGCTTATTGGGCGAAATGACAACAATTTCAACGGGGGAACCCTTGAACTCACGGGTGAGATACTGGGCGGCTGTATGGCCGCTCACGCCCGCTCCAAGAATGACAACTCTCTTTGCATCTAGCGCAGCCATGTGTGGCTCCTTTCTCAAACCCCGGCTCATACCCTCCGGGGCATACGCACACAATCCAGCGTAAGCCCCTAACTCCACATCTTCAATGTGAATTAACAATTGGCACACTTTCAGCCAATCACCTGGGCAAACACTGTTACCCATACACCCTTTCAGGGTGGTGAACTACTGGCCATAAGTACTGATAGACACGAAAAAACCCGGAAGGCGTAAGCCCTCCGGGTTTAGATCTGCTCCTGCACTCGAGCCGTCACCAATACCGACGTATCAGCTCAGCACAGCATCGCCTCGAGTGCACACACTCCAACTAGTCCCTGAAGTAGGACAGCAGGCGCAGGATTTCGATGTACAGCCAGACCAACGTAACGGCGAGACCCAGCGCTACGCCCCATGCATAGTTTGCAGGAGCGCCAGCGCGAACCAGCTTGTCAGCCTGATCAAAGTCAAGCAAGAAGCTAAACGCAGCCAGACCAATGCAGACCAGGGAGAAGATAATGGAAATCATGCCGCCGTCACGCAGTGGCGAACCAATGCCGAAGACAGACAGAAGCAAGTTGCCCAGGGCAAGTACCAGCACGCCGACCAACGCTGCAGTCATGAATCGCTGGAACTTCGGGGTGACCTTTACAGCACCCGACTTGTAGACCCACAGCATGCCGATAAACACACCGATAGTGGCGATAACCGCCTGCATAATCAAGCCAACACCATTGGCACCAGCTACCTCGAAGCCGGCAAACATGAAGCTAATGCCACCGACAAACAGGCCTTCGAACGCTGCGTACAGCAACGTAATAACTGGCGATCCGTACTTCTTACCGAAGGTCGAGATCAAAACAGTAACCAGACCACCGATAGCGCCGACAATGGCCAGCAGCATAGACATCTGGGTGCTGACAAACGCAGCAATACCAAAGTTCACAACCGCGAACGCCACGATAACGCCGAGCGTGATTCCGGTCTTCGACACAACATCATCCACCGTCATCGGACGGTAGTTCTGCTGCTGTGCGGCATATGGATCAACACCGTAACCCTGCTGGGAGTACTGGTTCTGACCGTACTGGTGCATCCCGGCCTGGCCGCGCGCAACGGTCTTCGTCAACGAACTGAATGCGGGATTGCTACTCTGTCGCACGTTGTCCTTCCTTTCGGCCACTGCTAACAGCGACCACTTTTGTTTTGGCTTTCACGGGGTTCAACGGGCGAGCTGCCCCGATTGTTCCCAGAACTTAGATTCTTCTTAAAACCGTAGTTCGCGCAACTGGACACGCCACATCACATGCCTTGTTCCCCGCTGCTACTTGGCGATACGATGAATACACAGCGGATTTTCCGCCTCAACCCATTTCTCATCTTTATTTCTCTGAATTTCCCGCAACTACTTGTACTTATTTCGAAGTAGATAGTGTTTTGCAGAATTCGCTTTACGACGAGTCGTCGTAAAGCACAATGAGACGTGCCGAAGTATGGCGCGAGATAGATGAAGGACTGATGGTCATGGCTGACGACTACGATGCTGACACCACTGGCGATTTCGACGAAACCACGCTTGATGGCGCAGAGGGCCTGGATGGCGATGTCATTTCCTCAGATGGCGAAAACTACGTGATGGATCCGCCGGATGAGTGGCGAGGTGCTGATCCGCACGATTCGCTGGATAAGCGCTTGGCGGAGGAAAAGCCGGACACGAATCCGGACGATGATCCGGATTATGACCCAGAAGGTCGTTACGGCGATGTCGATGGACACGAGCCTTTCGAATTCGAACGTGATCCACTGGATCCGGACTACAACCGTCGCTTGGGTTGGTCGGCGAACTAGCTACACAAAATTCGCCGGCTAAATATATATGTTTTGCCACGAAAGCGGGCGTGGTTGCGTATCATCACCGCCATGAACGCAACTACCGATGTCCACACAGAAGTTGAAGCTGACGCGACCACGGGCATCCCGGAGACCGTGTTTCGCAATCCTCTGACTCCGGATGTTGTCGAGCGTCTGCTTGCCCGGGCAACTGTCGCAGACAAGTCCACTACTCGGGAAATTCGCGCACCCTTTACCGGCGATCTCCTCGCTGAGATTCCGGTTGGCACCGACGCTGATGTTGACGTGGCTTTTGAGAAGGCACGCGCAGCGCAGCAGGTTTGGCTGAACAGGTCGGCGCGGGAACGTCGTGAAGTGTTGCACCGCTTCCACGACCTCCTGTTCACCCATGAAAAGCAGATGCTGGATCTGCTGCAGGCCGAGACGGGAAAGAACCGCGCTAGTGCTCATGAAGAGCTGATTCACACCGCGATTACCGCCCGTTACTACGGCAATACCGCGGAGAAGGCACTCCGGCCCCGGAAGGCTCACGGCGCACTTCCGGTACTGAGCCAGACCACGGTGTACCACCACCCCAAGGGCGTTGTTGGTGTCATTGCACCGTGGAATTACCCGCTGACTTTGGCTGTTTCGGATGCTCTCGCAGCGCTGATGGCAGGCAACGCAGTCGTGTTGAAGCCCGACTCGACCACCCCGTTCACCGCGCTGTTTGCTGTCGATCTGCTGTACCGCGCTGGTCTTCCCGACGACCTTTTCCAGGTCATCCCCGGCCCTGGCTCCGTGGTTGGTCAGGGCATCGTCGCTAAGGCTGACTACGTGATGTTCACCGGCTCCTCCGAGACTGGCCGCTCGTTGGCTGCTCAGTGTGGCGAGCGTTTGATCGACTTTTCTGCGGAACTCGGTGGCAAGAACCCGCTGATCGTGGCAGAAGACGCGAACATCGACAAGGCTGTCGAGGGCGCGCGCATTGCATGCTTTACCAACTCTGGCCACCTGTGCGTGTCCATCGAGCGCATCTACGTCGCCGACAGTGTCTGGGAAGAATTCGTTCCAGCTTTTGCAGACCGCGTCAAGGCCATGAGTCTCGGCCCTGGCAACGACTGGGAAGTCGAAATGGGTTGTCTGCAGTCCCAGGGGCAGTTCGACATCGTCGCGAAAATGGTAGACGAAGCGGTTTCCGCCGGTGCCACTGTCCTCGCGGGTGGTCGCGCACGCCCGGATCTTGGACCTCTCTTCTACGAACCGACCGTGCTTTGCGACGTCCCCGAGGGGACACCACTCCTCAACGAAGAGGTTTTCGGCCCGGTAGTGGTCCTTTATAAGGTTCGAAATGCCGAGGAAGGCATCGCCGCAGCTAACGATTCGCGCTACGGCTTGAACGCTTCGCTGTGGACGTCACCTTCACGGGCCCGCGACCTGGCTCCGCTCATCGAAGCTGGTTCAGTCAACGTAAACGATGGTTTTGCTGCCAGCTTCGCCTCCGTCGATGCTCCAATGGGTGGGTTTAAGGATTCGGGAGTGGGCCGTCGTCAAGCTGAGGGCGGTTTGTTGAAGTACACGAACCCACAAACGGTGACCGTGCAGCGGGTGACGCCGATTGCGATGCCGAGCATGTCGCGCGAAACCTACTCAAAGGTGTTTAACACTGCGTTGCAGTTGGGCAAGAAGTTCAACGTGTTGCCGTAGTGCTTGGGCGCGGTGCGTGGGTCAGGCTAGCGGTTGAGCTTGGCGGTGGTTAGGCGTAACGCTGGTCAGCCGTAACGCTGCTCAGTCGCGACCGCCTATAACCGCCCACGGCCACCATTGTGCGCCTGAAATTTCCAACCGGCTCGGTAGCTCCTGTGCAGCCCTGACCATTTGTACAAAAGCCCAGGTCGGCACATTTTTGGACGGGCTGCACAGGAGCTACCGAGCCGATTTGATACGCCAGACGGCACTATTAGGTCGTTTTCGTGACCGCTCTCCTGGACACTTTGTGGACACTTTTCGGACACTTTGACCAGAAAACGTAAGACCAGGCCGGAGCTCATCTGCTCTGACCTGGTCTTTTGTGCCCCCACTGGGATTCGAACCCAGACTTGATGGATTTTAAGTCCACTGCCTCTGCCGATTGGGCTATAGGGGCTTCTGCTGAAGCGATTCGCACTACAGCTTTTCTAAACTTAACCTATTCCCCTGGCTCCGAAGAAACCGGGGCATGGTCACGGTAAAGCAACCATGCGCGCGATGAACCTCGCTGCCTAGTGAGGCATGTGCTTGTCAACCAGACCAGCAACAATGCCGTCCAAGATATCCTTTTCGCTGATATGGAACGTCAACGCTGTTGAATCATCTGCCCGACTGTTCGCATTGGCACTCTCCGTGAACATGTCAATCAACCCATCGACGATGGTAACGCCACCAGCAAAAACATCCGCACGCCCAGGATGCATCACTGGATTCGATGCCAACGACTGCGCATCCGTCTGCAACACCGACGAGTTCAACGCCCGCAGCGCGGCGAAATGCAAGGTCGACAAGTGGATTGCCGTCGGATCGTACGTTTCCAGGCCCTGTGCCAATGCTGACAACGTCGTAAAGGTCCCCGCACAACCAACAATGGTGCGTGCAGCTGCCACTGGCACCTGTTCCGACACCTCACGCAGCTGCTTTGCGACGTACTCCCGTGCAGCCGACACCTGCTCCTCCGTAGGAGGTGAGTCGTGCAAGAAACGTTCGGTCAGGCGTACGCTGCCCATCGGTACCGACGCAGCGCCGGCAACTTCGCCATCGTGGTTTCCGATAATGACCTCGGTGGATCCACCTCCGACGTCAATCACACAGTACGGTTCGAGTTCCGGGTCTAGATCATCGACTGCGCCACGGAAGCTAAGTGCAGCCTCCTCCGCACCCGAGATAACCTCGGTTTCGACGTTCCACTGCTGCAGCACCCGCCGGGTCATGCTGAAGAACGCTTCGCGATTAGACGCATCGCGGGTAGCAGAGGTTGCGACCATACGAACCGCTTCGACTTTTTCGCGCTCCATGAGTTCGGCGTACCGAGTCAGCGCAGCCTCAACGCGCTCAAGAGCAGCGTCACTAAGTCGGCCAGTTGCGTCGACGCCTTCGCCGAGGCGGACGATCTCCATGACGCGGTGTAGCTCGGTGATCTCCAAGAAGCCATCGGCATCCTGGATATCGCTGATGAGCAACCGAATTGAGTTAGTGCCACAATCGACAGCCGCGAACCTAGTCATTCGCACCTGCCTCGGCCTGGCCAGCTGCAGTATCAGCCTGGTCAGCAGCATCAGCAGCAGCATTTGCTTCTTCGTCAGAGGCGCGGTCAGTGACCTTCTCGGGATAGAAGGCAGCGTCGAGTCGGTTAATGCCAAGTTCCTCGCATGTTGGCCAATCCTGTGGGATTGCCGTGCCACGTAGATCGGTACCGTCCGTAGCCAGTGCCACGGCCTCCGTGCCTAGTCGGAACCGTTCTGGCCCCTCAGCCAATGCATACGCGATGAGTACATGCAAGCACTTCACGCGATCCGGCATGCCGCCACCTGAGAAATCAGTTCCCAAGTCTTCGATAGCGTTGCGCTCCGCCAGATAATGGTCGTGAGCAGCCTGGTAGTCCGCAGCCAGCGCAGCATCTTCTTTCAGTCGCGCCGACATCGTCTTCATGACACCTTCGACCTCGAGACGTGAAGCTTCAGCTGTCAGACGAGGATCCGTCAAGTAGTACAACGTTGGGAAAGGCGTGCCATCGTCTAGTCGGGGACGAGTCTTGACAACACCAGGTAATCCATCTGGGCAGCGGTAAGAAATCTCCATCACGCCTCGAGGTGCGCGCTTGAGCTGCCTAGCTACTGCCTCGATATCTGCAGCGTCAACGGTCATGTCGATTCCTTTCTTCACACCGGCGTTTACTGGGGTAACTTCCCCCGGCCATACCGGAACACAGGCGAAATCTTACTTAATAACCTGGAGGCTGCGCGCTATAGCCCGCACCCAGACGTCGTCGTGCTATTGCGCAACGGGCACCTAGTTGCCCTCTGCGCCTGTATCGCCTGCGTTGTCCCCAGCTCCATTGGCTGCATCTTCGGGGATGGCGGTTTCCTCTGGAACCGTCGGCAAGCGATCCGGCTTCGTAGCTTCTTCCCTACCTGGATTCACCGGCTCAGGCATTTCTGGCATGACCGAAATCGACTTCCACAGCAATTCGTACCAATTGCCGTTAGGAATCTCAACGTCTGGCTGAACCGTATCGATCGTGGTTTCGCCGATCTGCGGATCAATCAACCGGAATGGAGTTTCGCCCTCTTCTACCAAGCCAAGGCGAATACGCGCCTGCTCCTTGATATACGCCGGGTCCGAGTACTTTTCTTTATCCGCTTCCAGCTCAGCGACTCGGGCTTCCATACGCGCGATATTCTCGCGAGTTTCCGCCAGATCAGCGCGTTGTTGCGCATAGGTTCGCAACGGCATGGCCAGCGTCAACACCAAAAACACCAACAAAAGGCCCATGGTGAGAGTCTGTCCAGTGGTCAGCGACCCCATTCCTTGCGCCAACCGCGCTGCACCGCGTGACGACGACACCGCACCAGCATCACTGCCTGCAGTTCCGTTCCGGCGCGATCGAGCGCCTCGCCGTGCTGTATTTCCCATAGAGGCAACCATACCGCAGGAGCAGGCCACCCCGATGTCACACAGGGCCCACCAACCCCAAGAATTACATGAAAAAGACCGGCCTCCTGTTAAGGGAAACCGGCCTTCTTTACACAGCCACGTTCACTGTCATGGCGCAGCTGGAGTTTTCTTTTCGAGTTACTTCATACGTGGGAACGCGGAACGACCAGCGTAGACAGCCGCGGAGCCAAGGAGCTCCTCGATGCGCAGCAGCTGGTTGTACTTAGCCACGCGCTCGGAACGAGCAGGTGCACCAGTCTTGATCTGACCACAGTTCAGGCCAACAGCCAGGTCAGCGATGGTGACATCCTCGGTCTCACCGGAGCGGTGCGACATCATGGTCTTGTAGTTGGCGTTGTGTGCCATTGCTACAGCCTCGAAGGTCTCGGACAGAGTACCGATCTGGTTGACCTTAACCAGCAGTGCGTTAGCAGCCTTCTTCTCGATGCCCTCAGCCAGACGAGCTGGGTTGGTAACGAAGAAGTCGTCGCCCACGATCTGAGTCTTGTCACCGATCTGCTTGGTCAGCTCGACGTAGCCATCCCAGTCGTCTTCCTGCAGTGGATCCTCGATGGAAACGATGTTGTACGCATCGACCAGGTCAGCGTAGACAGCAGCCATTTCCTCAGCGGTGTGCTCGCCACCCTCGAAGTGGTACTTGCCATCCTTGAAGAACTCGGACGAAGCAACGTCCAGTGCCAGAGCAACTTCCTCGCCCAGCTTGTAGCCAGCAGCCTCGATTGCCTCGACGATCAGGTCAAGAGCAGCCTTGGTGGATTCAACAGAAGGTGCGAAACCACCCTCGTCGCCCAGGCCGGTGGACAGGCCCTTGTCCTTAATGACCTTCTTCAGTGCGTGGTAAACCTCAGCACCAATACGAAGTGCCTCGCGGAAAGTTTCTGCACCAACTGGAGCAATCATGAACTCCTGTACGTCCACGCCGGAGTCAGCGTGTGCGCCACCATTGAGGATGTTCATCATTGGTACTGGCAGAACGTGTGCGTTCGGGCCACCAACGTAGCGGAACAGTGGCAGACCAGCGGACTCTGCAGCTGCGTGAGCGACAGCCATGGAAACACCCAGCAGTGCGTTTGCACCCAGGCGAGACTTGTTCTCAGTGCCGTCCAGCTCAATCATGGTCTGGTCAATCAGGCGCTGGTCGTCTGCTTCCATGCCCAGGATGGCATCTTCGATTTCCTCGAGTACTGCAGCAACAGCCTTCTCGACGCCCTTACCCAAGTAACGCTCTCCACCATCGCGAAGCTCGTGTGCCTCGTGGACACCCGTCGATGCGCCGGATGGGACAGCAGCACGGCCCATAGAGCCGTCTTCAAGAAGGACCTCAACCTCTACGGTTGGGTTACCTCGGGAGTCCAGGATTTCACGTGCGTTCAACTCGATGATTGCAGCCATAGGTCACCTTTCCGCCGGAACGGTTCCGGCACATAAAACAATTGTGACACGTTTTCGACTGACGCGCTGTGGGCAATAACCCCAACTTGTTTCAGCAAACCTACCTACGTGTGCTTCGCTCCTCTACGCAGGCTGCTTCAAGGCGTAGTTAGCTGCAGCATCGCGAACATCGCGTACATACTTCTCGGACTGGTTGTAGGCGCGGATCGCCTCCGTCCAACCTTCAGGGGTAGACAGATCCCGGTCATTAGCGCACAGCAGCTTGGCTGACGTCGCGGCAGCATCTTCGATGTTGTGCGGGTCAAGGACCCCGTCCCCGGACGCGTCAACGCCATAACGATGCCAGGTCTCTGGAATGAACTGCAAAGGGCCTACTGCCCTGTCGAATTCCGTATCTCCATCGAGCACGCCACCATCCGTATCGACGACCTTCGCGAAACCGCCCTCGCCATCGAGAGGTGGCCCAACGATGCTTGGCCGGGCGACACCGTCCGCGTCGATACGCGCTGGATTGAGCCAATCGCCGGTGTAAGTACCGTGACGAGTTTCCACCTGTCCTAAACCAGCCAGAGTGCCCCACGACAGGTTGCACTGAGGATACGAATCGGTGGCAATCAACTCTGCATTGGCATACGCACGCAGGGCGACCAACGGAATACGAGTACTTTCACTGATTGGCTGCGCCCACTGTGTTAGCTGTTCAGCAGTTCGTCCCGGAGCATGCACGTCAATCTGCAACGGCTTCTCAGCGACTGCTGGCGGTACATCATCTGGAATTGGCTGCCGCGTAAAGGGAACATTGACGGGCCCCACAAACATGCTCGCCGCGCCAACGAGACCGATCACCAGCAAGACTGCGAGCGTCGTAAAGCCAAGGCAGCCGCAACCGCGCGATGAGCGCTGGGCGCGCGCGTCGCGTCGGGGTTGCTGGTAGCCATAGTTGGCATCGTGAGGCTCTGGGAACACGATTGACCATCCTACGGATATGGAGGCGAAAAGGGGAAAGCGCTGGGAGCATAACTGTGGACTCACAAGTAATTCTCAGCGCGAACTACGAAAGCGGCCCTTAAAGGACCGCTTTCCTAAAAACTTGATGAAGAAGTGGGGCTAGTAACGGTGCCGCCGGCGCCATGACCTGCCAACACCCAAGCACCTCAGAATTAGTTAACGGTGCCCCACAACTCCGCATCGCCAGAGTCCGTACCAAACTCCGGTCCGGTTTCCCGCGCCCGCAGCTCCGCCAAGAACGTGCGTGCCACGTAGCGAGTACGTGCCTCCGCTCCGGACTCCAATTCCAGACCAGGCGTTGGGCACATGAGCTCGACTGGAATTTCCGAATCTGGAATCCCCAAACCACGTGCCCGGCGGATCGTCTCCTCGGCCAACGCGAGTGCTGGCAACTGCTCCGCCGGATCCGACTTCGCGGTGCCACGACCAATCGCCCACGACTCTTCCTGCTTTGCGACGGGAACCATCTCGCCGTCTCGAACAGAACCGTCAAAGAGATAAGGCTGACGCGTGCGCATCTTCTCGACGAAAGCGTCTGCTACATCATTCAAATCAAAGTCTTCAGCGATTTCTGCATGGAACAGAACCTGCAGCAGAAGATCTGACAATTCACCACGAATGTCGCCACCTTCGTTGACAGCATCGACGAATTCGTAGGCTTCTTCAATGAGATACGGCAGCAGGCTAGCGTGGGTTTGGCTGGCTTCCCATTCTCCGGTCGCGCGGGCAGCAGCCATGACGTCAACTGCTTCTTCGACCCGTGGCAGCTTCGAATCTGCATACACGACTTCAGTGTTGGCAGTTCCGGCTCCCTCGGTCGCGGTTGCTGGGGATGGCTCAGCTAGCTGGGCGCTTTGACCTCCCTGGCCAGTATTGCCCGATCCTGCAGCTGCAAACATGCCACCAGGCAGACCTGCGCCTTCGAGTTCGTTGTCCTCTGTGTCCTCCGCGGCGCCTACCGCACCAGCTGCCGGCTGGCCTGACAGTGGAGGCATTGGCCCATCGGACACGAAGGCACGCGCAGCGGCCTCGTTCTCGATAGCCGCTGCCGGAAGCGGATCTGGGGCTTCATCAAGGCCAACTCGAATATGGCGGTCACCGGATTCAAGGCGTGCCAGGACTTCCTCGTTGTTGGGGTTAGTTGTTACCAATACCTCTGCGTCGGGGACAGAACGGCCGCCACCGTCGGCGATTGCCCACCGAACCCGAATGGGAACTTCTTCGGTGTAGCTCACGTCGCCAGTTAACAGGCTCGCCGCGTCCAGCGGAATAATCGTTGGAAACCGCGGGTCGAGCTCGATGACAGCCATGTAAATCCCTTTCCTAATTCAACGCCGGTTTAGCCGGACTGCTTTATGCCACCCGAGATATCCATCACGGGTATTCCTGCCATTCCGGTGAGGAAATCCGCAACCCACTGAACCAGGGCAATATCGCGCACAGGTTTTGCCCGCAATCCCCGGCCTTCCTTCGGCACCGCCACTGAGACAGTGCGTGTTGCGGCTCGGTATGTTGACTGCGGATGCAAACGCTTTAGGCGAACTTGCTTAGAATCAGCGAGTTCCATAGGCCCAATCTTAATGTGTTGACCCATCGCTTGAACTTCATGCACGCCGAATTCACGAGAAATAATTCGCAATCGTGAAATAACTGCCAGCCTTTGCACCTCTATTGGAGGTTGGCCATAACGATCGACGAGTTCTTCAAGGACAACGTCAATGTCTTCGA
The DNA here is from genome assembly GCF_037572275.1 of Corynebacterium sp. H78. Classification (NCBI taxonomy): domain Bacteria; kingdom Bacillati; phylum Actinomycetota; class Actinomycetes; order Mycobacteriales; family Corynebacteriaceae; genus Corynebacterium; species Corynebacterium sp. H78. The sequence continues at coordinate 151,931 of NZ_JBBHKX010000003.1, read as the reverse complement.
ATTGCTGTGCCGACGCGAATTTGCGATAGGCCTCAAGCCGCAATCGTTCGGCGGAAACGTATTCCGCTGGAATATTCGCATCGACAGGAAGATCAATTCGAACCTCTTTTGGTTCCTGGTCAGATGCATCGACAGTGGTGCCATCTGCAACCGCTTTGAGCGCTTGTACGGCTTCACCAACCAGGCGGACATACATGTCGAAACCAACGCCGGCGATATGGCCAGACTGCTCGGCGCCCAACACATTTCCGGCTCCACGCATTTCCAGGTCCTTCATTGCGACGGCCATGCCCGCGCCGAGGTCGTTGTTTTGCGCGATCGTCGCTAAGCGATCGTAGGAAGTCTCGGTGAGCGTGTGATCCGCCGGATACAGGAAGTATGCGTACGCGCGCTCGCGTGAACGACCAACGCGACCACGGAGCTGGTGGAGCTGGCTGAGCCCCATATGGTGGGCATTTTCAACAATCAGGGTGTTCGCATTTGCGATGTCGAGGCCAGTTTCCACGATCGTCGTACAGACGAGCACATCGAATTCTCGGTTCCAGAAACCATTGACGGTGCGCTCCAACTGCTCTTCGCCCATCTGCCCATGCGCAACGACGACACGCGCCTCTGGCACCAAGTTTCGAATGTTCTGGGCAGCTTTGTCGATGGTGCTGACTTTGTTGTGGAGGTAGAAGACCTGGCCATCGCGGAGCAACTCTCGGCGAATCGCCGCCGCAATCTGCTTGTCAGACTGGGCACCAACGTAGGTCAACACTGGGTGCCGGTCTTCTGGCGGCGTAAGAATCTGACTCATTTCGCGAATACCTGCGATCGACATTTCCAGGGTTCGCGGAATTGGGGTTGCAGACATGGTCAAGACGTCAACGTGGTGACGAAGTGCCTTGATGTGCTCCTTGTGTTCCACACCAAAGCGCTGCTCCTCGTCCACGATGACTAGACCCAGGTTCTTCCAGGAAACACCGGTTTGCAGCAAACGGTGCGTGCCGATCACGATATCGACTGTGCCGTCCTTCAGGCCTTCCAGAACCTGCTTCGATTCCTTTGGCGTGGTGAAGCGCGACAACGCCTTAATCGTGACTGGGAAACCCTCCATACGTTCCGTGAACGTCGCAATGTGCTGCTGGGCAAGCAAAGTTGTCGGCACGAGTACTGCAACCTGACGGCCGTCTTGCACTGCCTTGAACGCAGCTCGGACAGCTACTTCGGTCTTGCCGTAACCCACGTCACCGATGAGCACCCGGTCCATCGGCACGGGCTTTTCCATGTCCGATTTGATCTCGTCGATGGCAGTGAGCTGGTCTTCCGTCTCCGTGAATGGGAAGTTGTCTTCCATTTCGTGTTGCCATGGAGAGTCCGGCGCGAAGGCGTGGCCCGGCGCGGCCTGCCGTTCTGCATATAGCTTCACCAGCTCTTCAGCGATTTCGCGAACAGCACCTCGCGCCTTGCGTTTGGTGGACTTCCAGTCAGAGCCACCCATCTTGGATAGGCTCGGCTTCTCGCCACCGACATATCGCGACAGCAGATCGAGGCTTTCCATCGGCACATACAGCTGATCGGCCGGACCGCCACGCTTGCTTGGCGCGTATTCAAGCACTACATATTCCCGTCGCGCCTGGTCATCGCCGGTACCGATGGTGCGTTCGGTCAACTTCACAAATCGACCTATGCCATGCGTATCGTGCACCACATAGTCGCCTGCCTGCAGAGCCAACGGATCCACTCGGTTGCGTCGCTTGGCTGGCTTGCGTCGTCCCGCACCAATATCGGCGACGCGGTTACCTGTCAGGTCCGACTCCGTAATAAGAGTCAGCGCCCCGCCCTTCATACGCGGGAATTCCAGACCACCATGCAGCACACCCTGGTAGACGGTTACGCGCGCTGGTTCTGGCTCCTCCGGGCCGGTGGCAACTCGACACGCAATTCCAGCTTCCCGGAACTTCTCTGCTTGACGACGAACTCCCGCCGGCGTCGCCGCCACATATGCGACGCGTTCGCCCGCCACGGTTGCTGCTCGGACTTTTGCCATCATGGCGCCGATTTCTTTGAGATCACCGCGTGGTTCCGGGCCTGGCTCGTAGGTCAGTGGCAACACGTCGTCTTCGCTGACTCCGGCCTCCAACATGCCTGGAGGCGAGAACGTCCAGCACGGTTCCATCCGCACGCTGTCGAGACTCCGGTATGCCGTCGCTTCCAACCCGTCGGTTGGAATAGGCGCGGAGCCACCCATCGCTGCGGTTTCCCACGCAGCGGCCATGAACTCTTCGCCAGTAGTGATGAGATCCGCAGCACGCGAACGAATACGCTCGGGCCCACACAACACGGTGTGCGTTCCATCGGGCATGAGTTCGGGCAGTGGGCGCATTGGGCGCTTGGTCAGCAGCGGAATGAGAGCTTCCATCCCATCGACCCACTGCCCTTCTCCAATGCGCGTCAGCATTTCTTGCACTCCACCGGAGCGCTGCGCTGCAAGTTTCTGTGCTTGCGTGACGACGTCATCGTCGAGAAGCAGTGCCCTACACGCAAAGACCTCGACTTCAGCGATGTCGACTTCGGCGATCGTGCGTTGATCGCCGACGGAGAAGGCGCGAATGTCGGTGACTTCATCGCCCCAGAACTCGACGCGAATAGGTAGTTCAGCTGTCGCAGGGAACATGTCGACGATGCCGCCACGGACGGCGAACTGACCACGGCGACCCACCATATCGACGTGCGAATAGCCATGTGCGACCAGCCGTTCTGGCAGGTTCTCGCAGTCAGTATCGACCTTGATCAGAATGGGGGCGGCGTTGGGATCATGGGTGTCGTCAAGAATCGGCTGCACCAGGGATCGCACCGCAGCGACCACAACACGAACCTGACCCGAGCGGACATGGTGCAAGACTTCACGACGTCGCGCTACTGTGTCCACCGCTGGCGACAACCGCTCATGTGGAAGCGTTTCCCACGAAGGAAAGTATGCGGCCTTGTGTCCCAACATGGAACGAAGTTCAGCAGCGAGGTCTTCTGCTTCACGACCAGTCGCGGTTACCGCGAGTACCGGAGCCTTAGCTGCCATCGCAGCAACGAGATGCGGACGGACGCGGTCAAGGCCGGAAAGCGCCAGGTCATCCTGCCCGATTCGAGTGAGCACTCCCGACAGCTGAGGATCAGTGCGTACGAGATGTGCAAGACCAGACAACGGTGCCACAGGTTGTGTGGTGGATCCTGGAGCGGAAGAAGACATGGGCTAAAGCTTAACGCGTGTGATCAGAGTGCGCTTTGAGCATCAGTGAGTTGCGTGGCTAGCCGTGAGAACTACCGCACTCCATGCGCTGGATCTGCCTCTTCGCCAGCACCCAAACGCGCACCCTGCGCTGCAATTGGGCCGTCAACTTCATCCAGCAGCTTTGGGTCTGACTCCATGCCAGCCAGGCCATTCCAACAGAGGTTCACGATATGAGCAGCGACTGTTTCCTTGTCCAGCTCAGCTAATTGATCCCTTCTCTCCATCCACCACTGCGCAGTCTGCGACACCATGCCGACAAGTGAGTTTGCGTAGAGCACTGCGAAACGACGGTCAAAGCCAGCGCGTTCAAACGCTGCACCAAGAATGGGGCTGACCGATTCTGTCGCATTGCCAAGCAACGTGGCATAGCCACCGCTCGCGCCCGGGTCGCGGGCGAGAATGGTGAAACCCTCTGGGTTTTCTTCAACGTAAGTCAGAATTGCCAGCACAGCCTGCTCGATGCGAACTCGCGATCGCCCCAAAGAAATGGCGCTGGTGATGGCATCTTCCAGGGCAGCCTTTTCTTCTTCAACGACTGCCTTGTACAGATTTTCTTTACTGCCGAAGTGTTCGTACACAACAGGCTTCGACACACCTGCAGCCGCCGCTATTTCTTCCATCGCCGCCGATTCCATGCCCCTGGCTGCAAAAACGGCACGGCCGATAGTTATCAGCTGTGCGCGACGCTGAAGCCGAGTCATCCGACGCCGAGTGGTGTTACTACCCATATTTGTGAGCCTAGCGGTTAGTCTTGGTATCGTGTTCCAGTGGCCTTCTGAAGGCCAGTCCCCCATGGTGTAATGGCAACACTCTGGTTTTTGGTACCAGCATTCTAGGTTCGAGTCCTGGTGGGGGAGCTTCCGAAGGGTTAGCGCTTTTGGCCCGCGGAGTCTGTGTTGCACCACAGTTGCAAGAGATGCACCCGATCTAGGAGTAGCAACGTATGACTGACGGTTCAGCCACCGCAGTAGTCATCTTGGCAGCAGGCCAAGGCACCCGTATGAAGTCCGCTACACCAAAGATGCTGCACGGCATCGGCGGTCGCACCATGTTGGAGCATGCTCTCTACGCTGCTCACGGACTCAATCCAGAACAGATTGCTGTGGTCGTTGGCCATCAGCGCGAAAAGGTCATCACCGCCATCGGCGAGTGGGTGGAAAAGTCCGGTCGCACCGAAGGCGTCGGCATCGCCCACCAAGACGAGCAGAACGGCACCGGCCACGCGGTACAGTGCGCATTCACCAATGCTGACCTGGCAGAGTTCGAAGGCACCATTTTGGTGACCACTTCGGATGTCCCGCTCCTCGACGCCGAAACTCTTCAGGCGCTCCTTACCGAGCACAACCGCAAGCCACGCGCTGCTGTCACCGTCCTCACCTCCACCGCGGACAACCCAACTGGCTACGGTCGCATCATCCGCAACTCTGACGGCGAAGTTCTGCGCATCGTGGAAGAAAAAGATGCTAACGACGACGAACGTCAGGTCACCGAAGTCAACTCCGGTGTCTACGCCTTTGATGCAGCAACACTTCGCGACGCACTGACAAAGCTCAACACTGACAACGCTCAGGGCGAGCTGTACTTGACCGATGTCATTGGCATCGCGCGTGAGGCGAACCGTTCCGTCCGCGGCCACCGCCTTTCGGACCCAATGGTTGTCGCTGGTGCCAATGACCGTGTCCAGCTGGCAGCTCTCGGCAAGGAACTGAACCGCCGCATCTGTGAAAAGCACATGCGCAATGGCGCTTCCATCATCGACCCTGCTTCCACGTGGATCGATGTTGACGTTGCTATCGAACGCGATGTCACCATCTACCCGGGAACACAGCTGTATGGAAAGACCGTCGTCAAGGAAGGCGCCGAGGTTGGCCCGGATACGACGCTGACCAACATGGTTATCGGTGAAGGTGCAACTGTCGTTCGCGCGCACGGTTCTGATTCGGAGATCGGCGCTAATGCGAATGTAGGACCGTTCACGTACATCCGCCCGAACACGAAGCTCGGCGAGGATGGCAAGCTGGGTGGCTTTGTGGAAACCAAGAATGCGCAGATCGGACGCGGTTCCAAGGTGCCACACCTCACCTACGTTGGCGATGCCGAAATTGGCGAACAGTCCAATATTGGCGCGTCGAGTGTCTTCGTCAATTACGACGGCGTGAACAAGCACCGCACCAAGATCGGTAATCATGTTCGTACCGGTTCGGACACGATGTTCATCGCACCAGTAGAGGTTGGCGATGGAGCGTACTCGGGAGCGGGTACTGTAATTAAAGACAATGTTCCTCCGGGAGCGCTTGCAGTCAGTGGTGGCCGTCAGCGCAACATTGAGGGATGGGTTGAGCAGAAGCGCCCGGGCACCCCGGCTGCCAATGCCGCCAAAGCAGCACAAGAGAAGAATGACCAGGAAGGCTAGAGCAGCTTATGACCGGCCAATGGATCGATAGTCAGAAGAACCTAATGCTTTTCTCCGGGCGCGCGCACCCGGAGTTGGGCGAGGCAGTCGCCAAGGAGCTGGGTGTCGAACTGACCCCAATGACCGCCCGCGACTTCGCGAACGGTGAGATTTTCGTTCGCTTCGAGGAGTCCGTACGTGGTTCCGATGCTTTCGTGCTGCAGGCTCACCCAGCGCCACTGAACAAGTGGCTGATGGAACAGCTCATCATGATTGACGCGCTGAAGCGTGGTTCGGCAAAGCGCATCACCGCAATTCTGCCGTTCTTCCCTTATGCACGTCAGGACAAGAAGCACCGTGGCCGCGAGCCTATCTCCGCTCGCCTGGTTGCAGATTTGCTGAAGGCAGCAGGCGCAGACCGCATCGTTTCGGTCGACCTGCACACCGATCAGATTCAGGGCTTCTTCGACGGTCCGGTCGATCACATGCATGCGATGCCAATCCTCGCTGATCACATCAAGACGAACTACACCCTGGAAAACCTGGTTGTGGTCTCCCCTGATGCTGGTCGTGTGAAGGCTTCCGAGAAGTGGGCGAACACCCTGGGCGATGTCCCAATGGCGTTCATTCACAAGACTCGTTCGGTCGATGTTGCAAACGAGATTGTTGCTAACCGCGTTGTTGGCGACGTTTCCGGCAAGACCTGCCTGCTTATCGACGACATGATCGACACTGGTGGAACTATCGCCGGTGCAGTCCAGGTTCTTCGTGAGGCTGGCGCGCAGGATGTCATCATCGCCACTACCCACGGTGTTTTCTCGGGCCCAGCTCGTGAACGCCTGTCTGCTTGTGGCGCGCGCGAGATCTTGACCACCGACACTCTGCCACAGAGCACCGAGGGCTGGGACAACCTGACTGTGCTGCCGATCGCTCCGCTGTTGGCTCAGACTATTCACGAGATCTTCGAGAACGGTTCTGTCACCACCTTGTTTGAGGGCCAGGCCTAGTTTCGACACTGCTGTAGTCGCTTCGTTCTACCGCCCCACACCGATGACATCTGATCGGTGTGGGGCTTTCTGTGTTTTGGGCTAGGGTACGTGACCTCGCCACGCGTGAAGGCTCAGATCATGCGTCTGCCATTTCCAGGCAGCATTTCCCGACGCTCAACGCCAAAGGTCAGTCCCTCAACCCCTGGGGCCCTTCCCTACCCGAGATTTCCTTTTCTGACCGCAGACCGGTAGCATCTTCCCGGTAAGTCTCGGCGAGGGTGGCCCTGATCGGCCCCGTTATCGACGCGACGCAGCAACCAGTAGCGAGATTGCTTGAGGGCAATCGTCGTGAAGCACTGTGTGAAGCACATAATGCACTGGACGCGGCACGTGCTCGACTCCCGGATAACGCAACCATTTACGTTTAGGAGTCCTCAGACTATGGCTAAGCCAAATATCGTGAAGCTTGAAGCTCGCAACCGCACCGAGTTCGGCAAGGGTGCCGCTCGCCGTGCACGTCGCGCAGGCGACATCCCAGTGGTTATCTACGGTGCAGACCTGGATGCCCCAATGCACGTTCTCGTTGATTCCATCGAGTTCCACGCAGTTCTGCGTAACTACGGCATCAACGCTGTCATCGACCTGGACGTTGAGGGCGAGTCCCAGCTGTCCATGGTTAAGGCAGTTGACCAGAACGCGCTGACCCTCGACGTTGACCACGCTGACCTGCTGGCTATTCACCGCGGCGAAAAGGTCGAGGTTGAGGTCCCAGTTGTTCACTCCGGTGAAGTTGCTCCAGGCGCACTGCTCATGCAGGACGCAGAGACCATCCTCGTTGTTGCACCAGTACTCTCCATTCCAGAAGAGATCGTCGTCGATCTCGAGGGCGCAGAGGTTGGCACCCAGGTTCACGCTGGTGGCGTCAAGCTGCCAGAAGGCCTCGAGCTTGCTGACGACGCTGAACTGCTCATCTTCAACGTTGTTGAGCCAGAGGAGCAGCCAGCTGAGGACGAAGAAACCGAAGAAGGCGAGGCAGCTGAGGGCGAAGCACCAGCAGCTGAGGGTGAAGAGTAATTCTTCGCTAGTCGCTTAGCACGCTAGTTGCGTGCTCTAGAAACGCGCCACTTCCCGATTGTCGGGTTGTGGCGCGTTTTGTGGTTTTCGGGGTCGTTTCTCATCAGTTCGCCTCAAAGACTCACTCCCGACTGGGTGTGCCAAGATGATAGGTATGAATTCGTCGCAAAGCTCAAACACGGATCCGATTTTGGTAGTTGGCCTTGGCAACCCTGGACCGAAATATGCGGACACTCGGCATAACGTCGGCCATATGGTGTTGGATGAGCTCGCGTCGCGGACGGTTCCGATGGCATCGACGTTTAGCGTGCACAAGCGATCAAATGCAGAGATTGTGCAGACCCGGTGGAGCAACCCGGATGGGTCGGAACGACAGGTCATTTTGGCTAAATGCCGGTGTTTTATGAATCTGTCGGGAGGTCCGATTGCGGCGCTGACGAAGTTCTTCAACGTCGCTCCGACGAATGTCATCGTTGTTCACGACGAACTTGATGTCGAGCCCGGCAGCATTCGTCTCAAGCGTGGCGGTGGCGAGGGCGGCCACAACGGATTGCGCTCCACCACGAAATCCCTGGGCACCAAAGATTACCTGCGCGTGCGCGTCGGTATCGGCCGCCCACCGGGCCGACAGGATCCGGCGGATTATGTGCTCCGCAGCTTTTCGACGACCGAACGCAAGGAACTGCCCTTCATTATTCAGGACGCTGCCGATGCCGTGGAGCTTATCGCCAAGCATGGTCTTGAGGTGGCGCAGAACCACGTGCATGGGAAATAGCTGAGGGCACTTCGAAGCCGAAAAGCTGCTCCCTCCCCAAATAATGGGAAAGGAGCAGCTTTCGCTATCCAACGCTGTCTAGCAACCGCCCTCCAACCGCCCTGCGGCTGCTGGGTGGCATCGCCGACAACCTCTTACAGCTCGTCGAGGTGCTTTCGCTTCGGGTACACGACTGGGCGTGCGCCTGCGATTTCCTCAACGATACGAATGACCTGGTTCGAGTAACCGAACTCGTTGTCGTACCAGACGTAAAGAACCAGCTGCTTGCCGTTGGCGATGGTAGCCAAACCATCGACGATGCCAGCGTGGGTGGAACCAACGAAGTCGGTCGAAACAACCTCTGGCGAGTGGATGTAGTTGATCTGCTGGCGCAGAACAGAACGCAGAGAAACGTCGCGCAGGTAGTCGTTGACTTCGTCGCGGGTGACGTCGTTCTCCATGGTCAGGTTCAGAACAGCCATCGAGACATCTGGGGTTGGTACGCGAATTGCGTTACCGGTCAGCTTGCCTTCGAACTCTGGCAGTGCCTTCGCAACAGCCTTTGCAGCACCCGTGGAGGTCAGCACCATGTTGAGGGTTGCTGCGCGACCACGACGATCACCCTTGTGGAAGTTGTCGATCAGGTTCTGGTCGTTGGTGAAGGAGTGAACCGTCTCGACGTGACCGTGGTTGACGCCCCACTTGTCGTTCAGAACCTTCAGCACTGGAGTAATGCCGTTGGTGGTACAAGAAGCAGCCGACAGAATCTTGTCGGAGTCTTCGATGTCCTTGTGGTTGATTCCGTAAACAATGTTCTTGATGTCGCCCTTGCCTGGAGCGGTCAGCAGAACGCGAGCAACACCCTTCGACTTCAAGTGCTGCGACAGACCATCGCGGTCACGCCATGCACCGGTGTTGTCAACGACGATTGCATTGTCGATGCCGTACTCGGTGTAGTCAATCGCCGATGGGTCACCAGCGTAAATCATCTGAATTGGGGTGCCGTTAGCCCAGATGATGTTCTTTTCCTTATCGACGGTGATCGTGCCGTCGAATGCGCCGTGTACGGAGTCACGGCGGAGCAGGGATGCACGCTTCTCAATGTCGATGTCCCCCTTGCTACGTACGACGATTGCGCGCAAGCGTGGACCGTTGAACAGTGCTTCACGAGACAGCAGGATGCGAGCCAACAGGCGGCCGATGCGGCCGAAACCGTACAGAACTACGTCCGTCTTTGGAGTGTCGTTGCCGGTGCCGATAACGTCTGCGAGCTCCTTGTTCAGGAACTCCTGCAGGTCGCCTCCCTGCTCTTCGTAGCGAGTCGCGAGGGTACCGAGGTCGATCGACGAGGTGCCCAAGTCCATCTCGACCAGTCGCTCGAGGATTGGCAGGGTCTGCGTCAGTGGCAGCTCCTGATCAATGATGCGGCGAGCGAATCGATGCGACTTCACAATGTCAATCTCGGTGACATTCTCCAGTCGACGACCGAAAATAGAGGTAACCACGTTCTTGTTACGACGGAGCTGACCGAGCAGCGGGATCATCTTCTCCGCAATCTCGATACGTTCGTTCCAGTCGTTGTGGTTATTCGAGGCCGACTCCGGCATTTGTCCTCCTGAGGATTCAGAATCAGATAATTCAGAACAAGGGAATCATGGGTAACCAAGCGTCAATTCGGCCCAACTATGCCGTGTAGGCAAAACTGTCTCGTGACTGTTTCGTGGCCTGTCAGCTGAGATTATGAGTCCACGTTCAAATTTACCTAGGAATTGCTTTCTCGTGTTCTCGAGCTAACCCAGGCGTAAGTTTCGGGGGTAATGATTATTAGACTGTGGCCTAAACTTGACAGCATGCATTCCGCACCTGCCGTCCCGCCCACAGATCCCTCTCCCGTTTCCTTGCCACGTCTGGTAGTCACCGATATGGATGGAACACTTCTCGACGGCGACGGCAACATTCCAGATTCCTTCTGGCCAACCATCTCTGAACTTTTGGATCGGGGCGTGTTCTTCGCTCCTGCATCGGGGCGACAGTTCGCTCGCTTGGCGACGCAGTTTGCCAGCATTTCCGACCGCATTTCCTTCATTTGCGAGAACGGCAATTTCGTCGTCCATCAAGGCAACGTGGTCTCTGCGACCGTCTTAACCCGCGATGCTGTTCGGGCCACGGCCACAGCGGTCAACGATTTCAATCTTCAGAGTGCCAATAACGATGAGCCAGTGCTTGGCCTCGTCGTGTGTGGACACAAGAGCGCATACATTGAGCGCTACCCCGCCACTGATCCAGCTACCACCGATCGGCTCACGTCCTTTTTCAACGAAGCGAACAAGTATTACGCCGAGCTAGCGCTCGTCGACGACCTGGAGACGGTATTGGCGAATGACAACGTCGTAAAGCTTGCTATTTATGCATTCGGTGATGTGGAAGATCTCGGTGTAGCACCGTTCCTGGGAGCTCGGGTAGCAGGTTTACGACCAGTGGTGTCGGGTGCACGGTGGGTGGACCTGATCGATCCGAAAGTGAACAAGGGCACAGCACTGCGCGATTTACAGGAAGCGCTCGGGGTTAGCCAAGAAGACACGGTCTGCTTCGTCGATTACCTGAATGACCTGGAACTTCTTGACTTTTCTGGGAAGTCCTACGCAATGGCAAATGCGCACCCCCTGATTGCCGAACGGGCAACGAACCACGCTCCAGCGAACACCCAGAATGGTGTAGTGACAATCCTGAGGCAATTCTTAGAGTCGTAGCCTAGGCGTATGTCACGGCCCGAAGAAGAGACCCCAGAAGCAACTCAAAAGGCAACGCCTGAAGCAACGACCGAAGGGCTGCCCAAAGCGAGGCCGAAGGCACGAACGATTGTCATCACAGGCGCAAGCGATGGCATTGGAAAGTCGGCAGCTTTCACTCTGCATGCTGCTCATCAGTACGATGACTCTCCCACCGAGCTAGTTCTCGTAGGTCGTAACCCAGAGAAAACCCGGTCTGTCGCACAGCAGATTAATGCGAAGTACTACACCGCTGATTTCTCTGACCTCAGTGAAGTTCGAGCTCTGGCGCAAACACTCAAAGACAACCATCCGCACATTGATGTCCTCGCGAACAACGCTGGCGGATACTTCGATGGCCCGCTGATCACGAAGGACGGCTACGAGCTCACATGGCAGGTGAACTACGCAGCGCCGTTCTTGCTGACAACTTTGCTTCTCGACAAACTGATCAGCGCCAACGCCACTGTCGTCAACACCTCGTCAGTAGCTGCCCAGTACCTGAGCCGATTCTCGTTTAAAGACACGCAATCGCTCAGTCGCTTCAGTTCCCGGCGCGCCTACGGAAACTCCAAGTTGGCGCAGGTGATGTTCACTCACGAGCTGCATCGACGCTTTCACAGCCAAGGTCTGAATGCGGTGGCATTTCATCCTGGAGTGATTGCCACAAACTTTGCGTCCGGCACTCGCGGGCTTCTCGCACTCGGTTATCATTCGCCGGCTCGCAAGGTAATGAGCGACGTCGCAAAGGGTGGTGAGAATTTGGCCTACTTCATCGATGGCACACCAGACATCGCGTGGAAGTCAGGGCTGTTCTACAACGACCGTCGCACTCCGGGAAAGATCCGCAAGATTGCGTACGACGATTCTTCAACGGAAAAGCTCTACGACATGACGGAACGCTACTTGCAACTGCGCGAACACTAGGGAGCTCAACGGTCCCTGTTGCTAGAGTTGGCCAAATTGGGATCGATCCTGGCCACCTACTACTCTTGTTGACCATGACCACCCTTGCCGAGGAAGCCACACGCCGCCGCACATTCGCTGTTATCGCCCACCCGGACGCTGGTAAATCCACGTTGACCGAAGCGCTGGCGCTGCACGCACACGTAATTTCCGAGGCAGGTGCTGTCCACGGCAAGGCCGGGCGTAAAGCAACCGTTTCTGACTGGATGGAAATGGAAAAGGATCGCGGTATTTCTATCGCATCGTCCGCGCTGCAGTTCGAGTATGCCCCGGAGGACCATGAGGGCGAGCCTTTCATGATCAACCTGGTGGATACCCCAGGTCACGCGGATTTCTCGGAGGATACCTACCGAGTTCTCACTGCTGTCGATGCTGCTGTCATGCTTGTCGACGGCGCGAAGGGCCTCGAACCCCAGACGTTGAAGCTGTTTAAAGTCTGTAAGGCAAATGGCATTCCTATTGTCACGGTGATTAACAAGTGGGACCGCCCCGGCAAGGCTCCACTCGAGCTCATGGACGAGATCTATGAGGAAATTGAGTTGCAGCCAACTCCCCTGTTCTGGCCAGTCGGCGACGCTGGTGACTTCCGTGGCTTGCTACACCGTGGCGAAGATGGCGAAGCAATCGAGTTCATTCGCTTCGAACGCACCGCTGGTGGATCCACCATCGCATCGGAAACGCACCTTACTCCTGACGAAGCTGCAGCTGAGCAGGGTGACGCGTGGGAAACCGCCGCGGAAGAGTCGGAGTTGCTATCCGCCGACGGCGCGGATCACGACCAGGAAATGTATCTCGCCGGCGATACCTCACCAGTGATTTTCGCCTCGGCCATGCTGAACTGGGGTGTCCACCAGATTCTGGATACTCTTTGCGAGCTTGCGCCGGCTCCTGCTGCTCGCGAATCTGACCCGAACGCAGTCGCTGCTGCGGCGGGATCTGGCCAGACGGCGATCGTCGAGAAGCGTGAGCCTACCGATCCGTTTGCTGGCGTCATTTTCAAGGTGCAGGCCGGAATGGACGCGCATCACCGAGACAAGTTGGCGTTTATGCGCGTTGTGTCTGGCGAGTTTGAACGTGGCATGCAGGTGACGCATGCGCAGTCGGGCCGTTCCTTCTCTACGAAGTACGCGTTGACGGTGTTTGGCCGTACCCGTTCGACGGTCGAGACTGCCTACCCTGGCGACATCGTGGGCCTCGTCAACGCTGGTTCTCTTGCCCCAGGCGACACTATCTACGCTGGCCCAAAGGTCCAGTTCAAGCCAATGCCCCAGTTCGCGCCGGAGCATTTCCGAACGCTGCGGGCGAAGAGCCTCGGCAAGTACAAGCAGTTCCGTAAGGCAATCGATCAGCTTGATGCCGAAGGCGTGGTCCAAATTCTGCGTAACGACGCTCGTGGTGACGCAGCACCCGTCATGGCTGCTGTCGGCCCGATGCAGTTCGAGGTCATGCAGGGTCGTATGGAAGTCGAATACAACGTGGAGACCGTCACGGATCCAATTCCATACTCAGTTGCGCGTCGTACTGACGAAAAGACAGCCCCAGAGTTGGCGAAGCAGCGTGGTGTAGAAATCTTCACTCGCTCCGACGGGGCTATCATCGCCTTGTTCGGTGACAAGTGGAAGCTGTCCTTCATTGAGAAGGAGCATCCAGAGTTCACCCTTGAAACACTGGTTGCCGACTAGCGTCGCGCTGGCACCGAGGAATCGTCTCGGAACAACTTTGGTGCCAGCCACAAGCTGACGTATACAAGCCCCACTAGTACGGGAACTTCGATCAGCGGGCCAATGGTTCCAGCCAGCGCTTGCATTGATGTTGCACCGAACGTGCCGACGGCGACTGCGATTGCCAACTCGAAGTTGTTGCCTGCAGCCGTGAACGCTACCGACGCAGATTTCGCGTAGTTAAGGCCGACTGCCTTGGACGCGAACAGAGCGACAACGAACATGATGACGAAGTAGCCCAACAGTGGCACAGCAGCACGGACGACGGTGCCCGGATTCTTGGTAATCGCTTCTCCCTGGAGGCTGAACAGGAGCACGATCGTGTACAGCAGACCGATCAGGGCTAGTGGCGAAATCTTTGGCAAGAATGTGCCCTCGTACCATTCTCGACCCTTGGTCTTCTCACCGATGATGCGGGATAGGGCTCCGGCAAGCAGTGGAATACCGAGGAACACGGCGACACTGCCGACGATGGACCAGAATGAGAAATTGGCGGAGGTCGTCGGCAAGCCAAGCCACCCTGGAAGAACTTGCAGGTAGAACCAACCAAGCACGCCATAGAGAAGTACTTGGAACACAGCATTGATGGCGACGAGGACGGCGGCAGTTTCACTGTCTCCGCAAGCGAGGTCGTTCCAAACCAGAACCATCGCGATGCAGCGTGCGAGACCGACAATGATCAAGCCAGTGCGCAGCTCGGGGCTATCGGGCAGGAATGTCCAGGCGAGAGCGAACATCAGAGCGGGGCCGATGAGCCAATTCAGCACAAGTGAAATGGCCATGAGTTTACGGTCAGCGGTGATTTCGGCAGTCTTGTCATAACGTACTTTTGCTAGTGGCGGATACATCATGACCAGCAGGCCGATGGCGATCGGGATCGAAATGCTACCGATCTCCATCGCACTGAGCGCATCATTGATCCCAGGCAAGAGTCGACCCAGCACAAGGCCTAGCCCCATCGCGAGGAGGATCCACACGGCGAGCCAACGATCGAGGAATGACATTTTCGAGGCGGCTGTGTCGTGCCGTTCGACACTGTGGTCAGCTGTCTTTTCAGCAGTGTTCATGGTGGTCAACTTACTCCATGTATCGATACTTGTCGATACATCTAAATGACCACGTGTTTTTCACCGGCGACGTACAGTAAAGACATGAATACCCACGACGATGAGACCTGCACGCGATCCGTAATAGTCCAGGACTCCGCTGCGATTACTCCCATCGTGGAGATCTTTAAGGCACTGGGGGATAAAACCCGCCTGCAACTCGCCCTCTACATTCATGCATCGGACGACGCGGTCTGCGCCTGCGCATTTCCAGAAGCCTTCAACATGAGCCAGTCGACCGTCTCGCATCATTTAGGAAAGCTTGTCGATGCCGGTGTCCTGAATCGAGAAAAGCGTGGCAAATGGAGCTTTTTCAGCATTGCCACGTCTTTTAATCCGGAGTTCCTGGAGCTCGTTCAACAGCAAGTTGAGAGATAACACCGAGCCCGCTCTAGCTCCGAAAACACCACTCCGAACACGGGCTCTCTACCTGCCTAGTCCTCCGGCAGTGGCGGCTCCTTGCGCAAATCCCGCGCCGTCGCCTTACGAACCTCCCTTGGCTCCTCATCCTTCTTGACGAATCCCGGAAAACCACTACCCGCGACGCCACTGGCACCAAAAATATTCGGAAGCTTCTCTAGAGCCTCGCGCCCAACGTCAATTGACCTGCGCAACACTTCACCGCCGGCTTCGCGCGTCTTCCCCAAGGCATCATTTGCCATATGTTCCGCTTTACGACGGAACTCTCGGCGCTTTTCGTCCCGCTGACGCTTCACCTCAGCAATATTGTTCTGGCGCTCGCGCTCCTTTTCGAATGCTTCAACATTCTTCGACTCTGCGTCGGAAAGCGCTTTCGACGACGCCGCGGCATCATCCCATGCCTCCTCCAAAGACTCGGCGAGGTACAGCATGGAATCAATGCGCTTTTCCACGTCGCGCAACTTCTCGCGGTAGCCCGCCTGAATGTCGAAACGACGCATGATTCGGCGCGCGCGACCAGCAGCTTCGCGCCACGCGGCAATAGGACCCTGCTGGATCGAATCGTCCACGATGAACCTCATCGCCCATGGGTCAACCTCGGGCGAGGCAAGCTTGTTGCGGACTCGCTCTTCACGGTCCAGCACTTCTTGCACGAGCATTCGCGCGCGCTCCTCTGCCTGAGAAGCACGATTAGTACGGGAGTTATCTGGTCGGAACGTCACGTGGCCTATCCTAATCAACTTCGGGTCGGGCTAGTCTATAACTATGATTACGCTGCCCGAGCTTCTGTCACCGATCGACCCCGAGGCACCACTACTTGTTGTTGCGGCTCAAGAGGAAGCTGAACATCTCGACAGCGATTGGCCTATCCTACTGACCGGCATCGGCCGCATTCGAGCTACTTTTGCGCTTACCGACGTTCTCGCCCGTGGGCCACTGCCCCGCGAAATTATCAACATTGGCACGGCAGGCGCGTTAAAGAACGTGTCTGGCGTACATCGTGTTGGCCATGTTGAGCTGCATGATTTCTCGCATTCGTCGATACGCAGAATCACCGGAGATACTGCATACCCACCGATTCAACTGAACGATGACGAGGACTGCCTACGGTTAGCTACCGGCGACGTCTTTTTGGAAGATCCGGCGATGCGTCGCAAGCTGGCGAAGCGGGCGGATCTCGTTGACATGGAGGGATACGCCATTGCGTGGGTGGCGCGCCGTTATGATGTGCCGGTTTCGCTCATCAAACTCGTGTCAGACTCCGCCGGCCGAGATGCCGGAAAACTGTGGGCAGATGGTGTCGAGGAATGTTCAAGGGTGATGTCTGATTTCTTGAGTCGCACCCAAGTAACAAATCCCCAAGACACAAACACGCCGTAAACAAGGTAGAGCACTGCGGATGGGTAATAGCCACCGGCGAAAAGCAGCGGCACGCCAACAATATCGACGGCAATCCAGATCAACCAGAATTCGTTGATTCCGCGCGCCATACCCCACGTTGCCAGCATCGATCCGATGAAGATCCACGCGTCAGCCCATGGACCCCACGAGCCCAACGCCTGGAAAACTTTGGCACACGCGATCGTTCCGACAACTGCGACGAGGAGTAACCCGATGCGCTCCTGCGTGGTCGCCCACCGTGGATCGACGGCTTCTCCGCTTACGTTCTGCGCGCTTGCGTTACGACGAGTCTGTCCCCACTTCCACCAGCCATACAGGCTGACAGCCATGAACATCACTTGTCGTCCTGCTTGCCCATAAAGGTCAAGGTTTTGCGGAGTATGGAAAACACCGCCGAGGAAGACAGTAAACAACAAAATGTTGCCGATGATGCCGATTGGCCATGCCCACACCATTCGTTTCATTCCGAAGTAGGCGGAACCGAGGCCGAAAACGTTGCCGATGATTTCCCTGATAAGGATCGGCGCGCCAGCGATAGTGACTTGTGCAGTCAAGAAATTGTGCATGAAAAAATCCACGAGAAAATCTCCTTCTCTTCCATCCGGACTATGACCGTCGGTTTTGGATTCCAACCAAATCTGCTGACCTTCCGTGCCCGGAAGCGCTCGCGGACTTATTTCACTGACCAACTGCAAGACTGCATGTTGGTACGACCACGCGATCGTAGATCGCTGGCCATGAACGTCACCGCCGGTGGGGAATTTCGCCCCGCCCTGAGAATGTGTGCTTTACGGTAGCACTCCTGCTGTGGACGCTGGGTACTTTTCGCGGGAATTGGCCACGACCAGTGAAACCATGAGCGCGATCTCGGCTGCCCCTGTAAAAACCGCCGACTACGTACACCAGCACACATATTAGGTATGTTGAATACGCATTTAAGGCGACTCAAGCTACTGTAGTAATCATGGGAAAAGTTGCAGCGAACCACTCAGGCACAAAGGCTTCTGACAACGAGCAACTTGGTAACAAGACACCCCACGCCCAAAGGCCACGCAAAAATAAGCCCCATACCAAGGCCTCCCCCACAAAACGTCGCACCAAGCGAGCCAAGGGTTGGGTGCCAGACCAGCACGGAGCCTGGTTCATGGTTACGGTGCCGGCTCTCACTGGCGTTCTACTGTCCCCGAGTTGGACTGCTGTTGCCGTATTGCTTACGTGGTGGTTCGGCTATTTCACCTTCTTCGCAGCAGGAATCTGGATTCGATCCCGCTTTCGCGACACTAACCGGCCTCCAGTGTTCGCATACGGAGCACTTACTGCCCTTGCCGGCATTGTGGCTCTCATCGCCGATTGGACCCTTATCCGCTGGATTCCAGCATTCTTACCACTGGTCGCCATAGCAGTGCACGAAGCGTGGAAGCGTCGCCCCCGTTCACTCCTTTCCGGAGTCTCAACGGTGATTGCGGCATGTCTGATGACGCCAGTTGTTGCGTCGGCAAGCAGCGGCGGCTTCGGACATCACGCAGCCTGGGTTGCGTTCGCCGTGTACGTGGCGTTCTTTGTAGGCACGGTCCCATACGTGAAAACCCTCATCCGCGAACGTGGCCATCGCAACTGGTTGATCGGCTCGGTGACCTATCACGTTGGAGTACTCATTGCCTCGATCATTGGAACGGCAATGGGGCTCGTCCACTGGTTTGCAATTGTCGTCGCGGTAGTTTTGGTCGCCCGGTCGTACCTTATGCCGTACACAGGCGAACGCCGCAACCAGCCATGGCGTCCGAAAACGGTCGGGCTTATCGAGGCAGTCATTACTGTCCTCGTGGTTGCGGCGGCATTGCTCTGACCGCCGTTGCTTTTGAGCAACGCGGCCACGCGCAGCACTACTTCAACGTTGCGCGAAGTGCTTCGACATCAACATCGGCGGTGGACTCAGGAACGAACGCAGCATTGCGATCCTTATCCACAAGCACTGCGCGGACACCTTCAACGAAGTTTGGATGACGACGCATGTACTCGCCCAGCTTCAGCTCATTGTCCAGAGCCTCGCGGACGGTGATATCGCCAGCGTTTGCAGCGTAAAGCTCCACTGCGGCAACGTTCGACAGAACCGCACCTGAAGACAGCAGCTTCTGGAACTCCTCCACGTGCTCCGGCGAGCACTCCTTTGCAGCATCTCCTGCACCACTGGCAGCATTTGCCAGCGCCGATTCCATCTCAGCCCAAGTATTGAACCCGAAGATCGCTTCGATGCATGGACGCATTGCCTTGATCTTGGACTCGCCAAGAATCTCTGCTGCCTCAGCGTCGCTCTTCGCGAACTTTGCCAGTGCTGCATCGATGCCCTCGGCGTCGAGAAGCTCCTGGAAATCCTCCAGATCACCGTGTGCAACGAAGTGCGTGCCCCACCCTGCGTACAACAGGTCAGCTGCATTCAGTCGGTAGCCGGTAAGGCCCGTGAAACGCGCGATAGCCTTTGAGGAATCGCCATCCTGCGTCTTCACATGCTGCGAGAAGTGAGTAATACCCACATCAGGAACGAAACCGATAGCAGTCTCCGGCATAGCTGCGCTTGCTCGCTCAGTGATAATGCGGTGGGTACCATGCAGCGACACACCCAGGCCACCGCCCATAGCAATGCCATCAATGATGGCTACGTACGGCTTCGACTCGCCAAACTCCGCGATACCGGCGTTCATGACGTACTCGTCGATGAAGAACTTCTCGCACTCATCGAACTGCTCATCGAGAATCTGCTGACGGATCGTACGCACATCGCCGCCTGCACAGAATGCCTTCGGGTGATCCGAATACAGGACAATCTGCTTCACGACGTCGTCGTCACGCCATTCGTTCATGGCGGACGTAATTTCGTGGACCATCTCCAGGTCCAAAGAGTTAAGCGCCTTCGGGCGGTTGAGGAGCAACCGTCCGGAGACGCCGGAAACCTGTGCCACGACAGAGGCGGACTGCTGTGAGTTATCAGAAATCTGAGTCATGCCTCACAGTGTTACACACCACTAACTATTTGTGGTTGGGATTACAGAAATCCTCGCAGGCAAAAAGGATTTACTTCCGTGTAGCTACTTCTTGGAAGACTTGCTCTTCTTGTCAGACTTCTTGTCAGTCTTTTTCTCGGACTTTTTGTCAGTCTTCTTTGCAGGCTTCTTGCTCGTCGCCTGCTTTTCCAATTTCGCTGCCACATCCGGTACGTAACGGAACTCCGTGCGTGGTGGACGCTCATAGTTCGACTCGGATTCTGGTCGCTGCGGAATTTCTGGCACGTTCCATTCGATGTGCTCGTAAGGAATGGTGTTCAGCAGGTGATTGATGACATTGATGCGCGAACGCTTCTTGTCCTCCGACTCGACCGTGAACCAGGGTGCCGATGGGATGTCGGTGTGAATGAACATCTCATCCTTCGCGCGAGAGTAGTCCTCCCAGCGAGTAATGGATTCGAGGTCCATTGGAGACAGTTTCCAGCGACGCAAAGGATCTTCACGACGAGACGAGAAGCGCTTAACCTGCTCTTCGTCCGATACTGAGAACCAGTACTTGCGCAAGATGATGCCGTCTTCAACAAGCAGGCGCTCGAAAATTGGGGCCTGGTGCAGGAAGCGACGGTACTCCTGAGAGGTACAGAAGCCCATGACGCGTTCGACGCCAGCTCGGTTGTACCAGGAGCGGTCAAAAATGACGATTTCACCAGCGGTTGGCAGACGCTCAACATAACGCTGGAAGTACCACTGACCCTGTTCACGAGTCGTTGGCGCAGGAAGCGCCTCAATACGACAAGTACGTGGGTTCAAGTACTGGGTGATGCGCTTGATCGCGGAGCCCTTACCGGCTGCGTCACGACCTTCCATCACGATTACAACGCGAGCACCGGTTTCTACGACCCACTGCTGCATTTCGACGAGTTCAGCCTGGAGCCTTTTGAGCTCCTTTTCATAGGCGACTTTGTCGAGCTTCGGTGGGCGCTGGCTGTCATCCTTGGTCATGGTAAAAATACTACCTGCCAGCGCCTACCCTTTGACAATCGGGTTTGGCGGTAAATACCGCCTAAGTGAAGGTTATTTACGGGTGTAATAGCGCAAGGTGATTTGCGCAGTGAGACCCGCGAACACCATGCCGATCAGGATAATGATCGGCGCCACCATCCAAATGTCGGCATTCGTGACCGGCGCTACGAGTTGAGCGCGGTAAATATCCTGCATTGCTGGATCGACGACTGCAGCCTTGCCCGCAAACAGGCCAGCCACACCGAGTACGCCACCAAGGAACGAAGCAATAACTGCTTCCAGCACAAATGGTGCTTGCGTGAACCAACGGGTCGCACCCACCATCCGCATGATGTCGACTTCCGTGCGACGAGAGTATGCAGCGATCTGCACCATGTTTGCAATCAAGAAGACTGCGGCCAGTGCCTGCACACCGGCGATCAAGAACGCTGCGTTTCGAACGGAGTCAAGGTTCTTTGCAGCGTTATTAACGTCGTCACGCTGATCCGTGACGTACTGCACTTGCGGCATGTCTCGAACCTGATCAAGCGGAGAGGTGTCCGTCGGATCGTCGAGACGTACCAGCAGCACCGCTGGCAGTGATTCTGGAGTCGCGCTCGCGACTAGCTCAGGATCGGTTTTCTCAAACATCTTGGTGAAGTGCTCGAAGTTTTGTTGACGATTGCGGAACGTCACGGACTCAATGCCGTCCGTGCTTTCCAGCTTCGTCTTTACCTCGGCACATTCCGGCGAAGTACAGCTCAGATCGTCCGATGAAACGGTATCGCTCAGCTCTACCTGCACCTCGACGCGATCAAGGTACATGTCCTTCGTCCGGTTGGTCATGTCAGTGACCAGAATTCCGGTCGCAAGCAACGCGAGAGAAATGGCAGTGGTGATGATCATCGCAATGGTCATCGTGAGATTTCGGCCAAGGCTGGAAAATGCTTCGCCAAGCACGAGACGAGTTTTCATGATGTTGACGTCCCTCCTTTTCTTCTTCTACTAGCGGCCAAGTCCGTAGACGCCAGTGGCGTCATCACGGACCAATTTGCCGAGGGACAGTTCCAACACACGACGGCGCATTGCATCGACTGCGCCGCTATCGTGGGTCGACATAATGACGGTCGTACCCAGACGATTGATGCGGTCAAGCAGCAACATAATGTCCGCAGAGGTATCAGGGTCGAGGTTGCCTGTTGGCTCGTCGGCAAGCAGAACCAGCGGACGGTTCACAAATGCGCGCGCAATAGCCACACGCTGCTGTTCACCACCGGAGAGCTCATGTGGGTAGCGATTCGCCTTGCCTTCAAGCCCCACCATTTCGAGGGTTTCTGGGACAGACTTGGCGATCTTGTCCTTGCTCTTGCCGATCACCTGCTGCGCGAATGCCACGTTCTCGTAGACCGTCTTCTTGGGCAGAAGTCGGAAATCCTGGAAAACATAGCCGATGCGCTGACGCAATTTTGGCACTTGCCGATTAGGCATGGCGGCGAGGTCCTTGCCAGCCACCAATAGCTTGCCGGAATCTGGCTTTTCTTCACGCACCATCAAACGCAGGAAAGTGGACTTTCCTGATCCAGACGGCCCAATGAGGAAGACGAATTCACCTTTGTCGATAGTGACAGAGACGTCGTCGAGAGCCGGTCGCGTAGACGTGGAATAGGTCTTTGTTACCCGGTCGAATGTGATCACATCTAGCCACTCTAGTCACACAGGCAACACGGATCACAGTTTGGCGGGCAGCGCCACCGCTACTCTCCCCCAGTTTGCTGTGCCATTCGCCAACGAATTCCGGCCTCCAAGAAGCCATCAATGTCGCCGTCCAACACAGCTTGAGGGTTATTCACCTCAAAGCTATTCCGCAAATCCTTCACCATTTGATACGGATGCAACACGTACGAGCGCATCTGGTTACCCCACGACGCATTTCCGCCCGCGCCGAGCGCGTCCATTTCAGCCTTTTCCTCTTGGCGCTTGCGCTCCAACAACTTCGCCTGCAGGACACGCAGCGCAGAAGCCTTGTTCTGGTGCTGGGACTTTTCGTTCTGACACGTGACGACGATTCCCGTCGGCACGTGAGTAATACGCACTGCAGAGTCCGTCGTGTTCACGGACTGACCGCCAGGACCGGACGATCGGAACACATCCATCTTGATATCGGTCTCAGGAATCTCGATCTTATCTGTCGTTTCCACAACCGGTAGCACCTCGACCTCTGCAAACGAAGTCTGACGACGGTTCTGGTTGTCAAACGGCGACAGACGCACCAGGCGATGCGTGCCCTGCTCTACCGACAAAGTTCCGTAGGTGTATTCACCGTGTACAACGAAGGTTGCCGACTTAATGCCGGCTTCTTCTGCGTAGGAAATGTCGTACACATCTACCTTGTGTCCGGCTTTTTCTGCCCAGCGGATGTACATGCGCATCAGCATTTCTGCCCAGTCTGCAGCGTCAACGCCACCAGCACCGGAGCGAATGTTTATGACGGCTTCGCGCTCGTCGTATTCACCGGACAACATCGTCTGCACTTCCAACGACTCGATTGCAGTCCGAATTTCAGCGCGTTCTTCGTCGGCCAGCTCACGCGCCTCAGCGCCGGCATCAGCACTCTCACCTGCTTCTTCATTGGCAAGCTCGTACATCACCGGCAGGTCGTCGAGACGTTCGCGCAACGCGGTGATCTTCTTGATCTTCGCCTGTGTTGCCGACAAGTCACTAGTGACCTGCTGTGCATGATCAGGGTCGTCCCACAACGACGGATCCGCAGCTTGATCTTCCAACTCGCGAGCACGAGTAGCGAGTTCCTCCAGATCCACGACCTTTTCAATAGTGGTCAGAATGGAATCGAGGTTGGCCAGGTCAGCATTCACGTCGGGATTAACGGGGGCATTCACGGCATCCACTGTAGCGCCCTGCACCTTAATAACTACACAGACCGTGCAGGTTCTGCAGTTTTCGGCACAATGGAACGTATGACGGAGAACAAGTCTGAATCCTATTCCTTGGCCGAACAAGCTGATTTAGCTACAGCAGTTGTGCGTCGTGCAGCGTCTCTAGCTGCCCGCATGCGAGCTGACGGGCTGGAAACCGAATTCAAGACTTCCATCTCCGATGTCGTGACCGAAGCTGACCGCACCGCCGAGAAGCTTGTCGTCGAATCATTGTCCAGCTTGCGCCCGCAAGATGGGATTTTGGGCGAAGAAGGCTCGGCCAAGTATTCCGAATCTGGTTTAACATGGGTTATCGACCCAGTCGATGGCACCTACAATTTCACTACCGGATCTGACTACTGGTGCAGTGCCATCGCGCTTGTGGAAGGCGATCCAGAGAAGCCAGAGCGAGTTATCCTTGGTGCCGTCAGCCGTCCGGCGACGGGAGAAACATGGGTCGGTGGCCCTGATTTGCCCACCACTCGCGTGGAGGCGGATGGCACCCGCACGGAGCTGACCATTCACGATGCGACATTGAACACAGTGTGTGCTGGAACCTACTTGCATTCCACTGCTATCGATCCTGACTCACACACCCCCGAGGACATCGATTGCGCTCGCCGCTGGGCCGACGCGACGTCCCGCTTTGCGACGTGGCGGGTGATGGGGTCAGCGTCGATCGATTTGGCCGGTGTCGCAGATGGTCGCCTGGGGGCATGGTTTCAGCGCGATGTCGCTCCATGGGATTGGTTGCCGGGTTATGCCCTCGTGTGTGGCGCGGGTGGCGTGGGCACGCTCGCGGGCCGTTGGCGCGTGGCCGGTTCACAGAGCAGCGTGGCCGAGTTGGCATCAATCCTGGGTGACAGCCCTACCGTAGACTGAGGCCATGACAAATTTCGCTGATGACCTCGCTCTTGCTTTGAAGTTGGCCGATACCGCTGATGCCTTAACTATGTCTCGTTTCGAGGCCGCTGATTTGAAGGTGGATTCAAAACCAGATCTTTCGCCTGTGTCGGATGCGGACATCGAGTGTGAACGTCAGCTCCGGGACATTCTTGGCACCGAACGCCCTGATGATGAAGTCTTGGGCGAAGAGTTCGGTGGCGACGCTATTTTCGACGGTCGTCAGTGGGTTATCGACCCGATCGATGGCACCAAGAACTTTGTGCGCAACGTACCCGTGTGGGCTACGTTGATTGCTCTTCTGGAAGACGGTAAGCCGGTCGTTGGTGTCATTTCTGCCCCTGCACTTGGGCGCCGGTGGTGGGCTTCCGTGGGTGAAGGCGCGTGGAAGACCTCGATTGGTCAGGACAAGCCAAAGCAGATTCACGTCTCGGGTGTCGAGCAGGTGGCGGATTGCTCGATTTCGAATTCGTCGCTCAGCGGTTGGCAGGAGCGCGGCCTCCGCGAGAACTTCATTGCATTGACAGATGAGGCGTGGCGCTTGCGCGCATACGGCGACTTCTTCTCGTATTGCCTGGTCGCAGAGGGTGCCGTGGACGTGGCAGCCGAGCCTGAGGTTTCGCTGTGGGATCTCGCTGCTCTCGACATCGTAATCCGCGAGGCTGGTGGCACATTCACGTCACTTGCCGGCGAAGCTGGCCCCCATGGTGGCGACGCCGTGGCCACGAACGGTCTGCTTCACGACGTCGTGTTGAGCAAGCTTACGAGGTAGCTTGGGTGGCTACGTCGTAATGCGTAGTCCTTGACCTGCACCCGGGTTGGCGTTGATGTCAGCGAAGATGGCATCAATGGATGTCACCAAGGTTGGAGCGAAGAGTGCGCCCTGAAGTGGGGTGACGCATGCTGGCTGGAGACGGGCACCACGGATCATTCCGACGAGAGTTTCGCCTTGGAACACAGGGGCGCCGGAGTCACCTTGGCTCGCGCACACCTGGGCTTCGATATTCGCTGGCTTCGGATTGGCGACGTCGATAGAAGTCCACGCTGGGCCACATGTTTTGCCTGTGGCGATACCAAGCTTGCACAGTTCGGATCCTGGGGCTGGCAGTGGTCCAGTCTGTGAAATGCGTGCGTTGTTGTAGTCGGCAGTGAGTTCGGCACGGTCATCGAAAACGATGACGGAGTAATCGAGTTCATCATTTACACGCTCGATGGTGCCAAATGGGCCAACTTCGATCGCGTCCATGGAGCGAACTGCAGTACCAGGTCGACCGCAGTGCCCTGCCGTGATGCCGACGAGGCGGTCTTGATTGTCCCGACCTGTAACGGTGACGGTGCAGACTTGCTCTGCTTCTCCATAGCCAACAAGCAGCGGTGTACCTGGGCCAACAAGGACACGTCCTTGGTTAGCGAGCTCTGTAGCTGCTGGTGGCGCAGTTGGCGAATCAAAGAAGCTGCCTGCAATACGGTTATGAACATTGCCGGGAGAGAGCGCCATGATCTTTGACACCAAGTCATCGCGGACAGGATGCGGATACATCGTGTCCTGGTTTTGAGTGTCAGATGGTGCAGGATTGGGGTCTGCCACTGCAGCAGGTGCAAATCCCACGGCTGCCGTGAGGGCGATTGCGCAGCTTGCTAGTAGCAGTGAGGTCTTGCGACCAATCGAACTAAACTCGGAAACCCGCATTGCATCCTCCTGCGCTGTCAACTTCACCGAACTTCTAACGAACCACAATTGTTGTCGAAGCAAGCCAGAATAAGCAAGCTCAGCGGAGTTGCAAATAACAATCCTCCCCTGCCCATACGCTGAAGTGCGTCGGACAAGGGAGGTAGCCACCTTAAACTAGACGGTCAGCCCTAACAGGGGCATTCGTCTTAGGAATCGCGACGAGATGCGCGCATTGCGACTGCGCCTGCCCCCATCATTGCAACAGCTGCAGCAGCGATACCTGCAACCTCAACGCCGGTTACTGGCAGGGTGTCCTGCTTAGCGACCGTAACCTTCTTAGCAGTTGCCGGAGCAGCTTCCTTCTTAACAACAATCGTCTTTACGACTGGCTTAGCAGCGTCACCCTTGCCTGGAGCCGGCTTGACCTCAACGACCTTGACTGGGGAAGGCTGCTTGTCGACATCCTTACCCTTGTCCTTGTCGTCACACTTGTCGTCACCCTTGTCCTTCTCGTCCTTGTCGTCACATTCAGGCTTTGGCTTTTCGGACTCCGATGGTTCCTCAGACTCGGTTGGCTCTTCGGACTCCGATGGTTTCTCAGACTCGGTTGGCTCTTCGGACTCCGATGGTTTCTCAGACTCGGTTGGCTCTTCGGACTCCGATGGTTCCTCAGACTCGGTAGGTTCTTCGGACTCCGATGGTTCCTCGGTTGGCTCTTCCGTAGGTTCCTCGGTTGGCTCTTCCGTAGGTTCCTCGGTTGGTTCCTCGGTTGGCTCTTCCGTAGGTTCCTCGGTTGGTTCCTCGGTTGGCTCTTCCGTAGGTTCCTCGGTTGGTTCCTCGGCATCAGGCGTGCACCATGGGTTGCCGGTGTTTTCACCTTCGCCACAATTTGCACCCTGCTGCGGGTCCTTAGCGTCTTCCTCGTTTGGCTTCTTGCCAGAATTGTCCTTGCCGTCGTTCTGGCCTTCGGTCTTTTCAGGCTTTGCTGCCTGTCCATTACCTGCGTCTGCAGCAGGAGCCTCGTTGTTCTGGTTACCGTTTCCTACATTTTCACCTGGAGCAGCGAAAGACGCGCTAGCACCAGCAAACATACCTACAGCGAGAGCGCCCGCTGCTACAACTGAAGAAAGCTTCTTCATAATGAACCGTCCTTAATGAATTGGTTTGAATTCGGGCTCACACGAATTTTCACGGACGAAGCTCTCGAAAAGTGAGCACACCATAGATTGCGACGATCACTATTCGACACCCGTAGACCATTCACTCTGATCTAGCCCTCAGCAAAAATATAACTGAGAAGCAGCCCGAGCACCGGCCGAGAATGGATTATCCTTAACGCGATTAATAAAAACTGTTCCACCACCTGCAGATATCGATTAACTGCTTATATTTCCCAATATTCCTTTCGGGGGTAATCAACATTTAATGAGCGAAACAGTATCCTCGGTATTCACAAATTATTAACCAATTGTGCAGATTGAAGTAACTCCCCGCCACCGACGGGACTTCTGAAAATTTCAAACCATGTTTCATGTCCCTAAGATGGCGACAAAGCATCCAATACTTTATGGAAAAGATGGCGAGCCGATTGCGCCACATCCTGCCTAAGACCCCTCCCAGAGGAGGCATGCCAGCATAAATAGAATTTGCATTGAAGTTAAGGTCGCAACTGAGCTCTACCGCACTCGCAACTAGAGGGCGCTGGGAACTTCCCCACAGACCATTACCTCCCAGCCGACCAGTGCAGTCCCGACTTGCACCCATGTCACTCACGTCGTCCGACAAACGGCAAGAATTTCCGCCGAACGACGCAGAAGCCCCTGATTCACGAAAGCGAATCAGGGGCTTCAGAAAATTGGTGGCGGGGACAAGATTCGAACTTGCGACCTCTGGGTTATGAGCCCAGCGAGCTACCGAGCTGCTCCACCCCGCGCCGACTGCTTGAATACTGTAACACTGGAACCATACAGATTCCAAATCACCGTGTTCTACAGCAACTGTCAGCTTTACGACGTTTCCTCAACAGCATTAACTCTGCATCGGTCGTCGTTGCCAACGAGTTTAAACCTTAACAGGCCAGTACACGCTTTGACCAATCCCCTGGTCATCGCACGTAACTGGCCTGTCACAGTCAGCAGTCGTTAGGTGTTTCTCACCAACAATTGCCTAATCCTCGCGTATTCCGTTACTGGCCATTTGCCTTCTGGTAGTCAGCGGCGGCCTTATCGAGCTCTGCGAGGGCTTCACCCTGCACAGCGTAGTCTCCCGACTTCTGCGCCTCTTCCAGCTTCTTTAGCGCGTCCGAAATGCGACCAGCAGCCTCGTCGCGGGCAGCGGTGTCAACCTTGCCGTCCCCGCCATCTTCTGGTGCCTGCGGATTCTCCGCTTCGCCTTCCTTAGGGGCATCTCCCTCTGCTGGCTTCGGTCCGTCGTCACGCTTGACATCCTCGCCCGCAACCTTGGTAGTCGCGGAAGGATCGATGCCTACCTGCTCCAGAGCTTCACCAACGGTGGCTCCATAGCCAACCTCACCGCGGTAGCTCACGAGGACGCGCAGGAGCTTAGGGAATGCCGTTTCCTGGTCCTTACGTTGCGTGTAGACAGGTTCGACGTACAGGATTTCGCCATTACCCACTGGCAGTGTGAGCAAGTTGCCGTTGGTCACAACGTTGGTGCCCTCGAGCAAGGTACGGTCTTGTGCAACCTGGTCGGCGGACATCATGGTGTCCTGTGCCTGGCGAGGACCCATCGCCTGCGTATTCGTTGGCAACGCACGAATGGTGATCTGTCCGTAAGTGTCAGGGTCCGATGAAGCCGACATATGCGCGGATAGGAACTCACGCTCCAAACCACGGAACGCGGAAATCAGCTGGAATGATGGTTCCCCGGTCTTTGGATCCGATGCGATGACGTAGTACGGCGGCTGCGACAGCCCCTCCGACTCTGGAGCTGTTGGATCCGAAGGAACAGACCAGAATGCATCGTTCGCAAAGAACACGCCTGGGTCTTCAACGTGGTAGCGCGCCATAAGTTCACGCTGCACCTTGAATAGATCCTCTGGGTAGCGCAAGTGCTCCTGCAGCTCTGCCGAGATTTCAGACTTCGGCTTTACGACGCCAGGGAATACGCCCTGCCATGCTTTTAGCACAGGGTCCTTCTCATCGTATTCGTAAAGCTCCACGGTGCCGTCGTACGCATCGACGGTCGCCTTGACCGAGTTACGAATATAGCTGACATCTGAGTTCGGCAGCGGACGTGGAGTTCCGTCAGGATTCGTTGAGTCCTGAGTCGTCTCCTGCAAGCTGGTGCGCTCGGAATATGGCATTTGCGCAAGCGTGGTGTAGCCATCGACGATCCACTTCAGTCGGCCTTCGATGACAACTGGGTACGTGCGAGTGTCCGTCGTCAACCATGGAGCAACCTTTTGCACACGGTCACGAGGGTCACGGTTATAGATGATCTTGGTGTCGTCACCGATACGGTCCGTCAGCAGGATGTTCATTTCCTGGTAACGAGCCGCGAACATTGCCCGCGAGAAGAAGTTGCCAACTCCAACA
Source organism: Corynebacterium sp. H78 (assembly GCF_037572275.1). Taxonomy (NCBI): domain Bacteria; kingdom Bacillati; phylum Actinomycetota; class Actinomycetes; order Mycobacteriales; family Corynebacteriaceae; genus Corynebacterium; species Corynebacterium sp. H78. The sequence goes on along the minus strand of NZ_JBBHKX010000003.1, from coordinate 122,003 downwards.
CCACCGGCACCGTCATAGGTGAAGTTGCGACCATCGGCATCGTATTCGAAGTCCTTACCATCGCCGTTACCTCCAACGATGGCGTAATCAGCTGGAGTGTTGGCGATCACCGGACCGTAGTAGATACGTGGCTGCTTGAGATTCAAATTCATGCCGTTCGGATCCTCGGACTCGAACAGGTCGGCCACGGTGTACAGGGGGTACCCGCCTCGCGACGAGCCGGACTCTGCAGCAACTTCATCCACTTTGTTTGCAGGAGCCGCGATGAAGCCATTGCCGTGTGTGTACACAGTGTGGCGGTTAATCCAGTCAGTCTGGTTGCCCTGCAAAGTTTGCGGGTTCAGTTCACGAGCAGCTACGACGAAGTCCTTCATTTCGCCGTCTACTTCATACCTATCGATAGCCAGGGTGTCCGGGAAGCCGTAAAAGTTCTTCAGCTGACGCTGCTGAGTAAAGGTTCGTGGCAGTACTTCCGGATCGAGGATACGGATATTAGACAGCGTTGCCTTGTCCTTGGCAATTGAGTCCGCGCCCTGTTCTGCGGCCTTTTCGTCTTCACCATCTGCCATTGGGGCTCCCCAGTTGCGGTCGATGGTGACCTTGTCGTCGGTAAGTCCGTAGTGATAACGAGTCGACTCGATATTTCGAGCGATGTACTCGCGTTCCTTCGAAGCACGGTTAGGCGACACACTGAACTGTTCGACAGCCATTGGCCACGCAACGCCGATCACAGCTGCAGAAACGAGCATCAGCACTGTGGCCATTGCTGGGATGGAAAGATTACGCAAGAAAATGGCTGCAAAGAATGCCGCAGCGACGACAATAGAAATGACCAGCAAGACAATCTTTGCTGGCAACAAAGCATTGATGTCAGTGTACGAACCACCGGTGAATGTAGCGTGACGTGCATTCAGCAGTTCATAACGGTCCAGCCAATACGACACTGCTTTAAGCAGCATGAAGACACCGGCCCACGAAGCAAGCTGGGCGCGCGTGACGTTTTGGACGCGGGTCTTTTCCCCAGTTGTCGGGTTACCTGCACGGATACCGCCCAGTAGGTAGTGCGTCAGCAGTGACATGAGGAACGCGATGACGACCGACATCACCAAAGTATCGACGATGAAGTTCCAGAACGGCAGCTCGAAGGCGTAGAAGCCAAGGTCCTTGCCATACTGCGGATCCGCATGACCGAAGCTCTGTCGATTAAGGAACAACTGGGCTTCACGCCAGTTTGCCTGCCCAATCAAACCGCCAAGAACACCGAATACAGCCGGGATACCGACCATGACCGGCTTCACGCTGGATTCGGCAAGCTTTCGGTACATTGCCGGTGGCGATTCCGGGTCAATTGGGCCAATATTGTCCGGTCGCCCGCGCCAGGCTAGCCACATTGCTAGCCATACCAGCCCCGCGACTATCAGCCCAACCACAATGAATAGAATCAGTCGGGTTATCCAGGTTGTGGCAAACACCCCGCGGAAGCCGACTTCACCGAACCATTGAAAATCGGTATAAATATTGACCATGATCGGAACCAGCATGGCCAGGACAGCGAGCACCATTACGGTACTGGCGAGCCATCCTGGTTTTCCGGATCCGGTTCGTCGTGGTCTGGCCATATTGACAGACAACGGCACTCCTTGATGTCACGAATTGTTGTTGACCTCTACTCTAAAGAAGAACGTGCGCAATAGAACAGCCAGATTGGGTTATGACCTTCGCCCGTAGCGAACGCATTAGATTCTTCTCGTCGGCATATACCTATCTATATAGGTTTCTCTCGTGCCACTTCCTACCTACAGTTCGGAGTTTTCCGCTATGACTTTTGACGCTTCTAGCTTCGGCCCGTTCACTCAGCAGGCTTTGAATCGAGCCGTACGCGAGGCCGTGGAGTTTGTTCACGCCGAGGGCTGGGATGCTCGCCCATCTTTGTTTGCGTTGGTTCCGACTGAACTTGTTGCGGAAAGCCTGGATCCTTCGCTTCTCGACGACTCACCAGTCACTCTAGTCACACAGGAAACACTTCCGGAGGGGATTGACGGGGGTAGCCCGGAGCTTGCCGACTTTATTGCACGAACGACATGGCCCGAGGGTGTAGTCGGCGCCGTTTTGGCTCAGGAGATCCTCATCGTCGCCCCGGAAGACGAAGGTGCACTAGACAACATTCGACTCGATGAATTGCAGTCCACCTCCGGCCAAGGAATCGCCCGGCCAGCTCGACTTTTCTCGGGAGTACTGGCCGACGGACCATCACTGACACTCATTCAACCCCGCCCCACAGACGCTGAACTAGACGAGTGGGGTCCCTTCGCCGATGACGAGATTCGCCTCCATTCCGGAGAGGGAATTGCCGACGGCGTTATCGCTGCACTCGCATCAACATTTTCATAACCAAATTACTTACGCCCGTAACCGGGTTGACAACCTCGGGAAAAACCTGTTCTATAACAGAGTGATAAAGACACCCCTGAGCGTTTCTTAGGTGTCTGCCCAGTTCTCTATTCGACCATGGAGCCCCAAAACATGAAGAAGACTATGTCTCGTCGCGTTGCTGCCATCACCGCTGCCGCAGCAACCGCAGCAACCACTATCCTGACCGGTGGCATCGCGCAGGCTTGGACCCCGTTCACCCCAAATTACGTTGCATTCGGCGACTCCTTCCCTGCTAACCCAGGCCCAGAGGACAACACCCTGGAAGGCTCCTGGACCGGTTGTCCTCAGGGCAACACCAACGTTTCTCGCCAGGTTGGTCATAAGCTCAACCTTCAGATTCACGACTTCACTTGTAACGGCACCACCGCATACGTCCCAACCGATCCAGTGAAGAACTTGAATGCTCAGGTCGATGACGCACTTGCTCGCAACGCCATCAACCACGAGACTAAGCTGGTCACCTTCTTCGTTGGCGCAAACGACTCCATGCAGGCATTCTGGGCGCCAGGCGCACTTCAGGATGAGGGTTTCAATGCCGCAATGACCGGCGCTATCCGCAAGGTACAGCAGCGCATTCCTTCCGCTCGCATCATGGTCGTGGGTTACCCAGAGTTCACCTCTCGCTCCGCGCTTGATGGCCACTACGCGTGCCCAATCAACGCCTACGGCTTCGCTCCTCAGATCCCAGCTGCTCCGCTGCACCAGATCGAGATGGCAACCCAGGCTCGTCAGCAGCGTGCTGCGAACGAAACTGGCGCAGGCTTCGTCAACATGAAGGACATCGCCAATATCAACATGGCAATGTGTGGTCGCGACGGAGAGCGTATGGTTTCCGCAATCTTGGACTCTGATGTCGCGTCGTACAATATGACTAACCACCTGACCCACCGCGGTTCTACTGTCTTCTCCGACGTTATCGCTAACGTTTACTGGGGCAGCTTCTAAGTAATTCTCCGAAGCCCGGTTCGTACTACTTACCGGACTAAAAGCCACGTCGAAAGGTCGAATCGACGTGGCTTTTCGCATGTGCGCCTCAACCGTAGGTGGCGACGCAATATGAGCACCACTCGCGATTGAGTGTGGCTCATTTTCGTTCTATGGGGCTACGCAATCACAATCTAACCGGCATGCCTAGCGCCAATCATCCCAGGCGGAACGCTTCATCCCATTCCCCCTGGGACCGGGATTGCGCTGGGATTCGCTCGGTGGCTTTGCTTCTCGCGCCGGCTGATCATCGCGATTCACAGTTGACGTTACGCTCTGACCTGCACCAGTCTCTGCAGTGTCACCAGAGTTCATGCCAGCATCGTCACCAGCAGCAACATCTTCGTTAGAGGACTCTGCAGCGTCATTGTCGACGTCGTCAAGTGTGTCCTTTGTAGTCTCCGAAGGCTTTCCACCACGCATCATCCGGCGAACCCACCAGAACAACAGAGCGAGAATCAGAATGGTGGCGGCAAGAATTGCCCACATCCACCACTGCCAGTTCAGGCCGGAATCGTCGAAGAACTGTTCGTCGGATGGATCCATAGGAACTTGATGACCACGAACAATGAGGCGGTGCGTGTTGATTCCATACGGAGTACACGTGACCAAAGTGACCAGGTCCTCCCCTTCGACAGGTTCGAGAACTTCTGTCTGGTCGGGAGTTACCACGCGAATCGAATGAACTTCGTACTTCAGTTTGTGGCCAGCAACGGCAATATAGAAGGCATCGCCTTCCTTGACCTTGACCAAGTTGTCCCACAACGTTGCATTCGACAATCCAGTATGGCCGGACAACACGGAGTGCTTACCAATGCCGCCTACCGGCAAATCTGTGCCGAAAAGGTGGCCAACACCGCGCTGCAAAACCGCGTCTGAAGTGCCGTGATAGATAGGCAGATCAGAATTGATACTAGGAATAATGATGCGGCCCATGGCATTTGCCTGGTTGAGCTGCTGCTCATAGCGCTGATACTCGGGATTATCCGTGGCAGCACGAGACGACCACGCATCCATAATCGGACCCGTATTCTTCGTGTCGTTGTAGACATGCGCTTCTTCCCACGCAGTGTCCTTCACTTCCTGAGGAATATCTTTCTCCAACTTGGAGTACTCCTCGGCAGCTTTGAGCTGTCCCATGTTGTTCCATTGCGTTGCGACGACCGGGTACAACAACACTCCCAGCCCCACCAAGATCAACAACACTGGGAGCAGAACGCCCCTGCGCTTGCGCTTGACCTCCGACTTTCCAGCGGACTGCGCATCAGGCTGGCCAGCTGCTGACGCTGCGCCCTTACGCTTCGTAGCCGAACGATTCGCCATACTTACTCTCCCAGCACAAAAGCAGAAATTCGGGGAACGCCATAATGAGGTTTACCCCTTGGCTAGTCTATCGCTCAGCGGGATTGTGAACGTTACGTGAGCAGGCAAAATGTGGTGAACGCCATGTATTTCGACACAGCTCGAACCATCAGTGACATAGTGGAAACTATGAAAGCGACCTTCATTCACGGGCCGGGCGATATTCGCGTTGCGGAGATCGATAAACCGACCAGCAAGGATTCCACCGACGCTGTTATCAAGATTGTCGCAACCTGCGTGTGCGGCTCCGACCTGTGGCCGTATCGCGGTCACGATGATATTTCAGAACCACGCCAGATGGGCCACGAGTACGTCGGCATCGTCGAAGAAATCGGCAGCGAAGTCCGCACCGTCAAAGTAGGCGATTTCGTCATTGGTTCGTTCTGTCTATCCGACAACACCTGTGACATCTGCACCGCCGGTTACCACTCACGATGCGTCAACGGCGGTTTCGTCGGCAAGGCGCAAGCCGAGTACCTGCGAGTTCCGCTTGCCGACGGCACTCTCGTCGCAACGCCGTCCCAACCAGATGCCGACCTCATCCCTTCCCTACTGGCGGCCTCGGACGTGCTGGGCACCGGCTGGTTCGCAGCGGATGAAGCTCAAGCTGGTCCAGGCAAGACCGTGGTTGTCGTCGGTGATGGAGCTGTTGGTCTGTTGGCTGTCCTTTCTGCGAAGCAGATGGGTGCCGATCGAATTATTGCGATGAGTCGACACGCTGACCGACAGGCACTGGCCCGAGAGTTCGGTGCCACCGACATTGTCGAAGAGCGTGGGGATGACGGCGTCGCAAAAATCAAGGAACTCACCGATGGTCTCGGCGCACATTCGGTCATCGAGGCTGTGGGAACGCAGGAGTCGATGATGCAGGCGATCAAGGCATGCCGCCCAGGCGGACACGTCGGCTTCGTCGGTGTCTCACACGATGTCGCAATTCCTGGAGATTCCCTGTTCGCCAGCGAAGTTCACTTGATGGGCGGGCCGGCACCAGTGCGTAAATACTTGCCAGAGCTGATTCAGCTGATCATGGATCGCAAGATTGAACCCGGCAAGGTGTTCACCAAGACCGTGCCTCTCGACGACATCGCCGAAGGCTACCGCGCCATGGATCAACGCGAGGCCATCAAGGTATTGGTGCAGCCATGACCTCCCAGAAAATCATCCCGAGCATTTGGTTCAACCGCACTGCCGACGAAGCAGCAGCTTTCTACACATCAGTATTTCCCGACACCACGATCGTGCAGACCGTGCGCTACCCCGAAACTGGCTTGCTGCCTTTCCAAGAAGAATTCGCAGGCCAGACGCTGACCATCGATATCGACATTGCTGGCACACGATTGTCGCTGATTAATGCGGACGAACATTTTGCGCCGAATCCGTCGATAAGCTTTGTTCTGAACTTCGACCCCAGTGTGCTGCCGGATGCGAAGGCACAGCTGGAGCGAGCGTGGGAACAGCTTGTCGATGGCGGGCACGTGCTCATGCCGCTTGGCGAATACCCGTTCATGGCTCGTTACGGTTGGCTGGCTGATCGGTTCGGCGTGAACTGGCAGCTCTGTCTGACCGATCCGGCGGGTGATCCGCGGCCGTTCGTGACTCCGCAGCTGCTGTTTGTTGGCGAGGCTCCGCAGGCTGAGGCAGCGAGTGCCAAGTACATCAAGCTTTTCGACGGATCCCGTGGTGCCACGCTCCCCAACCCGGACGTGCCGGGCGCTGTGATGTACAGCGATTTTCAGCTCGCCGGGCAGTGGTTCTCAGCGATTGATGGCGGCCGTGACCATGAGTTTTCGTTCAGCGAGGGCGTGTCCTTGCTGGTCGAAGCCGATGGGCAGGAAGAGCTCGATCGCTTGTGGGCTGCGCTGTCGGCGGTACCTGAAGCTGAAGCATGTGGCTGGTGCAAGGACGAATTCGGGGTGAGCTGGCAGATTGTGCCCGCAAATCTGGGAGAGCTCATGCAAAAGCCGGGAGCGTACTCCCGGCTGATGGGTATGAAGAAGATCGTTATTGACGACTTCTAGTGGTTCGGTCGCTTCTGATGGCTCGTGAGCCTAGTGGTTCGCGAACCTAGTCGGCCTTCTTAGGCTCCACGTTGAAGCCCCAGTCGACGCCGAAGCGATCCTTCAAACCGCCGAACATCGCGCCCCATGCTTGAGGTTCGAGTGGCATGGTGACGGTGCCGCCTTCTGCGAGGGCATTGAACTGCTCGACCATCGCGTCTGTGTCATCTCCCCATACGCAGATGGTGACGCGCTGTTGGGTGTCGTCGTCAGAATGCTCTGGGTTGTCTGCAGCCATGAGATCCCAGCCTGCGTCGGTGACGAGGTGGCCGTGCATGATGCCCGGATTGTCGGAGCCCATGTTGGACCATGGGAGGGTGTTTGGGGTGCCGCCGAAAACGGATGCGTAGAAGTTCAGTGCTTCTTCGGCCTGGCCAGTGAAGCCAATGTATGGCGTCGCGTTGATCATGTCCTAAAAGTAGACCTGTGTTTGTGCAGGTGCAATAGGTGTGGTGGCGGGGTGGAGTTGTCGGCACGGAATGCGGTCTACTTTCGCATCTGCCGAATCGCGATGATAGCGGCCACCACCATGATGATCAGCCCAATCCCGCCCAGGCCTGGAGAATCATCTTGTTCGCCAAGGTAGACGACAAACGCGCCTAGACCTACGAGCAGAATGGAAATGAGATACGGCACGAGTTTCATAGATTGAATAGTACGAGAACTCTCAAACTCCAAAGAAAAATCCCCCTGACCTGCACTAACAGGTAGGGGGTTTTCCGCTTTCAGTGGAGCTGAGGGGGCACGTGTCGAACTATTGGTGGTTGGCCAGCACCTGGTGCTGGCCGGTCATTGGGTGGTTGCGGCGTGAGCAATCAGCCTAGAAGCCCCTGGTCAGGGCGCGACGCCAGCACCGCTCCCGCGCGCTCAACACTGGACGCCCACGCCTGCACATCCGTGTCGATCCACCCCAAGAGCTTGAGACAGTCCTCGACATCCCTCGCCAGATTGCGCCCATGAATGGGCTCATGGTGAGCAAGACGGTTGCGCAGGGCATGCATGGACGCGACCACACGATCAACCTTCTGGCGACTCTGCGGCTGCAGGTTGGGGAATCCGTGACGAAGAGCCGGCGTCCACAGCGTTGCTTCGTAGCGACTGGCCAGCAAGTAACGCCAGAACCCAAACGTCAACTCAGCCACGACTCTCCCCCGCGTCTCCGACCGGCCGCCTCGGGTAGCTCGTTGTCTCGCCGTGGCGATGTCGGCGTGGGCGCGGTGCTGAAGCAGATGGCCGGGGTCATCGAACCACTCCATGGACGAGTCCTGGTGCAGGACAGCGAGTTGGCTCTCCATCGTGTTGCGCAGCGCGATCTCACACATGCCGATCAACTCGTACATGGCCCCCGTCATCGCCAGGTTCCACTCATACAGGTGCAGGGCTGCCTCAGGATCGCCCTCGCACGCATCGAGGTAGGGCCGAAACCGCTCGGAGGACAGCACAGCTACCACCCGCTCCTGCGAGAACACCACCCAGCCCCCTGTGCTAAGATTGCTCTTGAAGACCCCGGAAGGCCTCTGCTTGCAAGTCTCCGGGGTTATCTCTTTGCCCAAGCCTAGACCGGCTCTTCCCGCTGATGACGCCTCCACTGGCGGCCTGAGGCGATCGTGCGGGGCTGTCACAGCTCGCGCCGAGGTGCCGAGCCGGTACCAGTAGTCGCCATGGTTGAATGAGCCATGCTCATTCAACCCCCAAGCCTTGCACCGGCGACCGTATCGCCGTGCTCTCCCCCCCCTCGTTCGCTGCCCCCCGGCATCGCCCCTGCGGTTCACGAGCAGGCTCTTGGACGGCTGGCCGAGGTCACGGGCTTGGTGCCCGTCACGGAGTCGTCGACTCGGCGGCCGGAGTGCGAAGCGCGAAGGACGGCGGCTCCACCGAGATGGTGACGGTGAGGCTCGCGTCGGCGCATGTGGCTGCCCTGGGGCGGGTGCGTGCGGCACTTGGGGGCAGCCGTTCGGACGCGATCCGTAGCGCCATCGAGGTGGTGGATGAGGCTCTCGCCTCGCCGTCGCTGGGGGCCGTCGAGCAACGTCTGTCGAAGGCTGTGGCCGCGCGTCGTCCGACGACGGTTTCTGTCGATGCGGACGTGCTGGGTGAGCTGGTCGATGCAGTCACCGAGTTGGCCGCGGCGTACCGGTCGCTGAGCTTTCAGAATCAGAAGATCGGCAACAACCACAACCAGATGGTGAAGCTCGGCAATACCGGTCGTGTCGTGGACTCCGACGCGGTTGCTGCGGTGGGCCGGAAGCTGGCTGGGCTGACCACGGCTGTGGAGTCTCAGGGGACGCTGGTCTCGCGGGTCGAGGAGGCGTTGGCGTGCCTACGATCAAGTCGCTGATCGTCACCGACGCCGCGAGCGCGTTGGCCTACACGACCACGGAGAAGACGAACCAGGTCGGCGAGCGCGTGTTGTACGCCGCGGGCCAGCATTGCCAACCGCGAACTGCGGCCCGTGAGTTCGAGGCCACGCGCAGGCGTCACGGCACGAACGGCCGGACGCGTACGGTGAAGGCGACGTACACGCTCCCCGAGCCGAGTGAGACCCCGTCGTACGTGCGTGACCGCTGGCCGAACGGTCGGCGTTATTGGCGCGTGCCGCGCGACGGTGAGGACGCCACCCACGTCCGGCGCGAGGGTGTGGCCTATGAGTACGCCGGCCGGGGTGCCGAGGGAGCCACCCACAAGCTGGTCCGGCGCCGCTATGTCGAGGCTGGTCCTGACGAGGCCACGCACATCGCCATCGAGGGCGGCCGGGTGCGCGAGGCGGAGGCCCGGCATGTGATCCTGTCGTTTGGTCTGCACGAGGTGAATCCGAACGATCCCGAGAAGTGCGCCGCGGCGTTCCGGTGCGTCGTCGATTTCTACGCCGAGCAGCGTCCCGGTCTGCAGGTGCAACTCATCGCCCAGGCCGATGGGACGGCGCCGCTCAAGGGCAGCAGGCCGGACCCCAAGTTCCACGTCCACGCTGTCGAGAACGCAACGCTGTTCGCCGACATGGGGCTGGGCGGCAGGACGTACCACGCCGGGCAGAAGCAGGCCGGCGGCTTGTCCGACGTGTTCGTGCTGCGGACGACGTTCGACGACTGGCTCGCCGAGCGGGGTCACGAGTACGGCCTGGGGCCGCAGATCCTGCCGCAGTCCGTGCGTGACCCGGCGGTCAACCGGACCGTCCAGGATCGTCGTGCCGAGGCCGCTGGCCAGCGCAGCGACGCCGACGTGATCCGTAACGCGATCGAGGTGGCGATGAACGACCCGCGTGCCGTCGACGTCGATGGCCTGCGCGCGGTGTTGGCCGAGCAGGGCATCGAGTCTCACTACCGCACCACGAAGACCGGTCGGAATGCCGGTCGGCAGAGCATCTCGTTCAAGCTGCCACACATGCCGCGTTTCACCGGGGCGAGGACCCTGGGCTCGCGGTATGGCTGGGACGATGTCGTCGTCGCCGAGACCGGCGAGGTGATCGAGGGCATCGGGTCGCAGTTGGAGTGCAACGCGGCTGGTCGTCCGCGGCAGTCACGACCGACACACGCGCAGACTCCCCCGTCGCGTGCTGCAAGCACGCCCACACAAGCTGAACTCGACGAGGCTCAGCGCGTCGTCGACGAGCTCGCCCGAAGCGAGCGGGAACTGGTCGCGCGGCTGGCCCGGGAGGCCCAGGAGCAGGCCGCCGCACAGGCGCAGTTGCGGGCCGAGCTGGCCGAGTTGGAGCCGTGGTTGGAGGACTGGGCACAGCGCGAGGGTGTGACGGTCGACGAGCTGCTCACTGAGCGTGGTCTGTGGCTCGACGATGCCGAGGATCGCCACATCGTGCTGGAGTGGAAGAAGCAGTCCGAGGAGCCCGCTCACGAAGACACTCCCACGCCGTCCTCCGCTCACGCTGCAGACGTCGATGCCCCGGTCTCCGCTCACGCTGCGACCGGGCAGTCCGAGGAGCCGGTCTTCGACGAGCAGGCGTGGTTGGAGAACCCCCGGAGAAGCCCGGGATGAGCTTCACCGAGGCGGCTCAGCGAGGCCTGTCCCTGGACGAGGTGATGGCCGTTGGTCGTGCCTGGGACGAGTGGGGGGCCTACGAGCAGTCGGAGGCTTTCGCCGAGCATCAGCGGGCTGCCCAGGAGGCTGCCGAGAGCGCAGCACGGGAGGCCGCCGAGAGCGCAGCACGGGAGGCCGCCGAAGGGGCAGTCCGCCAGACCACCGAACCGACGTCCTCCGCTCACGCTTCGACCGGGCAGCCCAAGGCGTTCGTCTCGGGATTTGCCGACGTGCACGACGAGAACCCGAAGCGCGAGGCCGTGCTGCGTGCCGTGGAGGCGTTCGAGAATCAGTTCCAGCCGACGATCGTGGCCAGTGGTCGTGTCGGCGAGGCTCGCTTCCCCCAGGGTCTGGGTCCGGCGTTCCTGAGGCGTCATGCGCAGGTGTTCCACCCGGCCGTGCTGACGTTGATGACCAAGCGCGAGGACCGCAAGCAGGAGAACAGCAAGTGGTTCGCCGAGGCCAAGGATGCCGCTGCCCAGATCGAGCAGTTGCGGGCCGAGCGCGAGGCCGATGACCCGACGGGCTGGTACATGGCCGACGACGTGATGCAGCTGAAGCACACGCGCCAATGGTTCGACCAACTGCGCGCCAAGCAGCTGGAGCGGATGGCTGAGGGCGACTTCGAGCCGAGGGTCTGGCGTCGGCCGGGAGAGGGCTCGGGCGAGGGGTCGAGTGATCTGCAGAGTGAGCAGGACAAGCGCCCCCCAGAGCCCCAAGGACTGAAAACTCAGACCCCCGCCGCCTCGTGGGCAGCGGGGGTCTGAGCGGTTCATGCCGAGAGCTCCAGCAGGGACGCAGCCTCGCGGATCGCCGGCCACTCCGACGGGGGCACCGCGTCCTGGTTGGCTCGACGCAGGAGGGCAACACCCCAGTGGCCCGGGCGCAGCCGCTCAGCGTGGTCGCCGGCCACGTTGACGGCCATGCCCTCCCCGGTGGCGATGGCCGAGCACCCAGCCGCCACCAACGGGCCATAGGCCAGCGCGCCAGGCGACAGCCGGGCCACCTGAGACCAGAAGGCGTGCCAGCGCTCGGCGGTGTCGGTGCTGATCCGCTGCATGGCCGCCCGCAGGCCGGCGTCCAGGCAGCTCAGTGCCGCGACGGCGCCGAGCACCTCATCGGGCAGGGCCTCGTCTCGGTCGATCTGGTCGAGGTAGCCGTCCAGCACCGAGCCGGCCTCGTTCAGACCGAGGTCCTGGACGCCGAGCAGCGCCGCCTCGGCGGCCACCTCGAACCCGGACGGGGCCGGCTGTGACCCAGGCTCCAGGAGTGCGGCTGCGGCCTCCCTGGAGGCCGCCGGGGCGCACCCTGCGTAGATGGCCGCGCAGCCTGCAGCGCTGGTGCGTGGGTCGTCGAGTGGCTCGCCTTCAGGGGCACCCCAGATCGAGCGCCACAGGCCCTGGCAGGTGCCCACCTGAATGGCGGTCAGCACGTCCAAGTCGATGCCGACCATGGCCGCGGTGGTCGGCAACTCGTCGACCCAGTGCTGCAGCAGGTCGGCGGTGCCAGTGCTCAGCTCGTCGTCGTAGGCGACCAGGATGGCTGAGTCGGCGTGCGTCCGGCGCAGCGTTGCCTCCAGAGCCCGCTGTGAGCCCGGCTCCCGGGCCTGGGCCAGGTCCAACCGGCCGGTCACTGCGACCCGGCCAGCGGCCAGCAGCACGACGACCAGGGATCGGGAAGGTTGGAAGCCCAACAGGGGCGGGATGACGGCCAGGACGTCCTGGTCGTCACTCACGCGGATGGTCTCGGTGGTCATGACTGGGCTCCTTCGAGGGTGGTGAGGACGTCGGTGGTGAAGGCGACGAGGGCGGCATGGCCCTCGCGGATGAGCTGGTGCGGCAGGTGGGAGGTGGCGGAGTGGATGGTCCCGGGGACGGCCATCAGGGGCCGCTGGAGGGCCGTGGTCCAGTCGGCGGTCCGCCGGGCACCCGCCCGGATGCCGGCCTCGACGACGACGGTGCCTGTCGACAGACCGGCCAGGATGCGGGCACGGTCGAGGAACCGGGCTCTGGTGGGAGAGACGCCCGGCGGTACCTCGGTGAGCAGGCAGCCGCCGGATGCCACCACCTGCTCGATCAGGTCGGCGTGGGCTCGGGGATAGGCGGTCTCCAGGCCGCTGGCGGCCACAAGGACGAGCTGGGCTCCCCGGTCGGCGGCCAGGACCCCGCGGGCAACGGCGGCGTCGATACCGTAACTGGGGGTGGTGACGATGGCCAGACCGGCCTCGGCCAGCCCTGTGGCCAGATCGGCCGCCACCCGGTCGCCGTAGGCGGTGGAGGCCCGAGAGCCCACCAGGCAGACAGCGGGACCGGTCGACACGGCGCCACCGCGGGCCCACAGGGCGATGGGCGCGCCGCCGACCTCGCCGATGTCCAGCAGGTGGAGGTCGTTGAGCTGTTCAGGCCACTCCTCGTGGTGGGGTGTGATGAAGCGAATGCCGTGCTCCTCGGCGAGCCAACGGGCATGGTTGTCGTCAGTTCCTGCGCGCTCGCAGGCGGTCTGGTGCAGCTTCTGGGCATAGGTGCGCATGGGTCCTCCTCGGTGTTGGGGAGGAGCCCCGGCGTCGTCGCTGCCGAGCTCAGGTGAATGTGGCGCTGGCCGGGGCTCCCGAGGGGGTTCCCGGCACCGCGACTGCGGTGCTTCACCACACTTGATCACACATGTGTTCGATACAATGGTGAGGTGTGGAAATCATCCACACCAGTTGCGCGAGAGGAGGTGAAATCAATGCCGAAGAACCCTGTTCACACCGTCCCGATGCCGGGCGGCGGTTGGGGCAACAAGTCTGAGGGTGCGTCGCGCGTCCCCAAGGTGTTCGACACCAAGGCCGAGGCCCAGGCGACCGGTCGTGAGACCGCGATGCGTCGGGGCACCGAGCACGTCATCCACAACAAGGACGGCCAGATCGGTGGCTCGAACTCCTACGGGAACGATCCGCACCCGCCCAAGGGATGAGAAAGCTCCTCGGTATCCCTAAGTACCGAGGAGCCACTCGCGGAGCGTTGGGGTCCTTCCCAATGGCCGTAGGTGACTCATCATAGGAAATAACCCCACGCCTGACAGGCGTGGGGTTGTTTTCGTTACAGAGGCCGATCCCGTGACAGCGAGTTCTAACCTTGATCTGCTTCCTCAGGCAACACCGTGAGCGTCAGTCCAAGGCAATCTACGACCTTGGCCAGGGTCGCGGTGGAGACGTCATCCCCGCGCTCGATCCGGGCGATCGTGGGGCGTGACAGGCCAGCACGGGTGGCCAGCTCTGCCTGGGTCCAACCCAGCGCTTCGCGGGCGGCCCGCACACGGCCAGCGATGCCTTGCATCGGGTCGAGTGGGTCGGTCATCACGCTCACTCCATCGGCTTGACGTTGTCCTCGATGAAGGCGATCTCTTCGGCGGCGAGGCCGTACTTGGCGTAGAGCTGTTGGTCGATCTCGGGGATCGGCTTGGTCCAGTCGATGTCGGAGTTGGCTGAGAAGTCCTGAGCCGGCACGTACTTCCACTTACCCTTGGGGTTGTCCTGGGTCGTCTTGAGCACGCTTAGAAGTGCCCGGGAGAACTTTGTCTTTAGGTAAGCGAGGGCCGCAGCGGCTTCGGCTTCACTGTCGAATGCACCAACGGACATAAACGAGTCGGTGTGCGCCAGGTTAGGCTCCCCCACGAACGGCCCAGAGAGCGTTTCGCCGAAGGCACCGCTGTTGTTCGCCTTGGCAATGATCACCTTCCACTTGCCCAGCGACGTCTGGGGCTCGAGGTAATAACGGCGTACCCACCGCCGGACCCGCTGACCGCGCGAGATCCCGATGATCTGAACATGGTCTTCGCTCTCCTCGGACACGTCGTCAAAGAACACATGGCCGACGAGCGCGGTCACGCTTGTGGACGTGATCTTTGTGCCGGTTCCCGCTCCCTGCACCTGAGCGATGAGTGGAACCGTATCCAGAGCCTTCTTCGAGAAGCGGTGGAGACCGGTGGGGCTCACGATAGGCATGAGGCTCGCTTCATGCCTGGTCTTCGCGAGCAGATTGTTGATCTCGTTATGGGGCGTAAATGTGCCGATAGGACCAAACTCGCGATCCGCGTCGCGATAGGTCACTGCGATACCACCCTTGATGTCCGTCCCGGGGAACAACAGCGAGGAGTCCTGCTGGAAGTGAGCCACCGTTAGGTGGCTGTCGGCGAGCATCTTCTCGTTCCACGCCTTAGGCGTCTGTCCGGCTCGAGTCAAGAATCGTGCAGGGGTGATGAGCACGATCTTCATCCCGACCTCGTACGCAGCGTCCATGAACTTGTTGTAGATCGGCTCGCTTCGGTTTGAATCCCCCTTGGCTTCTTCCTGGTAGGGCGGGTTGCCGATCACGACGTCGAACTTCTTGGGCATCTCAGTTCCTTCCGGCGAGCATGTCGTCGACCAGCGCCTGGCGCTCGTCGGGGGTCATCTTGGCGAGATTGCCGACACGGTAGTGGCCGGACTCCTCCATCCACCGCCTGCGTTCCTCCACGCCGCCGGAGACGGCCTCCAAGGTGATCTCGTGCAGGATCTCGTTGTGGCTCATCTCGAACAGCTGAGTCGTCAGGATGTGACGGAGCCGCTCGTGGGGGTCAGTGATCTGGTCGGCCAGGCCAACGTCCAAGCGCCGCACCAGCTCCATCAGGAACAGGCCTGCGGTGGAGAACAGGTCGGCGAACGTCTTGTCGGGGTCGCTGAAAATGCCCGGGTTCTGGGTGTCGAGCTCGTCGACCATGAGGGTCACCACGGCCTGTGGGGTGAACACCAACGACGTCTTCTGGCGGGGGATGTAGGCGAAGATGTTCTCGCTGAGCGCCGGGTTGAAGTAGTCGGCCAGCTCTTCCTTCTTGTCGAGGAACTCCTGGATCGACTGGTCGAAGACAGCCTCGTCGAACAGCCCGGGGATGTTCACCTGGGTGCCGTCGTCCTCGGTGATGGTCTGGCCGTCACGCAGGGTCCGGAACTCCTCCTCGGTGATCCCGGTGACCTCCTCGAAGACATCGTCGGGGGTGTACTCGTCGAAGTTGGACAGCTTGACCTCGCGCTGGCCGTAGGCCATGAGGAACATCGGGATGGTGCGGGCGAAGCCGCGAAGGTGGGAGCGGGCATCCTCCATGGCCGTGTTCGCGCGGGTCTGTTCCTTCTTGGTCTCCTCCCGGGTGACAACCTCGGCGGGGACTGTGCTGGTGAGTTCCTCTACGGCGGCGACCAGTTCGGCGCTGAACGCTTGCTGCTTCTTCTCGCGCTCTGCTTCGATGGCGTGTGCTTCTGCCTCGGTGGCGGCCTCGGCGAGACGGGCTGTGAGGTGCTTGTCGGCGATGGTCTGCTCGGTCATCTTGCGCTCGATGACGACGCGTGCACGCTCTGCGGTGGCCTTCTCGTCGCGTTCGACCTGCTTGGCCGTGAGCCCGTACATTTCCTTGAGCTCGTCGCGGGTGGGCTGGAGCTTCTGGTTGACCAGGTCGACGACGCGCTTGACGGCCTCGCCGCGCGGGGTGTCGGGGGTGATGGCAGCCAGCTCCTGGACATCCCAGACCAGCTTGCCGAGGTGCTCGACCTTGGGGTTGATGACGGTCTCGGCGTCGACCTGGACATTGCCCTCGCAGTCGACGGTGGGAACGGGTTCGGGCAGCTCGATCTCGCTGCCGGACTTGAGCTTGCCGGCCTTGGCCTCGGGGAGCTTCTTGAGGATGTCCATGACGTGTTCGGAGAAGCGGAAGATGCCTGCCACGTTGTCGAACAGCAGGTTGGACAGGAAGCCTCGGCGCACTACCTCGCGGGCCTTGAACACCTGCGGGAAGGTCAGTACCTGGGATGCGTCGAGCTCGACCATGCGCCCCTCAGAGTCTTCGCCGATCACCGGGAAGAAGTTGAGCAGGGTGCGGATGTTGTCCTGGCGCCTGGCGGTGGTGACCGAGGGGTGGGCGCTGAGGTTGTTGGCGAACTTGTCGTAGATGGTGAGGGTGCGCTCGGGGGCGAAGTCGAAGATGTAGGCGTTGTGCTTCTGCAGCAGCTGGCCGTTGCGCTCGAACGCGTGCGGGTTCTGGGCCCGGAAGGCCGCCTGCATGTAAAGAGCCGGCGAGGTGATGTTGGACAGCATGATGACGGCGGCCCACTCCGGCACGGTGACGCCGGTGGTGAGCTGGCCGACCGACAGCGTGATGGTCCTCCCGCCGGTCTTCTCGGCCTCGGCGATCGCCGACCGGACCCGGTCGAGCGACTTGCCGACGAGGGCGACATCAGCGTCGGCGCTGCGTCCGTCACCTGCGGCCAGTACGACCGTGTAGTCCTTGAAGGCTTCGTGCTTCTTGAGCAGCCGTTCGAGGGCCTTTGCGGAGGCCACGCGATCCAGCAGCCAGAAGGAGTGCCGGATCTCGTCGCGCAGTTCGGGGGTGGAGAACGGATACTTCTCGTTGGCGGTGAGGCAGTCGAGGAACTTGATGACTTCGGCCTCGTGCTCGAAGAAGCCGTTGTCCTTCGTGGCGAAGAACTCTCCCAGGTCGAAGGCGTAGTCGATGTTGGCCTCGTCCTCGGCCAGGGCCACGCCGACCTCCAACTGGTCGCTGATCATGCGTGACACCTGATAGGTGTACATGTTCAGCTTGGGCAGGGCCGCATAGGGGTTGTCCTCGGCCTCGTCGTCCCAGGCCTGCAAGGCCTCGCGCTCGTCGGCGTAGGTCCAGTTGTAGATCTCCTCGGGGGCGAACTTGCCCGAGGCCAGTGCACGGAAAGGCGTGCCCGACAGGTGCAGGGTGTGGGCACGGTGGATGTGGTCGAAGGCCACGTCGGTGCGGTCGGTGTCGATGCCCTCATGGGCCTCGTCGATGACGAGCAGGTCCCACTCCAGGTCGGCCACGTGGCGCAGCTTGTCGTACTCGCCGCCGAAGTACTGGGAGCCCTTGAGGTCCTGCAGGGAGAGGAACTCGATCATGGTGGCCTCGGGCTCCTGGGCCAGCAGCGAGCGGTACTGCGCCCGGGTCATCGGGCTGCGATTGGCCAGGGCCGGTGACTCCGAGACGAACTTGAAGGTGGTCTGGTGGCCGATGAAGCGAACGAAGTCGTCGTACCAGGAGTTGGCGATGGCGGGCCGGTTGGTGACGATGAGGGCCTTGGTGACACCCAGTCGGCGCATGAGGTCGTAGGTGGTGAGCGTCTTGCCGAACCGGGGCTTGGCGTTCCACAGCACGTCGGTGGCGCCGTTGCCGAAGGCCTCCATGGCCTGCTGCACGGCATCCTCCTGCTCGGGACGCAGCTGGTACAGGTCCTGGCTCTCGACCTGCAGGTCGGTGAAGTCCTGCCCGGCGAAGTCGTTGAAGTAGTCGATGGACCGGCGCGGCATGTCGGCGAACCGGTGCCACTCGCTGCGCTTGGGCTTCAGCTCGCGTTCCACCCCCTGTTGCTTGAGGTAGCGGTGGAACTCGTGATCGGTGAACGAGCCGTCGGCGCCCTCGCTGGTGAAGAACGCCTTCCGGGTCCAGTTGATGTCCTTGGTGACGTTCATCTGGGAGGCCTGCTGGGCGATCCGGTCGGCCGCGGTCTGCTGGTCGGTGTAGCCGATCTTCTCCCAGCCGTTGTACTTGGGGACGTCGGGGGTCGACCACGAGTAGATGACCGGCTTGATCTCGCGGTAGGTGCTGAGCTGGGGGGCGTTCATCGGGTCAGGCTCCCTTGTGGACGTGGTCGATGCGGCAGGGCGGGTAGGTGGGGAGCACGTCGAAGTCCAGGAGGGACTCGTCGGCGTAGCGCAGTGAGGAGAACTTGAAGGCCTCGCGTTGGACGGTGGGGGGCACATTGAGGATGCGGTGCCACCAGGAGAACACCAGGGGTTGCCCCGCAGCGTCGAGGCCGGTGAGGGTGTTGCCCTGTTGGATGTTGGCGGTGATGAGGTACTGGGCAGCCTTGAAGAGGTTCGTCCGGGGCGTGCACTTGGTGCGGTGCTTGACCTGGAAGTCGACGAACTCCCCGAGCATGTTGGCCTGGGCGTCGGCGTGGTTGTCGGGCAGGAGCTCGACGGCGTAGATCGACGCGAGGGCGAACAGCGACTCGGTCGGCCACATGGGCGGCGCGTAGCGCTTTTCGATGGCTGCCAGCTTGCGCCGGAAGATCGCGGTGAGGAAGTTGCCGTCACCAGCTGCCGGCTCGAAGAAGGTCTTGTCGACGAAGCCGGGACCGGTCTCGAGCTCAGGGCGCACGAGGTCGAGCATGCGGTTCACCATGCTTGCCGGGGTGAACACCTCACCGTAGGCCTTGACGCGCTCCCGCGACTTCACCAGCACCTCGACGCGGTCGCCGACGACGACGGCTTGGCGCTGCTGCTGGAGCACGGGGGCTGAGGCGGTGGTCATGGGCTCGCTTCGGTCGGGTGACGTTGTATCAGATAGTTTACCTGATCACCCGTTGGCGGGGTGGCGAACGCTCATGCGTGTCCATCAGGGTGTACTCGTCCGACGGGCGCGCCAGCGGGCTCCCAGCCCGTCCAACACAGTAGGATTCTCGCTAGTTGGACAGGTTCAGCGAAAGGTCTAGACATGACTGGACAGGTTGGTCAGGTGGTTGGCTACGTGCGCGTGAGCAGCCTCGACCAGAACGAGGCCCGGCAGGTGGAAGCCCTGGGCGAGGTCGACAGGCTGTTCGTCGACAGGGTCTCCGGCGCGACGCGAGACCGGCCCCAGCTCAACGAGCTGCTGACCTACGTGCGCACCGGCGACGTCGTGCTGGTGAAGTCGCCGGATCGGTTGGCACGCTCCACCACTGACCTGCTAGGCCTGCTCGAGGAGCTCAAGGCCAAGGGCGTGCAGGTGCGGTTCGTCGACACACCCCAGCTGAGCACCGACACCCCGCAGGGGAAGTTCATGCTCACGATCCTGGGCGCGGTCGCCGAGCTCGAACGCGCGACCATCCGGGAGCGGCAGGCCTAGGGCATCGCCTTGGCCAAGGCGAAAGGGGTCTACGACCGAGGACCCAAGCTCAGCACTGGGCAGATCCAGGCGGCCCGCCAGCGGGTCGCTGACGGGGTGCCGAAGGCCCGGGTGGCCCGCGAGCTGGGGGTGTCACGCCAGACGCTCTACGACGCCCTGGAGGGCCGTGGACGCTACGCCGAGGTGGCGTGATGGCGCGACGAAGTGCACCTGCCTACAACGACAACACCCTCGTGGTGGGCTACTACCGGTACTCGTCGGCCTCCCAGAACGAGGCGTCGATCGAGCAGCAGCGTGAGCTGGTCCACCGCTGGGCCAAGGCTCAGGGGCTCCAAGTGGTGCGGGAGTATGCCGACGCGGCCAAGACCGGCACCAACACTGAACGACCCGAGTTCCAGCTGATGCTGCGCGAGCTGCCGAGCATCCGTCCTTCCTACGTGGCGGTCTGGAAGAACGACCGCCTGGGCCGCGACCGGATGGACCTGCTGAAGGTCAAGAACGCGATCCGCATGGCCGGCGCCAAGCTGCACTACATCGAAGGCTTCTCCCCCACCGATGACCCCGACTCGGTCTTGGTCGAAGGGATCAGCGATGCCTTTGCCGAGTACTACTCCAGGCAGCTCTCGGCGAACATCCGCCGCGGGGTCCACTTCAACGCCGAGAAGGCCTTGGCCAACGGCAGGAAGATCTTCGGCTTCGCCATCGGCGCTGACAAGCGCTACGAGCTGGACCCGCAGAACGCCCCGGTGGTCGAGCAGATGTTCGCCGACTATGCCGCCGGCAAGTCGATGCAGCGCATCTGCGACGAGGTGAACGCTGCCGGCGTCCGCACGACCAACGGGTTCAAGTTCTCGCCCAAGCCCCTCAACAAGCTGCTGAAGTCGCGGGCCTACCTCGGGGAGTACTCCTACGCCGGCTTCGTGATCCCCGGCGGCATGCCGCGCATCGTCGACGATGAGACGTTCGAGCAGGTGCAGAAGAAGTTCGCGGTCAACAAGCGCCGCGGCGCCAAGACGAAGGCCGAGCTCGCGGCCATGGGTGACGAGGCCCCCGACTACTGGCTCACGGGCAAGCTGCTCTGCGAACTGTGCGGCGCGCCGATGGAGGGCGTGTCGGGCACGAGCAAGACCGGCCGGAAGTACCGCTACTACTATTGCCTGAACAAGCGGAAGAAGAAGTGCCCGGCCAAGAACGTGCGCAAGGACGCCATCGAGGCGCGGGTCGTCGAGCTGGTGGAGGGGTTCCTTGACGACTCCGAGATGCTGGCCTCCTTGGCCGTCGATCTGGCCGACCACTACCGGAAGACGCACGAGCGCGGCCGGGACGTCCTGGAGGCCCTGGAGGCCCGCAGGCGCGACGTTGAGGCCAAGCTGGGCAACTTCGTGAAGGCAATCGCGGCGGGGATCTTCAACGACACCACCGCCGAGGCCATGCGGGCCCTGGAGGAGCAGAAGAAGGACCTGGACGCGGCAATCCAGGCCGAGCACGTGAAGGTGGCGCTGTTCGAGGACGCGGCCTCAATCGGGGCGTTCTACCAGCGGTTCGCGCACGCCACGATGGACAACATCGAGACGCGAGACCTGCTGTTGGAGTACTTCGTCGACAAGATCTTCGTCGGGGCCTCAACGCTCACCATCGCGTCGTGGTTCTTCGACCATGGCGCAGAGTTCACGCTGGCCGACCTCGACGAGCTCAAACAGACGGGGGAAGTGTTGAACGTGGAGTTCGACACTTCCCCCTGGGGTGGAGCTGCCGGGAATTGAACCCGGGTCCATCGCCACCTCGCCAGGACTTCTCCGTGCGCAGTTCGCACGATCGTCTCTACTCGACCCTTCGGCTCAGGCAAACATGTCCGAATGACGGGCCCAGTCACAAGTAAGAAGATCCCTGCTGCACCTTGCGACCAACACAGCAGGCAAGCCCTTTTTAGTCGATGCCAGGGTCCGAACCAAAGGGCAAGCCCGGTCTGACAGACACGCTAATCGCTATTTAGGCAGCGAGTGCGTAGTCGCGCTGAGTATTCTCGGCGCTTATATAGTTGCTACGACGCTTACGGTGGTCTCTAGCCTGCACCGGCACGCTTCCCCTGGCTCGCTGTACGATGTCGAAACCAAAAATCAGCCCCTCAATCGCCCATCCCGGCGCGGGTGCGCGTACATCTGCGCTGGATGGATATATCAGGATAACGCTTTGCGACGACCGTCGTCAAGCAGCACCTATCCAGTGATGCCCTTGACTCGTCGTCCCAGCTCGCGCGTGATCTCGCGTTCCTCAGTGCGACGCTTAATGTCCTGGCGCTTGTCGTAGTCCTGCTTACCCGCGGCGAGGCCGAGTTCGACTTTGAGACGGCCATCCTTGAAGTAAAGCTTCATCGGCACGAGGGTTTTGTTGCCGTCGCGGACTTTGCCCCACAGCGAATCGATTTCGCCACGATGCAGCAGGAGCTTACGGTTACGACGAGGCGCGTGGTTCATCCACGAGCCATGAGAATACTCCGGAATGTGGAGACCACGCAGCCAGACTTCGCCGTCATCGATAGTGGCGAAGGCGTCGTTGAGGGAAACACGTCCCTCACGGATGGCTTTGACTTCGGTGCCGACGAGTACAACACCGCACTCGTACGTGTCCAGGATGTTGTAGTCATGCCGGGCACGCCGATTAGTGGCAACGACCGAATTGTTGGCCGATACCTTTTCTTTCTTCGACTTCTTTTTGCCCATAACCTGGACAATCCTAGTTCGTCGGCGGGCATGGAATCAAAACAATTGGGCAATGTTTTCGGGAAAACCGGGCACTCGTGGATGTGATGTCCCTTAACGTCGAGTTAATTCCACTAAAAGTCTGTGAGGTTTTCATGAGTATTGACGCAGCACAACGGGACGCTGCCAGACCTGCCGATGTGAACGAAAATAGTGGCTCTAGCCAGGGCACAACTGGGAACGAAGCAAAGGGCTTCTTGGCGACGCTAGAAAGAGTCGGCAACGCACTCCCCAACCCATTTTGGTTGTTTGTCATTCTTGCAGGCGTAGTCATCATTTCGTCGTGGATTGGCTCCGCTGCTGGCATGACTGCGAAGGATCCGGCTACCGGTGACACCATCGCGGTTCAAAACTTGGCCACCGCCGAGTACTTCCAAAAGATGGTGACCGATGCCGTCACGAACTTCACTGAGTTCGCGCCACTCGGACTCATTCTTGTGTGCATGCTGGGTGTCGCAATTGCCGAGTATTCAGGCCTGATTGGTTCCGCGATTCGCGCTGCAATCGCGAAAGTTCACTCCCCGATGCTGCTGACTTTTGTGGTCGCACTCGCGGGTGTTACCGGTTCTATTGCCTCGGATGCCGTCTACGTAATCCTCATTCCGCTCGGCGCTGCATCTTTCAAAGCCGTGGGACGCAACCCCATCGTTGGTGCGATGGTGGCCTTCGCAGCTTCGTCGGCAGGCTTCAACGCCTCACTCGTCCTGAACATTACCGACGTTCTTCTCGCCGGCATTTCGACGACTGCCGCCGCATTCGTCGACCCCGAGTACGTGGTATCACCGCTGGCTAACTACTTCTTCACGATGGCATCGTCTATCGTGCTGGCCACGATTATCACGGTGGTCACTGAGTTCTTCATTACGAAGCATGTTGTCAAAACCATCAATGACGAGCACATTAACCACGAAGCTGCGGAGTTCACGAAGCCCGGAGCAAAGAAGGCTGTAGCCGAGGCAGATGCCAAGGCAAACGCGGAGAACCATGCCTCTGGTGACTCCACTGACGATCGCGAGCAGCTCAAGCTTGATAGCAATGAACGCCGAGGCTTGGCGTTCGCGGGCATTATGGCGGTCATTGCGCTGGCGTCGTGGACAGCATTCCTTGTCATCCCAGGTTCGCCACTGCGCGGTGAAGGCGATGGCATCTTGAACTCACCTCTGCTGACCGACATCGTGGTGTCCATCGCGATCTTCTTCGCTGCGACGGGCATTGCATATGGCGTTGGTGCGAAAACAATCCGGTCGTCGTCAGATATTCCAGACTTCATGGAGCGAGGCCTGGATACGCTCACCGCGATGATGGTGTTGTTCTTCGCGGTTGCGCAGTTTACGGCGTACTTCAAGTGGTCGAATCTCGGTCAGTGGACGGCGATCAAGGGTGCCGAATTCCTGACTACGGCTGATCTGCCACCGCTGGTCTTGTTCGCAGCGTTGGTGCTGCTGGTTGCAGTACTTAACTTGCTGATCACCTCTGGCTCAGCACAGTGGGCGCTCATGGCACCCGTTGTGGTCCCGATGCTGATGTACGTCAATGTTTCGCCGGAAGTTGCACAGCAGTTGTTCCGTATTGGCGATTCGCCAACGAACATCATCACGCCGATGTCGCCGTACTTCGCTTTGGCACTGACCTTCTTGCAGAAGTACTACAAACCAGCAGGCGTCGGCACCTTGATGTCACTGGCACTGCCATATGCAATTTCGATGCTTGTCGGCTGGTTCCTGTTCTTCGTGATCTGGTACCTCGCAGGCATTCCGCTTGGACCAGGCGTTCCGGTGCGTTAACGAACCTCGGGTTCTTCCACATCGTTTCGCCCGGCCTTTCTGCCGGGTTTCTGGCTCCGACCTGGTTTCAACATCACAATATGCGTCGTGACGGCAGCACCTAGCAACACGAAAATGGCCCACACCACTGGTTTGCCAATGAAAAATGCAGACGCCATAAGACCAATCCACAATAAGGCCAACGTGCGTACCTTGTGCGCACGGGTCATCGTGCCGTCGTAATAGTTGCGAAGGTATGGGCCAAATAGTCGATGGTTGAGCAACCATTGCTGCAAGCTGTCAGAGCTTCGCGCGAAACAAAACACCGCAAGTAGTAGGAATGGTGTAGTCGGCAACAATGGCACCACAATGCCAATCGAACCCAGCGCGACACTCAGCACGCCGATGCCGATGTACACATACTTCACGGCGGCAATTTTAACGTAAGCTAACTTCACAAAACCGAGAGGAAGCTGTTTTCCGTGCCTACCAAGCACTTGTCTTTTACTGGTTCCACTGGAGAGTCGCTCGCGGCTTCCGTCGATCTTCCCGACGGACACATTCGCGCCTGGGCGCTTTTCGGTCACTGCTTTACGTGCAATCGACAAGTACGAGGCGCTTCGCGCACCTGCAAAGCACTAGCTAAACAAGGAATCGCAGCATTTCGGTTCGACTTCACTGGCCTCGGCGAATCCGGTGGCGACTTCGGCGAGACGACGTTTCTGACCAACGTCAATGACCTCATCGCAGCCTACGAATTCATGGACTCGCACCCAGAATTGCAGGCGCCGTCACTCCTTGTCGGCCATTCCCTCGGTGGCGCCGCTGTACTTCGCGCCGGGCAGGACATGCCGAAGGCCAAAGCCGTAGCCACCATTGGCGCCCCATTTGACCCGGCCCACTCCATCTTGCGCATCGCCGAAGACATCAGCACTGTCGACCAATACGGAACCCAGAACCTCAATATCGGCGGTCGCGAGGTTCCGATTTCCCGAGAGTTCCTCGAAGTCCTCGCGGAGACGAACCCGGAAAGCTACGTCGGAAAGCTTCGAAAGCCGTTGTTGATCTTGCATTCTCCGACGGACCAGGTAGTGGGAATTGATAACGCGCAGAAGATATTTCAGGTTGCGAGGTATCCGAAGTCGCTGATGAGCCTCGACCGGGCAGATCATTTGCTCACGAGAGCGAAGTCCGCCTCCCGAGCTGCAGATCTGATTCGCGTGTGGGCTGAGGAATATTTGCCCTTTGACTAGGCGTTAGGGAACTCCGTTAACCGAAGTCCTGCGTGAGTGCCATTCACTGTGAAATACTTTGTTCCATGAACGGACACAATGAAGGTGACACAATCGCACCTCCCCAGTGGGAATGCGCAGTTGGAACCATCGAGGGTCTGTACGAACAGGTTCCGATGGCAAGTGGGAAAACGGCAGGATATTCAGTAGTTGCGCGCGCATTAGGCATCCCCTACGCCTATGCCGAGCGTTACCAACGCCCGCAGCACACTGGGCATTTGGCGGATCATTTTGGTGAGGCATTCCAGGCCACGACGCCGGCACCGATGTGTCCACAAAATCCGCCGACGGCAGCAACGCAGCTCGTCGCGCCTGCCGATGATCCACTAGGACAGGACGAAAATTGCCTCCGTCTTTCCATCACCACACCGTCCGGCATTCCAGTGAAGGACAAGAACAATAGCCAGCATTTCTGTGGCCTTCCCGTAGCAGTTTGGCTTCATGGCGGTGGCAACGTCGCCGGTGGCGGCGATGCTGGGCGCTTCAATCCCAGTCGCTTTGTCGCCGAGCACGAGATCATCGTTGTTGACCTCACGTTCCGTTTGGGCGCTTTCGGCTTTCTAGGCACAAGCGATGATGCCGATGCGTCCAACTCAATTTCGCCAAACTTGGGGCTTTACGACATCCGCAGCGCGCTGAAGTGGATCCGCACGAACATTGATCGCTTCGGTGGCGACCCCAGCAATGTCACGCTCATGGGTCAGTCAGCAGGTGCCGACCTAGCCATCGCGATGATGGCCGCCGAGGGCGCCCGCATCATGGGCGCGCCCCTCGCCGAGAAGAACGCTTTTGAGCCTCTTTTCCATCGAGTCATTTTGCAGAGCGCCCCGTTCGGTTTCTTGGAAAGTTTCACTTTGCCGCCCGGACATGGAGAGCCGTCGCCACGTGCACTGATGCATGAGGCAATGCGCACTGAGGCACGCCTTCCTGCACCTGATGCGCCTGTCAGTGAAGTGCTGGAAGCCGAGAAACGCGCGCTAGTAGCTGCTGCCGACTATCCGAATGGAAAGGCCATGCCGTTCGGTCCCAGCTATGGGTTCGCGCCACTCCCATCTGCCGAGGATTTCGAACAATGCATTGCCGACGTGTCACCGCACATCGACATTCTTGCGGGTCGCAGCACTCGCGAGGCTGCGCTGTTCATGAATTCAGACGAACGCATCCAGTCCATGAGTGACATTCCTCTGGTCGGCAAGAGACTTGCCGAAAAGGCGATTCTCCACTACTCACGTAAGACATATTCCCCACGCCGTTTCACCACCATGTATGCGCGTCGTGGAGGTCACGGATTTCGGTACCTGCTCGATTGGGGCGCGCCGAGCAATCCTTACCGAAGTGTGCACTGTTCTGAACTTCCCTTGCTGTGGGGAAACGAAGAAACGTGGGAGAACTCCGCGCTCATCGATGGCCTGAGCTGGGAGCAGGTAGAAGTGGACGGCTATGCACTACGTCGCGCGTGGGCAGAGTTCATCCGGTTTGGTCGATTCTCCAAGGAGGTCACGCAACAAACTGCCCACTTCCTCCAGCTGGAACAGACGTACTAACCTCGAACCAACCTCGCGCTAATTGCAAACGGTAATCCTTTCTGTTTTCGCAGGTAGACAAGGGTTTACCGCCCCGGCTAGGGTGGCAATCATGAGCGAGCAGTCTTCCGAACACAACGCCCACAGCCACGATCACGGACACGATCACGATCATTCGCATGTGCCCAGTTCTCCTCGCCGCTTAATCGCGGCCACCGCGGTAACACTCACAGTTTTCTTCGCTGAGCTCATCGGCGGGCTGGTGTCCGGCTCCCTCGCACTGCTTGCCGACGCCGGCCACATGCTCACCGACGCAGCTGGGCTACTCATGGCGCTTGCTGCTTTGTTTATCGGTCGTCGCAAAGCTAATGATTCCGCGACTTTCGGGCATCGTCGCGCCGAGGTATTCGCAGCTCTCGCCAACGCAATCAGCGTATTGGTCATCGCCGGTTTCATCGTGTGGGAAGCGGTCAAACGATTCGGGGCGGGCGCGGAGATCAATACTCAACAGATGTTGATTATCGCGATTGTCGGCCTGATCGCCAACCTCATTGGCATGTGGCTGCTCTCGGAACCAGCCAAGGGTTCAGTCAATATTCGCGGCGCCTACCTGCATGTTCTCGTTGATGCCGCAGGTTCCGTCGCGGTGATCATTTCTGCGTTGCTCATCGCAGCCACCGGCTGGACCTCCGTCGACGCAGTAGTATCGCTGATCATTGCAGCGCTCATCGTTCCACGATCACTAAAACTCGCGCGCACGTGCGTGTCCATCCTCATGGAGCACACACCTGACGACGTCGACATCACCACAATCCGCCAAGCGCTGGAGAGCCTCGACGGCGTAGTGGACAGCCATGATCTTCATGTGTGGTCACTATCCGGATCCGAGACACTGCTCACCGTGCATTTGGTCACGGACGGACATTGCCACGGCAACTGTGACGAGACCACACTGCTGGATCGTGCCCAGACCATGCTGGCTACCCAGTTCGGAATCGAGCACTCAACGATTCAGATCGAACACGTGGATCACGTACATCACGAGTTTGAAACGCACTGTTAGGCGACGCGCTCTATCCCTCTAGCTGCTCTCCCAGTTCCAGCCATTCCATTTCCAATTCGTCGCGTTCTTCGCGGACTGCTGCTGCTTCCTTATCCAACTTCGCCAGTTTCTCGGTATCCAGGTTGGCAATGTCAGCGCTGGCTTCCGCCATCTGCGCATGCAGCTTCGCTTCCTTTTCAGAAAGCTTCGCCATTTTGCGCTCAAGGCTGTTCATCTTCTTTTGCACAGCATGAGCTTCGGCAGCAGAAATAGCGCGTTCGGCAGACTCAGCGCGTTCGTTGGTTGACTCTTCTCCTGCCCCAGCAGCACGCGTCGGCGCAGCACCAGTGACACCGCTTGCAGCCAAAACTTTGCGACGCTCCAAGTACTGCTCAATCCCACCCGGCAAGTTCGTGAGCGTGCCATCGCCGAACAGCGCCCACGTGGAATCACACACGCGCTCAATGAGATAGCGGTCGTGGGAAATGACTACCAGAGTGCCCGGCCACGAATCCAGGAGATCTTCGAGTTCCTGCAGCGTGTCAATGTCGAGGTCGTTCGTCGGCTCGTCGAGAAGCAGAATATTCGGCTCGCTCATCAACACCCGGGTGAGCTGGAGCCGGCGACGCTCGCCACCAGACAGATCCCCCACCGGAGTGCGCTGGCGCTTCGGCGAAAATCCAAGACGCTCCGCAAGCTGCGACGCCGTCAATTGCTTGTTGCCCAGATCGATGTACGTTGCAACGTCCTCGATTGCAGTGAGCACGCGCATGTCCGTTGGCAGATCGTCGAGTTCCTGGCGCAACCACCCCATGCGGACAGTCTTGCCTTCGATCCGTCGCCCCTCGTCCAGCGGGTGCTCACCGGCGAGCGTGCGCAGCAGAGTCGTCTTTCCCGAGCCGTTCACGCCAACCAAACCGATGCGTTCGCCCGGCGCGAGCCGCCACGTCAGATCCTTCACCAGCTGTCGCCCATCGGGCGCAGAGAACGCAGCATGTTCCAACTCAACAACGACTTTGCCTTGACGACGCTTCGAAAACGCCATCAATTCCACTGAGTCACGGGGTTGTGGCACATCCGAAATCAACGCTTCAGCAGCCTCGATACGGTAGCGTGGCTTCGAAGTTCGCGCTGGTGCACCACGGCGCAGCCACGCAAGTTCTTTACGCGCGAGGTTCTGCCGACGCTGCTCGGCTGCATCTGCCTGTCGCGCACGTTCGGCACGAGCAAACGTCCAGTCGTTATAACCGCCGTCATACATATCGACGACCCCGTCATGCACTTCCCATGTCTTCGTGGCCACGGTGTCCAAGAACCAACGGTCGTGCGTGACAACTACCAAAGCCGACCGTCGCGACATGACGTGATCTGCAAGCCACTGCACACCTTCGATATCAAGGTGGTTCGTTGGCTCGTCCAAAATCAGCAAATCCAGGTCCTGGACCAACGCAGCTGCGAGGTTTACACGACGGCGCTCGCCACCAGACAACCCGCCTACACGGGTTTCCAGCCCCAAATAATTAATGCCCAGTCCCTCAAGCACATTTCGTACCTTCGCGTTGCCCGCCCACTCGTGTTCGGTCAACCCGAGTGGCGCAATGACGCAATCGAAGATGGTCGCTTCCGGATCCAACTCGGCACCCTGCGTGACGTGCGCCATGGCCAAATCGTTAGCGCGCGATACTCGACCGGAATCCGCAGGTTCAACCCCCGCCAAAATCTTCAGCAAAGTGGACTTGCCACCGCCGTTCAAACCGACGACGCCGATGCGGTCGCCAGTTTGAATGCCCAACGACACTCCGTCGAGAAGTGTCTTTAACCCGAAGGCCTTGGAGATATTTTCACAATTAATCAAGTTCGCCATGATGGCCCTAATTGTGCCAGATCCTGCGGATTCAACTGGAACCGGCAACGACCGCGCCATAGCACGTGCCGGACACCGCCAGTTCTCCCGCGAGATCAATCGCGGAATCCCGATCGCGCCCTAAAAAGGCGATCGCCGGCCCGTTGAAACACAGCACTGCCCCGGCGGCGGGTGCACAGTTCAAACCTGAATTCGCGTGCGATTTCACTCGTCGGACTTTCGGCACCAACGTGGCCGCTGCTGCGTCGAAGTCATTGCGTAATTGTGCTCCGATACGCATCACATCGCCCGCAATCAAGGCTTGCTGCAATTGCCTGGCACACACCGCATCGGCCGCCACCAAGCCTTCTGTGGAAGCATCCTTGACACGGCCTAATTCCTCCAGCGTTGCCACCGAATCTGCGACGCTCACGGAATCTCGTTGCAGCGCAATTGCCCACCACTGATCACCGCGCGCCAGCACCCGCGTAGAGACAACGTCTGACAGCTTTCCAGTCCCCACTTCGAGCGAGCCTCGTACGCTATGCGTTCCCCCGCGCATGCTCAGTGGCGCAAGCGGATCCAGCTCAGCCACCGCCGTGGACAGCTGCTGTTCATCCAGTTGCAGCTCCAAGGCCTCGGATACTGCCACCACGGCCGCGGCACGGGTCGCAGCCTGCCTCCCCAAACAGTCCGGGATCTCCGTACCCACGGTTGCGGTAAACGGCACTGTTTCCGCATGCGGGGATTGCTTTCCGACGACCGCTAGTACAGCTACCCTGACCACATCGGGCAGCGATGCCGTCGGCACAGGGACACCAGACCACGTCAGCTCCACGGTTGCATGCATCGATACTGCTTGCACGATCATCAGCATCTCGAGCACACGTTCGCCAGTTGTGCTCGTAGCTTTTGCCAGCTCACAGTGCAGCGTCAGCAACGCGGGTGCGGACGCTGTCACCGTCTGGGCGTCTCGATGAGCGGAAATCATGTGGCAATCCTAAGGCTGAACTGCAGCATCTGCGAAAACCACCGCCACAGCCGAAGTTCATGTGATTCACTTTCCCTACAGAGAGAAAGGACACCGTGATGGCTGACACTGGTTTTCCTGATGCCGATGCCCACGCTGATTTCTCCAGCGCCCGGCGCCGCGCTCGCATCGGCCGGACGATCGCTAGGCTGCGTGGCCAACCCGATGATGTCACCCAAGTCCTGCCTTACGACGAAGTCGTTGAGGCTCTTGGACGCACCGGGACGACTGACCACGGGTTGTGTCTGGTGCCTGTCGTGAACATCGTTGGGTCGGTTGATCGCACGCAGCATTTCGACCGTTCCTTTCGTCCCACCTCATCAGTAACACGCGCTCGTTGGGCGAAGTTGAACGCTGCACAGCGTCGTGGAGAATCGGTCCCGCCCGTCGTGCTGCGCAAAATCGGCACAATGTACTTCGTGGTAGACGGCCATAATCGAGTATCTATTGCGAGAGCGCGCGGAGATATCGACATTGCTGCTCACGTGACGGAAGTCCATACCCGCGTGGATCCATCGGGAATCCAAGGCAATCGAGACATTGTTTTGAAATCTCACCGCCGTGTCTTCATGACTCGAGTTCCACTCCCCCACGAACACGCCGTCGCCATCTCGTTGCCCAATCCGTGGAAGTACGCGGAACTGGCCGAGTGCGTCGAAGCATGGGGGTTCCGTGTCATGCAAGCAGATAAGCAGTATTACGACCGCGAGACTATCGCGCAGCGCTGGTTCAACGAGGAGTTTCACCCGGTGGTCACTGCAGCCCGTGCCAGTGACATCGCGCCTCATCACACTGACGCAGAGCTGTACTTATGGATTGCCAACGAACGCTATCGGCTCATCCGAAAGCACGAATGGCCCGATGACGTCTTCACGAAGATTCGCGAAGAAGGCACCGGGCCAACGTGATATTCGATTAGTTAATCGGTCCGTTTGCTACTGCCGAGTGGTTACTACCTTGTACATCATCGTGAAGCGCAAGGTTTTCCCCAGTTTCCGCATCAAAAACGGAGATCTTCTCTGAGTCGAACCACAGCGTCACCTTCTCGCCGCGCCGAGCTTGCGACTCGGCAGACAATCGCGCAACGAGCTTTCCAGACGCAATATCTGAAATCCCTGCATCAGACACTGCAGCCGACGAACTTAGGTCCGCATCTGGCAGTGCAAAGTGAATGAACGTATCAGCACCCATCGATTCCAACACGTCGACAGTGACATCCGTTGTCGTGCCACTGCCCGCTTGCGATTCGTCGACAAGCGCAGCGTCTTCGAAGGTCTCAGGGCGAACACCAACGATTACCTCGCGATCTTGCGCACCCGACAAACGATTCTTCAAATCTGCAGACACCGGCAGCGTGCCCAGCGCAGTCTCAATGGAATCACCGCGCAGGGCGCCCGGCATAAAGTTCATCGATGGTGATCCGATGAAACCAGCGACAAAGAGATTCTTTGGATTTCGGTACAGCTCCTGAGGAGCTCCCACCTGCTGAATAACGCCACCCTTCATTACGACGACACGGTCGCCCAGCGTCATCGCCTCCGTTTGGTCGTGAGTGACATATACGGTGGTCACACCCAGTTTGTCCTGCAACCGGGAGATCTCGGCGCGCATCTGCACACGGAGCTTCGCGTCCAAGTTGGACAACGGCTCATCCATGAGAAACACCTTCGGACGGCGCACAATCGCTCGTCCCATGGCCACACGCTGACGCTGACCACCAGACAAGTTCGATGGCTTGCGATCCAAGAACTGCTCCAAGTCAAGGACACGTGCAGCATCATCGACCTTCTCGTCGATCTCCGACTGCGGTCGCTTGGCCAACTTCAATGGAAATGCAATGTTCTCTCGAACAGTCATGTGCGGGTACAAAGCATATGACTGGAACACCATCGCAATATCGCGATCCTTTGGCGCCACATCATTAACGCGCTTGCCACCGATAAGCAGGTCACCGTCGGAGATGTCCTCCAGCCCAGCAATCATATTCAATGTCGTGGACTTACCACAGCCAGATGGCCCAACGAGGATGATGAACTCCCCATCCTCAATCTTCAGGTTCGCATTATCGACGCCTACTTGACCGTCGGGGAACCTCTTGTACACATTCTTTAGCTCAATCTCAGCCATGACAGGTCTATCCCTTCACTGCACCGGAGGTCAGGCCGGCGACGATACGACGTTGGAAAATAACAACGAAAATGATGATTGGAATGGTGATGACAATTGCTGCCGCAGCAATCGACCCTGTGGGCTCTTCGAACTGCGAGGAACCCGTGAAGTTTGCCATCGCAGCTGGTGCGGTACGAGCCGCTTCCGTGGATGTCAATGACACCGCAAGCAAAAAGTCATTCCACGCAAAAATGAACACCAGAATGGCCGACGTCACGATGCCTGGAATAGCCAACGGCGCTACCACCATGCGAAACGCTTGAAAAGGAGTCGCACCATCCATTTGCGCAGCCTTCTCCAACTCCCACGGAATCTCCTTGAAGAACGACGACAGAATGAAGATCGCCATCGGCAACGCAAACGTGATGTACGGAAGAATCAAGCCGGCCCACGTATCAAAAAGTCCTAGCTTTCGTTCAATGTCGAACAACGGGCTAACCAGCGAGACCTGCGGGAACATCGCAATCAGAAGCGATACGCCCAGGATCAACGACTTACCCGGGAACTCCAATCGAGCAATTGCATACGCCGCCATCGTGCCGATGATGACCGCAATAATCGTCGTAATGAGTCCAATGCCAATCGAGTTAAGCAAGGCGCGGGTGAACTCAGACGTTTGGAAAATGCCCTTGTAATTGTCCAGGGTCCATTCGCGAGGAATGAAGTGCCCGTCATGGAGAGTAGCGGTTGTCTTGAAGGACAAACTCGCAATCCACACCACTGGAATCAAGGCGTACAGCACCACCGCGATGAGTGCGATGGTCCACGCCACTTTCTCTTTACTAGTTGCAGAATTCATGGCGATCAGTCCTTGCCCTGGCCCGGTGACGAGGCACCAAGTCCCTTAACGAAGATGAAAGCGATAATGGCAACGCACAGGAAAATCAGCACCGAAATGGCTGAACCAATGCCGAGGTTGAACGCTTTAAACAGGTTGTTGTAACCCAGAATCGACACGGAACCTGTACCGTTGTTGCCCTTGGTCAGAATGAAGATGTTGTCGAACACTCGGAACGCATCCAAGGTTCGGAACAGCAACGCGACCACAATTGATGGCTTCATTAGCGGCAGAGTGATCTTGAAAAGTCGCTGCCAGAAGCCAGCTCCATCGAGTGCTGCGGCTTTGAGAACGTCGTCAGGAACAAGCGCCAAACCGGCGAGCAACAGCAGAGCCATAAACGGAGTGGTCTTCCAGACCTCGGCGATAATCACGATGAAGATCGACGGCCACTGCTCAGTCAACGGAGCCGAACCGTCAGGCAAAAGGTTTGCCAAGTAACCAGTCCCCGGAGTCCAGGCGTAGTTCCAGGAGTACGCAGCTGCAACAGTCACAATGCCGTACGGGATGAGGACCACGGTGCGGATAATGCCGCGCCCAAAAATAGCTCGGTGCATCACCATCGCGATAGCCAAACCCAAGATGAACTCAATGATCACCGACACCACAGTGATGAAGACGGTGACCCACAGTGCCTCCCACCAGTACGACGAAGTCAGTACCGACACGTAATTGGACAGTCCTACGAACTCGCGATCTTCAGGGAAACGAAGATCGTAACGCTGCATCGACAGCCACACAGCGTAAATGATCGGGTACGCAGTCACTGCCAACATCAAAATGATCGATGGAGCAACCAACCACAGCCCTAGCCGACGCTCGGCACGACGACCGTCCGAGTAATGCTGCTTATTCTTCGTTGTGTGTTTCGTGGCGTTACTCATCACGGCACCAAACCTTCAGAGTTAACGGCATCCTGCATTTCGGTCTGCAGTTCGTCGATAAGCGTGCCAGCATCAATATCTTGTGGCGGGCTAATGCGGGAGGCCAGCAAAATCGACATCGACTGGTATGCCGGCGACTGCGGACGAACTGCTACCGAGACGTTGCGTTCATCCGGCAGGAGTGCCTTTTCTTCAGGAGTAATCTCTTCCGGTTCCAGTTTGGAAACGGACTCGAAGATCTCCTTATAGAACGGATATTCCTTCTCAAATTCAGGGGTCGCCTCGGTGTACAGCTTCGTCAGCGTAGGCGGCAAACCACCTGTCAGTGCGTTGTGCATCTGATTCTCTTCGTTGCGCAGGCATTCGATAGCCTCGAATGCCTCCTTCTGATACTTCGAGGTCGACGGCACCGCAAGATTCAAGCCACCAATAGTCACCTTCGACGGCTTATCTGCGTCGAGGCCTGGGAATGGTGCCCATGCAATGTCATCAGCTACTTCCTTCGCCTTCTTGTCACCGCTGGCTGCCTTTTCCTTCACACCTGCGTAGACGAACGGGTAATTGACCTGCATGAATGCGTCGCCACGGTCAAACGCCAGTCGTGCTTGGTTTTCATCCAACTGCGACATGGAAGGGTCTGCGCCCTTGGCGGTCGCGACCCGGTGCATAGTTTCAAGAGCACGCTGACCAGCATCCCCATCACCAATGGTCACGGTCTTGCCGTCTTCACCGATCATGGATCCACCAGCCGATTCCAGCATCGAATTCAGCCACACGACGGCACCTTCGAACTGCGCAGCCTGTACTCCGATGTACGAGGGCTTGCCTTCATCAGCGAGCTTCTCCGCATGATCGGCAATTTCATCCCACGTCTTCGGTGGCTGAGGCTGCCCATCCGGGCCCTTCGGCATCAGCGATTTGCGGTACCACATCAACTGGGTGTTGGTATTGAGCGGAGCGCCATACATCGTGTCTTTCCACGTTGCAGTCTCCAGCGGGCCGGACAGAGTTCCGTCTGCTACTCGCTTTGCGACGTCGTCAGGGAGCGGCACCGCCCATCCTGCCTCGGCAAACTCAGGAGTCCAGGTGACATCGAGCGTCATGATGTCGAAGGAATCATCGCCACCGACGATTCGTCGCGCTAATTGCAGTCGCTGATCATCCGTTTGTTTCGCGGAGACATCATACTCAATTGTGTAGCGCCCACCAGCGGCTTCCGAGCAGTTTTTGGCAGCTGCCGAATATTGATCAGCGCCGTCGGCCGGACCCATAAATCTTAGGACTGGAGCGCCCTCTGCTTCGGGGCTACACGCTCCGAGCACTGGAGCAGCGAGTGCTAACGCGGATAAAAGCGCGGTACTTCGTGTGCGCCATCGCCCTTTTTGCGATGGACTTGTCATTCTAACCATTGTCATCAGCTCCTCACATTGGGATGTGATCGTGCTTTGACGACAACTGTAAGAGCACTACTGCTGCAAAATTGCTGCGTTTCTCAAATTTGATTCTGAGCCGAAAAGATCTGAACGCCCCATCATGCGCAACATTGACGCAGCGTACGAGCCGGTTCTTAAGGAAAATCTCACCAACAATTGGGCAAACTCTTTACACAACTGTTAGGAACTTAGGTCACCCGTTATCCAACTGTGTCACTGTTGCCAAACGCACGAAGTCAGAAATATCGAGTTTTTCCCCACGCAATGTCGGGTCGATTCCCGCCGCAGTCAACGCCTCTTCTGCTGCAGCTCCCGATCCGTAGACCCCAGACAACGCTGCCCGCAGTGTCTTACGACGCTGTGCAAAAGCGGCATCGATGAGTGGCCACACAGCGTCCCGCATCTGCGCAGTGAGAGGCCATGGCGCTGCTGGTGCCCCTTCGTGCCCGTACATGTCAATACGCACAAGCCCTGAATCAACCTTTGGCGCCGGCCAAAACACATGGGGCCCAATCGCGCCCGCACGCTTTACTGCCCCATAGAACGATGCCTTTGCACTGGGTACACCGTAGATCTTGGACCCTGGCTGTGCTGCTAGCCGGTCAGCCACTTCCGACTGCACCATGACCAACACCCGTCGAATAGAGGGGAACTCAGCCAACATGTGAAGCAGCACAGGAACAGAAACGTTGTATGGCAAGTTTGCTACCAAGGCCGTCGGTAGCTGAGGAGCATCAGCAAAATCTGTCTGCGTCACCTGCATCGCATCTTTGTGTACCAAATACAGCGGACGATCTGGAGCACACTCCCCCACTGTCTGTGGCAGCCGACCTGCCAACCGGGAATCAATCTCGACGGCTGCAGCGCGTCCGCAGTGCTCTAGGAGACCAAGTGTGAGCGAGCCAAGCCCCGGCCCCACTTCAACTGGGTAGTCCTCCGGCGATAGATCCGCAGCGGCGACGATCCGACGCACGGTGTTGGCATCATGCACAAAATTCTGGCCCAACTTCTTTGTTGGAGTCAGATCAAGTTCAGCCGCCAATTCGCGGATTTCTACAGGCCCAAGGAATCGCACAGTGTCTATTAAACCCTACGTTGCACAGGAACTAGTCAAACGGCAACGACGCCAGAGGTGGGGAAAGCCCCACGCACTGACGTCGTCACGTGAATTGTGAAGTCGCAGAAGAACTGCGGAAGTTTTAGAGCAGGCCCAGCTGTGCCGAGCAAGCTGGCCATGCGCCCCAACCCTGGGAAGCCTGAACCTTCTCAGCGATAGCGATCTGCTGCTCACGCGATGCACCTGCAGCGGTTGGAGCGTATGCGCCACCACCGTATGCCTGCCAAGTCTGTGGGTGGAACTGCAGACCACCAGAGAAACCATTGCCAGTGTCGATGTGCCAGTTGCCACCGGACTCACACTGAGCCAGGGAGTCCCAGACCGAACCGTTTGCAACCGCTGGAGCTGCTGCCGCAGAGGAAGCTGCGGAGGATTCCGACGAAGCAGCTGGAGCTGCCGATGGACGAGCCTTGGTGCCCTGTCGAATGACGGTTGCAGTAGGAGCCTTAACCTCGGTCTCCTTCAGCACCTCGCGTGCCATTTCAACACCGTCACGAGTGGTGACCTTGACCTCGACGAGCTTTTCGCCAGCGACACCCTCGGTGTCTACAACGCGCTCATCCTCGTAGAGATCAGCATCTTCAACAACCTGCTCGGTTGGCTCGATAGCCTTGGTCTCTTCAATGGTCTTCTCGATGATGCGGGAAACGTCAACGAGCATGCCGTCGGTCAGCTTGGTGTCTACCGAAGGGGAAACCGTGTCAGACTTACCCAACTTGATGCCACGCTGCTTCAGCACGTCACCTACAGTCGCGGCAGCAATGTTCAGTGGCTGCTCCTTGCCACCGTCCTGCAGAACAATGTCCTTTGCAGTGGTGATGGAGAGCTTGATGCCCTCAGCTGGGATACGACCCTTTGGAGCGTCGATATCATCAGTGTCAGCCACGTTTGGCAGGGACTTGATGAGCTCATCCACAGATACCGCGTTCGTGGTGATCTGGGTTTCCTTGCCATCTACAACGAGGTGGACAGGCTTTGCGGAACGGTAGACAAGCTTGCCACCGTCCTTCAGGTTACCCTGCTCGCGGACAATGTCCTTTGGTCCAGCAGTGATACCTGCGCGGTCGAGAATGCGCTGCTGATCACCGTAGATGGTGGAGACCTGCTGGATCTCACCGTCGATGTCGACAGTGACATTCTGGTAGCCAGCCGCTGCGACGCCACCGGTAGCTGCGA
The DNA here is from genome assembly GCF_037572275.1 of Corynebacterium sp. H78. Lineage (NCBI taxonomy): Bacteria > Bacillati > Actinomycetota > Actinomycetes > Mycobacteriales > Corynebacteriaceae > Corynebacterium > Corynebacterium sp. H78. The sequence goes on along the minus strand of NZ_JBBHKX010000003.1, from coordinate 83,347 downwards.
AGGCGACGGTCAAGCCACCTGCGACCAGCTTCTGTGGGGTCGAGATCTTGTTGTTCTGACGGTTGATGTGTTGCTTCTGATTCGCCACGAAGGTTTCCTCTGTCTGCGCTTGGGTGCGTTGGGCGGTCGGTGTCTGAATCGCGCTAGCGAGCGTGATCCGCACGTGACCGTTTCTTGCCTGTCACAATTCTTCGGTAACAATACGATAAAGGACGCGTAAATGTCCAACAACAAACCCAAAAGAGTGACGTATCACTCTTTTTCACAAGCAGTAGTACCCCCAACGTCGCCACAAGCATTTCTTGCACAACATATGGAAACAACCGTCACAGAACTATTAATTCAGTTCGATGCCATAAACCCTGGTGGCATTGTCAGTTAGCTGCTTCGCCATCACTTCAGCGGGCAGGTCACGTACTTCTGCCATCGCACGGGCCTGCCACCCAATGAAGGCGGACTCATTTCGCGCACCCCGGAAAGGCTCCGCAGTCATATAAGGAGCGTCCGTTTCCACGAGCAACTGCTCCACTGGAGCCTCGGCGACCGCTTGTCGCAGCTCGTCGTTACGTTTGAACGTGACATTGCCCGTGAAGCTCAGGATGTACCCACGCTGCAAAGCCTCACGAGCAACATCGATGGGCGAACTAAAGCAATGCAGGATGACAGTATTGTCGTAGCCCCGCAGCTGCTCCATCAGGTCCTCGTCCGCATCGCGATTATGGATCATCAGTGGCTTCCCCACTGACTTCGCTAGTTCCATATGCCAGGCCAGCGACTCGAACTGTTCATCTCGAGAAGCGCAGTCCTCCATCTTATCGATCCAATACCAGTCCAGACCCGTCTCACCGATCGCGACCACACGCTCATCCTGCGCCATCTCAGTGAGGCGCTGCTTTGCGACGTCGTCAAGCTGCTGAGCCTTCGTCGGATGGATAGCAACCGCCGCCCAGACACGTGGATCCATGTGCGCCGCAGTGAAAGCGAGCTCCGTTTCCGGCAGGCCATCGCCAATTGTGCAAACGCCAATAACCCCGGCTGCTGCAGCGCGGTCCATCAAAGCAATAACGTCAGGCTCTTCGCGCGCCCCGCAGGAGGCGAGATGCGTATGCGCATCAAAGAGAGGGGTAAGAAATGGTGCCGGTTCCGCAATGCGACGCTTCTTCTTGGACATACGCACATTGTTTCATAGCCCGTCGCGAACCCCATGCGCGAGTATTAGAGAACACCAGAGAACGTTGGCGACACGCAAAAGCGATTCAAGATTGTGTATTTGGTCACAAAATGGATACCCCCACACAATTATGGGCCACCATATGGGGCGCGACACCTACAATCACCGACCGTGCGCCTGCCGAACAAAAACACAGTTCACACACATCGTGACACCTCCCCCAATCAAGGCACGGCACTAATAGGGAAATCCAGGCTACGCAAATGGATTACCCCGTTAATAGATTTGCGGTTAATCTCACAGGTCGTTAAGTGACAACTCAACGAAACTAAGCGGTAGAGTTCGATACATGCCTAACTCTGTTAGTAGTAACGGTTCCTCGCCGTACCGCGGACGCAAGACCGGGCCTAAGCCAAGCTTCAGCATTGATGACGCAATCAAGTCAGCACTTGAAGTGGGTCTGGAGCAGTTCACACTCGCCGAGGTTTCGAAGAAACTGGGAGTCTCCGCGCCGTCCCTGTACCGCGTGGTTCCATCCCGCGATGCACTGGTTGACCGCTGCATGGAATACATCGCATCGCAGTTCCGCCCACTGAACCTTGATGGTTCCTGGGAAGAAGTCGCTCGCGATTTCGTCGACGGCAGCTGGGAGCTTATGGATGCGTACCCAGGCACCGACCACATACTGTTTAGCCACCCTGGCACGCTGGTCCACTTCCAACCCCGCGTTCAGTCTCTCGCTGGCGCACTGCGGGAGAAGGGCGCACCATGTGCGGAGGAAGAAATCGACTTTGTTGTTGATTTCTTGACCTCAACCTGTGCTGGCACCCACCTTGGCATGACGGCACTGAAGGCTACACGTGAAGTAAACGCACAGGCATTGGATCAGGTGAATCACCAGGTGCTTCGCCAGGCTCGTTCAGAAGCGATTGAGAAGAACTCCGACTTCGCAACGGCAACGTTGGATGCTCGTGGATACCTCGATAAGAAGGTTGACTTCATCATCGCCGGAATTAATGCTGGCTTCCTCTCCGCACGCTAGTTTCCACCTGAACTAGTTACATCTCGCAGGCATATTCTTTTGCTAGACAGTTCAGCGGGTACACACCTATCAAAGTGTGTACCCGCTTTTTCGTTGCTAGCGTTAAACTTATGCGCCCACAGGAGCTTTATCACCAGGTTGGTATGACCCACGAGGGTCTCAGTGGCATTGTTGATCAACTACGCCAGCTCATCGCTAGCGCCGAGGTGTGGGATCCAAACAACCTACTTGTCGACGACTCGTCGGTACGCACCTCTGAAGACACGGTGGCAACCGTCATCGAGGAGCTTCGCCGTGCAGCCGATGCCATGGACTTGGGCATCGGCCATCTGGAAGCAGCGTGGTCAGCGAGTTCGCTGCTCGGCGAATCCTAGATCACTGAAGTACGCACCAGCCGGTGTCGCTACTTCACTACTGGAGCCCACTCTGGGCCAGTTTCGGCCAACTCTGGGTCGAGCTTCATAAACAGAGGCTTTGGCTTTGATAGCGAGGTTCCTGGAACCATGTCGTAACGGCCCCACGTTGCCTTCTGATTGACGTAGTCGCCCATGATGACTGGGTACGTGCGTCCGGCTTCCGGAATCCCCACACCAACTGGGTCAACTGGCATATCGTCCTGTACCTCACGGACCTCCGGCATCGCTGCCCAAATACCCTCGCCACCCAAGGTTTCAAATACCTTCTGTGCGCTAGCTGGCAGGAATGGTGTCAACATGACGTTGCAGTCTGCTACTACCTGCAATGCGGTCCACAGCACCGTCGCCAAGCGATCTCGCTGCGACTCGTCCTTCGCCAACTTCCACGGTTCCTGCGCTGCAATGTAAGCATTTGCCTCACCAACCAGGTGCATGACGGCTGTAATTCCTGCACGGAACTTCGACAGTTTCAGGCTCTCGCTGACGGAGTTGAAGGTCGTATCTGCGAGGTCGATGAGCGCGCGGTCGTCGTCAAGTAGTTCAGCCGGAGCTGGTACTTCCTTGAAATTCTTGTGCGCCATGGACACGGTGCGGTTGACCAGGTTGCCCCAACCGTTCGCGAGCTCGTTATTGACGCGGCGGACAAACTCATCCCACGTGAAGTCGGTGTCTTGATTCTCTGGGCCAGCAACTGCGATGAAGTAACGCAGCGGATCGGGACCGAACTCCTTCAGGAAGTCCTTGACATAAATGACAACACCCTTGGAAGACGAGAACTTTGAACCAGACATGGTCAGGTACTCAGACGAGACAACTTCCGTTGGCAAGTTCAATGCACCGAGCTCGCCGGCGGTACCGGAATGGGAGCCTTCGCCACGATAACCAAGCAGCTCAGCTGGCCAGATCTGGGAATGGAACGTGATGTTGTCCTTACCCATGAAGTAATAGGACAATGCATCGTCTTCGTTCCACCACTTGCGCCACGCTTCGGGATCACCAGTGCGGTAGGCCCATTCGATAGACGCAGACAGGTAACCCACCACAGCATCGAACCAGACGTAGAGCTTTTTGGCGTTGTTGTCGCTCCAACCATCCAGCGGGATTGGCACACCCCAGTCGATGTCACGAGTCATGGCACGCGGGCGGATGTCGTCAAGCAGGTTCAGCGAGAACTTCAGCACGTTCGGACGCCAATCTTCGCGTCCCTTCAGCCAGTCCGCGAGAGCGTCGGCAAGCGCAGGAAGGTCGAGCAAAAAGTGCTCAGTCTCAATGAACTTCGGGGTTTCACCGTTGATCTTGGATACTGGATCGATGAGATCGGCAGGATCGAGCTGGTTGCCACAGTTATCGCACTGATCGCCGCGGGCACCGCCCGCGCCACAAATTGGGCACGTTCCTTCGATGTAGCGGTCGGGCAAAGTACGGCCTGTGGACGGCGAAATCGCACCCATCGTGGTCTGACGAACCATGTAGCCGTTGTCATGCAGACCGCGGAAGAGTTCCTGGACGACTGCGTAGTGGTTCCGAGTCGTCGTACGCGTGAACAAGTCGTATGACAACCCCAGCCCGGCCAAGTCATGGACGATCTGGCTGTTGTAGCGGTCCGCAAGTTCCTGAACCGTCACGCCTTCCTTCTCAGCCTGCACGAGCAGTGGAGTTCCGTGCTCATCGGTGCCAGAAACCATCAGCACATCGTTGCCACACATTCGCTGGTAGCGGGCAAAAACGTCCGAAGGAACACCGAAACCTGCGACGTGCCCGATATGACGGGGACCATTCGCGTACGGCCATGCGACAGCTGTGAGGATGCGAGACATATATACAGAATAATCCATCACCTGGGTCATCCCCATTTACCCTCGATCGATGTCCTACGCTTGTCAGTTGTGAGTGTTCAAACACCAGTCTCCAGCGACGGAAAACCTGTCGACAGCAACAAGATTGACGCTGCCAGTGTCATCCTCAATCTCGTGGCTGCGGGATACCGGCCAGCGGCTCTGATTGGTGATTGGTTTGGGTATGAGGCAGTGATTGCGCCGGACATTTCGGTTCGCACCATGGATCCTGTTGATCTCTTCCCTACTGCGGAAAACGCGCCGACATCCGTCGCAGAGTTAACCTGCGAGCCCGGTGGTCGTGGCACTCCTCACAATTCCCCCTGGTTTTTCGGCGTTCGCCCCTATTCCGGTCCTGCTTTCGGAGGGATCTCTAGATCAGTACTAGTACTTAACGACGGCTCCTGGCACGCCATCAACGTCCCCGCCGACGTGCAACGTCATGCCTTCAGTGGTGCTCGTGAGGCCACCGCGCCAACAATTGCATGGGACAACGGCAACGAGTCTGCTCACACCCGTGGGGTAACCGCCTGCAAGGAGGCAATTCAAGCCGGTGAGGTCTACCAAGCCTGTATCTCTACCCGCTTCTATGGCGAGCTCACTACAGATGCGTCACTCGTGGCCTCTGCACATTGGTTCGCCACCAAAGTACGAGAGTTCTCCCCGGCACGAGCTGCGTTCATTCCTGGGTGCCCGTCGCAAAGCGTACCGACGGTGGCGTCCCTGTCACCGGAAGAATTCCTGATTCGGAACAAGGGCACCGTCACCGAAACGCCGATCAAGGGCACTTTGCCAATTACAGCTGACCCGGCCGAGCTGCTGGCAAGTGACAAAGACGTGGCCGAGAACATCATGATCGTCGATCTCGTCCGCCACGACCTGGGTCAAATCGCACGCACCGGCGGTGTCCGGGTCACTGACTTGCTGTCAGTTCGACCTGCCCCGGGCGTCTGGCATTTGTTCTCTACGGTGGAAGCAGATATTCCGGAGACGTTGCCCCACGCGGATGTCATCGAGGCATGTTTCCCGCCTGCATCTGTGACTGGCACACCTAAGCTCCGCGCCCAAGAATTGTTGGCAACGTGGGAGCCAGTCTCCCGTGGCGTGCATTGTGGCTGTATTGGCGCGTCGACAGGCGCTCAACTAGAACTCAGCGTGGCCATTCGCACGGCCGAATTTTACGACGATCCCGCCACCAATATCGTCCGCGTTGAAACGGGAATTGGTGGCGGGATCACGATCGACTCTCAGCCTGCGCAAGAATGGGCAGAGATTCAATCCAAAGTTGCGCCGCTGTTTGAGTAGCTGATCTTCTACTTAGTAGTCCTTCGTCATTTTCATGCGGCGGACTTGACGGTGTTCTCGCCTATCTTGTGCCTCGCTGATGCGACGTTCGCGAGCCATCTTCAACGCAAATCGACGCTGTTCGCGGTCATCCAAGTACATCGGGTCTTCCATGAGCCCCTTCACCAGAGAAACCATCAGCAACAAAATAACGATGACAAACGGGCTTGCGGCCAGAATAGTGACGTTCTGCAAATTCGACAGGGCATCCTCGCCACCCGTGAGGAGAAGAATCATGGCAATAGCTGCGGTACCGATACCCCACATTGCCGTGATTGGGCGTGACGCCGTTTCGCGACCGTTCTGACTCATCGTGCCCATGACAGTCGATGCCGAGTCTGCGGAAGTAACGAAGAATGTTGCCAACAAAACCATTGCCAAAAGCGATGCAGCGAATCCGCCTGGAAGCTGATCCAGCAGGTTAAACAGCTGTCCTTCGGCACTGCCGTCACCCCAGATCGATGTTCCGTCCTGCTCATGGTGAATAGCAGTACCACCGAAGATGGAAAACCACACCACCGACACAATCGATGGAACGAGGACCACGGTGAAAACGAACTCACGGATAGTACGCCCTCGCGAAATACGAGCAATAAACATACCGACGAACGGAGTCCACGAAACCCACCATGCCCAATAGAAGATGGTCCAGGAGCTTAGCCACTCTCCAGCGGTGCCATCAACTGAGTTAGCAGTTCGAGAGGCCATTTCGAAGAACTGCGAGAGGTACGAGCCCAGTGCCGTTGGCATCATATTCATGATGATCACCGTCGGACCAAGGACGAGAACGAACAAGGCAAGAATTGCCGCAGCAACCATGTTGAAATTGGACACGTATTGAATACCCTTGCCCACGCCTGACAACGCAGATGCCAAGAATGCCACACCAAGTACCAGGATGATGCCCAACCACAACCACATAGATTCAGTGCTGATCATGCCGGTGTACTTCAGTCCAGCCGAAATCTGCATGACGCCCAGGCCGAGCGAGGCTGCTGTACCGAATACCGTCGCAAAGATTGCGAGGATATCGATGATCTTACCGATGCCGCCTTCTGCCCTTTTGACACCAATCAGTGGAATGAAAGCTGCGGAGATCAGCTGCTTACGTCCCAGTCGGTAGGAACCATATGCAATGGCCAAACCAACGATGGCGTACACCGACCACGGATGAAGCGTCCAGTGGAACATCGTGGAGGCCATCGCCGTACCTACTTCTTGTTTCTCATGTCCTGGAACACCATCGCGATAGAAGTTCAGTGGTTCCGCAACGCCGTAGAACATCAGACCGATGCCCATGCCGGCAGCGAACATCATGGCAATCCAGCTCGGAGTCGAAAACTCCGGTGCTTCAGCTTCGCGCCCTAGCCGGATATGGCCGAACTTCGACATAGCAATGAAGAAGATGTAGAAAACGAAAACGGTACTTGCAAGGACGAACAACCAGCCAAAGTTGGTGACAACCCAGCTGAGAGAATTTCCTGCGAAGTTGGAAAACGAATCTGGACTGATCAAGCCCCACAGCACAATAGCCAGAATCGACAACGCAGCTGGGATTGTCACTCCCAAATCGATACCGGGCTCTTTTTCAGCCTGTCCTATTAATTCTTCGTGGTGTGGATCGGTCATTCTTCTAGCTTGACCGCGTGCGCTGGGTCTTTTCAACTTGTATTCATGAAAATATGAGGTTTCTCTTGTTAATCCTCAGACACCACCACTGAAGTTTCTGCAGTTCACGTCAAGTTATGGCGACCCAACATCACAGTTTCCTAACAATCCCAGAGTGGATCACCCGTTAGTGACTGTTCGTCACCATTAGCGTGCACTTAGAACTGCCTCGTAGAGTTCCCGATGCTTCGTCATGCGTGCGCTCTTTGCCACGGCCTTGCAGGCATCCTTCAGGCGGACACCATCCGCTACTTGATCCTCCACGAGTTGCACCAGTTCTTCCATGGACATCGTGGCCGACGCCGCTTCAGCGCCTTCAATGACAACCGTAATTTCTCCGCGCACTCCACCCGCAGCCCACTCAGCGAGCTCTCCGAGGGTGCCTCGCTTGGTTTCTTCGTACATCTTCGTCAGCTCACGACTCACCGCTGCCCGGCGCGACGGTCCTAACACTTCAGCTGCGTCAGCTAACGTCACGGCCAACCGATGTGGTGATTCAAAGAAGCAACACGCACGTCGTTCAGCCTTCAGAGACTCCAGCCATTCCCGACGAGCTCCCTGCTTGCGTGGTGCGAACCCATCAAAACAAAAGTGCCCGACCTTCAGCCCGGACAAGGCAAGCGCAGTCGTCACTGCACTCGGCCCAGGAATACATGTCACCGGCAGGCCTTCATCACGCGCTGCCGCCACCACTGCCAAACCTGGATCCGACACCACCGGCATGCCTGCGTCCGTCACCACTAACACCCGCTGGCCGCTGCGGGCGGCGTCGAGAAGCTCAGTAATACGGAATTCCTCGTTGTGGTCGAAATTCGACACCACGCGACCACGGATCTCAATGTTCAACGCCGATGCCAAGTTGCGGGCGCGACGAGTGTCTTCCGCTGCAATGACATCCGCCTCAGCCAAAGCACTGCGCAAACGATCGGTTGCATCACCGATATTTCCCAGTGGAGTAGCTGCAAGTGTGATTCCTGGCTCGAGTACCGACATACTGCGATCCTATCCGTAAGCAGAGATTCCTAATGACATTGCCTAAACTCGTAACAGTGGACGGGACTCAAACAATTTCGGTAGAAAAACCTCATCGCGCACGCGCGCGACGTGAACCAAAGTCACTCCGTACGCCAGTACGTTGGACGACGGCAGATACGTGGGTTTTCGCTGTTATTGCACTGGTGACTGCTGTTTCTCGCTTCACGTGGATTTCCCATCCCACTGACGAGGGCACTCCTCTATTCGATGAAAAGCACTACGTACCGCAAGCATGGCAGATCCTCCAGTCCACTGGTGATCCGATATCTGGTGGTATCGAGAACAACCCTGGCTTTGGTTTAATCGTCCATCCACCTGTTGCTAAACATGTCATTGCTATCGGCGAATGGCTCTTTGGGTATACGCCACTTGGTTGGCGATTCATGTCCGCTGTCGCAGGTGTTCTCGTCGTTATGGCATTGATGGACATTGTGCGACGACTCAGTGGCTCTACCCTTGCAGTCACCATCGTCGGTATGTATGCCGTGCTGGACGGCGTCTTGTTTGTGTCTTCGCGCGTCGGCATGCTGGACATGATTCAAGCAGTGTTTGTCATCGGTGCGGTATGGGCTCTGATGCTCGACCGGGACGATGTAGTCTGTCGCCTCCGCGAAAATCGTGATGCTGGAACCATTCTGGACTCCCCCATTGGCCCGTATCTCGGTTGGCGGTGGTGGCGTCTGGCAGCCGGCATTTTGCTGGGGCTATCGCTAGGCGTGAAGTGGTCGGGGCTCTACTACATCGCTGGACTTGGACTCTGGAGCGTGTTTTCCGACCTCGTTGACCGAAAGCGCGCCGGAGTGGACAAGCCTGTCACTGGTGCTCTCGGTCGCGACACCGCACCAGCGCTACGAGACCTCGTCCTCGTGCCACTCATCGTCTACTTTATGTCGTGGCGTTCCTGGTTTGCCGAAGAGACCTCGGTGTACCGTCACCAGAATCCAGCCGACCGCGATCCAGGTCCTCTCGGCTTCGACTGGCTTCCCGAACCTATTCTGAATTACCTGCATTACCAGCGGGGCGTGCTGGAATTCCACGGCTCACTCACCACGTCCGGTGGCCATGAGCACCCGTGGGAATCGAAGCCGTGGGAATGGCTGGTTTCATGGCGCCCCATGCTCTACTACTCCACTGAGACTCAGTGTTTCGGGGATCGGGATTGCAAGGGTTGGCTCATGCTATTCGGAACGCCACCAATCTGGTGGTTGCTCGTTCCGGTCATGGTGTGGGCTATGTGGCGCTGGCTGGTCAAGCAAGATCATCGCTACGGAATTGCCGTTGTTGGATTCGTCGTGTCGTGGGTGCCATGGGCTATCGCGTACGACCGCCAAATGTATTTCTTCTATGCGACTGCGCTTATTCCTTTTGTCCTTATCGCATTCGCGTTGATTGCAAGTGACCTCGCACGTTGGACTGTCAAGGGACGTCGGGTGGGACTGGCTTTGGTATCACTCCACGCGGGCCTTGTCCTCGCCTCGTTCGTTTTCTGGCTCCCCATCATGACTGGTATTCCGCTGCCAGAGGACACATTCAATCTGCGCTTCTGGCTGCCAAGCTGGAAGTAGTGAGCTTTGCGACGGCCCCGTCACACCACTATGACCACCGTGACTGAGGTAGTCCTGGGACCGGGTCACCAGATGCAGCTCGCCATGCTTGAGCGAATGCAGCTGGGGTGAAGCCACCAAGCCAGACCATGCCCAGGGCAATCGCAGAAAGAATCATCAACACCATGCCGGAAGCATCTGCCACGGTGAACGCACCGAGAATCATGTCACGGGTGCCAAAGCCAAACGAAAACATGGCAATAGCGCCGTAGACCGGCATCATGCCCATCGCGGCTTGTGGTCGCCATGATGCCCAGAACAACCCCACTGCCAACGCCAGGCGAATAGCTGCCAGTTCGACAGCAAGGCGAGCGCCTTCCGCCATTGGATCCAGCGTCGAGGTGATCGATGCCGACTCGAAACCAAACATGTCTTCATAAGCAGCATTAACCGACTGCGCAATGTCGCTGGCATGCACCAGAGACATGATCGCCCACGCCACCCATAGCAAACCCAGAATCACCAAAACAACACGTGCGCTACCTGACATGAACAGCCATGCGCGTTCGCGGCGACGTCGCTCTGGTTCGACCGTCGACAAGATCCTTTCTGATAGATCATCCAGATTCAGATCCACCGCGCCTGGGGTCGAGTTCACTTCGCTGAACAGACCTGACGACGACGCTGGCCCCATCAACAACGATCGATTCAGGGAGACTGCCTTTTCAAACCAGGCCTGGCACTCTTGGCATGCATCGAGGTGAGCATCGACGACGTCGTCGTCAGCTCCCGAGGTTTCGCCATCGAGTCGAGCAGACAACGCTGCCCTGACACGTTCGCAATCCATGACTTTCCTCTACCTAGTGAACAGTCGGTCGAGGCTTACTCGCCCTGAACCAAACACAAACACGATGATGAGCCCGCCAATGAGCGAGAGAACCAATTCTGCGCCATCGTCACGTACAAACAACCCATTTCCCCAGTGGACGGCCCACCAAGCCCCCAGCATCTCGATGGCGAGAATGATTGCCACGGTCGGCGCTAACAGTCCCAGAATGAGCAGCGCCCCACCGACGAGCTCAACGAGTGCGACAACCCATACCGTCAGACTTGCCTGCGGAATGCCAGCTGCCACGAAGTAGCCCGTGGTGGCCTCGACACCCGTGCCAAAAATCTTGTCCCAGCCATGAAAAATGAAAATCACGCCAAGAATCAATCGGAGTATCAGCAGCGCTCCGTCACGTACGGCGGGTCGGTTCATGCCGGTTATGGTACCGCACCACGCAAAAAAGCCCCCTCCAACCCCTTGGAGAGGACTTTCTGCCATCACACCCGGTGTGTCATGGTGGAGCTAAGGGGAATCGGACCCCTGACCTTCTCGTTGCGAACGAGATGCTCTACCAACTGCGCTATAGCCCCAACACTACTGCGATTGCGCTGTAGCTATTTTCATGTTACGCGCCTCAGGTGTTCATTTGAAATCAGCTGCTAGAACGTAGTGCCGAGAGCTTTTCGACGGTTATTGCTTAGCCAACAGCGCGACGGTAATCGTCGCCGTCGTCATAGTCATCGAACTCGCCATAAGGGAGGTCGGCGAACTCTGGGGCTTCGTCGTCAATTTCTACGACGACGGCGCCTGGCCGGCGAAGACGGTCTGGAATACCGAGTTCTTCATCTTCATTGTTGCGTACTCCAAGTCGGGACATCTTCATACGACGAATACGGCGGGCACGCAGCTCCTGCTCAGCCATGACGGTACGACGCAAAGTCACCAAGTAGAACGTCAGCAGACCGACACCGACAAGTGGCATCCACCAAGCCCAGCCACCGATGAAGAAGGCCGCGACAGCCAGAATGACAATGAGCGCGACAAGACCTGCCACAGAACGACGACGACGTTCGAAGCGAGTTGCAGCGTACTTTGCGTCCGACACTGGGTCGAAACCGCCACGTCCACGTCGACGCTCGGCGAAAGCATAGTCATCTTCGGTGAGCTCGTCATCAAGCTGGTCAGCATCGTTTCGGGCACCAACCGCGACAGCATTGCCACTGTCTTCCGCATCGATGTCAGTCTCAGAATCCGCGTCGGCAGTCGACTCGTCCTCCACATCAGCTACTGCGTCAGAGCCGGAGTCAGCCTCAGCATCGACATCGACAGTGCGCTGAGAAACAAGCTCATCAGCAATTGCATCTTCGATTGCGACATCAATGTCATCGGCCGACATCGGCTCAAGCTTGGCCGTGACGGCCGTAGCAGCCGAGGCTCCTTCGTCTGCGCGAACTGCCGAGGCAGCTGGTTCCGAATCTTGCTCCCCGTCAACATTTGCGGATTCTGCAGTCTTCGCATCGGCGTCAGTATCGTTGTCCGACTCGTCAGCCTTGTCGCCTGCCGACTCCAACTCGTAGACAACGTCACCGTCGACGACTTCCGCTTCCGGTGCCGCTTCCGGCGCAGCCGACCCATCAGCGTCATCAGCGCCATCAGCGTCATCAGACTTGTGCTCCGCAGTCTTCCGCGCAAACTTAGTCGGCTTCACTGGGTCATCGTCGATAAGCACATCAGAGAGATCATCGGCATCGTCGACTACCGGATCGACGGTCTCCAACGACTCATCGACTTCCTCAGCATGTCGCACATCGCGCGCAGACAACGTCGGACGACGACGCGACGATTCCACCTCGTCACCACCACGGTGCAACAGGCGAGTCTTTCCCAGCGCGTCTGATGTGCGACGAATCGGCTCACGGGTATTCACCACGAGCGGTGCCAGCACAAATAGCCACACCACGATGAATAGCACCAGAATCAACGAAGTCGACATTCTTGGGGGCTCCTCCGGGCTCTTGTTAAGTTCATTACACCGTATCGCCCCAGCGTGCACGCAACATTGTGCCACGCCGCAAATTCACGGCATGTTAGCCAGAGTTCAACTCAGCGTAAGTCCCAATCACAGTCGTCTTCAGTAGGAGCTGCTTCACGACGGAACTTCCCTGCCTCAACAAGCCGATCTACCGTCCGAGCGCCCTCGATATTGGACAGCATGAGATGATCGCGCCATGCGTGGTCCATATGGAACGCCTCACGGGCAACGCCCTCTTCGACGAAACCACAATTCTTCAACACCTTGATGGACGCAGTATTGTCTGCGCGGACCGTCGCTTCGATACGATGCACACCCATACTGGCGGCATAATCGCAGGCCAACGCAAGCGCCGCCGTGGCGATTCCCTTACCCACGTACTCAGAACTAACCCAGTAACCAATCCAACACGTAGAAATAGGGAATGGTTGGATACCGCCAATGGTCACCATGCCGACGAATTCGTCGTCAAGATCGATAACGGCGCTTATCCCAGTTCCGGCAAGCTCAGACGCATGCCACCTTCTACGGAACCGGCGAAACTCACGCAATGTGTGCGCATCAGCCCAAGGCACTCCAACGGTGGGCTCAACTTTACGGAGAATGTTCTCGTCAGCGAGGCGAAGCTCGCGCCAACGGCGACCGTCGCTACGCGCAGGGCTACGAAGCCGAACAGCACCAGCGTCTGTCAGCAAGCGAAAAGTGCGCACCTTAAGCTCAGGCCTGTCGCGCTAGGAACAACACGTCTACGGCATCGCCGGGACGGACGTACGTGACATCGTCATCGATAACAATAAGGCAGTTCGACTCCGCCATACCTGCCAGCAAGTGCGTCTGCGCACCACCGGAACCGCCAAGTGGCTGCACCAAATACTCGCCAGTTTCCCGATCACGCATGAGCTGGCCACGAATGAATCCACGACGATTCTCCACCGATTCAATCGGAGCAACAACACGCGCCGATACCGTACGACGTCGCGGATTCCGCTTCCCCAACGCCAGGCGAATCAGAGGTCGGACCATTACTTCAAAGACAATGAGCGCCGACACTGGATTGGAAGGCAGCAAGAACGTTGGCACGCGGTCGTCACCGACCAATCCGAAGCCTTGCACTGAGCCTGGATGCATGGCGATACGCGACACATCCATGTCGCCCAGCTCCGACAACAGACGACGGATCTCCTCGCCAGCTTGCCCACCAACTGCACCGGTGATGACCAGCAATTCGCTCTTGATCAGCTGGCCCTCGATGATCTCACGGATACGACGTGGCTCTCCATCAACGATGCCCACGCGGTGCACCTCTGCGCCCGCATCACGTCCGGCAGACGCCAATGCGTACGAGTTCACATCAAAGACCTGGCCTGGCCCAGGGGTGCGATCAATATCAACCAATTCCTTGCCGATAGAAATCACAGCCATGCGTGGTTTCGGATGCACCAACACCTTCGACCTGCCAACAGCCGCCAACAAACCGACCTGAGCAGGTGAAATGACGGACCCAGCTGAAACTGCAATGTCACCTGGCTGGACGTCGTCGCCAACACGACGAATGAAATCACCGGTGCGAACCGGACGTAGCGCCGTCACACGGCGACCGCCCTTTCCCGACTGATCAGTCCAGTTCAGTGGCAATACTGCGTCCGCCAACGTTGGCAGCGGAGCGCCGGTCTGCACACGAACCGCCTGATTAGGCTGCAAACGCATCGGGTGCTGAGAACCAGCAGACACTTCGCCCACAACCGGAAGCTCTACTTCCTCGAAAGAGGACAAAGAGCCCTCTCCGGCGCTACGTAAAGCACCAGTTTGGCCACCCACATCGACCGCACGGACGGCGTATCCGTCAATGGCAGCCTGCACGAATCCTGGCAACGGTTGCTCCGCCAAGACATCCTCAGCGCAGAGAAGCCCCAACGACTCAGAAATTGCAATACGTACTGGATCAGGCCGCATTGCATTAGCGGTAATTGCCGCCAATTGTTCTTCTACCGAACGCACAAGATCCTCCTAGCCAAACAGCCGTAGTTACTAACTGAGTCTATTGCTCTTCAGCCAACCGTTGTTCCAGGTACTTCTTTAGTCCTGGGCCATATGCCGGATCCTTCAACCCAAAGTCAACACACGCGCGAATAAAACCACCTGGATTACCCAGGTCATGACGGAAGCCCTGGTGCACCAAAATATGCACTGGGTGACCTTCTTGAATTAGCAGCTCGATAGCGTCGGTCAGCTGGTACTCACCACCCTTGCCACGCGGGATTCGTCGTAACGCATCGAAGATTGCGCGATCCAACAGGTAGCGACCAACTGCGACAAAGTTTGATGGCGCCTCTTCAGGGGATGGCTTCTCCACCATGCCCTTCACGCGCTTGACGATCTCGTTGTTATCCGCGCTGCCATCTGCATCTTCGATGTCGAACACACCGTAGTTGAAGACTTCTTCACGAGGGATTTCCAGCGCACACAGCACCGAACCACCAAACTGCTCACGGACTGCGGCCATGCGTTCCATGACGCCCATCGGCAAGACCAGGTCGTCTGGGAGCATGACGGCGACACTATCTTCGTCATCAGCAAGCAACTGCTCTGCGACCAGCACTGCATGCCCCAAACCAAGCGGCTTGTCCTGAATAACGGATTCCACTGCGATTACTTCGGATGCGCGAGCAACCTTCGCCGCGATTTTTTCCTTGCCACGCTGATTCAACAGCTCTTCCAGGTCCGGGCGAGCATCGAAATGCCCCAGCACCCCGTCCTTCGATGGAGCCGTCACGATAGCCAACCGAGATGCACCGGCGCTTGCCGCCTCTTCGGCAATAATCTCGATACCTGGCGTGTCCACTACGGGTAGTAGCTCTTTCGGAACCGTCTTCGTAGCTGGCAAAAAGCGGGTTCCCATGCCAGCTGCGGGAACAATTACGGTGCGGGCAGGTGTAATCACACGCTCTTCCGCTGAAGTCACGTCAGAATCGGTCGCAGGGATCATAGTGGCCACGATACCCACAACATCTTTCGAATCTGCGGAGCCAAGGCGGTGAAGTTTGACATTCGTTTCGCATTCTCGGCGTATTCTCATAAACATGGGTACTTTGCCACGATTTGAGACGAAACCAGAGCTCCGGCAGTGGCTCTTGGAGCAGCGCGACCAAATGCTGCGTTCTACTCGCCAGCTTCACGACGATCGCCTGATCAACAACACCCTGACCTGGGTAAACGAACAGTGTGAGTCGCTGAAGAACGCCGGAATCACCACTCCAGTAATCACCTGTTTTGCTCCTGTGGAAACTGAGCCTGGCGCCACTGGTGGGGACAAGATTCCCGAGGCACTTGCTGCAACGACGCGTTTCTTGGACAGGATTCGCCAGGGCATTCCAGCAGAAGCGGAGCTTCTTTTGCCGATCTGCCCGCCAGGTAAACCATCAGCACTCAACTGGGCAAGCTACGACACTTCCCTGGAAGAGCCACTGGTTCCCGGTAAGTACGGTCTGTACGAACCTGCGGGCGAACGCCTAGGCACGTCCGCGATCGTCGGGGCACACATTGTGTTGCTTCCAGGAATTGCTGGAGACCGCAACGGAAACAGGATGGGGCGAGGCGCAGGCTACTATGACCGCTCACTGGAGCTAGTCCAGCAGCGCAGTCGCGTATCGGTTGACGGTTCTCCCGAGGGGGTCCAGGAGACTAAGCAACTCATTGGTTTGCTCCTACACCCTTCCGAACTAGTCGATCATGTGCCATTTGACGATCATGATGTTCCTGTCGATGCCATCATCACCGCTGACGGAATCACCACGATTTGACCCACACTGTGGTGTAGTCCACCGGATTTAACTCAGATGCAGTTCGAAGCGATGGAACCGAAAGTGGTTACGCAGCGTCCGTATAAGTAGAGGGACTTTTACTACACACTGCCATCCACTTGGAGTTCCATCATGCGTCATTCATTTCGGCGTGCGAATCCGCGCCGGTTGTGGCGACAAGCAATCGCCATGTTTCTTCTTGCTATAGCCGTCGCACTCGTTATCGCCGATCGCGTTCAGCCAGAATCAGGTCATGTCACCGTTGCTGTTGCTGCCCGCGATATTTCGGCAGGTGCAGAGGTTGCTGAACACGATGTGGTTCTGACTGCAATTCCCGAAGGTCTTGTGTCACAACACAGCTTTGCGTCGGCTGAGGGTGTCGTCGGACGCCGAGTAGCTACGCCAATCGCACGCAATGAGGTATTGACTGAACCTCGATTCGTCGGCAAAGAGCTAGCAGCTGAACTAACGGGGGTGCCAAACGCCCATGTAGTAGCAATCACACCGCATGACCAAGGCATTTTGCCTGTACTGCATACCGGCGCAGTCGTAGATATTTTTTCTGCTGGTCAAGAGCAGAATTCCGTTCACCTTATCGCCCCGGGCGCGCGTGTACTCGTTACGGACAATGAAACCGGCGTGGTACTCCTAGCGCTCCCCAGAGAGCGAGCGGGGGAGGTTGCGACGGCAAGTCTAGATATTCCTTTATCTCTTGTCTTGTCAACAATGACTGATGCTGCATAAGATGACCGCAGTCAATAACTCGCCATAGCGGGCTCGATCGTGGGATACTCCATGGGGCCAAGATTCGTGGCTGTTCACGCTTTTATTTGAGAGGAACTTCCTTGCTCAAGGGATTCAAAGAATTCATCATGCGCGGAAACGTCATCGACCTCGCAGTCGGTGTCGTTATCGGTTCGGCATTCACCGCAATTGTCACTGCATTCACCGAAAACCTCATTCAGCCACTGCTGAATGCTGTCGGTGGCACCAATGCAGCGGATGGCCTGGGCTTCCGCATCTTTCAGGACAAGGCGAACACTTTCCTTGACTTCGGTACGGTCATCTCCGCAGCAATCAACTTCTTGCTCGTCGCTGCAGTTGTGTACTTCCTCATCGTCGCACCGATGAACAAGCTCAACGAGATCCGCGAAGCTAAGCTGGAAACCCCTGCTGAAGAGGAAACCACCGAGGCAGACCTGCTCACCGAGATCCGCGACCTGCTTGCAGAGCAGAACCGCACGCCTCGCTCCGAACTCAATGCAACCGACGAGTCCCTTGCTAAGCAGGGCATCGAGGACCTCGACGAAGGCCCACGTCACGCAAAGTAAGAGTTCTTAGAAACTCAACCTTCTAGGAACTGCCCCAATGTGGTGGTCGTTCCGAGTTCCAAAACCCCTCATCAAACTCAGAAGATTCTTCTGGAGTTTCCGGTGGGGGGTTTTCGCTTTTCAGTGGCGAGGTGCGTTCACTATCTCGTCGTGAAGCAAATGCCTCTGGGGCAGCCCCTGCCCTACGACGCTTACGGCGTGGACGACGGGTACCTTCTTCGCCCATTAGACTGCCCAACGCCCCAGGTCCTTCAAAACATGGTGGGCTAGCGGTCCGAGCGTTGCCATGCCATCGCGAATAGCCGCGCGGGTTTTCGCCATATTCACCACGAGAGTCTGACCAGAAACGCCCGCGAGACCACGGGAAACTCCAGCCTCTGCAGATCCTGCAGAAAGCCCCGACGCGCGAAGCGCCTGCTCGATGCCCATGAGGCGCTTATCCAGAACCTTGCGGGTAGCTTCCGGAGTAACATCACGAGGGCCAACACCGACACCACCGATGGTGATGACTACATCTGCGCCACCCACTACTGCAGTCTCCAGTGCTTGGCGAATACTACGCTTAGCCAACGGAGTTGCAACGACAGCATCGACAATAAAACCGTCTTCCTCAAGCAGCTCAACCATGAGCTCACCCAAACGGTCTTCATCTTCCGGATGGTCACTGCACAAAACGATAAGTGCACGGCGCGTAGCTACCGCAGGATCCATCAGTCGTTCCAGCTCCGCCAAGCTACCGGCATCGGGCTCAAAACCAGGCTCGGTGGACTGCACAGCTGGAGCATCAACCTCGGCTGATTCTTGCTTACTCACGGAAATTCCAATCTACTAACGGATGATCGCTATCCACCGTCTCGCGGAACTAGCCCCTAGCCGGATCCAACGTGACATCAGCAGTGCGCTCGTGTTCACCATTCTCATCGGTCACTGTAAGTGTGACAGTGTCTCCAACCTTATGCGACCGGATAGCAGCTATCAGTGCAATACCGTTGTCGATAGTGCGGTCACCGAACTTCACAATCACATCACCTGACTTCAAACCAGCTCGCTCAGCCGCCCCACCAGGAGTTACTTCACGCACCAGCGCGCCCATGACCGGGGCTTGCGTATCAATCTGGGCCTGAATAGCGGGCATCACCACACGACCATTTTCAATGAGTTCATCGGCAATACGACGCGCCTGATTGATCGGAATAGCAAAACCTAGGCCAATACTGCCAGCCTGCTGTCCTTCAGCACTGTTCGAAGCAATAACGCTGGGTACGCCGATAAGATTGCCTTCCATATCGACCAGCGCGCCACCGGAGTTACCAGGATTAATCGCGGCGTCAGTCTGGATCGCATCGATCACTGAAGTTTCACCACCCTGACCTGCAGCAACAGGACGATTCTTCGCGGATACAATTCCCGACGTTACTGTAGAAGTCAGACCCAACGGCGAACCCACTGCAATAACTTCTTGGCCTACTGACACAGAATCTGACTCACCCAAAGAAATCGGACGTAAATCACGGACGCCTTCCACACGGATGACAGCGATGTCTGTCGCAGCATCACCAGCAACGACGGTTGCTGGATGCCAGGAGCCGTCGCTAAGCAGAACAGTCATTTCAGAGCCAGGCTTCTCGGCAGAAGCGACAACGTGATTATTGGTAAGCACCAAACCATCGGACGACAGAATTGACCCCGACCCAGATTCCTGGCCCGCCATCGAATTCACCTGAATAGACACCACGCTTGGCAGCACCTTTTGCGCGACTTCCTCAATCGACCCCGGTGCAGGTGGCTCAGTACGCTTCGCACCAGGCTCATCCAGTGCATTGTTGCCACCACGAGAACCCGTCGCGGTTGTCGCGAATCCGCCACCGTCAGTGACCAATGCTCCTGCGACACCACCTACCGCCGCGCTTCCCAACATCAACGCAGCGATTGTCACTGCCCCCAGCTTCGAACCACTCTTCTTCTCTGGCTGTGCCAGACCATTCGGCTGCTGCGCAGAATATGCCTGCTGGTACTGCGGGGAACTACCGAAAGATGCATTTCCTGGTGGTGGAGTGCTACCCCACTGTGAGTTTCCCTGACCGGAACTCCCGTAACCGGAACCACCGCTCGTACCAAACAGTCCGTTCGAATCTGGATTTGTCATAGTAAATACCTTGCCCAATGCGTCTAACAAATAGCTGAGAATTCTCTTCAGTTGGACCGTGAAGTCCAAAAGTTAGGCATCGATTTCTGTGTCATGCTTCCGAACTGGCGAACCTGGCAAACACACACGCATCTGTGCACCGCCGTCGTCAGACTCTTCGGCAACAATAGTTCCGCCGTGACGGACGATAACTTGCTTCACAATAGCCAGACCCAAGCCAGAGCCAGGCATTGACCGAGACTGGATAGACCTGAAGAAGCGTTCAAAGACCTTATTTCGGTCCTCAGCTGGGATTCCCGGCCCGGAGTCCGCGACAGTAAGCTCCGCCAAATCCTCGGACAAAGGCACCAGGCGAATCCGTACTGTGCCCTTTTCAGGCGACCACTTTGCCGCATTATCCATAAGGTTCAGTACTGCACGTCCCAGCGCCGCGGGATCACCAAACAGATACCAATCCGTCAGTTTCAGGTCGAAAGTAAGGTCTGGTCGGCGTCGTTCCACTCGCTCGAGCGATGTCTCGACGACATCCACCAAATCAACTTCCTCGATAACCTGTTGAGGCCCATCTTCTCGAGCGAGATCCACCAGGTCACCGACCAGAGTCGACAGTTCCTCGATTTGAGCGATGACGTCAGCTTCCAGGTCCGCACGATCCTGTTCCGGAATACCCGCTGCACCTGGGCGGGATGCCATCATGAGCAACTCGACGTTGGTACGCAGTGAAGTCAATGGAGTCTTCAACTCGTGACCCGCATCTGCCACCAACTCCGTTTGCTTAGTTCGCGATGCTTCCAATGCCACGAGCATCTCGTTGAAGCTTCGGGTGTATCTGGCGAGTTCGTCGTCACCCTCGACGGGGATAGGACGAAGTTCTCCCGTGTCAGCAACACGTTCCGCGGCTTTACGCAATCGAGCTACTGGAGTCAGACCGGCAGTGGCAACCGTGATACCTGCTGCGACAGCGAATAAGACGCCAATGACGGAAATGATCAGTAAGACCATGCCCAATGAGCCCAAAATGGTTCGAGTTGACCTCAGATCCTGAGCGAGCACCAAAGTAGCGCCCGACGGATCGTGGATGGCAAAAATACGTCGCTGATTGAAATCATCCGTCCGGATAGACTCCGATCGGTGCCCACGCAAGACTGCCAGTTCTGGGCCACCTAGTTCGATCACATCACCGCGACCGGTGACACTGCCCCGACCGAAATACATGGCATCCAGGTCAGGGTTCAAAATCTTTAGGGTGTCAGCCGTAATCATCGGTTCGATGGCGAACTCGGAAGCATACGGGGAATTCAGCAACTGCGTCGCCTGTGCCCGCAAGTTGTTATCCACTTCTCGGTACAGCGTGGCCTGCACAGTGACAAACGCCGCCAAAGTCATCAACCCTACGGATGCCGCTACGATCAGCGCCGTCAAGATGGTCAGTCGCCACCGCAATGACACGATGCGAAAACGCCGTAGTAGGAATTCAATGATCCCACCGTGCTCATCCGCAGGCTCAGCACGTTTAAGGTCATCACGCGGATCCACTACAGGAGGCACAACTCCCGGAACTCCCGGGGTTTCGGTCGGAGAAACAGAAGAGACGCCAGCTGAACTAGTATCCAGCCGACGTCGACGCCGCAAGATCACGGAGCGGTCTCCCGCAGCACGTAGCCAACACCACGAACGGTGTGAATAAGACGAGGCTCGCCTTCAGACTCCGTCTTACGACGCAAGTAACCGATGTACACCTCCAGCGCATTGCCAGACGTTGGGAAGTCGTATCCCCACACATCTTCCAAAATAGAGGTACGGCTCAGCACTCGACGAGGGTTGCTCATCAACAACTCGAGCAGCGCAAACTCGGTGCGGGTCAGTGAGATACGACGCTCGCCACGGAACACCTCACGAGTATCTGGATCCAGCGTCAGATCCTCAAAAGACAAGGTTGCTGGCGCAGCTGACGACGATGGTTCCAGAGCAGCACGACGCAACAGGGAGCGAACACGCGCCAAAAGCTCTTCCAGAGCGAAAGGCTTAGGCAGATAGTCATCCGCTCCAGCATCCAGCCCAGCGACACGCTCCGAAACGGAGTCACGCGCGGTGAGCATCAGCACAGGAAGATCGTCTCCCTCGCTGCGAAGACGACGACACACATCCAGGCCGTCGAGCTTCGGCATCATCACGTCAAGAATTGCCAAATCCGGTCGATCGTCTGCGATCTTCATCAGCGCCTGTGAGCCATCTTCAGCAAGGTCAACGGTATAGCCATTAAACGTCAACGAACGGCGGAGGGATTCCCGGACCGCCTGATCGTCATCGACAACCAAAATCTTCATACTCTCCATTGTGCCGTCTATGTATGTTGCGTGCCTAGAGACTTACTGAAAAGTTCCTGTATATCCCAAACCCGGACTCCCACAAGCGCTGAAAACAAAAACCCGCGCTACCTGCCGGCAATGCCGGAGGTGGCGCGGGTCTTTTCAGCCGAAGCTTGAGTTCTAGTTAAGAACTAATTAGTACTGCTCAACATCAATGAGGCCGAGCTGTGCAGCCTTGACCAGACGACGTGGGATACGAACCACACGACCGTCGATCTTGACTTCCTGGAGGTCGACGTTGTCGGCCTTCCACTGGGAACGACGTGCACGAGTGTTTGCACGCGACATACGACGCTTTGGAACTGCCATATCGAATTACCCTCCTTACTCTTAGTTCTTCTTGGTGCGGCGAACGCGGTTGCCGTAACGACGCTGGAACTTCTCAACGCGACCAGCGGTGTCCATGACACGCTGTGCGCCGGTCCAGAATGGGTGGGACTCGCTGGTGACGTCAACGACGATCAGCGGGTACTCGTTGCCATCTTCCCACTCAATAGTGCGGTCGGAAGTAGCGGTCGAACGGGTCAGGAAAGAGTGACCCGTGCCGGCGTCCTTGAATACCACTGGGTGGTAATCAGGATGGATATCCTTCTTCATAAGTTCTCGATTCCCTCAGGATTGAACTACGGGTCGCTTTCACATCGGCTGAGCTCTAGAATTACCTAGATCACGATGCGTTCGTGCCCGAGTTGGGATGTACGTGACCGTTTCATCGAGGCCTAACGCGTTGGCCTAATGCGTTCGCGCAGTTTCCGATGAGACTCCGAAAATAGTACAAGGTCACTGGTAAGATTCCTAATCGCTCTATTGCAGCATTCTCTCGGCATGCTTTGCGACGACTCGTCGTCAAGCAGCACAACAGTTGATCTGGGCTGAGCCTAGGTGCGTAGCGGTTGCAGGTAATACGGAACCGTGTACGGGCGATTAGGTTTTTCAGGGGTTCCCCGTGTATTCTCGACTCTCGCTGTTGTCTGTTTATTCGTTTACGCTCAATTGCCGATGAAAACGTAGTGCCGGGGGCTAATTTTAGTCATTCCTTGTGCACCGTTGTCGTGGTTGTTGAGCCACCAAGAAGCAAAGGAAATCTCCATGTCGGCGATTTGCCAGGTCACGGGACGGAAGCCAAGCTTTGGCAAGTCCGTTTCTCACTCGCACCGGCGTACGTCGCGCCGTTGGAATCCCAACGTGCAGCGAAAGAAGTTCTACCTCGCATCCGAGGGCCGCACGATCACTTTGACCGTGTCTCCTAAGGGTCTGAAGACCATTGATAAGCAGGGTATCGAAGCAGTTGTTGCCCAGATCCGTGCACGTGGGGAGAAGATCTAAAGATGGCCCGTAACGATATTCGTCCAATCATCAAGCTTAAGTCGACCGCTGGCACGGGTTACACCTACGTCACGCGTAAGAACAAGCGGAACACCCCGGATCGCATCACGATCAAGAAGTACGACCCGGTAGTCCGTAAGCACGTCGAATTCCGCGAGGAGCGCTAAATTCATGGCTAAGAAGTCAAAGATTGCCAAGAACGAGCAGCGTAAGGAAATTGTCGCTCGTTACGCCGAGCGTCGCGCAGAGCTCAAGCGCATCATCAAGTCCCCTAACTCCACTGACGAAGAGCGTATGGACGCTCAGTTCGAACTGAACCGTCAGCCACGTGACGCCGCATCTGTTCGCGTTCGCAACCGCGACGCTGCAGACGGTCGCCCACGCGGCTACCTCCGTAAGTTCGGCCTGTCCCGTGTTCGCGTTCGTGAGATGGCCCACCGTGGCGAGCTCCCGGGCGTTCGTAAGTCCAGCTGGTAAGGAAGACTCAAATGAAGCGCAATCAGAACAATAAGAAGGCGCGGATGGAGCAGTCCCGCCGCCCAAAGAAGAACCCACTCAAGGCTGCTGGTGTTGAGAAGGTTGATTACAAGGACATCAACCTGCTTCGCCAGTTCATCTCTGACCGCGGTAAGATCCGTTCCCGCCGCGTCACCGGCCTGACCCCACAGCAGCAGCGCCAGGTCGCTACCGCTGTGAAGAATGCCCGCGAGATGGCACTCCTGCCATTCACCAGCCGCTAAAAAAGCTGGTCGAGGATTTAGTAGTCCCTCACGGCTGATTTGGCGCTGGGGCCGCATGGTGAATAAACCTGCGACGACAGCGTCTACGGACCCGAGTCTTTTGGCTCGGGTCCGTTTCTATTTCTCTAGGCACGTAGAACACCGCTCGCGGACAAGCACAGCAGAGCGTGCGACGGAAGATACTCTCTAAGGGGGACTCCCGACTCAGCCTCTGCTACCCACCGCTCGACCCCATGAACTTTTCGGTTATTTGCCCACGAAAGCGACCTTAGATGCCCCATATGACAGAGATCCTCACCGGCTTCGGATCTGTCGCGCTGATCATTGCCGTGGGCTGGCTGGTCGGTCGATCTGGTGTCCTGGGTAAGAATGGTGGCATCACCCTGAATATGGTCGTGTTTTGGGTTGCTATGCCGTGCATGTTGGTGCACACACTGGCCACCTCTGATACGAGCGCTGTATTCGGTCTTCCCTTCTACGTCGCTGCAGGTTCTGCATTAACCGTTGCGATCTTTTATCTTCTTATCGCTGCCCCGCTTCTCAAACAACGCGGAGCAGACGCCGTTGTTGGCGCCATGAGTTCCAGTTACAACAATGTCGCGAACCTCGGTATCCCCATTGCCATCGCAGTGCTTCACGACGCCACCTCCGTCGTACCTGCGCTTATTTTCCAAATTGCCTTTTATGCACCCTTTTGTTTGACGATTCTTGATGTTCTGACTTCGTCGCAAGGTTCGCTGAACCTCGGAAGATCGTTGCTGTCGCCGCTAAAGAACCCGATTTTCCTGTCTGCAATTATCGGGCTCACTATCAATGCGACCGGGGTAACGCTGCCGACGATGGTAGAAACGCCAGTCAGTTTGCTTGGCCAGGCGGCAGTGCCCATGGCGTTGCTTGCTTTCGGAGTCAGTCTTCATGGCATGCCGTTTCTGCGGAATGGAGTGTCTCCACGACGAGCGGTGGCGGTGTCCTCATTTGCGAAGAATATAGGCCAGCCAGCAGCTGCCTGGCTGATCGCTTCTCAGCTGTTCGGGATGAGTGGGCATACCTTGTTGTCCGCCGTTGTAATCGCTGCCCTGCCAACCGCACAGAACGTCTACACATTCAGTACTCGCTACGGGCGGAATACTATTCAAGCACGTGATTCTGGCGTTGTTACGACTCTTGCGTGTGTCCCTGTAGTCGTCGTCATCGCACTACTCCTCGGGTGACGGGCAGAAGTCGCTACCATTGAGAGGCGTGGAACTTCTGAAAAAGCTTCTCAACTCCGATCCCAGTATCCCCCGCCTTACGTGCTACGACGAAACGACGGGCGGACGCGTCGATCTTTCCGCGACAACGCTTGATAACTGGGCCTCCAAGATCGCCAACATGCTTCACGACGAATTCGACTTGGAAGCAGGAGACCCCATCTGGATCGAATTGCCCCCGATCTGGTCGGCAGTGTGCATTCTGGTGGGTGCCCGACGCGCAGGCATGCATCTCAGCCCGACCGAGCCGTTGGCAGTTTTCACCACCCTGGATCGACTGAGCGAGTGGGACGAGAAGTGCCCAGATGCCTACCTTGCTGCTGTCACTGATGATGTCTTTGGGCGCGGGGTCGCTGAATGTGGTGGCTCGATTCCTCCAGGTGTCATCGACTTCGGCCCAGAGGTTCGACTCCATCCTGATCAGTACCTGGGGCCAGGGTTGGATGATATGGGAGCGGAGTTGATCGAGGGGCATTCCGTCGAGAAGCTGTTGGAGATGGCCGAGCAATACGCCAGCGATCAGGAGCTACCAACTCAGGCGCGTGTCCTAACGCGTGGTTGGCTTGTCGACGGAGATCGTGGCTTTAACGCCGAAGCTTGGACTCAATCAGTACTTGCGCCGTGGATGCGTGATGGTTCTGCGGTGATCGTGCGGGGCGGAGACGAAGATCGGTTGCGGGCGATCGCGGAGGCAGAAAAAGCCGTGGTTTTGTAACTGTTTTCAGCTGAAAACATAGATCTGGCATTGTGTTTTCCTCTGTTCCTCCTCTCCATCGCGAATTCGCACATACCATTGCAATGTGATTACTCGTCCGTACATCCTGGCAATTCTGGCCGTACTCAACATCATCGCGGCGCTGGCCGTATGGGATCTAGGTCCCTGGTGGTGGATTTTGATGGGGCTAGTGCTCGTTCTCGATTGCATCGCAATCTATGACCTCAATCAGAAGAAGCACTCCCTCTTGCGTAACTATCCAGTTCTGGGACACGCTCGATATCTGCTGGAAGCAATCCGTCCGGAAATGCAGCAGTACTTCGTCGAGAGGAACTTCGACGGTGCTCCATTTGACCGGGATACTCGTACTGTCGTGTACGAGCGGGCAAAGGGATTGAGCTCGAAGAAGTCATTCGGTACAGAACGGGATGTCACACAACCCGGATACGAATATGTGCGCCATTCAATGGCTCCCGCTCACACTGTGTTGGTCAACCCTCGCGTTC
This sequence comes from Corynebacterium sp. H78, assembly GCF_037572275.1. NCBI lineage: Bacteria > Bacillati > Actinomycetota > Actinomycetes > Mycobacteriales > Corynebacteriaceae > Corynebacterium > Corynebacterium sp. H78. The sequence goes on along the minus strand of NZ_JBBHKX010000003.1, from coordinate 56,248 downwards.
GCATCGGCGGCCCCGACTGCACCCAACCGTATGATGCGTCGATCATGAATATCTCGGCGATGAGCTTCGGCTCTTTGTCTCCTAACGCTGTGCTGGCCATGAACAAGGGCGCTGCGATGGGAAAATTCGTCCAAGACACCGGCGAAGGTGCAATCAGTCCATATCACTTGGAGCATGGCGCAGACATTTACTGGCAGCTGGGCTCGGGTTACTTCGGAGCGCGAACCGACGATGGCGACTTTGATCCAGAGCTGTTCGCCCAGAAGGCTGCAATCCCGCAGGTCAAAGCAACTTACTTGAAGGTCAGCCAAGGCGCAAAGCCTGGCCTTGGCGGTATGTTGCCTGGCGACAAGGTCAATGAAGAGATCGCGGCGACTCGTCACGTTCCAGTTGGCAAGGGTGTCATGAGCCCGCCGTATCACCGCGTATATTCCACTCCACGTGAGCTAGTTCGATTCATGGGCACTATGCGTCAGCTCAGTGGTGGCAAGCCAGTTGGGTTTAAGCTCTGCGTGGGCTCACAGGTGGAGTTCCTCGCGGTGTGCAAAGCGATGATTGAAGAGAACATCACACCAGACTTCATCATCGTCGACGGTTCCGAAGGTGGCACGGGTGCTGCACCCCTGGAGTATTCTGACCGCGTTGGCCTCCCGCTTTCCGACGGTCTCATGCTGGTGCACAACGCACTCGTTGGCGCGGGTCTCCGTGATCGCATCAAACTGGGCGCAAGTGGCAAAATCATCACTGGGTTCGATGTCATCAAACGCATGTGCATCGGCGCCGACTTCGTCAATTCTGCCCGCGGCATGATGATGGCCGCCGGTTGTATCCAGTCTCAGCTGTGCCACACAAACGAATGCCCGGTAGGAGTAGCCACCCAGGATCCAGCTCGTTGGAAAGCACTCGATGTTGATGACAAAGCTCGTCGGGTAGCTAATTATCACGAGGCAACGGTGCAGGAAGCTGCTCAGATTCTTGGATCAATGGGATTACAGGACTTCGCAGCCCTCGGCCCGACGCATCTGATGCGTCGAACTAGCGAGGAAGTTGGCGAGGATTATTCAGAGCTATACAACTGGCTTGAACCAGGCGAGCTGCTGCGTGGCACTCGATTCGCAAATTGGGCATTCACGTGGAAACAAGCAGATCCGGATACTTTTCGGTACCCGGAACTGTATCTGAAAGCCTAATGCTCGCTAGTTGCCCATTAGTTTCTGGCGTAGGGCTTCGTCCTTCTGAAGAACAGCATCACGCATGTCAGCCTGGTACTTCTCCATTGCAGCGACCAACTCTGGGAAGCCAGCAGACAAGATGCGAACTGCCAGCAAACCAGCATTCTTGGCGCCACCAACGCCAACAGTTGCCACCGGTACGCCGCCTGGCATCTGCACGATTGACAACAGGGAGTCCACACCTTCGAGGTTCTCCAGTGCACGCGGCACACCGATGACAGGCAGTGGCGTGGCTGAGGCCACCATGCCTGGCAGGTGCGCTGCACCGCCAGCTCCTGCGATAATGACGCGCAAGCCCTTTCCTGCCGCAGACTTCGCGTAGTCAATCATGCGCTCAGGCGTACGGTGTGCCGACACCACGCCAACTTCAAAAGGAATGCCGAACTCGGCAAGAACCTGGGCTGCTGGTTCCATCGTTGGCCAGTCGGAATCGCTGCCCATGATGAGCCCTACCAGCGGACCCTGAGCATCTTTCAGTTGATCTGCCATTATGTACTCCTCTAAATAAGAGCTAGTGAGAAAGAACTAGTTAGATTTCGGGGCGTGGTTCGCTGATGCTACGCGACGTCGTGTCCATCTGCCCACACAGCATTAACAATAAAACCTGCAGACAGGGCTGCGATTCGACGAACCTCTGCAATTCCTTCTGCAGAGTCATCGTTGCCACACACGTTAACGTGTCCTAGCTTTCGCCCGGCGCGCCAGTCCTTGCCGTACCAGTGGATTTTCACCTGGGGGAAACGACGCCACACTGCTGCGAAACGGTCTGCCATCGGCATCGCCGGATCCGTGTCGGCGCCAAGGGTGTTGGCCATCACTGTTACCGCTGCGGTCGTCTCGACAGAACCCAGTGGATAATCCATGACTGCGCGCATGTGCTGTTCAAACTGGCTGGTCACGCAACCGTCTTGCGTCCAGTGACCGGTATTGTGCGGGCGCATTGCCAGTTCATTGACGAAAATCTGGGGTGCGCCGTCTGCATCAACAGTTTCGAAAAGTTCAACAGCAAGGGCACCCGTGACACCAAGCTTTTCGGCGATCTTCGTCGACAAAGACCGTGCTGCGGTTTCCAGATCGTCGTCTAGACCCGGCGCAGGGCAGACTGCCTCAACACAAATGCCGTCCGTCTGCACCGACTCGAGCACTGGCCACGCAGCCACATCACCGGACGGAGTACGCGCGCACATTGCAGACAGTTCGCGAACGAGATTGACCTTCTCTTCTGCCATCAGCGGAACGCCTTCTGCAAGAAGCTTCTCGACGAGCCCCGCCAACTCTGCGCGCTCTGGAAACCACACGCCATGACCGTCGTAGCCGCCTCGTCGTGCCTTCAAGCACACGGCATCGCCGACTTTGTCAGCGAACGTCTCGGCATCCGCAACGGATTCAATTGCTGCGAATGGCGGCACTGGCGCGCCCATCATCTGCAGCTTGCCGCGCATGAGCAATTTGTCCTGCGCGTATATCAGTGCATCCGGGCCAGGCTGCACGGAAACGCCCTGTTCCTGGAGCTTATGTAAGAACTCTGTTGGCACATGTTCGTGATCGAATGTCACCGCATCTGCGCCAGCTACTGCAGCCTGCAGATCGTCCCAGTTCTTGTAATCCCCCAGGATCACATCCGCACACACCTGCGCTGCGGAAGAGTCCATTGAACCAGCCAGTACTCGAACGGACTGCCCCAGTTCAATCGTTTCGGTTTGCATCATGCGAGCCAACTGCCCGTCGCCAATGACAGCAACGACAGGCATACCCGGCGCGTGTGCAGCAGGATTGCCATTGAACGTTGACTCAGACACAGAGTTTTCACCAGAAGAAGCAGAAGTCACGGTATTCATCATAAGGGTTAGGCTCCCTATCTCTGGAACCGGCGAAAGCGACAACAGACACTTCCCCAGTGATTGCCTCTTGCTTGGCTACGTCATGCGAGCAACCATTTTGGCGACTTTTCTTGTCGACGGGACGTCACGAAGCGCCATCGGCGGTCCAAAGGGGTTCGTTCGTAGCAACAGCACCGTACCGTTCCTGTCGATTCCTCTAATAGAACGGAGGTCAATAGTTACGACTCGTGGACGTACCAGGCCTCGTCGCAAGATAATGCGCCGGTCAGTGAGTACAAAGCGCTCGCCCAGCCAAGCAAGTAACGGTCGTGCGACGCGAAAGAAGACCAACACTATCCAGGCGAGGAGTAGGAAGTTTCGGATGGCCATGAAATCGTTCGATGCGACTCCGGGATTATCGATGAAGCCGATGAGCAGCCAAACAATGCCGGTGATCACCAGCAATTCAAGCAGTGGCCATACCAGTCGACCGAACACCGGATTCGTGTCCAGCAGTATTTCCTCATCATCATCGATTTCGTCCCATGGAAAAGCCATTATCGCGCGCCGCCTCCCGACGAATATCCACCTTCAGCATTTCGCAAATGTTGCACATCACCGGCAGCTACTACATGAGATGTGCCAGTTTTGTCGGTGACAATTAATTCACCGTCGTCACGTACATCAACGGCCTTACCCGTGAGAAAGTTCCCGCCCGGCAACTCGACGCGCACTTCAGTGCCGATGGTGCGACACCACGATCGGTAATCGGCCATGAGGCTGGCAGTATCTATACGCCACTGATACTCACGACGATCCAACGCATTCAACAGCGCTGCGGCCAGTTCAGTGCGGTTCACATTTTTCGCACCTTCCAGGGTGAGCGAAGTTGCGTGCGGGACTGGCAGTTCGTCATCAAGCAGGTCGACATTGATACCAATTCCAGGAACAAGTGCTGGTGGATCGATAGATCCAGCCTCAACCAAAATTCCGCAAATCTTACGGCCACGAACGAGAACATCGTTCGGCCATTTCAATCCGACATCGGAGGCGGGGATGCCAGCTTCATTCACAATCATGTCAACAACGGCAAGACCACTGACCAACGGCAGTAAGCCCAACTGCTCCGCTGCTAGCTGCTGAGGTTTGAACAGCACTGAAATTGCCAGCGACGCGCCGGCTGGTGATTCCCATACCCGTGACAGTCGACCGCGTCCAGCAGTCTGGTTCGACGCAACGATGGCAATGCGGTCTGGGGCGTCGTCGTCAAGCATGGCAAGTACATCCGCGTTTGTAGAACCCGTGGACTCCTTCACGTGTACCCGACGCCACGCGGGAGTGGCCGCGATGAGCTGCTCAGGATTGAGGGGTGCGCGAGCAGGACGGTTCTCGCGGGGGCTTACCGGTGTGTTGACCATGGAAACAAATCCTACCGATATCCAGCACCTTTCCGAAACTGTGAGGTAGATCACAGGCGCTATTCTTTATCTTTTGCCCTCAAAACACTATGTTGACAAAACATGACCATTCCCTCACGTTTATCGCGTCAGCAGCGAACCATCAATCGAGCAGACGCTCAGCCAGTCGGACACTCGACAGCAACGAGCTCTGCGGCACCGCACCCAATCCAGCAGGCTTGGAAGGATTCCCCTGCGACAACCGCAGCTAAGAACGAGGATCTTCTCCGCCGTCGCGCTGAAGCCGCGATGCCAATGGGCCCAGCAGCCCAGCAGAGGGTTCACGATGCCGATCGACTGACCGCCAGGGAACGACTCGACTACTTCCTCGACGAAGGCTCATTCGTCGAAATTGACGCACTCGCGCGCCACCGCACCACCGACTTCGGCATGAGCGATAAGCGACCAGTCACTGACGGCATCATCACCGGTTGGGGAACCATTGATGGTCGCGAGGTTTGCGTTTTCTCGCAGGACGGCACCGTCTTTGGTGGCGCACTCGGCGAGGTCTACGGCGAAAAGATGGTGAAGCTCCAGCAGCTGGCCGTCGATACGCAGCGTCCGATCATCGGCATGTACGAAGGCGCAGGTGCCCGCATCCAGGACGGTGCGGTATCACTTGACTACATTGCACAGACTTTCCACCACAACGTCCGCGCATCTGGCGTTGTGCCACAGATCTCCATCATTTTCGGCGCCTGCGCCGGAGGTAACGCGTACTCCCCTGCACTCACCGACTTCGTGGTCATGGTCGAAGAGTCGTCACGCATGTTCGTCACAGGCCCGGATGTCATCAAGACGGTCACTGGCGAAGAAATCACCCAACGCGAGCTCGGTGGCGCTGACGCACACATGCATCTCGCTGGCAATACTCATTACACGGCTACCGACGAGAAGGATGCTCTCGACTGGGTTACCGATCTCCTCGATCACCTGCCTGACAATAATCAGTGCCTCCCAGAAGCGTGGGACTCCGACTTCGACGAGTCCATCACTGACGAGGACCGCGTCCTCGACTCCATCATCCCCGACACCCCTTCGGTGCCTTACGACGTCCGCGACGTCATCACCACGATCTGTGACGATGGCGACTTCATGGAAATTCAGGAAACCCGCGCGCACAACGTTGTGATCGGTTTCGGCCGCATTGAAGGCAAGGTTGTGGGCTATGTCGCCAATCAGCCCATGTCGTACGCTGGCTGCCTTGATATTGATGCATCTGAGAAGGCTGCGCGCTTCGTCCGCACCTGCGATGCATTCAACATTCCACTTGTCCTCCTCGTCGATGTACCTGGCTTCCTCCCCGGTGCGGAGCAGGAGCACCAAGGCATCCTTCGCCGTGGCGCAAAACTGCTGTACGCATACGCAGAAGCATCCGTACCTAAGATCACTGTCACCATGCGCAAGGCCTACGGTGGCGCATACTGCGTCATGGGTTCCAAGGGCCTAGGCGCTGACCTGAACCTGGCATGGCCTACCGCTCAGATCGCCGTCATGGGCGCTGCCGGAGCAGTCGGCTTCTTGCACCGCAAGGAACTCCGCAAGGCGATGGAAGACGGCCGTGAGCTTCAGCCACTCATTGACGAGTTTGAGCGCGAGTATGAAGATCACATGTTGAATCCATACATCGCAGCCGAGCGGGGGTTAATAGATGAAGTAATTCTTCCATCAGAGACCCGAATCCGTATTGCAAAAAACCTCCGACTACTTTCCACTAAGAAAGTGGCCTGGCCTGCGCGTAAGCACGGGAACATGCCTTTGTAGGTTCAAAATCAGGGCGAAAAACGAATCCCCCCGACGCTCCCCCCTCGTTAACGGTGATTGCCCCCGTTTCTCGCCCCCACAATCGGAAACGTAGACTGATAAACATGACGACCGCCGCAAATACTCAAACCGGCACTGAGCCGGACAAGACCACCACGGCCGGCAAGCTGGCCGACCTCCGCGCCCGTCTGGCAGAGACCCAGGCCCCTATGGGCCAGGCTGCAGTCGACCGCGTTCACGACAAGGGCAAGATGACTGCCCGTGAGCGCATCGAGTTCCTGCTTGATGATGGCTCTTTTGTCGAAATTGACGCTCTCGCTCGCCACCGTTCGAAGAACTTCGGTCTGGACGCTAAGCGCCCAGTAACCGACGGTGTTGTAACCGGTTACGGCACCATCGACGGACGCAAGGTCTGCGTTTTCTCCCAGGACGGCGCCATCTTCGGTGGTGCTCTCGGTGAGGTCTACGGTGAAAAGATCGTAAAGATCATGGATATGGCTGTTAAGACCGGTGTTCCTATCATCGGTATTAACGAAGGCGCTGGCGCGCGTATTCAGGAGGGCGTTGTCTCCCTCGGTCTCTACTCCCAGATCTTCCTCCGTAACACCCTCGCTTCGGGCGTTATCCCACAGATCTCCTTGATCATGGGTGCTTGTGCAGGTGGCCACGTTTACTCGCCTGCGTTGACCGACTTCATCATCATGGTCGACGGCACTTCCAAGATGTTCATCACCGGCCCAGACGTCATCAAGACCGTCACCGGCGAAGAAGTAACACAGGAAGAGCTCGGTGGTGCTTCCACCCACATGGCAACCTCCGGTACCTCTCACTACACCGCTTCCGACGACGAGGACGCATTGTCGTTCGTCCAGGAGCTGGTTGGCTACCTGCCATCCAACAACCGTGCTGAGGCTCCACGTATGGAAGCCGACATCATGGAAGGTTCCATCCAGGACAACATCACTGAGACGGACCTCGAGCTGGACACGCTTATTCCGGACTCGGCAAACATGCCATACGACATCAAGGATGTCATCACCCGCCTCTCCGACGATGGCGATTTCTTGGAGATCCAGGAAGACTACGCTCAGAACATCGTCATTGGTTACGGTCGCGTCGAAGGTCGCTCGGTTGGCTTCGTTGCAAACCAGCCAATTCAGTTCGCAGGCTGCCTGGACATCAAGGCTTCCGAGAAGGCTGCTCGCTTCGTCCGCACCTGTGACGCGTTCAACATTCCAATCATCATGCTGGTTGACGTTCCAGGCTTCCTGCCAGGCACCAACCAGGAGTACGACGGCATTATTCGTCGTGGCGCTAAGCTGCTGTACGCATACTCTGAGGCTACTGTTCCGAAGATCACCGTCATTACCCGTAAGGCTTACGGTGGCGCATACTGCGTGATGGGCTCCAAGGACATGGGTGCAGATATCGCACTGGCATGGCCAACTGCTCAGATCGCTGTCATGGGTGCTTCCGGCGCTGTCGGCTTCATCTACCGCAAGGAACTGAAGGAAGCTGCAGCTGAGGGCAAGGACGTTCTTGCTGTTCAGAAGGAATACGAAGCAGAGTACGAAGAGACCTTGGTTAACCCATACATGGCTGCAGAGCGCGGCTTTGTGGACGCGGTTATTCCTCCAAGCGAGACCCGTGGTCAGATCATCGAAGGCCTGCGTCTCCTGGAGAACAAGGTCGTCAACGTACCAGCCAAGAAGCATGGGAACATTCCGCTGTGACCGATACCAACGCAACCGAAGCAACCACCGACACCGCTGCCGAAGAAAAGCCAAAGGCACCTTTCTTCACAGTCGTTAAGGGAAACCCAACGCCTGCAGAAACTGCGACTCTCGCAGTCCTGTTTGCCGGTATGGCTAACGCAGCTGCAAACGCTGATACCGACAAGGGTCCTCGCAACGACTGGGGCGCTCTGGGCTCCGGCTTCCAGAACAACACTCGCAGCTACAACCCTGCGGTTTTCCGCAACGTCGCTTACTACTAATCGCATGTAGTTGAGCATGTAGCTCGAATCGACTACTTCCAGTCGGTCGCATAAGAATGCGCCCTCACCACATGGTGGGGGCGTTTTCTTTAGCTCAAATCTCGCATACTCCCATTATTATGAAGGAATGATTCACTTGTCGCACAACCGAGTCCATCGAGGTCGTCGTCCGCTTGTGGCAGCTGCGGTGGCAACGGCGCTCATGTTGGTAGGTTGTTCAGGTGCAGGTGGTTCCGAGGAGCCATCGCCAAAGGCCAAAACTCCGTCTCGCATCGTCTCGCTTTCACCTACCGCTACCGAGACGTTGTTCGCAATTGGTGCGGGCGATCAAGTTATTGCCGTCGATAGTTTGTCGGACACCCCGAAAGAGGCTCCACGCACGGACTTGTCGGCATTTAATCCCAATGCCGAAGCAGTGCTGGCGGAAGATCCCGATCTCGTGATCATTGCTCAGGACGTCAACGGAATTGCTGACTCATTGGAGTCCGCAAACGTAGAGGTCATTCTCGCACCAACTGCGGCATCGATCGACGAGGCGTACCAGCAGGTTGGAATGCTCGGCGAGGCTACGGGCCATACCGACGAAGCGGCCGAGGTCACAAGCACGATGCACGACCGGATCACGAAGGCCATTGCTCGCGTGCCGGAAAGCGTCCGTAACGCAGAGGTGTCGTACTTCCACGAGCTGGATTCGACGTTGTACACCGCGGGTAATGGCACGTTCCTCGGCGAGATTTACGGGTTGTTTGGTCTGACCTCCATCGCTGGAGACGGCGCTGACTACCCGCAGCTCAGTAACGAACAAGTAGTGTCAGAGAATCCAGAGCTCATCTTCTTGGCGGACGCTGGTTCCGACGGAGGCGTCTCACCGGATGACGTGAAGGCGCGTCCTGGTTGGTCTGAGGTGGATGCGGTGAAGAACGGCAACGTCTTCCCTATCGATGCCAACCTGGCCAGCCGGTGGGGTCCTTCCCTACCGACGTTCATTGAGTCTTTGTCCAAGATTCTGACTGAGCAGGCTAAGCTCCCTGAAGTTGCGCCTGCAACTTAGGCTGTCGTGTCGAACTAGCAGCTGCCTCGTTTCTCACTAGACAGTCTGGATCTGCATGAAATACGCGCTTTCTATCGCACTTGCGACGATTGCACTGCTGGCCACATTTGTTTTTGGCATTATGGCCGGTGCCGCTCCACTTCCAGTGACGGGTATCCTGTCGGAGCTAACTCAGGGTTTTGTCGACCCCTTGCTGGGTAATCCTGAGTCTTTCACGGATCGTCAAGCCGCCATCTTCTGGAGCATCCGCTTGCCTAGAGTGGTTCTCGCAGCGCTTGTTGGCGCGACGCTCGCAATTGCGGGCGCGGCCTATCAGGCTGTCTTCCGAAATCCTCTCGCCGACCCGTACCTTCTTGGTGTGTCCTCGGGTGCAGCGTTGTCAGTGACCGTGGGCATCATGTTGGGGGTCTCGTCGGCAACTGTGCCGTGGATTGGCTTTTTCGGCGGTATACTCGCGGTCGTGGCGACCTACCTTGCAGGTTCGTCGGCAGGTGATCGCTCTGGTCCGCTCACCGTTGTGCTGGCAGGTGTTGCCGTCGCTGCATTTGCGAATGCAGTGCAGTCGTACTTGCTGCAGAAGAACTCCGAAACCTTACGACGAGTCTACGGCTGGATGCTGGGTCAGCTCGGTACAGCTACGTGGTCATCAGTTGTCGCAATGGTGGTGCCAGCCGTTTTAGGGGTCGGAGCGATATTAGTGGCGGCGAAGCTCCTGGATGTCATGACGCTCGGAGACATGGAAGCCAGTTCGCTGGGTGTGAATCCTCGGTTGGTTCGCTTCGCATTAGTGGTTGCTGCGACCTTGGCGACATCTGCTGCGGTGAGCGTTTCGGGTCTGATCGGTTTTGTGGGCATTATCGTTCCACATACAATCCGGTTGATTGTCGGCCCCGGCCACGTGCTACTCCTGCCTTTGACCGCACTATGGGGTGCTACGTTTCTCTCCGTTGCAGACATTTTCGCGCGGGTTGCATTGGCTCCAGAGGAGATTCCGGTGGGGGTTGTGACCGCTGCACTTGGCGCGCCGTTCTTCTTATTCCTGTTGCATAGGCATGGGAGGTCACGGTCATGAAGCCCGACCATGACGTAGCGATTACCACGGAGTCATTGTCGGTCCGTTATGCACGCGCGCATCGGAATGCGGTTCATGAGCTATCCATCGATGTTCCCATGGGAAGTTGGATGAGTATCGTCGGACCGAATGGCTGTGGCAAGTCAACCTTGTTGCAAGCTTTGGCAGGGGTGATCCCGTATTCAGGGACTGCAATGATTGCGGGTCTCGCTCCGAAAGACACCCGTCGTCGAACGTTTGCACAGTCTGTTGCGCTCATGCCACAGCGCCCAGTTCTGCCAGAGGGGATGATCGTCCGCGACTACGTCAGGCTCGGTCGAGCCCCGTATCGAGGTCATCACCCTGAGATTGCTGATTCCGTTCTGGATAGTCTCGACCTGTCGCATTTCGCCGACCGTCAACTACTTGAGCTCTCAGGTGGCGAGGTTCAGCGTGTTGCCTTAGCCCGCGCGTTGTCGCAGGAACCTCAGGTCCTGCTTCTCGACGAGCCGACATCTGCCCTCGACATCGGTAATGCTCAGGATGTCCTGGAGCTGGTGGATAGAGTTCGGATTGCCCGTGGTCTCACCATCATGTCGGCAATGCATGACCTAACTTTTGCAGGCATGTTCAGTGATTCTCTGATGCTCATGCAATCTGGTGAGAAGGTCGCAACAGGCTCTGCCACCCAGGTTTTGACCGCAGAGCGGATCAACTCTGTTTATGGAGCTGAGGTCCAGGTGACGACGTCGTCAGGCTTCCCAACCGTCGTTCCGAAACGTAAGTAGCGCTTCTCCCGTGGAGCTACACCGGTCGCGACAGCAAAACGTGAGTCATTAAACTGGACGATCATGAACCGCGTCATCCTTGCTTCCTCGTCGCCGTCTCGTCTCATGGTGTTGCGAGGCGGTGGTATTGAACCAGAGGTTATTAAACCTGATGTCGATGAAGATGCGATTCTCGCTCAATGCGCCGATGCTTCGACTGTCCACACCGTTGCAGAATCGTTCGAAAGCGCGAAGTCCGCAGTCTGCGCACTTGCCGAAGCCAAGGCAGCAGCCGTGGTGTCCGGTTTGGCTGCGTGTACGCAGGAAACCGTCGTTATTGCGTGTGATTCCATGCTGCTTCTCGACGGTCACCTCACTGGTAAGCCCCACACTGAATCGGAAACAATTCGCAGGTGGGAGGCGCAACGTGGCAGGGCTGCAGAGTTGGTCACCGGGCACTGCATTGTGCGATTGTCGCCAGAAGGTGGATCAACCGGAGCGCAGTCGGGAGCACCGTCACTGGCATCTGGCCAGAAAACGGCCGTGGGCATTACTGCTCAACACACCGAAGCTGTATCCACGACTGTCCGCTTTGGACAGGCATGCGACGCAGACATCGCAGCCTACGCTCGCACTGGCGAACCATTCGGCTGCGCGGGTGCCTTTACGTTGGAGGCGTTGGGTGGTTGGTTCATCGACAGCATCGATGGGGATCCATCGAGTGTTCTAGGGCTGTCGTTGCCTCTTATCCGTCGGGTCGTGAACATGTGGGATATGCCCATTTCTAGCTTCTGGAATCGCTAGCTCACGCTTGCTCGGGATAGTCCCGGGGCAGCTCGAAAGAAGCTAGGACAACGCCCGGAGCGAGGTTTCGCACTCTGGCCGCTAGTACACATGAAAAAGCGCCGGCACACCATGTGTGCCGGCGCTTTCCTTCTAGAGAGGTACCGCAGCTAGGCAGCTATAGTCCAGCTGTGGTGAGAGGAGTTACTTCTTGTTCTCGCAGCGCAGGATAGCTTCCTGAGCAACCAGTTCCTGAATGCCCATGTCCAACTCAGAGGTAAAGCCAACACACGAGCAGTTGATCTCGCCGAGAACGTAGGTGTCTTCGCCGTCCTCGCCATCTTCCAGCATGAAGTCTGCGGTCCAGATCAAAGGGATGTTGTCGCCACCGAGCTTCTCAGCGATGACTGGGCGAGCCTCAGCGAACATGTCGATGAGATCCTGCCATGCCTCTGGCTTGTCGTAGGTGTACTTCGCACCGGAGAACAGGGTTGCAGAGAAGTTGTCGCCACCTGCAGCAGGCTTCTTGTGGACAACGAAGACTGGGTGTGGACCAACGAGGAGAATGCGGATTTCGCCTTCAACAATGCGTGGGCAGAAGCGCATATCCACGAGCATGCCGTTGTCACCGATGATGTACTGGTCACAGAAGTCCATGAAGTCGCCGAGTTCGCGAATCTCTGTGTGGTTGTCGACAGCTTCGGTGCAGCGCAGCTTGGTGTCCAATGGCAGTGCGGTACCTGGAACAACCGAAGCTGCCAGCTCCTTGTCTTCGAGCTGAACGCGCCAGATGCCGGAGCCCGTGGAGCCACGGTTCTGCTTCAGTACACGCTCGCCGTAGGAGACGGAGGTTGGGAAGGTGTTGTGGAAAGTCTCAACATCGTAGTATGCAGCGGTGTCAGTTGGAACAAGGTCAGTGTCCTTGAGCTTGACCAGTGCATCCTTTGCACCGTAAGCCATCATCTCTTCTGGGGTGGACATACCAACCAGGCCCGCTTCGTTGGACAGCTTGGACAGCAGTCCAAAGTAGCCCTTTTCGCCACCAGGAATGTTGCCTGGGTTTACGCGGGAGATGTAACCGTCGAAGTTAGCGGCGACGTACTCGTACAGGGCGTCAGTCCACTCTGGGCGGTAGAAGACAACCTCGGCGCCCCAACCCTTTTCCTGGATTGCCTTAACAATTGGCATGGTGTCCTTGCGGTGGCCGTCAATAAACTTGTCCGAGCCGCCCTCGACCTCGAAAACTACAATGTTCTTCTTCACTTGTTCTCCTTTGTTGCAAGTGCAAAGCGGGGCGTTTTATGGCACCTTCTGTATTTCTCGGTGGGTCGAAGGGACGCCATTACCCCACGTTCAGTGGTATCGAGCCAGGGGGTTCAACCGCGACTCTTTAAGAAAATTTTAGTCTTGTTTATATGCAGGTCGCTGGGGGAAAAGCCCTCATTCACCCCCAATTGTGAGAAGTGTCCTACAGGTGTTCCTGTGGACTTTCCCTTGATTTACTTCGCGTTCATTTAGTGTCCATAGCGCACCTTATTTGCGACGATTCCGATTCCCCATCTACATACCCGCCGAGGCATACACTGAGTCCAAGGAAGTCCTGAGAGAAGGTCACTCAACTGACCGACGAAAGCGAGCATCAAATGGCGTTGATTTCTGTGGCGACGGATCGTCGTAAAGCTGCGCTCGAGCAGTGGCAGGGATTAGGTGGCGCGTCTGCGTGCGCGCTGGCAAAAAGTGGCATCAGCTTCCCTGCCGGAAAAATGGCAGAAGGACGAGTCGCTGCATTGGGGGAACTCGTTCGAGCGTTACGCCGGCAAGCTCGAGAAGGAGATGTATCGGTCGCGCAGGAGCGAGACATTGCGTCGTCGATCCGAAATGAGTGGGTAGAAAAGTTGCAAGCGAGCAACCCGGCAGAGCTATCGAAAGACTGGCGCGCCTACCTTACTGGTGGCGCAGATGAGCTGGACGAGATTCTGCAGTTACTGAACTAACGGTTCCGTCGCTACGGAAGGCATGTGTGCTGTGTCATTCTACTGTGGTTTCCGTAACCCCGTAAGCTGAAGTTGATACCGCTACGACCATTTTCGTTTTGTCAGGAGCACCGATGCCCGCACCGTTCGATCCACATCCATTGTTTGCGCAATATGCACATCCTGAGCGATTGGTCTCTAGCAACTGGTTGGCAGCTCGACTTGGTACGCCAGGGCTACGAGTGGTGGAATCCGACGAGGACATGTTGTTGTATGACATCGGACATATCCCAGGCGCGGTTCGCATCGACTGGCACCGAGACCTCAACGATCAAACCATTCGCGATTATATTGACGCCGAAGCTTTCGCCGAGCTCATGCGTTCGAAGGGTATTTCACGCGACGACACCGTCGTGATTTACGGCGACAAGTCCAACTGGTGGGCTGCATACACTCTGTGGGTGTTCGAGCTCTTCGGACATCCGGATGTTCGCCTACTCAACGGTGGTCGCGATGCGTGGATGACCGAGGAACGCGACACCAGCTTTGAGGTCCCCGAGTACCCCCGCACCGATTACCCCGTAGTGGAGCGCAACGATCACATGCTCCGCGCATATGCAACGGATACTTACGACATGATCGGCAATGGCACTCTTATCGACGTCCGAACTCCCGAAGAATATGCGGGAAACCGGACCCACATGGTCGATTATCCACAGGAGGGAGTCCTCCGCGGTGGACACATTCCCACCGCTGTGAACGTCCCATGGAATCAGGCAGTCTATCCAAACTCTCGCTTCCGCCCACTGGAAGAGCTGCAGGCGATCTATAAGGATGTCGAACTTAACGACGACGCGATTGTCTACTGCCGCATCGGTGAGCGAAGCGCTCATACCTGGTTCGTCTTGCGCTACTTGCTCGGCAAGGAGAACGTGCGCAATTACGACGGATCGTGGGTCGAGTGGGGCAACATGATTCGCACGCCAATTGCGACGGGAAGCGAACCTGGCGAGCTAAGTAGCGCACATAACAAGCCACCGCGCCTAAACTCGGCTGAATAGCCTTCGCCGAATCCCCCCTTTAAGGGGAAATTAGGTGTACGAAATAACTACTGAATATGCAGGTAATTCCTTTTCGCCCATGCTCAATGCCCTGGTTTTTCCCTAGAACCCCAAGCTTGAACGGTGATCAAGCTGCAGTTTCTACCCCCGACTACACGGGGCTGACAAAAGGCAATTCCAGCAACTATGACACAATAGTTTGTATTGGGTTGCACGGTGTTAGCCGTACGTTAGCTCGCGTTCATTCGTGAGTCACTGGCTGAAACCGTAGAACCTTGATGATTGTCGCCCCACTGCCGGTCGGATGAGCCGCCCGGCAACTCACGAAAAACTGGAGGATTTCGTGTCCGAGCAGACCACTGAAAAGATTACGAAGGTTCTCATTGCGAACCGTGGCGAAATTGCCGTTCGCGTCATTCGCGCAGCGAAAGATGCAGGCATTCCGTCCGTAGCTGTCTACGCTGAGCCGGATGCGAATGCTCCGTTTGTCGAGATGGCAGATGAGGCATTTGCGCTTGGCGGACAGACGTCTGCCGAGTCCTACTTGGTATTCGACAAGATCCTGGACGCAGCTAAGAAGTCTGGCGCTAACGCAATTCACCCAGGCTACGGCTTCCTGTCTGAGAACGGCGACTTCGCTGAAGCTGTCGAGAATGCTGGTTTGATCTGGATCGGACCATCTCCAGAGTCCATCCGCGCACTGGGCGACAAGGTTACGGCCCGCCACATTGCTCTGCAGGCTGACGCACCGATGGCTCCTGGCACCAAGGAGCCTGTCAAGGACGCCGCTGAGGTCGTTAAGTTCGCTGAAGAATACGGCCTGCCTATCGCTATTAAGGCTGCTTTCGGTGGTGGCGGTCGCGGTATGAAGGTTGCTTACGAGATGGACGAGGTCGCTGACCTTTACGAGTCCGCTACGCGTGAAGCTGTGGCTGCTTTCGGCCGTGGCGAGTGCTTCGTTGAGCGCTACCTCGATAAGGCACGTCACGTTGAGTGCCAGGTTCTGGCTGACAAGCACGGCAACGTCATTGTTGCTTCCACTCGTGACTGCTCCCTGCAGCGTCGCTTCCAGAAGCTCGTCGAAGAAGCTCCAGCTCCATTCTTGACCGAAGAGCAGGATCAGCGTCTGCGCGAGTCCGCAAAGGCTATCTGTAAGGAAGCTGGCTACTACGGTGCAGGCACCGTTGAGTACCTGGTCGGCTCCGACGGACTCATCTCGTTCCTCGAGGTCAACACCCGTCTCCAGGTTGAGCACCCAGTAACCGAAGAGATCACGGGCCTCGACCTTGTTCGCGAGCAGTTCAACATTGCTGAAGGCAAGGAACTGTCCCTGAAGGAAGACCCTGAGCTGCACGGCCACGCTTTCGAGTTCCGTATCAACGGCGAAGACGCGGGCTCGAACTTCATGCCAGCTCCAGGCACCATCACCAAGTACTCCGAGCCATCCGGCCCAGGTGTCCGCATGGACACTGGTATCCGCGAGGGCGATGTCATTGGTGGTCAGTTCGACTCCATGCTGGCAAAGCTGATCGTTTGGGGTAAGGACCGCGACGAGGCTCTGCGCCGTTCCGCACGTGCACTGGCTGAGTACAAGGTTGAGGGTCTGGCTACGGTCATTCCATTCCACGCTCACATCGTTGAGAACCCAGCATTCGTTGGTGACGGCGAGAAGTTCGATGTCTACACCAAGTGGATCGAAGAAGAGTGGGATAACCCAATCGCTCCATACGCTGGCGACTCCGATGTTGAAGAGGACGAGGCAGTTCCATCCCAGAAGGTTGTCGTCGAGATCGATGGCCGTCGCGTAGAGGTTGCTCTCCCAGGCGACCTGGCACTGGGTGGTGGCGCTGGTGGCGCTAAGAAGAAGTCCAAGAAGAAGCGCGCAGGTGGCGGCAAGAAGGCTGCTTCCGGTGACGCAGTGGTCGCTCCAATGCAGGGCACCGTCATCAAGGTCAACGTCGAAGAGGGCGCTGAGGTCAATGAGGGCGACACCGTTGTTGTTCTCGAGGCTATGAAGATGGAGAACCCTGTTAAGGCTCACAAGTCCGGTACCGTCACCGGCCTGTCCGCTGAAGCTGGCGCTGGCGTCGGCAAGGGCGATGTCTTGATGGAAATCAAGTAAATCATCCCGCACAGCTCATCGCTGAGCACCTTTTGTAAAACCGGCCAGTACGCATCGCGTGCTGGCCGGTTTTACTTCTATCCACTTCCCTTCCTCCCACGAAAGGACATCCGCTATGGAGCCATTCGACCTCAACTCTGGCCGCTTCTACCTGCGTCAACTGCGTCACGACGACCGCGTCGATGATGCACCAGTACTCTCTAACATCTACGGTCGCGAAATCTCGGACGAGTACTTTGCTCAGGCTGAGCAAGATTGGTCTGACGGTACTGTCTTTCGGTGGGCGCTGTCTGAACAGACGAATATTGAATTGGTGGCGGAGGTCGTCGTCACGCGTAACGCAGATGGAACCACGGACATAGCGATTACCCCGAACGGTGACCTGGATCGTGTGCTGCCAGGCGACGATGACACGCTTGTGCCAGTAACGGTTGGCGATGCCGTGGAGACGGCACGCGGAACCGTGAGCCGGTGGGTTGCGGATGAGTTCGCTGGGTAGGCTGATTTCGTGAGGATTCCTAGCCAGTTCAAGAAAGAATTCGACGCGCAAGCTCGCGCGTTGTTCAATCCGCGTGGCAGCTCGATTGTCGCGGCGATTGACCAAGGGACAACCTCGACGCGGTGCATCCTGTTTGATCGGGAGGGGCGTAAGCGTGGGTCTAGTCAGATGGAGCATCGGCAGATAATGCCGAAGCCCGGCTGGGTTGAGCATGATGCCAAGGAGATTTGGCGGAATACGCGACGGGTTGTTGCCGATGTGATGGCGAATTCGGATTGGACGGCTCAGGATATCGCTGCGCTGGGTATTACCAACCAGCGTGAGACCACGATCGTGTGGCATAAGGACACAGGCAAGCCGGTGTACAACGCGATTGTGTGGCAGGATACGCGCACGTCGGAGATCTGTACGCGGCTAGAAGAGTCAGTGGGCGCAGAGCGAGTGCAGCGGGTTACTGGCCTGCCTATTTCGACGTATTTCTCCGGCCCGAAAATCACGTGGATTCTGGAGAATGTCGAGGGTGCCCGCGAAGCTGCGGAGGCTGGCGAGCTGCTGTTTGGCACGGTTGATACGTGGTTGACGTGGAATCTCACGCGTCGCGACGGTCGCGCTCTGCATGTCACCGACGTGACCAATGCGTCCCGAACGATGCTGATGAACCTCGAAACCTTGGAGTGGGACGAGCAGCTGTGCGAGGCCATGGGTATTCCCATGTCGATGCTGCCTGCCATTGTCAGCTCCTCTCAATACTTGGGGAAAGTGCGTTGGCAAGGAGCGCTGACAGGTGTGCCTATCGGTGGCATTCTGGGCGACCAGCAGGCAGCAACGTTTGGCCAGGCGTGCTTGGAGCCTGGCGAGGCGAAGAACACCTATGGCACGGGCAACTTCCTCTTGCTGAACACCGGTACAGTTCCACAGCGATCGGATAATGGCTTGATTACGACGGTCGCCTACCGCGTTGGTGACGAACTTCCGGTCTACGCGCTAGAGGGATCCATCGCAGTTACTGGTTCGCTGGTGCAGTGGCTCCGCGATAATCTGGGCATCATTTCTACTGCTCCCGAAGTCGAAGACTTGGCTAAGACCGTCGACGACAACGGCGGTTGCTACATCGTGCCGGCGTTTTCCGGGTTGTTGGCGCCGCACTGGCGCCCAGATGCTCGCGGTGTGATTGCGGGTCTAACGCGCTTTGTAAATAAGGGTCATTTCGCCCGTGCTGCGCTGGAAGCCACTGCGTATCAGACTCGCGAGGTCGTGGAGTCTATGAACGCCGACTCCGGTGTGCCACTGACCACTCTGCGTGTCGACGGCGGCATGGTCCCCAACAACCTCTTGATGCAGTTCCAAGCCGATATATTGGGCGTACCTGTGACTCGCTCCGCGGTGACGGAAACGACTGCTCTCGGAGCTGCGTACGCTGCCGGATTGACTGTTGGTGTGTGGACATCGACAGCTGATATTCGCGCTATGTGGAAGGAAGATTGCACCTTTACGCCAGACATGGCTGCTGAGGAACGCGATCGGCTGTTCGGCGAGTGGAATAAGGCTGTCGAGCGCACGCTCGACTGGGTGGATTAGCGGGCGCGGTATGGTGCGCCTAGCCTGCCAGTGCTAGTCCACCGAGCGCAGCAGGTAGATATCCATAATCCAGCCGTGTTCGGCGCGCAGCTGCTGCTTGAGCTCGGCGATTTCCGTACCAATGTCGCCAATCCGACCTCTGCGCAGTACTTCCTTTTCTGTGCCAAGGTACGCGCCCCACAGAATCTCTTCCTCTGGCCGTGCGTGCTCCAACCACGCTGCCCCACCATCCAGCATGACGACGCGATCTGTGTTTTCCGGGGCTTCCGCTAGACGACGTCCCGTCGTCACCAGCACCGGCTTGCCAATGCGGTTGAGCGTCGCTGCGTGCGCTGCCGTCAGGGCTTGAATTGCAGTGATTCCGGGGATGACGTCAATGTCTACCTCCAGCCCGTGATTGCGCATGCGCTCGATGATGCGCAGCGTGGAGTCGTATAAGGAGGGATCGCCCCACACGAGGAATGCGCCGGTGGCGTTGGTGCTTGAGGAGTCGTCGCAAAGCTCCGTTTCGATGGCCTGCTTGAGCAAAACGGCGCGGGCTTCGTGCCAATCGCGGACTTCGGTGCCGTATTCCTGCGGATTGCGATCGCGAGGTGGGTCGGGGACGGTGACCAAGCGGACATGTGGCGCGTGGGTGTTGATGATGACGCGGCGGGCGTCGAGAAGATCATGCTTGGTCGCGCCCTTGTCCAGGGCAAATACGACTGAACACTGTTGGAGCGCGTCGATTGCTTCAAGAGTGACGTGCGCTGGTGAGCCCGCGCCGATACCGATGACCTTCAGTTTCCGCATGGTGTTCATTCTAGATTCTGGGTGGAGGCGCGGGTTCTAGTGGGAGTGGCTGCGGGTGCTGGCAGTGCTCGGAGTGGCTGTGGAGGAACGCCGTCGGGGCGCTTTTCGTGGGCGTTTGAAAGTGCGCTAAAGTAAGCGTGTTGTTGCACAGGCAACGTGGTTGCGAGGAGCGACCAAGTTGCGCGACTTGGTTGCGCAACGAAACCTAGCCCTAGTAGCTCAGTGGATAGAGCACGGCTCTCCTAAAGCCGGTGTCGGAGGTTCGATTCCTCTCTGGGGCACAACTAATAAGGTTCGGATTCCTTCGACGCTTTTGTCGCCACGTTCCAAATCAAATTTTTCAGCCGGTGCTCGCATTCAGCCGGTACTCGTGGGTCCAACAATGCTCCTACAGGTCGACACCGGTTGTTCTCGCTTGCGCTGACTATTGCTTGCTCGCCTTCCCCTCTTTGGGGATCTCCAACCCTGATAATCAGCCCTTCAGACGTGAATCTGCCCAACCCCCGCCACCCCACTAGCTTTTACCGGCACTACCAACTATCATTGTTGACATGTCAACCAATGAAGCAATCGGTAACTCTTCCAACCCAGTCCAGAGCTCCGCATACCCCTCAGACTCCACCATCATTAACCCACGTCAGCCAAGCCTCTTTATCGGCCACGGCTCCCCAATGAACGCGCTGCAGGTCAACGAATTCACTACGACCTGGCGAAAGCTCGGTGAACGCATTCGTCGGGAGCACGGAACCCCCAAGGCAATCCTCGCAGTTTCTGCACACTGGTACACAAAGGGCACCGCTGTCACCGCGATGCACACCCCCAAGACAATCCATGACTTCTGGGGTTTCCCACCCGAACTTTCAGCCATTAACTACCCGGCCCCCGGCGCCCCCGCGTTCGCCGAAGCTGTTACCGAGATTGCAAAACCCACAGCAGTACTTCCCGACGAAGCCAGCTGGGGTCTCGACCACGGCACCTGGTCCGTGCTGGTCCACCTATTCCCTGAGGCCAATGTGCCCGTCATCCAGCTATCCGTAGACGCGACGGCTTCCATGGACGAACACCTAGCACTCGCCACCCGCCTGAACGCACTTCGCGACCAAGGCATCCTCATCCTCGGCTCCGGCAACGTCGTCCACAACCTCTCCGCTGTCAATTGGAAGCAACCTGCAGGCGAGAAGTGGGCCGACGCATTCGACGAATCATTCCACGATCTACTTCACGACGACCCGTCGTCAATCCCCTCCCTCACCGAACATGCCTACTTCCAGCGGGCAGTCCCGACCCCCGACCACTTCTTGCCAGCGCTGCATATCGCAGGAGCCACAACGATGAGCGACAAGAAGCCAGAAGTGTTCAACTACGCGCGCACGATGGGATCGCTATCGATGACAAGCTACGGCCTTTTCGACTAAAAACGACCCCAGATGAAAGGTGCCCAAACATCGAAAATGCCCGGTCATGCAGCATTTGCACTGATAACACCGCCAATATCCCCCAATGAGGGGTTACAGTGTTCGGCTACAAAACCTGCTTGACCAAATGCGACTAACCTCGAAGTAACGGCGATTCTGTTTTCGCCCACTGTCGCAACCTGCAATGAAAGGACACCTTATGTCCCTGAAGCCAACTTTCACCGATCTTGAAGGACGAAAGGTTTTCGCACGCCTCGTTGATATCGACGGTTCGCTGCGCCTTTCCCTCCAGGATGAGAATAACGAAACCATCCTGCTGCTGAACTTCTACGACGCTAAGCAGCTCGTTGCAGCGTGCAACCTGTTCCTTAACCAGCGTTTCGCTGCCAACTTGGGCGAGATCGACGGCAACATGTCGCTGAAGGACCGCGACGATGTTTTCGACGTAGAGCTCGAGAAGATCGCAGACAAGCTGAAGGAAGAAGCCGCTGCCGAGCGGGAGCGCAGCAATCGTCGCATGGACGGCATCGTCTAAGACTGCATTAGCTGAATAAGTCCCAGAAAACGACGCTTCAAAAGAAAAGTGAACTACTGGGACTGAATAACACAGAAGTATCCTCGTGTGAAGGCTTTCGCACGAGGATTTTTGCATATGTGACGCACTCGCTGGATAAGTAACGCTCAAGCCTGTTATTATTCAGCCCTGCTGATTAGTTTCAGGCAGGAAGGAAGCTCGCTCATGGCGCTCACACACCGTGGCACTGCATCACGCATTGCCATCGTCACCATGTGCGCTGGCATGCTTCTTACAGGTTGTGGCAGCTTCGGTAACGGCAGCATTACCGAGAATTCCACTAAGACCTCAACGTCAGATTCTGTTAGCACTTCTACTCGCTCCGAAAGCTCACAGCCATCATCGGAAAAGCTTTCCGACGACTCTGCAATCTCCACCGCAGCTGAGGAACACGAAGACGAGAAGCCCTCGCCGGCACCGTCGCAAAGCGGTGCGGGCATTCCACGAATTGGACAGTCCTGCCCGGGGCAAGAAGGCGAACGTAGCCGCGCAGTCAGCGGCCAGTACTTGCAGTGTCGACTCGTAGCGGGAGCGCCAGTGTGGTCGGTGGCAGAAGACGCATCGACATTGGTGCCACAGGCGCCGGGCTCATCGCCAGAAGATGCGGATGCGCCGTACTCCCCGATTCCGCCAGAGACACCATCTACCAGCGCGCCAACGGATACGAATGACTCCGATGATCGCCCAGGAAATGGCAACGGGCGTGATAACGGCAATGGAAACAATGGGGACAACAACGGCGTGAAACCTGACACCGGCAACAGCGATGACAATAGGGACTCTGCAGAAATTGAGTCTCCAGTAAGCGCTCCGTTGTTCGCTCCGGAAACCAACCAGCCGATGAGCCCTGTGGCACCAGGCCAGGCGAAGAAGCAGGCTGGCCAGCAGTCAGCGGTAGAATTCGCCCCGTCGCGAAAAACTTCATAGAACGCCATAAGGCCCAGTAGTTTCACCTACTGGGCCTTTCTGCTGCGTTCTTCAGTACGAACTGTCAGTAAGAACTACTTGCGCAACTTCCGGTTGTAGAACGGGGTTGGCACAACGGTAGCGGTTTCTTCCTTGTCATTGATGGTGACCTTGAGCTCGGTACCTGCCGACGACTCCCATCGAGACACATACGCAAAACCAATTGGGTATTCCAAAGTTGGCGATACCTTCGACGAGGTAATTGCGCCCACCTTCTCACCATCAGCGTTGCGCAGCTCAGCACCGGATGCAGCATCAACATCGCCGGAGATCTTCACTCCGACGAGAGTCTCCTGCGGATCAGGCTTGTTGAACAGAGCGTTACGACCAATGAAGTGCCCCTTCGTTGGGCCCATCACAGACTTCAAGCCTGCTTCCAGCGGGGTGCGATCACGAGTCAGTTCGTAACCGTAGAGTGGCATGCCGGCCTCGAGACGAAGCGTGTCACGGCAGGCAAGACCGCATGGCAAGACTCCAAGTGGCTTGCCATTATCAGCTGCATCCTCTGGGCTGTCGAAGTCTCCGCCAGCAGCGAGAAGTGCACGCCATACGCTGACGGCCTGATCAACTGGAGGGAAAACTTCAAAGCCATCCTCGCCCGTGTAGCCGGTGCGAGCAACGATCATTTCGACGCCTGCCACTTCGAGGTGAGTACAGGAGTAGTACCGCAGTGCATCCAGGGTTGCGTGCGAATCCTGTGGCACCACGCGACGCATCAACTTCGCAGCCTTCGGCCCCTGAATTGCAATCACGGAGTTAGTTCGCGAGCCATCTTCGATGGAAACGTCGTAGCCACCGACGCGCTCACGCAAGGTCGCCAGAACATCATCGAAGTTGCCAGCATTCTGGACAAGCATGAACTCTTCGACACCCAGACGGTAAATGATCAGGTCATCGATGATGCCACCGTCTTCCTGAACGATCATTGTGTACTTGGCTTTACCCAGGGCAAGTGGCTTAATCGCAGAGATCAGCGTGTGCGCCAAGAATGACGGAGCATCTGGGCCTGTGACCTTAATAACGCCCATCAATGACAGGTCGAAGACACCGACCGCCTCGCGAACTGCACAGTGTTCTTGCAGTTCCGACGAGTACTTCATAGGAACCAAGTAACCACCAATGTTGCGCATCTCGGCACCAAGAGCCACGTGCTCGTCGTGCAGAACGCTACGGCGAGGCTCCTCAGATGCGGACACCTTTTGTGCGTCAGTCATGGGTATCTGAACTTCCTCCTCTAGTGAATGCCTTTCGGCATCCCACTCTATCCCGCCATGAACGATAACGCCCCGCTTGCTGACATGATTCCTTTCGATATGGAAAGAATCATGCCGGCCAAGCGGGGCGTCAATACAGACCCACTCGCAGCCGACTCGTGTGGCGGCGAGTGCGATCTACAGCATGTGGGTGTTTATTAAATTTTCGCCAGCCTTAGTGGTCGACTGCTGCTTCGGTACCAACACCGGTGAGGGAACGAACTTCCATCTCTGCAGCGAGGTCTTCCATGTGGTCTGGCTTGCCGACGAACGAGCCGATGATGCCTGCGAGGAATGCAAGTGGGATCGACACGATGCCTGGGTTAGACAGCGGGAATAGCGAGAAGTCCGCGCCTGGAATCATGGACGATTCGGAACCAGACACTGCCGGGGACAGAACGATCAGAACCAGGGCCACGATGACACCGGTGTACATCGATGCAACTGCACCCGTCGTGTTGAAGCGACGCCAGAACAGCGACAGCAGAATCGTTGGCAGGTTTGCGGAAGCAGCAACTGCGAATGCAAGTGCAACCAGGAAGGCGACGTTCTGGCTCATCGCCAGGATGCCAAGCACGATCGCTGCAATACCTAGTACCACAACAGTGATACGGGAAACGCGAACCTGCTCTTCTTCAGTTGCCTCACCGTTACGGATAACAGCCTGGTAGAGGTCCTGGCCAACGGAAGCAGATGCAGTGATTGCAAGACCAGCAACAACAGCCAGAACGGTTGCGAATGCAACTGCGGAGATCACTGCCATTGCGATGGAGCCACCGAGTTCGAATGCCAGCAGCGGAGCAGCAGCGTTAGCGCCACCTGGAGCTGCAAGGATGCGGTCCGGACCAACCAGCGCAGCAGCACCGTAGCCGAGGATCAGGGTCAGCAGGTAGAAGCCACCGATCAAGATGATTGCCCAGGTAACAGACTTTCGTGCTTCTTTAGCCGTTGGCACGGTGTAGAAGCGCATGAGAACGTGTGGCAGACCAGCAGTACCAAGAACCAGAGCAAGACCCAGCGACAGGAAGTCAATCTTCGAGGTCAGAGTTGCACCGTACTTCAAGCCCGGAGCCAGGATGTCCTTTGCCTGGTAGCCGGACTCCGCCATTGCTGCAGAACCCTGGTGGGTAGCAACTGCTGCGTCGAACAGCGTAGACATGCCACCCTTGACCTTGAAGAACACGACGATTGCCATGAGGATGACTGCGCCCACGAGGAGCACTGCCTTAATCATCTGAACATAGGTGGTGCCCTTCATGCCACCAACCAGAACGTAAGCAACCATGATGATGCCCACTACAGCAACAACAATTGCCTGCTGAGTGCTGTCCGTGATGTTCAGAAGAACAGCAACAAGCGAGCCAGCGCCCGCCATCTGAGCAATCAGGTAGAACAGGGTCACTGCCAGCGTGGAGATAGCAGCAGCGGTACGGACTGGCTTCTGCTTCAAACGGAAGGACAGCACGTCAGCCATCGTGAACTTACCGACGTTACGCAATGGTTCCGCTACGAGCAGAAGTGCAACCAACCACGCAACGAAGAAGCCGATGGAGTAAAGGAATCCGTCGTAACCGGTCAGCGCAATTGCGCCGACGATACCGAGGAAGGAAGCTGCCGACAGGTAGTCACCAGCAATTGCCAGGCCATTCTGAGTACCGGAGAACTGTGCACCACCGGTGTAGAAATCAGATGCACCCTTATTGCCACCCTTACCAACACGGGTCACGATAACCATCGTAACAACGATAAAGGCTACGAAAATGGCAATGTTCAGAACCGGGTTGCCAACACCCTCGCCCTCTTGGGCCAACAAAGCGATGTCACGCATTTTTACTTACCGCCCTTCGAGAGCTTCTCCGCGATTGCGCCAGTTTCCATGGCATCGCGAATTTCGGACTGAAGTGGCTCAAGCTTGTTGTTAGCGAAGCTGATGTACCACCAGGTAATAGCGAACGTGGTGATGAACTGTGCGATTCCCAGGAGGATACCCAGGTTCACAGAACCAAACACAGAAGTCGCCATGAGATCAGGCATGAACGTAGCGACGAGTACGAAGCCGACGTACCACACCAGACCCGCAATAGTCAGTGGGATGGTGAAGTTACGAAAGGTCTTGCGCAGTTCAACGAACTGAGCGCTGTCTTCGACGTAACGGTACTCAGCCGCGGTGGGCTTGTGCCGGCTGGCCGGCGCAGGAGTTGCGGACACGGGGTGCCCCTTTCCGGAGTAGCAGTTATGGATAATTGTTAACCGCTCGATATCTCGGGCAGTTAATGAAACACCTCACATGTTCAAGGCGGTGTGCTGCACACCACATTGATTGATGTTCGGGCATAAAGTTACATGCAACACACCAGGGTTGTTAACTACTTCGCTACAGGTGACGTTAAGGAAGTTCACAGAACACACATAAGTCCTGCTCACCCGGAAAATCACAAACTAACACGGTTACCCCCATAGGGGTAGGCAAACAGTTAATTGCGGTTAACTGAATGTGTTACCTGTGTGGCAAAAGCTGTTACGACGGGTCGCGCAGCGCACGAATTCGACCCCATTGCCAAATCATTTCAATGACCGATGCGCCAGTAACGCCAGTGAGTAGCGCTGGCACCAGCAATGACATTGGCAGTGGATACAACTGCAGTGCAGTCGCAATCGGTGACACCAGGAAGATGATGCAATAAGCGCTGATAGCCGTTGCTAGCAACGCGATCTTCCACCACTGATATGGCCGAGAGACCACGGCCAAGACCCAAAACGCCGTCATAATCAAGACGACCAACGTCGCTGTCGCTGCCGGGCCCACGACAGAATCAGCACCGCCTGCTCCCGGGTAAACCCAGAGCCAAAAACCGAACGTAAACAGCCCTACGACGAGGCCCGCAGGCAGTGCAAGCCTGAACACCCTCGTTGCAAAACCAGGGCGAGCACGTTCGTGATTCGGCGCTAACGAAAGAATAAACGCAGGAATTCCGATGGTGAACCAGCCCGTCACAGTTACGTGAATCGGCTGAAACGGATATTCATAGCCAATAAGACCGACTGCGAGCGCCAACACCACCGAGTAGATCGTCTTAGTAAGAAATAAGTTTGCGACGCGTTCAATATTGCCGATCACACGACGCCCCTCGGCGACAACATGAGGCAGGACAGCAAACTCATTGTCCAGCAGCACCAGTTGCGCTACCGATCGCGTTGCAGGCGCACCGGCTCCCATGGCGACACCAATGTTTGCGTCTTTCAGTGCGAGAACATCATTAACACCATCGCCAGTCATCGCAACCACGTGACCGCGATCTTTCAGTGCCGACACCATTGTCCGCTTCTGTTCCGCCGTGACGCGACCAAAAACAGCACCTGCATTGATCGCGTCGGCGAACTCTGGGTTGAGTCCGCCCTGCGATGTTTCAGTCGCCCCGCCAGTTTCGCTAACCTCGCCCAGGTGCGCCGGTGGCAAAGCACGCGCATCCGTGGGGTGGTCAGCACCAGGAATGCCTAGTTCACGGCCGACAGCGCCAACACTGGCCGCGTTGTCTCCAGAAATGACTTTGACCTCGACATCTTCTTCCCAGAAGTATCGAATCGTCTCTTCAGCATCTGGACGAATAGTCTGCTTCAACACCACCAACGCAACTGGGCGAATATGAGCAGTATCGACCGAAACATCAATCTCACTAACTGCGCGATCCGATTGCGCAAGCAACAGCACTCGCAGCCCCTGCTGCATCAGACGATCGGCCTCATCCGCACCCTGTGCTCCTGGACTAACCAAGACATCAGGCGCACCCAGCACCCAGGTCCCACAATCGAAACTGGCTCCAGCCCACTTCCTTTCCGAAGTGAAGAACACTTGATCCACCAGCACCCAATCCGGGCGCTCAATTCCTCGTTCTGCTAGCCCCTCAGCAATGGCAACACCAGTCAGGTTCGGCCTCTCATCCGCACCATTGACCGCCGCGAGCGCCTCCAACGCTTCTTCCATATCTATGTGTGGCATGCGTGACGACGAATCGTCGAGAAGCAATACCTCCCCCAAATGCATGGAATTTTCGGTGAGAGTTCCGGTCTTGTCAGCGCAAACGATGTCGACACGAGCTAGACCTTCGATGGCGGGAAGCTCATTGACAAGAACGCGACGTTTTCCCAGCCGAACCACGCCGATAGCGAAGGCGATGGTGGTCATGAGTACGAGACCTTCAGGAATCATGGGGACCAGGGACGCAACCATGCCGAGAAGAGCATCGTTCAGATCATTGCCCGCACGGAACAACTGCGTATATATAGTGAGCGCACCGACGGGAATGAGAATCCAGGTAATGACTTTCAGGATCTTGTTGATGCCACGAAAAAGTTCAGAGTCAGTCAGCGTGAATTTGCTAGCTTCGGCAGCGAGTTTCGCGGCGTAGGCGTTCGAACCGACTTTCGTCGCCTGATACGTTCCTGCTCCCGACGTGACGTGCGTGCCGGAATAGACCGGATCGCCGACAGATTTGTGAACCGGGGCAGATTCGCCGGTCAGCGGGGACTCATCAACATCCAAGCCACGCGCGCTGCGCACGATACCGTCGACGACTACCTGATCGCCCGGCCCCAGTTGGATGAGGTCATCGACAACGACGTCTTCCCTATCGACTTCTGCTGCGGACTTGCCATCCCGAATCACCAGTGGCCGAGCTCGGCCAACGATGGACAATTTATCCAAGATCCTTTTGGCGCGAAGCTCCTGGATGATGCCGATGATGGAGTTCGCAATAATGAGCAGGCCGAACGCACCGTTGATCCACGAGCCTGTGAACAACACGATTGACAACAACACCGCCAAGATCGCATTGATCCTCGTAAACACATTGGCACGAATGATCTGGCCGACGGTTCGCCCGGACGTCGGCGGCAGTTCGTTAACGTGTCCGTCCTTAATCCTTTGCTGAACCTCTGCTGAAGTCAGCCCGCAGGACGGGGTTGTATAAGCGGTGTCGTCATCAGGTGTGTCGACGAAAGTGCGGGAGCTCACGTGGGAAACCGCCGAACTACTTTCCTCGGAACACCGGGTCACGCTTTTCTGCGCGTGCCTTAGTAGCTTCAGCTGCATCTTCTGATGCCCAGACCTGCTCATAGAGCGCTTGCTGCTCCGGCTTCGGATCCAAGTTGGTTTCGTCATCGTTCAGAACCAGCTTGTGATACGCCAGGCTCAGTGGTGCGTACGACGCAATATTGCGGGCAACTTCTAAGGTTTTCTGCGAGTCTCCAACGAAGGAAGCGAGACCGCAAGAGACAGCTTCCTTCAGGTCAACGCGCTCAGCAGCCAAGAGAATGGTGCGCGCACGCGCACCACCGACAAGCACACGGGTACGACGAATCGTCCACGCGTCAACAGCGATACCGAGCTTGACCGGTGGAATCATGAACCAGCCACGCTCACCGACCACACGCAGGTCAGAGGCCATCGACAGCTGCATACCTGCGCCCACGGCAGCACCCTGCACATCAGCGATGACGACCAGTGGACAATCCTGGATCGCATTCAGCATGCGCTTAAGCTGCACATGGAAATCGCCATTGCTGTGTGAACCCGACAGATCAGCGCCAGCACAGAATGCACGCCCTTCACCGCGAATCACGATGACGCGATTCTCTTCCCGCTCCGGAGCCTTTTCGACGGCGTCCGCGATCGACGCACAAACATCGGCTGTCAGGGAGTTTCGCTTGTGGTCGCGATCGATGGTGATAGTCAGAATCGGACCATCCGCTTCAATCCGGGTTTCTGCGACGGTCTGGTTTTCGCTGATCTCGTTTTCGCTCATGTTCCATACGCTACCGGGCGGATCTTGACGACGAACTGACGTTCCCTCACCCACTACCCACTTTTTGGCAATGTCGCGTGCAGTCATTCCACAGGTGAACACAAGTAATCAAAACGTTATGTCAGGAACATTGTCAATCTGTTGGGTTTATGCAACACTTGATAGTGTGAGCCCACCGAAGAATTCTCCAGAACGTCCGATTTACAACCGAATCGCCGTGTTGCGGGCTGAGCACGCTATGAGTCGAGTTCAGCTCGCGGAACTGGTGAAGGTAAACCGACAAACCATCGGTGCGCTCGAACGCGGAGATCACTACCCGAGCCTCGATCTCGCTTTCCGAATATGCGAAGTGTTCGAATTGCCTGTCGAAGCAGTGTTCTCTCGTGAAGAGTTCACGCCCATGTCATCAACCTTGTACCGCAGCCCTACTGGAAGCGAAGGCGAATAGACCATGAGCACCCCTAACCGCACCATCGAAACCGTATTCACACGAATGGAACAGCGCCGTGAGCGCAACTTTTTAAAGCGCCGCGCACAGACGGCGTCCTGGCTGCCCAGTTTTCGCAATCAGCCTCGCCGGCGTCTGCTCGTCAAATTGTGGACAACTGGTGTCATCTTCATGTTTTTTGCGGCAGTACTCATTGCAGTCGGAGTTCTCTCTGACTCCGCCCAGCCTTGGCTTGGGCTGCCGTGGATGCTTGGCACCTTCGCCATCATGGTCGTGTGGATCATGCTCAATATCACCGTCGACATGATCGATAGCGCGCCTGTTGCATGCCTCGATGAATATGAGCGCAAGCAGGTAGAGGGACTGCGGAGCTTTACTTATCGCGTTAGCCTTTTTCTCGGGCTTACAGGATTGCTCCTGCTCATCTTTTTCGGAGTCTGGCTCATGGATGTCCGTCCGGACTGGGCTGCGGAAGTCCCTTACCTCGTAGGCATTTTCGCTACTCCTGTTTTTCTCACCATCACGTCACTCCCCACGGCAGTTATCGCGTGGAATCTCACAGACATCGACTGAAAACCTCATGTCGAAACTCGAAAGGAGGCCCACCATGCCCTTCTCGGAACGCTCTGCCCCGCTCATCATCAACGGGTTAAAGAAGTCGTATGGAGAACTCAAAGTTCTCGACGGCATGTCATTCACGGTCCAACCAGGCGAAATCTACGGTTTCGTCGGAGGTAACGGTTCCGGTAAAACCACAACTATGCGCATCGCCCTCGGAGTACTCTCCAGCGATGGCGGAGAAGTACGCATCGGCGACGAGCCAATGAACGATACTCTTCGGCGCACCATTGGGTACATGCCAGAAGAGCGAGGCTTGTACCCAAAGGAAAAGGTTGCAGACCAGCTCATCTATTTTGCCCGACTTCATGGCATGGATCAGGAAACTGCATCCTCACGCGTCGATGAGCTACTCGCCACCTTCAATCTCACAGATCGTCGAGACGACAAGGTTGACACCCTATCGCTCGGCAACCAACAGCGCGTGCAGCTTGCGGCAGCACTGGTGCACGACCCAAAGATCCTGGTTCTCGACGAGCCGTTCTCCGGCCTAGACCCCATCGCTGTGAACGTCATGTCTAAGGTGCTCAAGCAATTTGCAGATCGCGGTATTCCAGTCGTGTTCTCATCTCACCAGCTCGATTTGGTAGAGCGCTTGTGCGACCGCGTCGGCATCATTCGTGACGGAAAGATGCTGGCAGAAGGGACCGTTGATGAGCTCCGCGCAATTGGTCCACGCATGTTCAGCATCACCGTGGACGCTGCCCCTGCCGGCTGGGCTGAATCACTGCCTGGCATCACGCATTCGGAGATTAACAAGCATGGCGCGACCGTCGTCACGCTTGCTGATGACGCCCCAACTGATACCGATCAAGTTTTGCTCGACACGGCTCGCTCCTTTGGTCGTGTTCATTCATTTGGCCCAGTCAATGTCCCATTGACCGAGCTGTACCAGGAGGTAGTTCAGTCATGACACGCCACGAATCTGCCGACGGATACACCGCAATGGGCGCAATCTCGCTGGTAACCAAGCGAGAACTCCGCGGAAACCTGATGAAGAAGGGCACCATCATCACGATGCTGCTAACCCTGCTGCTCGTTGTCGGCGGTGTCTTAGTCGCTGCCTACCTCACGCGTGACGACGGCCCTGCCGAGGAAAAGGTTGTCGCCGTTGTTGGGGAGGCTCCTTTTGCACAGTCTGTCGAGGAGATTACTAAGCAGGCAGCGCAAGCGGAACAAGCAGCGAAATCGAAGGAGTCAACGAAGGATGAATCCGAAATGGATGCTGCAGCTGGTCCAGCAGCCCAGTTCGGTGCTGCTTTCGGCATGACTATGTCACCAATCAAGCTCACA
The DNA here is from genome assembly GCF_037572275.1 of Corynebacterium sp. H78. Classification (NCBI taxonomy): domain Bacteria; kingdom Bacillati; phylum Actinomycetota; class Actinomycetes; order Mycobacteriales; family Corynebacteriaceae; genus Corynebacterium; species Corynebacterium sp. H78. The sequence goes on along the minus strand of NZ_JBBHKX010000003.1, from coordinate 23,934 downwards.
CCAGTTGCCGACGAAGCAGCCGCTCGTGACTTGTTGGAAAAAGAAGAAGCAATCGCTGCTCTCGTGCCCGGCGCGACTCCTCAATCGTGGACGCTGATCAACGCTGATGCCCCAGTATGGCTGCCGGGCATGCTGCAGGAATCTCTAGCGAACCAACTGCAGTTTGAAGAGATTACGAAGCAGGGCGGCGATCCTGTAGCGGTATTGAACGCAACTACCAGTGGCCAGATTGATGTGAAGGTATTCGACGAATCGAAGGAGATCGATTACACCGCGATTCTTGTTGTCGGCATTGGCATCGGATTGATTTACATGGGCATCATGATGTTCGGCGGAGCAGTTGCGCAATCGGTCGTCGAGGAAAAGTCCTCGCGCGTCGTTGAAATCATGCTGGCTACTATCCGTCCACTGCATCTGCTCACCGGCAAACTCCTCGGCGCTGGTATCGCCGGCATGATCATGCTGATCGTGATCCTCTTCGGGGGTGTCGTAGCAATCCTTGCGACGGGAATTGCGAAGGACTTCGAAATCCCATGGGGAGCCGTCGGGCTTCTCATTCCGTTCTATATCTTCGGATATTTCTTCTTTGCCGCGTTGTATGCCATGGCTGGATCACTGGTTAGCCGTATGGAGGACTTCCAAGGTGCGCAGACCCCGGTGTTGTTGCTGTCCATCCTCACCATCTACATCCCGGCGTTTGGCTGGCAATTCCTGGATTCGACAGTCATGCGAGTTCTCGCTTGGATCCCACCGGTTTCAATTACCACTGCGCCATTGCAATACGCTGTCGGAAATATGAGTGCCCTCGAAGTTCTGGGTGCTGCAGGCATCCTCATTATTGCCTGCATCATTGTTCTCTTCATGGCAGCACGCATCTACCCTCAGAACGTTCTACATACCGGAGCACGCGTCACCTGGACCAAGGCTCTCGTGCGACAAAAGAGCTAGCGCAAATCCACCCTGCTAGTTCTCCTTGCCGAGGCTTTCAACAAATCGTTGAATGTCCTCGGCATTTCCGTAGGAACGCTGCGCACCTGTCCCCGTGGCAGCATAGGCCGACACCACTGCCGCCAACTGCGCAGCATCGGTGACCTGCATATCCGCTGCTAGACATGCCAATAGCGTGCCCATATAGGAGTCACCGCAACCAGTTGTGTCCTTCACCGTGATGGGCACAGGCGGCACGATCGTCTCACCGTCATCAGACAACACCACCGAACCCTGGCTACCGACAGTCACCACTGCATTGGCAATTCCGTGGTCACCACGAAGCGCCTGCGCGGCCTGTGACCACTCACCGTGATCCACTGCCGCAGTCGCCACATCCTCGCCTACCACCGCGGCAAGTTCATGTTCATTGACAATGAGTACATCGACATGACTCAGGAATTCGTCCGATACATCCCGAATCGGCGACAAGTTGAACACAACCGGAATGCCGTTGTCCTGCGCGATCCGGGCGGCTTCCAACACCGCTGCATCGTCGACTTCCAAACACAGTCCCAAAACGCCAGCGCCGTCAAATGCCGCTGCGTTACGACGCACCATGTCGGCATCAACGTCACCATTCGCCCCTGGCGACAGCACAATGAAATTCTCTGCAGCCGAATCCACAACAATCATCGCCGTACCTGTCGGTGTCTCCACCCTCGTGACGAAGTCGGTATCAACCCCTCCGTCGCCAAGCGATTCCAACAGCATGTCACCGTTAGTGTCCTGCCCTACGGCACCGACGAATTCGACGGTAGCTCCTAACAAGCCCGCGGTAACCGCCTGATTCGCCGATTTCCCACCTGGGAGCTCCGACAAGGGGCCACCGGAAATTGTCTGACCGGGCTGTGGCAGCTGATCCACGATGACCGTGAGATCGGCATTTGCCGACCCGACGACGCATACCTTCTTGTCAGCGGAAGAAATTCGCTTCAGTGCACGCGCAATTGAGGCGGAATCAGGCTTCGCGACGTCCACTTATTTCACCACTTTCCCAATACGGTTCATGAACTCAATGAGGAAACGATGAGCGTCAACTCGAACCGCGACTTTCACGTTCTTTATCGGATCATTCAGGCGCTCTTCATTACCGATAGTGCGCCCCCGGGTAGGCCCCGCCAGATCGACTTTGATGTTGTGCGGGAGGACGTCGATAAGTGTGGGGTCAACAGCAACTGCCACCGCAAGTGGATCGTGCAAACCACAACCACCCAGGTGCGGAGCCGTCGTTTCGTAAGCGCGAATGTAATAGTCGGCAATATCTGCCAGCGCAGTGCCAGCGGTCGAACCTGCGTGGCGCCACTGCGCTGTCTCTTTGTAGGTCAAGAGTGTTTGCAGAGAAACATCCAAACCAACCATCGTGACGTCAGCGCAGTTCCGCAACACCACATCTGCTGCTTCCGGATCCTGGTTAATATTCGCTTCCGTCCACTGATTCACATTGCCAGGAACCGTCAATGCACCGCCCATCATTACTAGGTGTGCATTCTCTGCGAAGTACGGATCCTTTGCGACGGCTGCCGCTATGTTCGTCAGCGCACCGGTGGGGACAATCACCAGGTCGTCGCCATACGTGCGAACAGATTCGATGAGGAAATCTACCGCCATCGTCGGTTCTGGTCGACGCGTGGGAGCTGGCAGCTCAACTTCACCGAGTCCGTTCTCGCCGTGAATAAACGACGAGATTTCTAGGACTTCGAAAGAGTCGGTTGTGCTGGAGTGTGGGATACCTGGGAAGACAGGAACATCCGTGCGACCAAACAAATCGAGCAGCGCTAGATTGTTGATGACGCCCGTCGACAAAAGGACATTGCCATACGTGCCGGTGACACCAATGAGTTCCACCTCTGGCGAGCCCACGGCATACGCCAACGCCAGCGAGTCATCAATTCCGGTATCGAGGTCAAGGATTACCTTCTTCGACATGTGCCCAGGGTCTCACAGCGCTCCCCAGGTTCGCCACCTCTTTACGGTAGTTGCGCTCCCGAAACCCCCGATAACGCGCATTAACTGATTCTCTTCTAACCTGGAGGCATGTCACGCACAAGCGCCAAGGAACTCATCCATTCGGTCCTCGATCACGACTCCTACATCAGTTGGGATACGCCACCAGAGCATGGCGATATCAGCGCCGAATACCGTGCGGCGCTTGACCGCGCAATGCAGAAGACTGGTGTTGACGAAGCCGTCTTGACTGGTGAAGGCACTGTCAAAGGCAAGCGCGTTGCGTTCATTTGTTCGGAGTTTAGTTTCCTCGGCGGCTCTATCGGCGCAGCGACCGCGCGTCGGATTATTCACGGTATTGAACGCGCGACGAGGGAACGCCTACCGCTTCTCATTTCCCCTACATCCGGTGGCACTCGAATGCAGGAAGGCACACCAGCTTTCGCAATGATGGTGTCCATTACGACGGCAGTTGCGCGTCACAAGGACGAGCACTTGCCGTTCCTCGTGTACCTGCGAAACCCCACCACGGGTGGCGTGATGGCGTCATGGGGTTCCTCGGGACACTTCACCTTCGCAGAACCAGAAGCACTGCTAGGTTTTCTCGGCCCCCGTGTCGTTGAATTGACCACTGGCGTGCCAATGCCCGACGGTGTCCAGACCTCCGAGAACTTGTTTGAGCACGGAATTATCGACGGCGTGATCTCACCAGAAGAGCTCCGTGGCTCAGTTCGCAGAACCATCGATATTCTGACCACTAACAAGGAACCATCCGAACCAAAGCCAGTTGCAGTGGTGGAACTCGAAGGTCGAGATACCTGGGAAGCAATCCTCCGCACCCGGGATGTGGCCCGCCCAGGTGGCGGCGCCATTATTGAGGCACTCATCGATCGTTCTGTGCCACTGTCCGGGACGGGCGATGGCCACCGTGGCCTAGCCATTCAAGCTCGTCTTGCGCGCATCGGTGAGCGCCCCGTTATCCTCATTGCGCAAGATCGACATAACCAGCCACCTCTCGGGCAGGATCCGATGGGTCCATCATCGCTTCGTTTCGCTCAGCGAGCAATTCGCTTAGCGGAAAGTTTGGCGATTCCCGTCGTCACCGTCATTGATACTGCAGGCGCCGAATTGACTCAGTACGCAGAGGAGAACGCAATGGCGGGTGAGATCGCTCGTACCCTGACCACGCTTCTCGACGTTAGGGTACCTACCGTGTCCCTCATCCTTGGCCAAGGCTGCGGCGGAGGTGCACTAGCACTGCTTCCTGCCGACCGCGCAATGGCTATGCATGATGCCTGGTTGTCTCCGCTTCCTCCGGAGGGCGCGTCTGCCATTATCTATCGCGATACCGACCATGCTCCAGAGATGATGGAAGAGCAGGGCGTTTCTGCCGAAGCGCTGCTCACCACCGGTGTCATTGACCAGATCATCGAAGAACCGAGCGATCTCCAAGCGCTACCAAACCGCGCTCTCCAAGCCATCGAGCATGCTCTTTGGACACTCGAAACTGCACCTGAGCGGGTCGGTCGCGACCAGCGTTTTGCTCATTACCGTAGTTTCGCGCTCGGCGACGACGCCTAATCAATACTCCTCCAACAACAAAGGCACCTTCTCCGATGGCGGAGAAGGTGCCTTTCCTATCGATTGATCGCTCGATAGCGAAACGCTGCGTAGCTGTTACTTGACATCCAGCAGGTCGATAACGAATACCAGGGTCTTGCCGGACAGGAAGTGGCCAGCCCCAGCTGGGCCGTATGCCTTCTCTGGTGGGCAAATCAGCTCGCGACGACCGCCAACCTTCATACCTGGAATTCCTTCCTGCCAGCCAGCAATAAGGCCATTCAGTGGGAATTCGATGGACTGACCGCGGTTCCAGGAAGAGTCAAACTCTGCGCCGGTTTCGAAATCAACACCGACGTAGTGGACCTCAACTCGTGCACCTGGGGTAGCTTCTGCTCCATCACCCACGGTGATGTCGTTGATAACCAATTCTGTTGGGGCGGGACCGGACTTTGGGCCAAGTTCAGGCTTCGACATTATTGTCTCTCCTTGAAGTGAGGTTGGTCTATCTCTTCGATATTAGGCAAACAACAGTAGCGTGTGCAGCTTTGACCTAGGTTTTGTGGTGACAAGAACAAGGCTCGCGCCTTCACCGTGGATGTCGGCAAAAAGCAAAAGCGTCTGCGCTACCACACCGTTGTGGCAGTTCAGACGCTTATGGCCTCAATTCACTAGCAAGCTGCTAGCCACGGATTAGCGCTCCTCGCGAGGAACGAAATCGCGCTCGGTCTCACCGGTGTAAATCTGGCGAGGACGGTTGATCTTCGATGCTGGGTCGGTGACCTGCTCGTTGAAGTGAGCGATCCAGCCGGGGAGACGACCCAGTGCGAACAGGACGGTGAAGAAGTCCGTTGGGAAGCCCATCGCGCGGTAGATCAGGCCGGTGTAGAAGTCAACGTTCGGGTAGAGCTTACGGGACACGAAGTAGTCGTCTGCAAGAGCGATCTCTTCGAGCTTCATAGCCAGATCCAGCAGGTCGTCGCCACCGAGGTGTGCGAGAACCTCGTGAGCCGTCTTCTTTGCGATAGCTGCACGTGGGTCGTAGGACTTGTACACGCGGTGACCGAAGCCCATGAGGCGAACGCCTGGCTCCTTGTTCTTCACGCGGTTCATGAACTCGGTTGCATCGCCATTGTGGTTCTCGTAGATGTCTTCCAACATCTCCAGAACAGCCTGGTTAGCACCACCGTGCAGTGGGCCGGACAGGGCGTTGATGCCAGCAGCAATGGAGACGAACATCGAAGCACCGGAAGATGCAACCATGCGAACGGTCGAGGTGGAGCAGTTCTGCTCGTGATCAGCGTGCAGAATGAGCAGCTTGTCCAGTGCATCAACGATCACTGGATCAACCTCGTACTCTTCGGTTGGGTAACCGAACATCATACGAAGGAAGTTCTGACGAGCATTCAGCTTGTTATCTGGGTACATGTAAGGCTCACCCTTGGATGCACGGTAAGCGTATGCAGCCAGCATTGGGACCTTTGCCATCAGACGCGAAGCAGCAAGTGCGCGCTTCTCTGGATCCAATGGGTCGAGGTCATCCTGGTAGTAGGAAGCCAGAATGTTCACCGAGGATGCCAAGGTCTGCATTGGGTGAGCGTTACGAGGGAAAATGTGGAACGCGCTACGGAAGTCTTCGTCCAGCAAGGTGTGGTGACGAATGTCGTAGTTGAACTCTTCGAGCTCAGCCTTGGTTGGCAGGTGACCGTTGATAAGAAGGTAGGAAACCTCATTGAAGGTTGCCTTTTCTGCCAGCTGCTCAATTGGGTAACCGCGGTAGCGCAGAATGCCATTGGCACCGTCGATGTAGCAGATCTTCGATTCGGTAGAACCGGTAGCTACGTAACCAGGGTCGAAGGTGGTAAGACCGGTTTCCTGGAGGAGCTTGCCCAGTGCAATACCGTCGTTGCCCTCAGTTGCCTTGACGATGTCCATTTCGAACTCGCCGCCAGGGTAATGGAGTACGGCCTTGTCGTTTTCAGTAGCCACAACTTCCCTTTCGATGTCAATTAATTCGTGTCGATGAGACCATCCGGATTTGATACCGGCCACGGCCCAGGCTGCCCCCGCAAACTCTTTTGCAGTAACAGCACCCCAGTGAAATCTTGCCCGATGCGAATAATCTTCGCCCGCTTCACACTAGAGCCCGGCCGAGAACATCTCAACCGACAGCAGTGGATTAGGGCACACTCTAGCAAAGAGTGTGAGGGGCGCAACACCCCCACCCCCAAATCGCACCGAAAATGCGACGCGTCACACTAAGGAAAACCAGGTCCAACCCCCACCCTATCCACGCCTCAACCGCCGGTCAACATTGTTATTTTCCCCGGATATCGCAACTTTTTGGACGTGCCCCAGATTGCCAACTGTTCAGAAACAAACATATTTGAAAAATTGTAATTAATTCACCCATTTTCGGTCTCCTCCCCCAGTCGACCCACAGGATCCCCCTTCAAATCCGCTACTTTCCCCTGGACATTTTAAGAAACGGCCAAGATTTGCAAACTTCACAAAATGAGCTAACTCACAACAAAACGTTGCAAACATGAAAAAACGGGGGAGAAGCGGGGGGAATCGTTAAAGGAACCCTGCTGACCAACCTGAAACGAGGGGGGTTAAAGTCGGAGTCAACTGCTTTCCACCGAAAGGTTGCACCTCATGAGCGATCAGTTCCCTGCTCTCCCCGAAGAATTCATCCCTTCTGATGGACGCTTTGGTTGCGGTCCTTCTAAGGTTCGCGCTCCTCAGATCCAGGCCGTCGTCGACGGCGGCATTTCCGTCATGGGTACGTCCCACCGTCAGCCAGCTGTAAAGAACGTTGTGGGCGAAGTACGCGAGGGTCTTTCCGAGCTATTTCAGCTCCCAGAGGGATACGAGATCGTGCTCTCCCTCGGTGGCGCTACGGCATTCTGGGATGCAGCAACCTTTGGCCTGATCGAAAAGAAGTCCGCACACCTTTCTTATGGCGAGTTCTCCTCGAAGTTCGCTAAGGCCGCCAGCCAGGCTCCTTGGCTTGATGCACCACAGGTTATTTCAGGCGAGCCAGGCGACGCTCCAGCAGTAGTCGCTGGCGAAGAGGGCGTAGACCTCATTGGCTGGGCTCACAACGAGACGTCGACTGGCGCAATGGTTCCAGTTACTCGCCCAGAGGGTTCGGACGGTCAGCTCGTAGCTATCGACGCAACCTCCGGCGCAGGTGGCCTTCCAGTCGATATGTCGCAGGCTGACGTTTACTACTTCTCGCCGCAGAAGTGCTTTGCCTCCGACGGTGGCATCTGGTTGGCAGCGATGTCTCCAGCAGCTATCGAGCGCATTGAGAAGATCAATTCGTCTGACCGCTTCATCCCTGCATTCCTGAACTTGCAGACCGCAGTCGACAATTCTCGCAAGAACCAGACTTACAACACTCCAGCCGTCGGCACGATGCTGATGCTGGCTAACCAGGTCAAGTGGATGAACGAGAATGGTGGCCTCGATGGCATGGTGGCACGCACCACGGAGTCTTCGTCGACTCTGTACAAGTGGGCTGAACAGCGCGCTGAGGCTACTCCATTCGTCGCAGATGCTGCCAAGCGTTCCCTCGTCGTCGGCACCATCGACTTCAACGATGACATCGACGCTGCAGTTATCGCAAAGATCTTGCGCGCTAACGGCATCCTCGACACCGAGCCGTACCGCAAGCTGGGTCGCAACCAGCTGCGTATCGGCATGTTCCCAGCAATCGAGCCATCTGACATCCAGAAGCTGACCGGCGCGATCGACTGGATTCTGGACAACGGCCACGCAGCTAAGTAGAAACAGTTAGGTCTTTTCCACGACTTTTCCGTCTCCACACCCCCACACACGCCACATTGTCAAGATGTACGCGTGCTGGGGGTGTTGTCGTTTAGCATGAAGGTATTAATGTCCGCCATTCCTGTAGGAGGTTTTCGCATGCGGGAGCTCAAGCTCGTCAAGGACGGCGGTGAGTCCGGGGAGTTGATTCTCACCCCTGTTGACGGTGACGGAACTGAACAGTTCCGGCTTCCACTTACCGACGACCTCCGTGCCACCCTCGCCAACACCGTTGCTGAAAATGCAGACTCGGCCAACCCGGTAACTCCTGAGGTCAAGTCCGCCGAAGATAGCGCTCAAGCATTCCTCGATGCTGACGCAACCGACGCAACAGATGCAAGCGATGCAACTGCCGGCCACGATGCCGTCGCAGAGGCAGAACCTGAAGCAGACAGCCCTGTGGGAGACGTGGCGACAGATACCAATACCGCAGCTGACGATGACTCGGATAATGAAGCCACAGTTGAGGCTGCTGCACCGAAGGCTCCCGTCGCAAAGCCATTGCCGCCTCGAACGCCAGAACCACGCGTAATTTTGCGTCCACGTGAGATTCAGGAACGTATTCGTGGCGGCGCAACCGTTGAGGAACTCGTCGAGTTCAGTGGCATGGCTGCAAAGAAGATCGAGCCTTTTGCGCACCCTGTGCTGGCGGAGCGTGCCCGTATCGCGGAACTAGGCAAGCAGTCTCGTCCTCGTCGTTCGGATGGACCGGCGAAACTCACGCTGTGGGAGATCTTGGCGACGGCTTTTGCTGCTCGAGGACAAGAATTGTCCGATGCGAAGTGGGATGCACGTCGCGATCCGACCGGACAGTGGATCGTCTCGGTCGCCTGGAATGTCGGGCACACGGAGAATCTCGCAGAGTGGAGCTACCAGGCGGATGGTTCACACGCACTGACGGTTTCTCGCAACGAGCTAGCTGCTGAGCTGGTGGATCCTGACTTCACACGTCGTCAGAATAGTGCGGTTGGACAGGACAATCTGTCATCTCCGCAGCGTCTGCCAAGCACGTGGATTCGTCCGGTCGCCAATGACACCGACCCAGCCGGCGACAAGAGCGCTGACCATGATGGCGAGCCAACCCACATCCCGTCTAGCAATACCGCCCAGACTCGATTCGGCGATGCTGCTCAGTCTGCACAGGGCCACGCCGATTCGAACGATGACGACGATCTCGATAGCTTCCTCCAGCATCCAGATGAAGGAGAGCACCCGAAGCGTCGTCGTAAGACGGTCATGCCGTCCTGGGAAGATGTTCTGCTGGGCGTTCGACCTAAAGAACCTAAGAAGTAGGAGCTTCCACGAAAATGCGCCCTCTCGTGGTGACTCTGTGGTTTGTCAGCTCCGCTGACCCTCTAGCGGTGGTGAACGCTGAGCCTGGTCACGACCGTGGTTTCGGTCGCAAATACCTAGCTCTGCTCGATCCTCGCATCACGCTGACCCCGATCGGCGATTTCCCGCTGAACCGGTCCGCACATGCCGGCCCGCATGAGTTTTATATCGGGGGTTTCGACGGGCTTGCAGTAGTTCAAACCGTACTTGACGACGTCGCGAAGATCTCCGACCTCCCACAGCGCTACCTGCGTGGCATAGCTGCGACAGACGTGTTTGTCACCGCAGAAGACCCGGTTTCTGGTTTCGGCGCGTTCGCACATTGGCGAGCAGGCGTGCTGAAGCGTGCTTTCTCCGCGACACCGTACAAAATTGTCGAAGACGAAGGCTTGCCCGATCCAGTCGAGGGTGACTTTTGGGCAGGCCGACGAACCCCGCAAGACGAGGCGTATCTGCAATCGCCGGAGTTCGACATTGATCGAGGCGTGCGCTTGCCATTCGCACCAATCGACATGGCACAAGCTGTCATTTCATCATGGCTGGGCTTCGACCCCACCGCCCAGGCACCGGATATCCCGGTCAGTGCATTCGCAGTCGATGGCCGCAAGGTGAAGGACATCCCGCCTCCCCCACCCCGGCGAGCACGCGTGAACGCTGTGACCCCGCAGCAGCCAGACGATGTCACGGATTACGACGACTACGAAGTCCACGACCTCGTCGATGATCGAAATGCGCCGGAAATTGTCACTCGCGGATTCTCCCGGTTAGGTCGTGACACGGCGCGTTTAGGTGTCAATGCTATTCACGGAGTCAAGACACTCTCGGCCAAGGCCTGGGGGCTGCTGCAGCGACGTAACCGTCGCTAAGCGTTAGCTACTTTCGACGACCCGAAGGCGCTCGTAAAAGGCGATAGCAGCGGCTGTAGCGACGTTGAGGCTATCTGTACCTGGCTGCATGGGGATACGGGCGCGGACATCAGTGGCACGCATGGCGTGCTCCGTGAGCCCAGGTCCTTCAGCGCCAACCAAAATGGCAACTTTTTCTGCCTCCATGGCCTGCCACAGCGGCACTGCACCATCGCCCGGAGTCATGGACACTACGCGAAAACCTTCGTCCTTCAAGCCGTCGAGGCTGTGCTGCCATGTTGTCGTACGACCAGGAAGCGTGGCAAACGGAGTGCGCAAGACGTGCCCCATGGATACCCGTACGCTTCGCCGATACAGCGGATCCGCGCAGGCTGCACCAAACAACACACCATCGACGCCCATGCCTGCGGCATTGCGGAACAGAGACCCGATGTTTTCGTGGTCACCGACGCCTTCCAGTACCAACAGTGTTCGGGCGTCATTAACCACCTCCGCGACCGTCATTTCTGGTGCGCGGTCAGCGGTAGCCAGCAGTCCGCGATGCATGTCGAAGCCCGCTGCCTCCGCCATCGTCTGCCTGGTGATCTCGTACCACGGCACCGTCGTAGCAATGGTGAGTTGTTGCGAACTGAGTTCGTCGTAAAGCTTCTGAAGCTTTGGCGCGGTGCCAAAAATCGCGCGGAGAGGGAATCGGGATTCGATGAGGCGTGGCACAACAAGAAAACCTTCCGCAATCACCAACCCCTTCCCGCCGGGAAGGTCCGGGCGGGAGTCAGAGTGATTCAGATTTCGAATGTCATCCAAACGAGGATCGGAAGCTTCGGGAATCTGGGTGAAGCGGAAGGTTTCGGTCATACCGAAATACTATGCGCCAAGCAGATTCATAATCGGATCGGCAACGAAGTACACAACAAACAGCAATGCAACGACCCACATCAGTGGGTGTACTTGCTTCGCACGGCCAGAGAACATAGCCATCACTGCGTAGGTAATGAAGCCAACGCCGATACCATTAGCGATGGAGTACGTGAATGGCATGACGACGATCGTCAGGAATGCTGGCAGCGCGATGTCAAAGCGATTGAGGTCGATGTCCTTAATCTGAGCCATCATCATCGCGCCAACGATAACGAGAACTGGCGCAGCAGCTTCGATAGGAACGATCTCGTACAGCGGTGTGAAGAACATAGCCAGCAGGAACAGCACGCCAGTGACAATGTTGGCAAGGCCGGTACGGGCACCGTCAGCAATACCCGCTGCGGAGTCAACGTAAACCGTGTTTGACGAACCGGACACAGCACCACCGACTACCGCACCAAAGCCTTCGACAACAAGAGCGCGCTTCATATCCGGCAAAACGCCGTTTTCGTCCGCCAAACCAGCTTGCTTGCCCAGGCCGGTCATCGTGCCCATAGCATCGAAGAAGTTCGCCAGGACGAGGGTGAATAGCAGCATCGTCGCACCGATGACGCCGACGTTGATGAAAGCACCAAAGAGATCAAACTTGCCAATGAGCGAGAGATCCGGGAGCCCGCCTACTCCGTCCGGGGTAGTCGGCACAGCCAAGTTCCAGCCAGTTGGCGATGGCTTACCGTCCACCATTGACGGACCAGCCTTCACAATGGCTTCCACAATCAGCGCAATGATCGTGTTCACGACAATGCCGATGAACAAGCCACCAGGAACACGAAGGACGACCAGAGCGCCACAGATCAAAATGCCGAGCACGAAGACGGCCGTTGGCCAGGAGGCAATCTGCCCGCCAATGCCGAGCTGTACTGGAACAGTAGTCTGCGCTGCATCGGGGATGCGGCGTACCAGTCCGCCGTCGACAAGTCCGATCATGGCAATGAACATGCCAATGCCGACAGTAAGAGCTGCCTTCATTGAAGGTGGAATGGCGTTGAACACTGCAGTTCGGAAACCGGAAACGGCCAACGCAACAATGATGATGCCGTCGAGCACCACGAGGCCCATGGCTTCAGGCCACGACAATCCTTCGTTGGTAACAAAGGTCACGGCAACCAAGGTATTGATGCCAAGACCAGCAGCAATACCGAACGGGTAACGAGCAAAAACACCAAAGGCAATGGTGAGAACACCGGCGGCGAACGCAGTGACCGCTGCAACGCGGGACATCCCCAGGGTCGCGCCCGTATGGTCTGCGATATTGCCAAGAATGATCGGGTTCAGCAGGATGATGTACGCCATTGCGAAGAACGTGACGACGCCGCCACGGACCTCGGTGACTACAGACGATCCACGCTCTGTGATCTTGAAAAATCGATCGACCGCACTGACGGAAGATGGATCTTTCTGTGCAGTGTCAGCCACCGCAGTGGCTGGTGCTTGTTGTGATTCTGGAACAGAATCTCGGCTCATATTTTTCTCCCTACAGGCGAGCAAATCGGGCTTCCGCAATGCACTCGACAAAAATGAATCGAGTGACGGGAAAGCCGTGCATTACCAATTTTGCAGCCCATACCCGGGGTAGAGCAAAACTTAGCCGGTGGCGGAGGCGTGCCGAGTCGAGATATTCAGCCTTTTAATTGAGTTCCGTCCGTTCGACAATCTCTTGATCATCGAATGCCTGCTTATCTGGCACGCCGTGGCCAACGACTTCAGGTGTGGCGGAATGCGCACCACAGCCGTGACCATGATGGACAACAGAACCGTCGAAAGCCCACTCGTTCACGCATACGCCCCAATCCCGGCCTAGTGTTCCGGACAACGGAATATGGAATGCACAGGAGCCACAATTTAGGAGCGAATTGACTGCGAATTCGCTATGAGGTCCAGTTTCCCCGGACTTCCAGCGAGCATCGGCAGCTCTCTTGCCCTGCTCGGTAAGCTCGCGAACATTTGGTTCGCCTGGGGTCAACCGCTCGTCGTCAGGTGCTGGTGGCATGAGATCACGGGGTCCTAAGTCTCCCGGCCGAACGCGATCCTCATACGGAATCCACTCCGGTGCCTGCAGCGCAGTGTCACCGGGAACCAACGCAACTTCACTGACGGTGATGTACTTCGACCCCTCAGCCACGGCCACCACGACGTGCCATTCCCAACCCCGGTACCCAGGAAGATTCGGTTGGAAACGGTGCACCGCGACGCCAGGAGACGTCATAGCCACGCCTACGTGCTCGCCTGCGGGGCCTTCGCCGAGGTCTTCAATAGCCTCGCGAGCTACTTCCATGGCCTTGCCGGCTACCACTCGCCCGCCTGCAGCACCATCGCGGCGTTGCCGATTCTGTGAACGTCGTCGATTGTCAGTCACACTGCCATCCTAGAGTGATAGGTATGAACCTCCAGACGTTGGTCGCTCCTGCAGGCATGTCAAGCCATTTTCGCGTCAACAAGCGCACCCTGTTCGCTTGTCTGGCTCTTGCCACAAGTACGACAGCGATGACAAGTTGCGGTGATGCTGACGACTCCTCAGCTGCCGACGACCCGTTGCCTGGTCAACCAACTCAATTTGATGTCCGAATCGTCGCAAAGCATCCTTCGGACCCGCGTGCTTTTACGCAGGGGCTGGAGCTGGACAAGGATTTCAACCTCGTCGTTGGTACGGGCATGTATAACGAATCCGAGATCTACCGCGTTAAGAATTGGCCGAGCAATGGCGCAACGCCCGGCACGAAGTCGGAGCAACACAAGCTCGAACCAGGGTTATTTGGCGAGGGCATCACGATTGCCGATGACACTGTCTGGCAATTGACCTGGCGCGAGAATGTCGCTATTGCACGGGATGTCGCAACGTTGCAAGAACAGCGTCGCGTGCGTTACGACGGCGAAGGCTGGGGCATCTGTGCATTCCAAGACAAATTGGTGATGTCTGATGGGAGTGGCCATCTACAATTCCGCGATCCTGACACGTTCGGTGTCACCGGTGGAGTTGATGTCACTAATGGAGAAACTCCGGCCACTGCATTGAACGAGTTGGAATGTGTCCAGGGTTCTCGTGGGCCAGAAGTATGGGCGAATGTCTGGCAGACGAACACGATTCTGCGGATTGACCCTGCAACCGGGCACGTCACCGGTGAAGCTGATGCGACGGAACTGGTTAACCAGCTACCTACCGAAGCACGCGCACGAGCCGACGTGCTGAACGGCATCGCCGACTACCGGGGCACCGGAACTTTTCTTGTAACCGGCAAGTATTGGCCAACGTTGTACCAGGTGGAATTCGTTCCCCGGCAGAAGCGCTAAGCTCACCTAGAGACCTGCCCCGGGTAGGGTACAGCGAACACGCAAGCAATCTTCAAGGAGCATCCACGATGGCACGTAAGAACAGGAAGAAAGCCCTCCAGCTGATTGGGCTTATCCTTGGTGTCGGATTGATCATTACTGTCATCGTCATCGCTGTCGACAAATTCAGTGATCGCGCTATTGAAGACCCGAACGCTCTCACCATCGAATGGAAGAAGGGCGACGAGGACGTCGTCGTCAAACCATACCGTGTGTGCGACCTATTCGAACAGGATGCGTGTACCGTCACCGAAGCAAATGCAGCGCACATCAAGTTGGGCTTGGAAGAAACAGGCGAACTGAATGTGGGCAAAGAGGTCGGTTCAGGTAAGTGGACTGTACAGCGATTTTTCTCGGATGAGTCTGTGAACTCCGAGTCCGTGAAGGAACCTGGCGAGGCCATGAACGAGACTATCGCTGGCTCTACCTCTGTCAATGGCGAACGCACGCCACTTGGTGTTGTTGAAGTTTCTACTGCTGTCGTTGGCAAAAATGCCGCCGGCGAAGAGACGACCTACGGAATTACGTGGTCAATCGTCAACGACTCGGCGGCAATGTAGCGGCAAAGCAATTGCGTGCCAATAACTGCTAGCTCGGACTAAACAGATCTCAAGGACCTCAGGGCCCTTCAGAGTTTATGCATCAAGCTCCCGCGCCACTGCGCGCAGGACTTCTGCAACCTGATGGCCGTGCTTACGATCCGGGTAGCGCCCTGACTTCAAATCATGCTGGACTGTGTTTTCCAGCATCGAAATCATGTCCGAGATCATTCCATTGAGCTCGCTCGGGCTGTGTCGCTTCACTGGCTTGCGGGCACCTTGACCTCGACCGCCCTGACCTCCTCGCCCACGTCCACCGCGACGCGGTGGCTCGGAGAGAACGCTGATGCGCAATGCCTGCGGGCCTGGCCGACCATCTGCGTAGTCGTACTCGATACGCTGGCCTTGGTGGAGCTCTTCTACGCCCTCCGGCAAGACCGCATGGCCGACGTACACGTCTTCGCCATCTGGATTTGAAACAAAGCCGAAGCCACGGTCTTTGTCGTACCACTTCATTTTGCCGATCGGCACGTGACATCACCTTTCTTCATCACTCGATTGTCGCGCACTTTCAATGGAGCCATCGGCACTAGCAATAGTTTCTAGTACTAGCCGACTGTTCGCGCCTGGTCACGAGCGACAATTGATAATTGTTAAAGAATACAAGTGTACAGCATCCGTTTAGATAAACACTTTTCGACGGCCTCGCCACTGCCCAGACACTGAAGAACTATTGGGAATTCGGGAACTCACGGGCTGATAACGACTTTATAACGTGAACTTCACCACTTTAGGGGTAATTCACATGTGCCACTCTGTTTTCATCGGCGGATTCACCCTGGGATTATAGGAAGTTCGGCCAACGTTATCACTTTTAGTAATAAATCTTCTCTCGGCGATTTAGCGTGACTATTCCGTTACAAACCGCTACCGTGCTGTTACGAAGCGCATGGCAGCGTGGTCGCATTTCGCCAAACCCCGTTCTGGGCGACACTAAACACACTGCTACGCCACACAATTTCACAGGGACATCCTGATCGAAGAACGGGGTCGGGGAAACCACAAAGCAACAGCTCGCCTGTGGCTTTTGTTGGACAAGCACATCGTTGAACTCGTATTGCGCTTGCATCCTTGGGGTGAGGCCGGACATCCGTCCGCCGGGCAATCCTTCCGCCCGAATCCGACAGCTAACCCCGACGGCGACACCAAAAGTACAACGAGAGGGACATTCCATCATGGCTCGCAACACCAAGAACACCGCAGCAAAGGTCGCCATCGCAGGCCTCGCAGTTGGCTTCGGCGCCGCTGCATTCGCACCAGCAGCATCCGCTGCTCCTTACTCCGACTGGGAGCGCCTGGCCCAGTGCGAGTCCGGTGGCAACTGGCACATCAACACCGGCAACGGCTACTACGGTGGCCTGCAGTTCAGCCCAAGCACCTGGACCGGCTTCGGCGGTGGCGAGTTCGCTCCAACCGCTGACCGTGCAACCAAGGATCAGCAGATCTGGGTTGCTGAAAAGGTTCTAGCGTCCCAGGGTTGGAACGCATGGCCTGCTTGCTCCCAGCGTCTCGGCCTCTCTTCCGGCCCAACCGAGCGTCCAAAGCCAGTCAACGGCGTTACCCCATCTACTGGTTCCAATAACGCAGCTGCTGGCATCAACCTGACCGACCCGGCTTCGATCCAGCGTGTCATTGATCGTATGTCCCGCGCAGCTACCGCTGGCGACCTGCAGGCGATCATGAACGAGGTCCAGGGCGTTGCAAACGCAGCTGGTATGCCAGTTCCAGCCGAGATCACCAACTTCTTCAACATCGCAATCAACGGCTACGGTGGCACCCCACAGGTTCCAGCAATGCCAGCAATGCCTCAGCTGCCTGCAATGGGCTTCGACACCCCACAGGTTCCAGCAATGCCAGCTATCCCAGGCTTGCCTTTCTAAGTTTGGAAGGTCGCCAGTGTTGCACTGACGAATACCTACAAAGAAGCCGCCCTACTCCAACAATGGAGTGCAGGGCGGTTTCTTGTTTGCGCCAACCAGCTAGCGCAGTCCAGCTGGCGCCATTCAGGCCGATGCGATCAATTATAGATCGGTTTTGGAAAGGCGAAAGCCGCGCACGCCCACCAGGACCTGCGCGGTCATCAGCACACTAAAGCGCTAACGTGACGTCAGCGACTACTTGTTAATAATCGTGGTTGGGTGCACGTAATGCAGATCCTCTGCAGGAACTGGGAACTCAATGGAGCCAAATGGAGAGTCCGCACCAGCGTGCTTTGCAATGAGCTCTGTAACCGCATGCTGTCCAGGCTCGAGATCCTGTGGCCAGCCTGCATCGACGTACTGGTTTTTCTTCTGAACGTTAGCCATAGATTTGATTCTCTCAGAAAGTCGACGCACAGTCACGTTTTCTACTCACTAAGGTGGGGGTTGTCATGACCGAAATCACCCCCTTCCCTCAATTCCGCCAATGGTTGGAAGATCGCCCCGATCGATTCCTCATTGAGTTGCTGCATAAGCGACCGGATGCGGTCTCCCCGCCTCCGCGTTCCACGGATGTCCTTGCTGCTCGGCTACAGCTTCGTGCGTCCATCATGCGCATGTTGCCCGAACTTACGGCACTGCAGCTCGCGGTCATTGAAGCAGCAGCAAGCGCCGGCGCTGAACTCGACCCCGTCGCGATGTCTACAATCATCGAGAACATCGGCGACTCCTTAGAAAAGGCCAAGATCGATCGTAACCAGCGACCTACCGCGACCCATATCAGGGCTGCTGCAGACGAGCTTCGTCAGCTCGGTGTTGTCTACGGCAATGGACCAGGTGGTGGTGGCACGTTTGTCGGAAAGTCCTCGCGAAAGAAGCCACTCCCCTTCGAAGACCAGTTGATGCTGGTCGACGAGATTTCCAGTTCGCTACCACCAGGGTGGTCGATTCTACCCACTCCAGGTGCGCCTTCGGTCGCCACTATTCGGGCTCTACTTGACGACGTCGACACCAAGCAATCTCGACTCCTCACCACGCTGGCCGAAGCTGGCGGACTCGGTACCACCAAAGATGCCGACCCCGATGCGGATCCGTCGTTGCCGGTACCTCGACTCATTGCGAACGGATTGTTAGAACGCGTCGACTCGTCAACTGTTCGGCTGCCTTCTCGTGTGCGAGCAGTCATGCGTGGTGCTGCGATCCCCGATGTGCCCGTCATTCTGCGCCCGAGTACGCCCGACACAACTCCGATTCGCGATATCGATGGCCGAGCTGCCGGTAACGTTCTCGAGTTGTTGCGCATAACAGCAGACCTATTGACTCGGCTCAGCCATGATCCGTCGCCAACGCTGAAAGACGGAGTGATCGGGGTTCGCGAGCATCGCAGCCTCCTATCCGATATTGGTTGTTCGGAAGCAGAGCTCTCCCGCGCCATGTCCTACGCGGAGGCTGCTTTATTGGCCACCGTCGGCACGCCTCATCCGCTGCCACCCAATGACACTGGTGGCGACTACTTCACTCCTATGGCAGCTACCGATGAGTTCTTCGAAGCGACAGCTGCGCAGCGGTGGGCACTGCTCATTCAGGCGTGGTTGCGCCACGATTTCGCCCCATGGCTCGTTGGTACCCCGGGTCCCGATGGTAAGAAAATTGCGCTGTTGTCAGCCCACGCCCGCTTATCAACGCTGCCACCACTGCGCCACGCAATCCTCGATGTACTCGTACAGGCATGCCCAGCCATTGACGGCACAGCACCGAGTTCCGCCGTCGCTGACTTCCGAACGGTCTTTGCCACCCAACGTCCGATTCTGGCAGCACGCACAGCGACCGAGCTTCTCGACGCTGCCCTCGACGACCTAGCAGCCCTTGGCCTCGTTGTCGTGCAAGGAGATGCCGTTGCGGTGACTTCGGCAGGTAGAGTCGCTGTAGGTAGTTCAGCTGATGATGTTGCGGACACACTAGCCCCATTGTTACCGGCGCCGACCGAGAGCATCATGGCGCAGGCAGATCTCACCATTTTGGTACCAGGACCCGCAGCACCCGCTCTTGCCACCATGCTTGAGTCCTTCGCTGATTTGGAATCTCCGGGACTTGCCAGCGTCTACAGAGTGACCGAAACCTCCGTTCGCAGAGCGCTAGATTCCGGAGTGGCAGCCCGCGATATCCAGGATTTCCTGGCGCAACGCTCGCTCAGCGATGTGCCCCAATCCATCACCTATTTGATCGATGACGTTGCGCGCCGACACGGCCTCGTTCGCGGTGGCCCTGCAGCCAGTTATATACGGTGTGATGACCCAGCTGTGCTCGCCAACATCATGTCGACACCCGTCGCCACGCAATTTGGTCTACGACTCATTGCAGATACTGTTGCAGTCTCGCAAGCGCCGCTCGTTCAAGTCATGAATGCACTTCGCGATGCGGGGCATTCCGCCACCGCCGAAGACGCTCTTGGCGCAGCACTAGACTTGTCGCCGGAACCTTTCCGCACGTCAGATGCCCCTCGACGTCCCGCAGCACGACCAGAAACAGTTACCGACGCCGGTCGTGTCAGCCAAGCTCTCGAATCAATGCGAGCGGGCGACCGAGCGAAAGATAGTGATCCATCCACTCGGATCGACATGGACGACGATCCTGCAAGCGGCGCCGCTGCCCTATCGCTTCTGCAGCGAGCATGCCGAGCTGGCCGTGATGTCACTATCGGTTACGTGGATCGAAATGGGCACAAGGGACGTCGTAAAGTGCGCCCCGCTACCGTATCCGGTGGGCAAGTCGACGCGATCGATCCGGCAACCGGCCAAGTTTTACGCTTCCTGCTGCACCGAGTAACAGAAGTCGTGTTAGACGATTAGCCCGAAGCAGGCCATAATGGAGTTTTGGCTCTATTAGAGAGGTTTGGTGGCTTATGGCTTTCGGCACTGGTCCACTCATTGTGCAATCGGACAAGACTGTCCTGCTGGAAATCGATCACGCTGAAGCCGAGGCTGCCCGTGCCGCGCTTGCGCCGTTCGCTGAACTGGAGCGCGCTCCCGAGCACATCCACACTTACCGAATCACACCGCTGGCGCTGTGGAACGCCCGCGCTGCTGGTCACGATGCGGAGCAAGTCGTCGATGTACTCGAAACCTACTCCAGGTTCCCGGTTCCGCAGCCTCTACTTGTCGACGTCGCAGAAACCATGGACCGCTACGGACGCTTGACCTTGCTCAAGCATCCGGCTCACGGCCTTGTGCTGGAGTCGACGGATCCTGCCGTGCTGACTGAAGTGACTCGTCACAAGAAAATTCGCCCGATGCTCGGCGAGCAGATCGACGACGATACGTGGACCGTCCACCCTTCCGAACGAGGACGCATCAAGCAGGAACTGCTGAAGGTTGGCTGGCCAGCCCGCGACACCGCCGGATACGTCGACGGCGAGGCACACTCCATCTCGTGGGACGGCAACGGTGACGTGTGGGAGCTCCGCGACTACCAGCGTCACGCAGCGGATTCCTTCCGGGAAGGTGGCTCTGGTGTCGTTGTCTTGCCCTGTGGTGCGGGCAAAACCATCGTCGGCGCTGCTGCCATGGTCGATGCACAGCGCACGACGCTGATCCTGGTCACTAATACTGTCGCTGGACGTCAGTGGCGCGATGAGCTGCTCAAGCGTACGTCGCTAAGCGAAGACGAAATCGGCGAGTACTCGGGCGAACGCAAGGAAATCCGTCCGGTCACCATCGCGACCTACCAAGTGGTCACGCGCAAAACCAAGGGCGAGTTCCGTGCCCTCGAACTTTTCGATTCCCGCGACTGGGGCCTCATCATCTACGACGAAGTCCACCTTCTCCCTGCCCCAGTTTTCCGCATGAGCGCAGATCTGCAGTCGCGTCGACGCCTCGGTCTGACCGCCACCTTGGTTCGCGAGGACGGCCGCGAAGGCGACGTCTTCAGCCTAATCGGGCCAAAGCGTTACGACGCTCCGTGGAAAGACATCGAAGCCCAAGGCTGGATCGCTCCCGCCGATTGCATCGAAGTCCGCGTCACTGCAACAGAGGCCGAGCGCATGGTCTACGCCGTCGCCGAAGCAAATGACAAGTACCGCCTGGCTGCCACCACACCGACGAAGATCCCCGTGGTCACGAAGATCTTGGAGCGCCACAAGGGCGAACCCACACTTGTCATTGGCGCGTACCTTGACCAACTTGAAGAACTCGGCGAAGCACTAAACGCACCGGTCATCGATGGCAAGACTCCCAACGCCAAGCGCGAGAAGCTTTTCAATCAGTTCCGCAGTGGAGAATTAACAACTCTCGTCGTCAGTAAGGTCGCAAATTTCTCCATCGACCTTCCTGAAGCATCCGTCGCAGTCCAGGTGTCTGGAACCTTCGGCTCTCGCCAGGAGGAAGCACAGCGCCTCGGACGGTTGCTCCGGCCGAAGGCCGACGGCGGTGGCGCAATCTTCTATTCAGTGGTGACGCGGGATACCCTGGATACTGAATATGCGGCA
This sequence comes from Corynebacterium sp. H78, assembly GCF_037572275.1. Taxonomy (NCBI): domain Bacteria; kingdom Bacillati; phylum Actinomycetota; class Actinomycetes; order Mycobacteriales; family Corynebacteriaceae; genus Corynebacterium; species Corynebacterium sp. H78. Next base: position 2,162 of record NZ_JBBHKX010000003.1, on the reverse strand, counting down.
CACAGGCAGCGTTTCCTCGCAGAGCAGGGCTACGCGTATCGCATCGTCGATGCCGACGAGCTGCTTGGCCCCACGCTTCCCGGCGACGAACTCTCTTAGACGTCGAACTATCAGCACTGACCTACCAAGGACACTCAGCACAATGAGCTTTACTTTTCCCGTTGATGAAAACCACAACAAGGAAAACAACGAGTACTACCGCGACGGCCGTCGACTCAAAACTTCGGGCATCGTCTTTTCGATACTACTCCTCATTGCAGCCGGAGTGATGTTGTGGCTCGGCAGTGCCGGATGGACCCTGTACCTCGCCATCTTCCTGATCGTCGTCGGTGTCTTCTACCTCTTCGTATCAGTCAAGCTCGGCTCCGCAGTCACCGCACCTCAACAGCTTTACGACGAGTCGCCACTATGCCCTGCTGTGATCGCAGAAGTTGAGCCACGGACGATGACGCTCATGGCGCTCGTCGATACGCGCAAGGATCAGAATTGGGGAACTCCGCAGCGAGCACTGACCCTAAGGACTGTCACGAAAGTTTCAGGCGTTCCGCGTCGTCGTGGGGCTCGAGTGCCAGCGGTGGCTGTAGGCGGCAATCACCAGGAGAATTCGGCTTCATTTGACCAGGTCACGCCCGTGCCAATCGCTTGGGGCACACGCGACACCAAGGTTGTGCGGGAAGCTGAACGAACTATCGCACACGCCGACTGGATGCTGCTGCAGAACAATCTCGACCGCGTTCCAGATATCCGCGCGACGAAGCACGATCTACTAATTATTGACTAGCAGTCTCCCGGATTAGTTGGAGTAGCGACCAGCCTGCTGGGACCAGTCCCACGAATCTTCATTGGCCTTGTCGATCGCTTCTTTGTCGTATTCGCCTACCGCGACGTCGGGAAGCTCCCGCTCTGTCTGCGTAACCTTCACAATGAAGCGCGCAAGATCTGTGATGCGATCACGCTGAACCGCAGGTACAGCGACTAGATGAGTTGCCAGGTATGTCTCGACCATCGCACTACCGCCATGTGCATTGACCAACTCAGCGAACTCGGCACCACCACGGACAGTATCGTCCTTGCTGCCGAGCTGTACCAAGACCTGAAGTCCCTGCGGGATAGTGCGTCGTACGGGCGACACAGTTGGATCGATAGCGTCGGTAGTGCCAAAAACAGCAGTCAACAGCTCCTCTGAGTAGCCAGTGAGATCCAACGCTGGCGCTGTGAGCGCAAGGACCGGCAACTCGCCAGTAATGAAATCAAGTGCTCGGACACACGTATGCCCGCCAGAAGACACACCCCAAAGGACAATGTCGTCCAAGTTGGTCCGAACCCGAACTTCCTCAGGAAAGACAGCTGGGAACTCTGCTGAGCCAGAGGCAGCATTGCGCAGTTCATTTACTACCGCGCTGACGTCTTCTGCGGCCGCTGGCATCGGATGTTCAGGAGCCAAACGGTAGTCAACATCGACGACCACCGCACCGGAACGTTCTGCGAGTGCAGCGCAGTCAGGGCCAAAAGAATTCTCCCTGAGCACGCCATTACCCATCCACCAAGCACCACCATGTGCAGCAACCACGACCGCCCCAGAAGCAGCTGTGGGGACATACACCGTCACCGGAACTCCTGCGATCGTCGTCTCGTCGAAAACGAGGCTCGCGGGGTCTGCGAATGCGACGAAGGGCAGCGTGTGGTTCACTCCAGCACCAAGAACCAGCATTGACGCGTGAACAATAGCGTCCGGCAAACGAGCGGCTCGAGTATTCGCTTCCGCTCGCGCTACACGAACTTCGTCTTCACTGCCCTGCCACGGCACTGGAGTCGACATAAAACGATAAGCGGGCACATGCTCTTCAAGATACTCAATGAGCTGCTGAAGCTTGCCTTCATCCGTGGTCACCGGAGTGAAGCCAGTAGTGCTAGTCGGCTGATTCATACGGTACATACTGCCATACCACTTATCACGGCTAACCCACCAGGCAGCAATCACCAACAAGGCAGGCCACTACTACAGCCTTCGCTTGTGTGTTCGAGTAGCCACACAAAAAAAAGGGGGCCCAGCCCACAAGGACCAGACCCCCACAAAAACAATGCCGGCAGCGACCTACTCTCCCACACCCTCCCGAGTGCAGTACCATCGGCGCAGGCAGACTTAGCTTCCGGGTTCGGAA